>NZ_JBUZLI010000011.1:0-5341 GCF_055285355.1 Rothia sp. 18CD1-1 | reverse complement strand
ACCCTTAATACAAGAAGAGAGCCCCACCCCCCAAGAAGGGGGGTAGGGCTCCACCTCATTTGTTATCTCAAAACCATACAGCGGACGCACACCCACAACAACCCTACACACGCATGAAAATATGTAAGCCTTCGGTCTATTAGTACCAGTCAACTCCACAAGTCTTCAGTCCTTGCTCCCATACCTGGCCTATCAACCCCGTCATCTACAGGGAACCTCACACAACACACGTTGCCAGGAGAACTCATCACGAAACAGGCTTCCCACTTAGATGCTTTCAGCGGTTATCCCTCCCGAACGTAGCCAATCAGCCATGCACCTGGCGGTACAACTGACATACCAGAGGTTCGTCCGTCCCGGTCCTCTCGTACTAAGGACAGCCTTTCTCAATTCTCCAACGCACGCAGCGGATAGGGACCGAACTGTCTCACGACGTTCTGAACCCAGCTCGCGTACCGCTTTAATGGGCGAACAGCCCAACCCTTGGGACCAACTCCAGCCCCAGGATGCGACGAGCCGACATCGAGGTGCCAAACCATGCCGTCGATATGAACTCTTGGGCAAGATCAGCCTGTTATCCCCGAGGTACCTTTTATCCGTTGAGCGACGGCCGTTCCACAACGTACCGCCGGATCACTAGTCCCGACTTTCGTCCCTGCTCGACCCGCCAGTCTCACAGTCAAGCTCCCTTGTGCACTTACACTCAACACCTGATTACCAACCAGACTGAGGGAACCTTTGGGCGCCTCCGTTACACTTTAGGAGGCAACCGCCCCAGTTAAACTACCCATCAGGCACTGTCCCTGACCCAGATCATGGGCCCAAGTTAGACATCCAGAACAACCAGAGTGGTATTTCAACAACGACTCCACACCCACTAGCGTGAATGCTTCACAGTCTCCCACCTATCCTACACAAGCCGCACCAAACACCAATACCAAACTATAGTAAAGGTCACGGGGTCTTTCCGTCCTGCTGCGCGAAACGAGCATCTTTACTCGTACTGCAATTTCACCGAGCTCATGGTTGAGACAGTAGGGAAGTCGTTACTCCATTCGTGCAGGTCGGAACTTACCCGACAAGGAATTTCGCTACCTTAGGATGGTTATAGTTACCACCGCCGTTTACTGGGGCTTAAATTCCTAGCTTCGCCCCCACAAAAAGGGGCTAACCAGTCCTCTTAACCTTCCAGCACCGGGCAGGAGTCAGTCCGTATACATCGTCTTACAACTTCGCACGGACCTGTGTTTTTGATAAACAGTCGCTTCCCCCTGGTCTCTGCGACCCTTACACGCTCCCCACCGCTTGAGTGGCTCACGCTCCAGGCTCCCCTTCTCCCAAAGTTACGGGGACATTTTGCCGAGTTCCTTAACCATGATTCACTCGAACGCCTTAGTATTCTCTACCTGATCACCTGTGTCGGTTTAGGTACGGGCGGTTCAAACCTCACGCCGATGCTTTTCTCGACAGCATAGGATCACCAAATCCCCCCACAAAAAAAGGGGGTCCCATCACGCCTCAGGCCCACACCCGGCGCATTTAACAACCGGGCACCCTACACGCTTAGACCACGACAACCACCGCGTGGCTTGGCTACCTTCCTGCGTCACACCTGTTAACACGCTTACCTCCACCCCTTGGACCCCGCATCCACCAGAACCAACACCAAACCCCCACAAAAAAGAAGGAGCAAGGATCAGGAACCAGCACACACGGTTAGCATCAGAATATCAGTATGGACGGTCCTTCACCGGTACGGGAATATCAACCCGTTATCCATCGACTACGCCTGACGGCCTCGCCTTAGGCCCCGACTAACCCAGGGAAGACGAACTTGACCCTGGAACCCTTGATCATCCAGCGCACGGGATTCTCACCCGCGTATCGCTACTCATGCCTGCATTCTCACTCGCGTACCCTCCACCATCAGTTCACACCACAGCTTCACCGGACACACGACGCTCCCCTACCCAACAACAACAAAAAACATTTCATCATCATTGCCACGATTTCGGTGGTGTACTTGAGCCCCGCTACATTATCGGCGCAGAATCACTTGACCAGTGAGCTATTACGCACTCTTTCAAGGATGGCTGCTTCTAAGCCAACCTCCTGGTTGTCTCAGCAACTCCACATCCTTTCCCACTTAGTACACGCTTAGGGACCTTAATCGATGATCTGGGCTGTTTCCCTCTCGACAATGAAGCTTATCCCCCACTGTCTCACTGCCACGCTTACACTTACCCGCATTCGGAGTTTAGCTGACGTCAGTAACCAATACGGCCCATCAACCAACCAGTAGCTCTACCTCAGACAAGCAACACGCAACGCTGCACCTAAATGCATTTCGGGGAGAACCAGCTATCACAGAGTTTGATTGGCCTTTCACCCCTATCCACAACTCATCCCCCCAGTTTTCAACCTAGGTGGGTTCGGGCCTCCACACGCTCTTACACGTGCTTCACCCTGGCCATGGATAGATCACTCCGCTTCGGGTCTAGATCCTGCCACTCACACGCCCTGTTCAGACTCGCTTTCGCTACGACTACCCCACACGGGTTAACCTCGCGACAAAACACTAACTCGCAGGCTCATTCTTCAAAAGGCACGCCATCACCCCACCACAAAGACAAGGCTCTGACGGCTTGTAAGCACACGGTTTCAGGTACTATTTCACTCCCCTCCCGGGGTACTTTTCACCCTTCCCTCACGGTACTACTCCACTATCGGTCATCAGAAAGTATTTAGACTTACCAGGTGGTCCTGGCAGATTCACACAAAATTCCACGAGTCCTGTGCTACTCGGGACACCAAACAAACCCCACGCATCATGAACCAGCTACGGGACTCTCACCCTCTCCGGCCGCCCATCCCAAGGACATTCACCTACACAACACGCACAATCCGGTGAGCGGTTGAACCCACCACGTCCAGCTCCCACAACCCCTGCAATGCAACCCTCAACCGGTCATCACACACCACAGGTTTAGTCTCTTCCGCTTTCGCTCGCCACTACTAACAGAATCATTCACTTATTTTCTCTTCCAGCAGGTACTAAGATGTTTCACTTCCCCGCGTTCCCCCCAACCGGCCTATACATTCAACCAGCGGTAACAAACCATCACAGCTTGCTAGGTTTCCCCATTCGGAAATCCTCGAATCAACGCCCTGTTATCGACTCCCCGAGGCTTATCGCAGATTCACACGTCCTTCATCGGCTCCTGATGCCAAGGCATCCACCGTGTGCCCTTCACAACTTACAAACACACATATCAATACATAAGATCATTCACAAACAAGAACCAACACAACAAGCAAACCACCACAGTGCAGCAGCCCACCCATCACGCAGTTCCCAGAAGATGCTCGCGTCCACTATACAGTTCTCAAACAACAACCAAGACAACAACCAACCCAAGAAACCACAGAAAAAACACTCTCCCCGGTCCCCAGGCCAGCAGCCACACAGGCCCTATTGCCTCAAAACCCAACAATGCGCCTCATCCGATCAAACACACACAAACCACCTGTAACCAACATTCCACCCATGAGCAAACCATGCGTCCAACACTCGTGAACAAACACAGCCAACCATCAAACAGTTGAGCTCCTTAGAAAGGAGGTGATCCAGCCGCACCTTCCGGTACGGCTACCTTGTTACGACTTAGTCCCAATCATCAATCCCACCTTCGACGGCTCCCCCCACACAGGTTAGGCCACCGGCTTCGGGTGTTACCAACTTTCGTGACTTGACGGGCGGTGTGTACAAGGCCCGGGAACGTATTCACCGCAGCGTTGCTGATCTGCGATTACTAGCGACTCCGACTTCATGGGGTCGAGTTGCAGACCCCAATCCGAACTGAGACCAGCTTTTTGGGATTAGCTCAACCTCACAGTATCGCAACCCATTGTACCGGCCATTGTAGCATGCGTGAAGCCCAAGACATAAGGGGCATGATGATTTGACGTCATCCCCACCTTCCTCCGAGTTGACCCCGGCAGTCTCCTATGAGTCCCCACCATCACGTGCTGGCAACATAGAACGAGGGTTGCGCTCGTTGCGGGACTTAACCCAACATCTCACGACACGAGCTGACGACAACCATGCACCACCTGTATACCAGCCCCAAAGGGAAACCCTATCTCTAGAGCGATCCAGTACATGTCAAGCCTTGGTAAGGTTCTTCGCGTTGCATCGAATTAATCCGCATGCTCCGCCGCTTGTGCGGGCCCCCGTCAATTCCTTTGAGTTTTAGCCTTGCGGCCGTACTCCCCAGGCGGGGCACTTAATGCGTTAGCTACGGCGCGGAAAACGTGGAATGTCCCCCACACCTAGTGCCCAACGTTTACGGCATGGACTACCAGGGTATCTAATCCTGTTCGCTCCCCATGCTTTCGCTTCTCAGCGTCAGTTACAGCCCAGAGACCTGCCTTCGCCATCGGTGTTCCTCCTGATATCTGCGCATTTCACCGCTACACCAGGAATTCCAGTCTCCCCTACTGCACTCTAGCCTGCCCGTACCCACTGCAAAACCAGGGTTAAGCCCCAGCCTTTCACAGCAGACGCGACAAACCGCCTACAAGCTCTTTACGCCCAATAATTCCGGACAACGCTCGCGCCCTACGTATTACCGCGGCTGCTGGCACGTAGTTAGCCGGCGCTTCTTCTGCACCTACCGTCACTTCCGCTTCTTCGGTGCTGAAAGAGGTTTACAACCCGAAGGCCGTCATCCCTCACGCGGCGTCGCTGCATCAGGCTTGCGCCCATTGTGCAATATTCCCCACTGCTGCCTCCCGTAGGAGTCTGGGCCGTGTCTCAGTCCCAGTGTGGCCGGTCACCCTCTCAGGCCGGCTACCCGTCGTCGCCACGGTGAGCCATTACCCCACCGTCTAGCTGATAGGCCGTGAGCCCATCTTCAACCAGTACATAGCCCTTTCCACTACCATCCCATGCAGGAAGTAGTCATATCCGGTATTAGACCCAGTTTCCCAGGCTTATCCCAGAGTCAAAGGCAGGTTACTCACGTATTACTCACCCGTTCGCCACTCATCCACCCCGGTGCAAGCACCAAGGGCTTCAGCGTTCGACTTGCATGTGTTAAGCACGCCGCCAGCGTTCGTCCTGAGCCAGGATCAAACTCTCCGTTACAAAACAATAACTAAAAGAAAGCATGAAAACCCGGTCTCAAATTCAACATAAACATAAAATACAAATATACAAGAATACCCATATCTATTGCATCGTTATTGAAACCATCACGGTCATTCACAACATATCAATACATAAATTCTTGGTATCAATCACAGGCAAACCAAGCCCCTCACAGAAGCACAACACCCC
>NZ_JBUZLI010000010.1:0-1281 GCF_055285355.1 Rothia sp. 18CD1-1 | reverse complement strand
ACGGGTGGGGTCGGGTGGTTGCTGATTTTGAGAGCCGGGGTCTGGCTTTTGATCGGATGAGACAGCGGATGGTAGCCCATACCAGCCTGGATGCTGAGGGAGAAGCCTTCCGTCAGCTGGAGCTGATGTGTATCCAGACCAGTGAGTATCTAGGTTCTATGGTGGAGCAGTATGAGCAGGCTGCCTATGTGGCACGGATGTGGGTCAACCGGTTAGAGGATATGCAGATCCGGGCTGGGCTGGCTTGGCGAAGGGCTGATGAGGCTCAGCAGATCATTGATGATCTGCAGAGGAAGATCGCTTTCTACGAGGAGGAGATCGCTGCCAGTGCTGTCCCTGATCCTACCTGGTTGTGGCTGGTCGGTGGCCCGACCGGTGACCGGGGTTTGCAGGAACAGGTGATGGAGCAGCGGTGGGTGATTGAGGCTGCCCAGCGGGAGGTGGATGAGATCCGGGGCGAGTATGACTGGGAGTCTAGGAGGTTGGGGGATCAGTACGATTTTGCTCCGGCCCGGGTGTTGGCCTCACGAGTGACGGTGACCCATAGGGGCGTGTCTGAGCCGATCAATTTTCTGTTAACCGATTTCGAAACCACGGCTAAGGATAAGGCGCAGGATGCTGGCCTGGCCGACTTTGTGAAACAGATGGCCGAAACCTATAGTGTGGATGCTGAGACGGCTGAGTTTCTTTATCCTTTGGTGGAGCAGTACGGGTTCAGCCATGAGACCGTGTACCTGATGTACCGCATCAAGCAGGGAATTGATGGGCATGAGTCGTTTGCTGGTCTTCCGCAGGCGAGTCGGGAGTATCTTTTTCTGGTGGTCCTGGGTCGGGCTGTTTATGGTGGCGGGGGTTTTGATGCGGTTCGTTGGGACGTTACCTCGGGGCTGGTACCGGTCCCGGAACAGCTTCCCTGGGAATTAATCACCCATGATATGAGCACGGTCTACCAACAGCTAGGCCTGACCGAAGAAGAGACCAACAGACTGATCTACCAGCTCAACCTACAGCACAACCTCGCAGCAGGAAAAGAGAACAGAAACGGCCAAAAACTATACAACGATAGAGAGAAAGATAAGCAGGGCGAGGAAAAGAAGAAGAGTTATGATGATTATAAAAGGGAGGCTGAGGCTGTTTATGGCTCTATGAGTGATGATGAGTTTAAGCAGCGCTGGGATGAGGCACAGAAAGCTTATGTAGGGCGTACTGATTTTGCTCATCAGGTGATAACGACCGCGACGGAGCGTTTTTCTCCTTTTCCGGGGGTCAAGGAGCTTTCGG
>NZ_JBUZLI010000009.1:0-2174 GCF_055285355.1 Rothia sp. 18CD1-1 | reverse complement strand
GATAAACAGAAAGCTTTCTAGCCATCACATACCCATTTCCTGAGGTTTCGACCAGTAATATTGATGAAAATCCCCTGGCTAGTAAGACCGATAATGTCTCATGTCTTCCTCTCGCTTCTTCATCTCTTTCTGCTGATCGCTTAGCCCTTCCCGGTAGCGGATCTCTGTATCCGGGATCTGCTCAGCCTGACCGGTAGTAATCAAAATACCGCTACGATAAGAATTCGATCCCGGACTGTTATAACCGACCCCTTCCTGAGGGTGGACCGGATGCCCTTCCACAGCCGAATACTGCCCATCAGCAGATTCCTCAGATGAAACCTCAAAACTATTATAAAAATCCCGTGGATCCACACGCCCGCTAGTCTTCTGCCCGATCCTGGCTATCTTATCCGCATCAGCGAGAGTCGAGTACATTTGTGGCCTGCCCTGGTCATCTTTGGCGAGGTGCTCAAGATCAGCAGCATCATGAGCGAGCGAGGAATTACCCAGAGGTACGTGATCATCATAACCGGCAGAACCGACGTTATAGATCGCTGATACCGGGGTACCGACTTCCTTAATGGTTTCTCCGGTCGTGGTCGACCCGTAAGAATGACTCCACAGGTAAACCTCACGCCTGTTATCCCCAAGAACGTTCAAAGCATCTACCTGGTTAGCATTACGCTGGGCCGCCCGCTTAGCATCGCCCATGGCCAGCACGTCCCCGCTTTGCGGGGTGACATAGTTAAGATTAATCAACACCGCATGACTAGTGTCCTGACCAGTATTTTTATGTTTATATGCTTCTTGTTGGTCTCTGTACATGTCTTGTCCCATGCCGGCCATGTCCCCGTTAGTAGGGTCCAGACTGGTGAGAGGATAGTTGAGCATACCCGGGTTGAAAACAGTCACTGCCTCAGCCTGATCCAGATCCCCGAACGCTAGCGAGGTCAACACATCATCAGAAGACTCGGTATCGTAAGGGACATCCCGGAAGCCTGCTCCTGGACGAGAGCCCGGGGCCATATTCGACAGATCCAGATTAATAAGACCCCGAGGAACACCATCTCTTTCATCTTCTAGTCGTGTTTTGATCAGTAGCAGTGTTTCTCTGGCTGTTGGGGTGAGGAAGCTGTTTTTCTCAAAGTCTGGGTGGTTGAGATAATAATCCAACAGGACACGATTGGCCTGGTCCCGGTCTGTGTAAGGGATCCCGTCCAGATTACCCACGAACCCGGACATGGTAGTAATCATTGCTTTTCTTTGAGCATCGTCTAATCCCTGGCTAGCCTTGGGATTGTCCGTGTCCCACCAGTGTCGGATGAGCTGGGCGTTAGCTACCCCGTCACCGGTTACCTCAAGAGGAAGACGGGCTATGCCCGGGTAGCGTCTGGCGTACTCGGCTAACTCGGCCGGGCTCAGCAGCATCAAAGCAGCCAGATACTTACTCAAGGCTTCTGGGGAGTCTGCGGTCTTAGCCTGTAGCGTGGCCAGGTCCTCGTAAGAGACGGGCGGGTGACCCAGAGTCGCTTCCGCAGAAAGCTCGAAAATCCCGGTACCGTCTGAATACCCACCGGAATAGGGAGAAGACCCGGTCGGTAGCCCCAGGTTACCCCGAGCAACCGAGGCTAGATCACGAACCTTTTTCAACACGTAGCGTTCTTTGAGATCAGCCTCGTATTCACGATGTTCGTTAGCGATACCGGTCACGATAGCTCGTTGGGCAGTTAAAACCTGGGCGGCATCGTCGTAGCGTTGGCGGAAGATGTCTAGCTGGTGCTGAACGTCTATATGGGTGAGAGACCCGGGTTCTAGGGTGGCTAGATCGGCTTCGTAACAGGCGATTTTGGTGGCTAGATCGGCCATGGTCTCAGCGGCTTCGGTGGCTTGGGTGTGAGCGGTGTGGGCTCGGGAGCGTAGAGTGGTCAGGGCGGTGTGCCAGTCTTGGGCGGTAGAGCCCATACGGTAGAGTTCTTGCTGGATGAGGCTGGTGAGTTCGTGGGCTGCTTTGGTGTTGTCGTTGAGGTAACGGATTTTATAGCCTTGGCCGGTGATTTCTCCCATGCTGGTGTAGGAATTGAGGGCTGTGTTGAGTGCTTCTGCTTTCCTGTTCCACATGTTAATGATTCGGGACCAGCTGTCTGGTTCTCCTGGGGCGGGGTCGCCTTCTTCGAACAGGGACCAGTCTGTGG
>NZ_JBUZLI010000008.1:0-483333 GCF_055285355.1 Rothia sp. 18CD1-1 | reverse complement strand
GGTAAGGGCCGGTATCACCGCTACCGGCTGGTAGAGCAGGAAGCGGAGTAGACATAACAATCAATCCTTTCAACAGTTATTGGTGCATACGGGGTGTTGTTCTTACTTCACCATTCTTGAGGAAAACCGTTGAAAGTCCAGAACATTACTGTCCCCATTTAGGGGGATAGTAGCCGGGGAGAGAAGGAAACCCCAGCACACTCAGTCGGCAAGAACCGCACAGTACAGCAAAAGGCCCGGCTATCTAGCCGGGCCTTTCCTGGTGCGCCCCGTGGGACTTGAACCCACAACCCATTGATTAAGAGTCAATTGCTCTGCCAATTGAGCTAGAGGCGCATAAATTCATCTGTACGTCGCCTCGCGGCAACGAATAAAAACTATACACAGCTTTCAACCCCCGCGCAAACCCGGCGGGGGAGAGGTCAGGCACACCGGCCGGCACCTACAGGCCAACCTGCCGACTTAACGCCAGAGATCAATTTCGCTTTCCGCAAGCCAAGGGCCCAAAAACTGCTGAAAATCCTCAATATCCCTCTTCTGCTCAAGGGTTCCCCGCCCCGCCTCTGCCTCAACCTCCACCAGCGGGTCAAGCCGCAGCACAAAAGAAGACCCGTTGGTCGACTCAATACCGAAAGTGTTCTCATTGAGCACATAGGTTCGAAGCACGTTGGTGGTATCAATAGAGATCGGCGTACCCGCAGGCTCCACCCGGGGCAAAGCCAACGGCGCTATCACTATCTCACGCGGACTCTCACGATAACCGAGAAGATAAGAATGCTGACCGCCCTCCTGCTGCCCCGCAATATCGGGGTTGCGGTAGACAGCAGACCCCGTGACAAAAATAAGGTTATAGGCCCCGTAATTGATAATCTGCTCATCAAAAATGGGATGAAGAATGTCAGTAATATCCTCGCTCGACAGTGTTCCCTTAGTCATAGCTTCAAGTCTAGGCCGTAACCCCGGCGAGGTCGATATGTTAAGCACCCCGGTTAACCTTCCTTAACAAAGGAGTCACATTTTACCGTCGAATCTTGAATCACATATACTGAAGCTCACGCGAATACCCCGCTACAGCATTTTGAACTGTGAGACGGCTTTGACTCCAACCGAGGCAGCCACCAAGATAAAGCAAAGACAGCAAGAGAACCGCCCCGGCGTTTCCCCAACCACCACCTGAAACATAAATACCTTCTCAAGGACTCAAAGATGACTACGGGACCAATAACCCCGGCGGCAGTCGCCAAAAATATAGGCCGCCGTACCGGTGATACCGCAACCCATGAGGCTCAGAAACCTGAGCGCATGACAGGTTCAGAAGCTATCGTGCGTTCCCTTGAAATGCTGGGTGTCACCGACCTCTTCGGCCTCCCCGGTGGCGCAATCCTCCCCACCTATGACCCGCTCTTTGACTCGCAAAAAATAAACCATATTCTGGTGCGCCACGAACAAGGAGCCGGCCACGCCGCACAGGGTTACGCCCTGGCCACCGGCAGGGTAGGAGTCTGCATAGCAACCTCCGGCCCCGGAGCCACCAACCTGCTCACCCCCCTGGCAGACGCAAACATGGACTCGGTGCCCCTGGTCGCCATCACAGGGCAGGTGAGCTCCGCGGTGCTGGGCACCGATGCCTTTCAAGAAGCAGATATTGTTGGCATGACCATGCCAATCACCAAACACTCCTTTATGGTGCGTGAGGCCCAAGAAATTCCCCGCTGTATCGCAACCGCCTTCCGTTTGGCTGCAACGGGCCGACCGGGGCCGGTACTGGTGGACATCACCAAAGACGCCCAGCAGGGAATGATGGATTTTTCCTGGCCACCCACCACAGAAGTCCGCGGCTACACCGAGGTAACACGCGGCCACTCCAAACAGATCCGTGAGGCCGCCCGTCTCATCGCAGAATCACATCGGCCGGTGCTCTACGTGGGCGGCGGCACGGTGCGGGCCGGTGCCACCGGTGAACTCACCCGGCTGGCAAAAATGACCGGGGCCCCTGTGGTCACCACCCTCACAGCCCGCGGAGCATACCCTGACTCAGACCCGCAAAACCTCGGTATGCCGGGCATGCACGGAACCGTACCCGCGGTGACCGCCATGCAGAAAGCAGACCTCCTCGTAGCCCTCGGCGCTAGGTTCGATGACCGTGTCACCGGTGTAGTTTCCTCTTTTGCACCCGGGGCAAAGGTGATCCATATCGATGTTGACCCCGCAGAGATCTCCAAGATTAGGCGGGCAGATGTTCCCATTGTGGGCAACCTCAAATATGTGCTGCCCGAACTCAACGACATACTTGAAAAAGATTTCTCAAACCGGCTACCCGACCTGGGCCCCTGGTGGCAGATTCTCAACCGGCTCACAAAGAACTACCCGCTGGGGTACACCCCAACCAATGACGGCTTGGGTTCGCCCCAGTATGTCATCGGTAGGATATCAGCGCTCTCCGGTCCCGAAGCCTACTACGTGACCGGGGTAGGACAGCACCAGATGTGGTCCGCGCACTTTATCAACCACGAAAAGCCCAGACACTTTATCAACTCCGCAGGTCTGGGAACTATGGGCTACGCTGTCCCTGCCGCCATGGGGGCTAAAGTAGCCCGGCCCAACTCGGTCGTGTGGGCTATCGACGGGGACGGCTGTTTTCAGATGACCAACCAGGAACTTGCCACCTGCGCACACAATAATATCCCCATCAAAGTCGCGATCATCAACAACTCGTCCCTGGGCATGGTGCGCCAGTGGCAGAATCTTTTCTACGACGGCCGATACTCAAACACCCACCTACACACAGGCTCTGGCACCGCGCGCATCCCCGACTTTGTGAAACTTGCCGAAGCCTACGGCTGCGCGGGCCTGCGCTGTGAAACGGACGCAGACGTTGATGCGACCGTACAGGAAGCACTGGATATCAACGACCGCCCCGTGGTTGTTGACTTTACCGTGAGCCCCGACGCCATGGTGTGGCCCATGGTGCCCTCCGGGGTCTCCAACGACCTGATCCACATTGCCAAAGATATGTCACCAGACTTTGGAAGCGAGGTTTAGCCATGGGCCGCCACACACTCTCGGTTCTCGTTGAGGACAAGCCCGGCGTCCTCGCCCGGGTATCCGGACTCTTTGCCCGCCGCATGTTCAACATTGATTCCCTGGCGGTGGGTACCACTGAAGTTCCGGGGATTTCCCGTATCACGGTGGTGGTCGACGCAGACGGTATCCTGCTTGAACAGGTGACCAAGCAGCTCAACAAACTGGTCCACGTGCTGAAAATAGTTGAGCTGCCACCGGAAACCTCGGTGCAGCGCGACCACATCATGGTCAAAGTGAAAGCCGACTCGCAGGCCAGGCTGCAGGTAACCCAGGCCGCCGACCTGTTTCGTGCCTCAATCATCGATGTCTCCACCGAGTCCGTGGTGATTGAGGCAACCGGCTCAGCCGAGAAACTCAACGCATTCCTCGATGTGCTTGAGCCTTTCGGTGTTCGGGAGATTGTGCGGGCGGGAACGCTCGGGCTGTCTCGCGGGCCCCGGTCCATGAGCGAAAAAGCTCTTCGATACTAGTCATACCCGTGCGCGGGTAATCCAGAGGGGCTACCCGTGAGACTATAGGGAATGACCCATAGCATTCCGGGGAATTACCCCGGTAAAAATCTAGCAAGGAGACACCACCCAACATGGCAGCAAAAATCTACTACAACGACGACGCCGACCTCTCCGTCATCCAGGGACGCCAGGTGGCGATCATCGGGTTCGGCTCACAGGGCCAAGCCCATGCCCAGAACCTTCGTGACTCCGGTGTCGATGTTCGTATCGGCCTGACAGAAGGCTCAAAATCACGGGAAAAAGCGGAGGCTGAAGGGTTTACCGTGCTGTCTGTGTCCGAGGCAGCACAGGAAGCCGACCTGGTCATGATCCTGACCCCGGACCAGGTACAGGCAGAGGTTTATAAAAATCAGATCCTGCCCCATCTTGAAGAGGGGGACGCCATTTTCTTTGCCCACGGGTTCAATATTCGTTTTGGCTACATTGAGGCCCCGTCCGGTGTGGACGTGGCTATGGTTGCCCCCAAGGGCCCGGGCCACACGGTGCGCCGTGAATACGAGACAGGCCGGGGCGTACCCGCACTGGTTGCGGTGGAAGTCGACGCATCGGGGTCTGCGCTAGCTCTTGCGCTCTCGTATGCAAAGGCCCTGGGAGCCACCCGTGCAGGGGTTATTGAGACCACCTTCACGGAGGAGACTGAGTCCGACCTGTTCGGTGAGCAGGCCGTGCTCTGCGGCGGCGTATCCCAGCTGATCCAGTACGGTTTTGAGACCCTCACCGAAGCCGGCTACCAGCCGGAGATCGCCTACTTTGAGGTGTGCCACGAGCTGAAACTCATTGTTGATCTCATCAACGAGGGCGGAATCACCAAGCAGCGCTGGTCATGCTCCGATACCGCCGAGTACGGCGACTACATTTCGGGCCCGCGCGTGATCACACCCAACGTGAAAGAAAACATGAAGGCTGTGCTCGCCGATATTCAAGATGGCACTTTTGCCCGACGTTTTATGGAAGACCAGGCAGCCGGAGGCCCCGAGTTCAAGAAGTTGCGTGCCCGGGGTGAGGCCCACCCCATTGAGGCCACCGGGCGTGAACTACGCAAACTCTTCTCCTGGAACAAGGCCAGCGATGACTACACCGAAGGCAGTGTTGCCCGCTAGCTTTCCCACCGGGGAATTCTCTGAGGTTTTGTGTGCCCGCCACCGGCGGGCTAGACAGTAATCCGATAACACGGGCAGCCCCGTGCCGGGGTGCCGGTTAGCCCGCTGCGGGTACCGGCACCCTTAGCCTGTCCAAAGAAACGCCACTGGCCCGAGCCTGTGCTTGGACCGGTGGAGATGCGCGAAGGAAAAACATCGTGACAAAAAAACCAGTTGTGCTTATCGCTGAGGAACTCTCTCCGGCAACCCTCGAGGCCCTGGGCCCCGATTTTGAGGTGAGGACAGTAGACGGTACGGATCGTCCCCGGCTTCTGGGTGCTCTTGCCGATGCCGACGCGATCCTGGTGCGCTCGGCAACGCGGGTTGACGAAGAAGCTATCAACGCTGCTGGCCGGTTGAAGGTGATTGCCCGCGCCGGTGTGGGGCTCGACAATGTTGATATGAGAGCGGCCACCCGTGCCGGTGTGATGGTAGTCAACGCCCCCACCTCCAACGTTATCTCGGCGGCAGAACTGACGGTCGGTCATATTCTGGGTCTTGCCCGCAATATTGCGCAGGCGAATTCTTCGCTGAAGGAGGGGCTGTGGAAGCGCTCCCAGTACTCCGGTGTGGAGCTCTACGAAAAGACCGTGGGCATTATCGGGCTGGGCCGTATCGGGGGCCTGGTCGCTGAGCGCCTCAAGGCTTTTGGGACCGAGCTCATTGCCTACGACCCCTTTGTGACCTCGGCACGAGCATCATCGTTGGGTGTGGAGCTGGTGGAGCTCGACGATCTGGTACAGCGGGCAGATTTCCTTACCATCCATATGCCTCGGACCCCCGAAACTCTGGGCATGATTAATGCTGAATCTTTTAAAAAAATGAAAAAGACCGCCTACGTGGTGAATGTGGCCCGCGGCGGTCTGATTGATGAGGTAGACCTCAATACCGCCCTGCGTACCGGCGAAATTGCCGGTGCCGCGGTGGATGTTTTTGTGACAGAGCCCCCAGAGAATGTTGATTTTGTTTCTTTACCCAATGTGGTGGCGACCCCGCACCTGGGAGCCTCCACCGCTGAGGCGCAGGAGAAAGCTGGGCTTGCGGTGGCCCGCTCGGTGCGCCTGGCCCTGGAAGGGGATCTTGTACCCGATGCTGTCAACGTGGCGGGTGGCGCGATCGACCGCGATGTCCGCCCCGGTGTGCCCCTCGCCGAAAACCTGGGCCGTATCCTTACCGCACTCAGCGGCGGCGAAGCTCTCACCCGGATAGAGGTGAAAATAGCCGGCGACATCGCCTCTAAAGATGTCACGTCGCTGAAGCTCTCTGCCCTGAAAGGTGTTTTCACCGATGTGGTTTCAGACAAGGTCTCATACGTTAATGCCCCCGTGATTGCCGAACAACGCGGGGTGGAGGTCGACCTGGTGACCACCGCGGAATCCGAGTATTTCCGCAATGAAACGGTGTTAACTGCCGCCCTGTCTTCGGGCGGAACGATTACCGTGGCCGGCACGGTTACCGGGCCCAAACTGGTGCAGAAGCTCACAGGTATCAACGGCTACGACCTCGAAATCCCGATCACCGACCATCTGCTGATCCTCGAGTATGAAGACCGACCCGGTATGATTGCGGCCATGGGTACCCTGCTGGGGAGCGCCTCCATTAATATTGCGAGCATGCAGGTTTCTCGCTCTGAAAAAAGTAAGAGCGCGGTGTCGGTCTTGGCCCTGGACTCTGCGCCCACTCCTGAGGTCGCTGAATCTGTTCGGAGGGTAGTTGCCGCCTCCCGTGCAGCTACCGTTAACCTGGAAGACTAGAATCCTGCGGTGTCTGGCAAAATTCATAAAACTTATTCCGTCGCGATAAAGTAAAACACATGACTTCTACCCCGTACTACATCACCACCGCCATCGCCTACCCCAATGGCACCCCCCACATCGGACATGCCTACGAGGCGATAGCCGCCGACGCCATGGCCCGCTTCAAAAGGCTAGACGGCTTTGACGTGCGCTTTATGACGGGCACCGATGAGCACGGGCAGAAGATGCAAACCACCGCAGCCCAACACCGGAAGACAGCCCAGGAGCTAGCCGACGAAAATTCTGCGCGGTTTCGGGCCATGGACGACATGCTGGGAGTCTCCTACGACCGTTTTATTCGCACAACAGACCGCGATCACTACCCGGCATCCCAGGCCATCTGGCAGAAAATGGAAGAAAACGGCGATATCTACCTCGATAAATATGCCGGCTGGTACTCCATTCGCGATGAAGCCTACTACGCCGAAGATGAAACCGAGCTCAGAGACGGTCAGCGCTACGCCCTCGCTACCGGCACCGAGGTCGAGTGGACAGAGGAGGAATCATATTTCTTCCGCCTGTCAAAATACCGGGACCGCTTGCTGAAACTCTACGAAGACGAGGGATTCATCTTCCCCGAAACCCGCCGCAACGAGATCTCCGCCTTTGTCCGCGCGGGCCTGAACGATCTTTCCATCTCCCGCACCACCTTTGACTGGGGGGTACCGGTACCCGGTGACAGCAAACATGTCATGTACGTGTGGGTGGATGCTCTGACCAACTACATTACGGGCCTGGGCTACCCCGATACCGAAAACGAACTGTTCCAAAAGTTCTGGCCGGCCGACTTGCACCTCATCGGCAAAGACATTAGCCGTTTTCACGCCATCTACTGGCCCGCCTTTCTCTGGTCTGCCGGATTGGAGCTGCCCACCAGGGTTTTCGCCCACGGGTTTCTGCTGGTTGACGGCGAAAAAATGTCGAAATCGGTGGGGAATGTGGTTGACCCCGCAGACCTGGTGAACTCTTTTGGGCTTGACCCTCTCCGTTTCTTTCTGCTCCGTGAGGTGTCTTTCGGCCAAGACGGCTCCTACTCGGCCGAGGGTATCAAGAACCGTATCAACTCCGATTTAGCCAACGATCTGGGTAACCTGGCACAGCGCTCGCTGTCCATGATCGCTAAAAACTGTGAGCGCAGGGTACCTGCCCCTGCCGCCTTCACCGATGATGACCGGAAAATGCTGGAGCAAGCGCGGGGTCTTTACCCGCGGGTTCGTGAAGATTTTGATAGCCAGGCGTTTCACCGTGCCCTGGAGCGGATTTGGCAGGTGATTGCCAACTGCAACCGCTACTTCTCAGCACAGGAACCCTGGAAACTCAAGAAAACCGACCCCGAACGCATGAATACGGTACTTTACACCACCGCAGAAACCCTACGCATTGTAGCGATTCTGGTGCAACCGGTAATGCCCACCTCCATGGAAAAAATGCTCGATCTGCTGGCTGTACCGCAGGAAAAACGGGTGTTTGCCGAACTCGATTCTGCTCTGCAACCGGGGAGCGAGCTACCGGGGCCGCAACCAATTTTTCCCCGCCACGACTAACCGGCGAACCAGCCCAAATCGTTGATTTTTGCCTCAACCATACGGGCAAGCGCCAGATAACCCCAACCGTTGAGATGGGTGCCGTCGGCGGCGTAGAGGGACCTGGGTGGGCGGCCGTCGTTGTAGTCAGCGGTGTCGCTGTTCGAGTTCCAGACCCCGGAACCGGCTAGATCGCCGTAGCGTAGCCAGGTTTCTTTGGTGGTTTCGCGCAGGTACTGCTGCGGGTTCATGAAGAGGTTGCCGTAGGTTTCTGTGGCCCAGCTGTTATAAGCGGCTACCGCCTTGGCACGTCCCGAGTCCCTAGAGTCACCGTTGACTACATAGTGGCCCATCACGATTGTCCTCTCGGGGGCCATGGCAAAAGCGGCCGCGGTGTGCGCCTTGATGGTGTCGAGCTCGAGCAGATTATTTCGGCCAATCTGAATGAGATGGTAGGAGGAGAGCGAAATTTTTTCCTGGTAGGAATAAAACCTGTTAGCCCTGGTGGTGCCGGGGGCGTATCGGGTGTCTCCCTCGCCCATACGGGTGAAGGTGTAGGTGTTGGGGGAGCCCGTGACTGCCCGAATAACCCCCGGTATTTCCTGCACGTATCCGGGAAAATAGGTGGACTCGTTCCACACAATATGTGAGTTTGCGAGGGTGACAGTCACCGATCCCGAGCCGGGGACGACGGCGCGGGGGAAATCGAGTTTGGTGATAAATTCGCTGACGCCCCGGCGCGCCAGAATATTGCTGGAGGTTTCCCCGCCGGTACCGAAGGGGAGCACCGGAACTCCCAGGTACTGGCTTAAGAGCACGTGCAAGCGGGCGTCACGATTGGCGCTTACACCCTCGGTAGCTCCCTGGCCGGAGATGGAAGAGCTTCCCCACATCGCCAGCGAAGGGCCGCTGATGCGGGGGTAGGAAAAGTCGGAGGGAAAAATATTCCCCGTTGCGGTGTCGGCGGCCTCAGCACCGGCAAGAGTGAGGGCACCTGCACCGCCGATCACACCGGTAAAGGCTGCGAACTGCATAAGTTTGCGTCGTGAGGGTGTAAACGAAGAACCTGTCTGTTCGGTCATTGGCTGACTGCTGTCGCTTTCTTTCGGGGAAGTGATCACAATACCGGTGCACGATGCCTTGGACTACAGTGCATAAGACACCATAGGTAACTATAGTGGGTGGAGTTAGTTCACCACAGGAGGAGTTTATGTGTCCTTACTTAACAGGTACTGTGTAAAGTTCTTTGCGGTTCTTAGCTGTAGCACGGTGTTGGGTCTGGCAGGGTGCGGGGTTTTCGAGGGGCAGCCCGAAAACTTTGATTCGCTGGAATCGAAGGCAGCTAAGACCAAGCACCTCGAAGAGCTGAAAAGCTGGATTTTCCCCTCTGACGAAGCGGAGTCAGCCCGGCGTGCCTTTGTTGAGCGTTGCGTCAGTGCCTCAGGTGGCCGCTACCGGGAGGCAGAGACCGATTTCCGGTTGGACACCGCAGTATTTTCTGAAGGTGGGCGGGACCGGTTGCGGGAAAACGGTTATTCTTTTGTGGCGGCTGACAGCTCGGCTCGAACGCAAGCGGAATACGATGATCCCGGCCAGCGTGCTTATTTTGGTAGTGCAGACGGGGGAACCGTGTCGGCTTCCCTGCTGGAGTACAGCACCGGGGATATTCCTGCTAACGGCTGCATGGCGCAGAGCTACCAGTACATCTACGGTAGCGTTGAAGACGGTATGAAGGCTGCTATCCTGGCTCCCTCTTTTAGCAGGGCTATTGTTGATGAGGTCACCGCGGACCCCACCTATCGTGAGCTTGAGGAATCGTGGAGTTCCTGCATGGGGGAGAAGGGGTATGAGAATTTAGCTACCGCGGCCAAGGCACGGGAACTGGCCCAGCGTCTTGATACGACCGAGGAAGATGAGCTGGCGACAGCAGATGCGGATTGCCGCGAGAGCGTGCAGTTTGAGGAGACGGTTGAGCAGATTCAAAATGACTACTATGAGGCGGTGTATCAGCGGGTTAAACGTTTTGGTCAAGAGCTGGAATCGATCCACCAGACCGCCAGCGACAGGGTTGCCGCAGACAGGGAGAATCCGCAGGATTCTTCGCCGGTTGTTCCATCCGGTAGCTCGCGGGCTGCTGAAGGTTCCTAGCCGGTAGCGAGCATATGGTGAGACGCTACCCCCCTCAAGTTCGGTGGACGGCAGTTTTCCGGGTAGGTTTGTATCATGCAGTACATTTCTACGCGTGATTCTTCGCAAACACCGGCGCGTTTTTGCGATATCCTACTCGCAGGTCTCGCCGCCGACGGTGGTCTTTACCTTCCCCGGCACTACCCGCAGCTTGACGACGCGCGTCTGAGCCACTGGCGCGCGGTCCTTGGGGGTGAGGGCTATGCGGCTCTTGCCGCAGAGGTTCTTGGGCTTTTTGTGGATGATATTCCGGCCGAGGATTTGAGACGGATCACTGCCAGGGCCTACACCTACCCCACTTTTGCCGATCGGCAGATTGTTCCGGTGAGCCATCTTGAGGGCAAACTCTATATTGGGCATCTCTCTGAGGGGCCCACCGCGGCCTTTAAAGATATGGCCATGCAGCTACTCGGCGAGCTTTTTGAATACGAGCTGGCTCGCCGTCGCGATACCCTGACTATTGTTGGCGCCACCTCCGGTGATACGGGTTCTTCTGCCGAGTACGCGATGCGCGGCCGCACCGGTATCCGGGTGTTTATGCTGACCCCCAAAGACCGTATGACACCCTTCCAACAGGCACAGATGTTTGGTCTTGAAGACCCCAATATTTTCAATATTGCCCTCGACGGGACCTTTGATGATTGCCAGGACGCGGTAAAAGCGATTGCCGCCGACGCCCCCTTTAAACACCGGTACCGTATAGGCGCGGTGAACTCTATCAACTGGGCACGGCTTATGGCTCAGATTGTCTACTATATTTCCTGCTGGATTCGCGTGACCGAAACCAACAGCGAGAAGGTATCTTTCTGCGTGCCCACCGGCAACTTTGGTGATATTTGTGCCGGGCACATTGCGAGATCGATGGGCCTGCCTATTGACCGGCTTATTGTTGCCACCAATGAAAACGATGTGCTCGACGAGTTTTTTCGTACCGGCCAGTACCGGGTGCGTAGATCGAGCGAAACCCTGGCGACCTCCAGCCCCTCCATGGATATTTCTCGGGCCTCAAATTTTGAGCGTTTTATTTTTGACCTGATGGGTCGCGATGCCGCAAGCACCCGGTTACTGTTTGCCCAAAAGGTAAAATCGGGGGGTTTCAGCCTGGCAGATCACCCCGCTTTTCCCGAGTTGGCCACCGTGTACGGGTTTGCTTCGGGAAAATCAACGCACACCGACCGGATCGCAACTATCTCCGATACCTACCGGCGGCTGGGCGTGCTCATAGACCCCCACACGGCCGACGGCGTGAAGGTTGCCCGCGACTGGGAGGAGACGGTGGATACCCCGATCATCTGTCTTGAAACCGCGCTACCGGTGAAATTTGCAGACACTATCCGTGAGGCCACGGGGAAAGAGCCGCCGACTCCGCAGAGGTTTGCCGGTGTGATGGCTGCGGGCAGGCACGTGGTGAATCTGCCCAACAGCGCAACCGCGGTTAAAGAGTTTATTGTTGAGCACACCGACAGCTAGGGTGCACGGGTTGAGGTCCGGGCAGAATGACCCTCTGAGCGTAAGCGTCTCGCCGTATGACCATCATGTGAGATGCGAGGCCGGGGGTATTGCCGCGCCACGGGCAGCGCGTACTACTTTAGACATATGACTGAAACACGTTCCCTTGACCTGGCCCTTATCCCCGGTGACGGTATCGGCCCCGAAATCGTCGCGCAGGCTGAAAGAGTGCTGGATAGAGTAGCGGAGATTGACGGCATACAGCTGGTCAAAACCCCCTACTCGCTGGGGGCAGAACACTGGGTGAAGACGGGGGAAACCCTCACCGATCAGACCCTGGAAAGCTTGCGCAGTCACCGGGCGATCCTGTTTGGCGCTGTGGGAGCTGACCCCCGGTCGGCAACCGTCCCGTCGGGCCTTATCGAGCGGGAAATACTGCTCAAACTCCGGTTTGCCTTTGACCATTTTATTAACCTGCGCCCGGTGCGACTCTACCCCGGGGCGGTGTCCCCCCTGAGTCAACCGGGTGATATTGATTGCGTGGTGGTGCGCGAGGGCACAGAGGGGCCCTACGCCGGTAACGGCGGTGTGATCCGCCGGGGGACAGGCCACGAAATTGCCACGGAGGTGTCGGTCAATACGGCCCACGGTGTCGAGCGGGTTATCCGCTATGCCTTTGAGCTGGCACATTCCCGTGCACGAAAAAAGCTGACCCTGATCCATAAAACCAATGTGCTGGTGAACGCGGGGCGTCTCTACAGCCGCTATTTTGCTGAAATATCGTCGGAGTATCCGCAGGTGGAAACCGATTACTGCCACATTGATGCGGCCACGATCTTTCTGACCACCGACCCGTCCCGGTTTGATGTGATCGTGACCGATAACCTCTTTGGGGACATTCTGACAGACCAGGCCGGGGCAGTCACCGGCGGGGTAGGCTACGCCCCCTGCGGCAATATTAACGCCGAAGGCACTTTCCCCTCCATGTTTGAGCCCGTCCACGGCTCTGCCCCCGATATTGCGGGGCGGAACCTGGCAAACCCCACCGCGACGGTGTTGGCGGCGGCCATGCTCCTGCGCCATACGGGTTTTGAGGGGTCTGCGCGCAGAATAGAGCGGGCTGTTGAAAAAGATTTGGCGGCTCACCCCGGCCGGGTGCGCACCACGGAGAGGGTCGGTAGCGACATCCTTGCCGCCCTGAGCCGGTAGACTTTTTCTCGGAACCCGCCGAGACCGCATTTCATGGAAAGAAGAACATTGTCTCTGGATTTTATTTTTGAACAGAACGACTCTGCCGCTACCGAGACCGAGCTGGCAGAGATTCTTGCCGACCCCGGGTTTGGCGTACATTTTTCAGACCACATGGTCTCCATCGACTGGTCGGGTACATATGCTGATGGGGGCCGGTGGTCGAATGCCAGGGTGAGCGCTTACGCGCCGCTACTCCTTGATCCCGCAGCGTCTGTTCTCCACTACGGGCAGGAGATCTTTGAGGGCATTAAAGCCTACCGGCACGCCGATGGCTCGGTGTGGACTTTCCGCCCCGAGGCTAATGCTGCCCGGTTTCAGAAGTCGGCGCGCCGTCTGGCTTTACCGGAGTTACCGGCAGATATTTTTCTAGAGTCCCTGCACCAGCTTGTCTCCCACGATAAGAGGTGGGTGCCCTCGGGCGAGGGAGAGTCATTTTATGTGCGCCCGTTTATGATTGCCACCGAAGCCTACCTGGGGGTGCGTCCAGCTCACCGGGTGAAATACATGGTGATCGGTTCACCCGTGGGCAACTATTTTGGTCTTTCGCGGCCGATAGACATATGGCTCTCCACCGACTATGCCAGAGCCGGGGTGGGCGGTACCGGGGCGGCAAAATGCGGTGGTAACTATGCGGCCTCGATGGTTGCTCAGCTTGAAGGGGAGAAGCACGGGTGCCAGCAGGTTATTTTTAAAGATCCCTACCGCGACGACGCCATTGAAGAACTGGGTGGTATGAATGTTTTCTTTGTGTTGGGTAAAGAGAATAAGATAGTGACCCCCGAGCTCACCGGCACCATTCTTGAGGGGGTAACCCGTAAGTCACTCATCCAGCTGGCACAGGACCGCGGGATGACGGTGGAGGAACGTAAATTCACGCTGGCTGAGTGGAGAGAGGGCGTTGCCAGCGGCAGTATCACCGAGATTTTTGCCTGCGGAACCGCGGCGGTTGTGTCGCCGGTGGGTAGGCTGAAGGCGGCAGACTTTGAGATTGCAGACCCCGGTCGGGGGGTACCCGGTGAGGTATCCCTGTCGCTGCGTGAGGAGCTGGTGGGTATCCAAACCGGGGTAGTGGAGGACCGCTATGGGTGGCTTCGGCAGCTAGCCTAGCGTCCCGGTAGAACCGCGAGATTCTGCCAGGGTACCGTTTGCGACAGGGGCCAAGCACTAAGGTAGCCTAGAGACTATGCGTATTGCTCGATTTACCGTAGACGATCAACTGTATTTTGCCACCGTTGAGGGCCCTCGCGGGGACGAAACTCTCAGGGTTCTTGCCGGGGACCCTTTTTATGCGGGGGTGCAGCCCACCGAGAAGACCTACAGGCTTGAGGACGTTCGCCTGCTTTCCCCCATTATTCCCCGGTCTAAGGTGGTTGGTCTTGTGCGGAACTGGCGTGATCACGCGGAGGAAATGGGGGCAGTCTCCCCCGTCACTCCGCAGTATTTTTTGAAACCCAACACCTCTGTGGTGGGTCCCGGTGATCCGGTATCTCTACCCGAATGGTCGGAGCAGGTCTCTTTTGAGGGTGAGCTTGCTGTGGTGATTGGGCGTATCGCCAAGTCTGTTCCGGTGGAGAGGGTGGCTGAAATTATTTTTGGTTACACGGTTGCCAACGACTTCACCGCCCGCGACGTCCAGCAGACAGATATCCAGTGGGCTCGGGCTAAAGGCTTTGACGGGGCCTGCCCTCTGGGACCCTGGATTGAGACAGAGCTTGATACCGATAACCTGAGGATTCGTACCTGGGTTGACGGCGACCTCAAACAGGATGGCGTGACGGCCGATATGGTTTTTTCGGTGGCTGAGGCTGTCTCTGCGATCAGTGACGCCTTTACCCTGCTCCCCGGCGATGTTATCCTCACCGGTACCCCCGCCGGTACGGGCCCGATCCGCGAGGGCAGCGAGGTTGAGGTGGAGATTGAGGGGATCGGTTCCCTGGTCAATACCGTACGTTAGTACCGTAAGTCCCGGCCTAGGCGGGGCAATCCTTTGGCGGTAGCTATCCGTCGACACCACAGCGGGTGGTGATATTTCGAATACAATCCATACAGAGAGAGCAGCGAAAACTGAGTATGACAGACATGACCGTGAAACTGAGCGATCCCAGCGAAACCAGGGTGCGTTTCTGCCCGTCTCCAACGGGGACCCCGCACGTGGGTATGGTGCGCACCGCCCTCTTCAACTGGGCTTACGCGCGCCATACCGGGGGAAAACTGGTTTTCCGTATCGAGGATACCGACGCGGCCCGAGATTCCGAAGAGTCTTTTGAGCAGGTGCTGGACTCTTTGCGCTGGCTCGGTATCGAATGGGACGAGGGTGTGGGTGTGGGCGGGCCGCACGCACCGTACCGGCAGTCTGAGCGTGGCGATATTTACCGGGACGTTATTCAAAAGCTTGTGGAGGGTGGCCACGTATACGAAGATTTCTCGACTCCTGAAGAGGTGGAGGAGCGGCACCGGGCTAGGGGGGAAGACCCCAAGCTGGGCTACGATAATTTTGATCGGGATCTGACCGAGGAGCAAAAAGCGGCCTACAGGGCCGAGGGGCGTGAACCTGTACTGCGCTTGCGTATGCCCGATGAGGATATTACTTTCACCGATCTGGTGCGCGGTGAGATCACGTTTCGGGCGGGGTCAACCCCCGATTTTGTGGTGGTGCGTAAGAACGGTCAACCGCTGTACACCCTGGTTAATCCGGTTGACGACGCGCTCATGGGTATTACGCACGTGCTGCGTGGAGAAGATTTGCTATCGTCGACTCCTCGCCAGATCGCGCTTTATCGTGCCCTCATTGAGGTGGGTGTTGCCCGGTTTATTCCCGAATTTGGGCACCTTCCCTATGTGATGGGGCAGGGAAATAAAAAGCTTTCCAAACGCGACCCGGAATCGAATCTATTTTTGTTGCAGGAGGCCGGTTTTATTAGGGAGGGGCTGGATAATTATTTGGCCCTGTTGGGGTGGTCGCTGGCGCATGACCGGGATATTTTCAGTCTTGATGAAATGGTGGAGAATTTTGATGTCAGGGATGTGCTGGCTAACCCTGCCAGGTTTGACCTTAAGAAGGCCGAGGCCATTAACGGTGCCCATATTCGCCTGCTTGAGGCGGAGGATTTTCGTAACCGGCTGGTCTGGTATTTGAAAAAGGCTGACCTGGTGTTAGCCGAAAATTTTGAGGGGCTGACGGAGACGGAACAGCAGATTCTTACCGCGGCTGCACCGCTGGTGCAGGAGCGTATGCAGCTGCTGGGGGAAGCCCCCGGTTTGCTGGGTTTTCTTTTCCGTGAAGACACCGAGATTGAGGTTGAAGAGTCGGCGGCTAAGCAGCTTAAAGAATCGGCACCCGCCGTGCTGGACGCGGCTATTGAGGCACTTGAGCAGGTAGAACCTTTTACGGCAGAGGCGATTGAGAGCGCTCTGCGGACAGCAATTGTTGAGGGCCTGGGGATAAAGCCCCGGCTCGCCTTTGGACCCGTGCGTATTGCCATCTCGGGTCAGAGGGTTTCGCCGCCACTGTTTGAGTCCCTGGAAATTTTGGGTAAGAAGTCATCCTTGACCCGCCTAGGTAAACTACGGGCTAGCCTCTAGAAAATTATTCTCTTTGATTGCCACAGTGGATAGTTTTGTGCTAGTTTAAACAAATCTGCAAAAAATCTTACCGTTTATCATCGCTGAGAATATTTAAGAAAGAAATCTTTTCCCCATGACCCCCACCTCGCACAGCGGACTGAGCCGGCGCACTCTGGCAAAAGGCACACTCTGGGCTGCCCCTGTTCTTGTCTCCAGTAGCGCCATTCCGGCCTATGCGGCTTCTCGCTGCAACTCCTTTAGCAGTAACTTTTCCTCCGGGTTCAGCCTGGAGAACCCGGTCAGCGGCAGCCTGTGGGTTCCCACCAGCAACCGCATCTACCAGGGAGACGACGGCGTCGCATATTTTTATGCCGGTACCAGCGCAACCTCGCCCGGGGGAGCCCTGGTGAGGCACACCGGTACTTTCTCCAGCGACAGCTCTTCGGGCAGTCATCTGCAAACGGGGTGCACCTACCAGGTTTCTTACGATATTTCCACCCTACGATCTATTACCGGGGCAAACCTGCACCCGATTATGACCGTCTACCTGGTATCTCCTTCCGGTTCAGAAGTTCCCGGTTCCCGAGTCAGGTACAGTGTGCAGAGTGGAGACGGGATTGTTACTCTGCCCCTGGCTAGCGATCGCGCCATTCGTCGGCGGGCGAGCGGGCAAGGGTTCAGTTTTACCGCTGAATCCGGTATATACCGCTGGGTGACGGAGTATCAGATTCCTTACGCCTCCTCCACTCGGCAGACTGCCTCGGGTGTTGGCTACTCGGCACCGGTTTTTACCGCCAGCTAGACTAGATAGGTCCATAGTTTTGTGTCGGTGATATGTGCCCTTTGCTGATCTGAAGTCTCCAATCTGTTCAGGGTTGGAGACTTCTTTTTGCCAGGACGTTCTAGACGCGGGCATAGATATATGATGTATATCTACAGATTTCGAGTTGCGTGCGGGGAGGGGAGTCGCGTAGAGTATTTACCTGTTGGCGAGGCAGATCTTCAAAAATGCCGAGTCATATAGTGGGATATGGTGTAATTGGCAACACTACGGTTTCTGGTACCGTCATTCTAGGTTCGAGTCCTGGTATCCCAGCGAACATCGTTTGATGTTTCGGCCCCATCGTATAGCGGCCTAGTACTCCGCCCTCTCACGGCGGCAACACCGGTTCAAATCCGGTTGGGGTCACGGAAGAAGCCTCCCCGAGTAGTTACTCGGGGAGGCTTTTATAATTGGTGAGGTAGAACACCGAGATTTGGTTTGCGTGAAAGGTGCGGGTCGGATAGGCTTTTATTCGTTGTCCGACGCGCGCAAAGATACCCTGCGACTCGGTATAACTCGCGGCCCCATCGTATAGCGGCCTAGTACTCCGCCCTCTCACGGCGGCAACACCGGTTCAAATCCGGTTGGGGTCACAGATCAAGGACTCTCCTTTACTCAGGAGGGTCCTTTTTCATGTCCTGTCACCGCAAACATTCGGAAGAGCTGTGGGAGAATAAGAACCGTGGAAGATACAACACAAAAGCTAGCCCCGAGCGAGCAGGCAGGCCCGCACCAGCCCGCCACACCTCGCGCAGATGCCGAAACAGAAGAACTAGAAACTCTACAGGCAGCCCGCCTCCTCC
Organism: Rothia sp. 18CD1-1; assembly: GCF_055285355.1. Lineage (NCBI taxonomy): Bacteria > Bacillati > Actinomycetota > Actinomycetes > Micrococcales > Micrococcaceae > Rothia > Rothia sp. 18CD1-1. Next base: position 465,202 of record NZ_JBUZLI010000008.1, on the reverse strand, counting down.
TCGACAGCGTTGACTTCCCCCTGGAAACCGCAGAAGCCCCCGAAGACCGCAGGCTTCTCGACCGCACCAAAACCCAGCTCGATGACTACGTGCTACCCAAGCTCGCCTCGCTTGACTCTCCGCTCACCGTGGTGGTTGGCGGCTCTACCGGGGCGGGTAAATCGACCCTGGTGAACACCCTGATACAGGAACCTATCACCCGCGCCGGTGCAATCCGCCCCACTACCCGGCAGCCGGTACTCGTCTACCGTCCCCAAGACCGTCAGGCGCTCTCCGCCATCCGGCTACTACCGCGCATGAAAAGAATCGACGGGCCGGATCAGCCGGCAGGGGAGACCCATGCTGACGACCAGTCAAGACGTTTATATGTGGCAGAAACCGATAGGATCCCGGCCGGTATCGCCCTCATCGACGCACCCGACATCGACTCGGTGAGCGACAATAACAGAAAACTAGCCAAAGAACTCCTCTCCGCCGCCGACCTGTGGCTTTTTGTCACCACCGCCAACCGCTACGCCGACGCCGTCCCCTGGGAACTCCTACACGAGGCTGTCGATCGAGATATCACGGTGGCCGTGGTGCTCAACCGGGTCCCCTCGGGCAGCGAACACGATATTGAAAATGACCTGCGCCGTATGCTCGCCGAAGCCCGGATAGAGCCCGCACATCTGCTCACCGTCACCGAGCAGACGCTCGATGCACGGGGAATGCTACCGGCCACAGCCCTGGAGCCGCTCACTCGCTGGCTACATAACCTGGGTGCAGACTCGGAGCAGCGTTCACGTATCGCCCGGCAAACCCTGGAGGGCGCGGTGACCGCGGTAGCCAAACGGCTGGACCGGCTCGCAGCGGCACAGCAGAACCAAGCAGAAACCCATGACCGCCTCCGCGCCGCGGTGCTTCACTCCTATGAGCGGGCCGAAAAAAACATTATTGATTCCACCCAAGACGGTGCACTGCTGCGCGGCGAGGTACTCGCCCGCTGGCAAGATTTTGTGGGAACCGGCGAGTTTTTTCGCGGACTCGAAACCGGAATCAGCAGGATACGGGACAGGGTAGCGGGCTTCTTCCGGGGGCAGCCGCAACCGGTAGCAGAGGTAGAACAGGCACTGGAGACCGGGCTGCACGCGGTGATGCTTGAGGAGGCAACCCTCGCGGCAGAAAATACCCAGCGGATCTGGCGCGACGAACGAGCAGGAAGGGAACTGCTGGGGCCTACCGATCTTGGTCAGGGTGAAGAAGATTTTGCGGAGCGCGTTGCCGAGGAAATCCGCTCCTGGCAGCAGGACCTCATGCAGATGATCCAGCGTGAGGGCGCTCATAAAAGGCAGCGGGCCAGGTTCATGTCTCTGGGTATCAACGCCGCAGCGGTGGTGCTCATGGTGGCCGTTTTCTCCATGACCGGTGGGCTCACCGGGATCGAGGTGGGAATCGCCGGCGGATCCGGGGTGGTGGGAACAAAACTCCTCGAAGCCATATTTGGTGAAGACGCCGTGCGCCGCATGGCCACCGGAGCCCGCACCAACCTCGAAACACGGATCCACCGGTTGCTTGACGAACACGCGCAGATCTTTACCGGGACACTCGATCAACTCCAGCTGGGGGCCGAAGCAAACCAGCTGTTCGACACCGCACACCGGGTTGCCCGGACAGCAGAAAAGCTGAGGGAGAGCAGAGCATGGTAGAAAATATTTCACACCTTGCCCACCGTATCGAACATATCCAGATCGCCCTTGACGCGGGGGAGGGCCGGGTGGTCCCTGAGACTCTCGAGTACGGGCGGCAGATACTTGACCGCAGCCTCTCGCGAGGACAGCTCTCCACCGAGCACACGGTGATCGGCTTCTTCGGTGCCACAGGTTCGGGCAAATCATCCCTCTTTAACGCGGTCATCGGCCGTGAGCTTGCCGCCACCGCCGTCCGCCGGCCCACCACCTCACGTGTGCAGGCAGCGGTGTGGGGAGAAACCGGGAGTGAAAAACTCCTCAACTGGCTCGATGTGGACCCCGGCAACAGGGTTTACCCGGTCCCCGACGACACCGGCACACCGGCGCTCAACAGCGCCGAAATCTCGGTACACGGTGGGATATGGAACCGGCTGAGAAGCATGGTGGGCAAAGAAAAAACGGAGCTGCACAGCGGAGGACTGATACTGCTCGACCTCCCCGACTTTGACTCCGTCGCGACCGCAAACCGCGCCACCGTCGAAAAAATGGTGGGTTTCGTCGATGTGCTTGTCTGGGTGTTCGACCCGCAAAAATATGCTGACTCCGTGATCCACCGCGATTTTATTGAGCCCCTGGCCGAACACGGCGCAGTGACTCTGGCGGTACTCAACCAGTCTGATAGGCTCCACCCCGATGAGATCCCCTCCGTCCTCGGCTCCCTGAAGACGCTCCTGGCCCAAGACGGTCTCACCACCACCATGCTCGCCGCCCCCATGGCGGTTTCTGCCCGAACCGGCGACGGTATCGACCGGCTGAGAACCGTCCTGTCCAGGGTGGCCGTAGAAAAAATGGCCGCTGTACAGCGGATAGAGGCAGACCTCGACACCGTGGTGGCAGAGTTAGCAGACCAGGACGGCGCCGGCATACCCGACGGCGTCACGGGTACAGCTAGCAGACTTCTGATCAGAGACCTGTACACCGCGGTAGGTGCCGACACGGTGGTTCACGCGGCGGGAGAATCATACCGGCTTCACGCCGCCGGCAGCACCGGATGGATCCCCACCCGCTGGCTACTCACCCTGCGCAGAGACCCGCTCAAAAGACTCAACCTGTACCGCAAAGATCGGGACAGAAAAACCGACATCGCACGATCGTCGTTGCCGCCGCTGGGCGCGGGACAGCTCTCGGCACTATCCGCCGCCCTGAGACGCTTTGCAGGCCACTGTGCCGAGGGCGTGGGGGAGCCCTGGAACCGTTCAATCAGAGAAGCAGCACGATCAGAAGAATCCGCTCTGCCCGCCGCCCTGGAACGAGCCATAGCCCGCGCAGACTTTAGGGCGCACAAGAAAATCTGGTGGTGGCAGGGCATCAACATCCTCCAGTGGGTAAGTTTTCTGTCAGCCTGCCTGGGACTGCTATGGCTCAGTGCTCTTGCTCTCGCCGGCTACTTTCACGTAGCGATTCCTCAGCCCCAACCGGTCGGTCACACCCCGCTACCTCTGCCCACTCTCCTGGTGGTTATCGGTCTCTGCACGGGCATAGTAGCCGCCACCTTTGGTAGACTATGCGCAGTTGGTGGACGGCGCCTCTACCGCAGAAAAATTGAAACCAACATCAAAGAAAACATAGGGCTGGTTGCCGAAAACACGGTAGTTGCCCCCGTCCACACCGAACTAGAAAGACACCGAGCCTACTGCGAAGCACTGGAGAACGCTCGCTAAGAAACACCGGGGGAAACAGTGCCAGAGCACAAAAACACAGACAGTCTCCGCGGAATTCTCGTGCGCGAATACCGTGAAACAGACGAGCTCAACTGGGTCAGCTGCAGGCTTCGATCCTTCCTCGACTCCAGTTACCGAGACGACGTCCAACAGTACCGCGAAAAATACCACAACCCGTCGGTGCGGGCGGTAGCCATCCACCAAGAAACCGGTGAGCTTGTGGGCCTACTCGATGTCGAATACGAAACGCACAGTGGCCAGGTCTGCCACTTTCGCAGTGAGCGGGGCGGAGTGCTCTGGCACCTGGGTGTGCTCCCCACCTACCGCCGCCGCGGAATAGCCTGCGCCCTCTGGGGATACACCAGGGCAAAACTCCTTGACCAGGGGATCAGCCGCATAGAAACCTGGACCCAGGACGACGAACCCGCCAACAGCTGGTACCGCAAACACGGGTTTACACAAAAAGGAGCCCACCTTAACGTCTACGTGCGCGGGGTCATGGGAGAGTACCCGCTCAACCAGCTCTTTTCAGCTACCGACTGGCAGTACGGCCACGTTCGCAGCATCAATTTTGAGGCAGAGCTCTCCCGCCGCGCCGAACTAGAGAAAATCAGTTACCGGCTCCACGAGGTAAGGGTCTATGAGACCCGCCTCATCGACTCCACCGGCTAGACCGCTCGGCGGTCTAGCCACGCAGCGCCTCGGTGAGCTTGGCCCCGGCCCGGCACACCACCTCTGCGTGTAACCTGCCCGGTTGCCTGCCCAAACGCTCAATAGGGCCAGAGATAGAAACCGCCGCAATCACCCTGCCCGAGGAGTCACGAACCGGGGCCGAAACAGAGGCGGTCCCGCGCTCCCGCTCAGCTACCGACTGCGCCCAGCCCCGGCGCCTCACCGCCGCCAGCATGGCAGCGGTAAACCGGGCATTGCGCAGCCCCTCAAGCATCCGAGAATGGTCCTCCCAGGCGGTGAGCACCTGGGCGGCAGAGCCCGCCCGCATAGAAAGCTGCGTGCCCACCGGAATTGTGTCGCGAAGCCCGATCGGGCGTTCAGCCGAGGCAATACAAACCCGCCAGTCACCCTGACGGCGGTAGATCTGAGAAGACTCACCGGTGACGTTGCGCAAACGGTTGAGCACGCCGACCGAGGCGGCAATAAGCCGATCTTCCCCGGCCGCAGACGCCAGCTCTGTGAGACGCGAACCCAAAACAAAACGCCCCTGAGCATCGCGGGCAACAAGACGGTGATGGGTAAGAGCCACAGCTAACCGGTGTACCGTGGGGCGGGAAAGCCCGGTGTACTCAACCATTTGAGAAAGAGAGGCCGGCCCAGCCTCAAGGCAGTCGAGAATCGCGGACGCTTTGTCAAGAACCCCCACGCCAGAGGAGCTTTTCTGAAACTGATGGAGCGACTTACTCACGGGTGCCTCCCGGTGCGTTACGTGGACAACGCCGGCGCAGCCTGCCCGTGGGAATGGCAACCTATCTGTGCCGACACTTGCAGAAAGTATGACATTCTCAATATATGATATGCAAACCCGTTGAATGGAAAGTCAGAAGAAACCCGACCACAATACTAAGAGCATCACAAGAATCCACGGAGGAAAAATGGCAGATAACGGTGTCTCAGCCCCGCGTACCCTGGCAGAAAAAGTCTGGGATGCGCACACGGTCGTATCCGGCGACAGCGGCAAACCCGACCTCCTCTACATTGATCTTCACCTGATCCACGAAGTGACCTCCCCCCAAGCCTTTGAGGGGCTGCGATTGGAAGGAAGACCGCTTCGTCGTCTCGACCTCACCATCGCTACAGAAGACCACAACACCCCCACGGAAAATATTTTCTCAACCATCGCGGATCTCACCTCGCGCACCCAAATCGAAACCCTGCGCAAAAACGCAGCCGAATTCGGTGTGCGCATCCATTCCTTAGGAGACCAAGAACAGGGAATTGTGCACGTGGTCGGCCCCCAGCTGGGTCTCACCATGCCCGGCATGACCGTGGTCTGTGGAGACTCGCACACCTCAACCCATGGCGCATTTGGGGCGCTCGCCTTTGGTATCGGCACATCCGAGGTGGAGCACGTGATGGCCACCCAGACTCTGCCACTGGCACCCTTCAAAACCATGGCGATCAATGTTGAGGGAACCCTCAAACCCGGTGTCACCGCCAAAGACATCATTTTAGCTGTTATCGCGGAGATAGGGACCGGCGGCGGGCAGGGCTACGTGCTCGAGTACCGGGGCTCAGCGATCCGCAGCCTCTCTATGGAGGGGCGCATGACTATCTGTAACATGTCAATTGAGGCCGGGGCCCGGGCCGGCATGGTTGCACCCGATGACACGACCTTTGAATACGTCAGAGGCCGCCCGCACGCCCCAACAGGGAAGCTTTGGGATCAGGCCGTTGACTACTGGAAGACTCTTCCCACCGATGAGGGAGCCCGATTCGACCGGGAGGTGAATATCAACGCCGACGAGCTGGAGCCCTTTGTTACCTGGGGGACCAACCCCGGTCAGGGTATTCCACTGTCCCACCGTGTACCCCACCCCGAAGATTTTGGTGATGACAACGAGAAGGTGGCGGCGGAGAAAGCCCTGGCGTACATGGGACTTGAACCGGGGACACCCATGAAAAAAATTCCCGTCGACGTGGTATTCCTGGGATCCTGCACCAACTCCCGTATTGAAGATTTGCGTGCGGCAGCGAACATTCTCAGGGGGAAAACAATTGCCGATAGCGTGCGCATGATGGTGGTTCCCGGCTCCCAGAAGGTGCGCGCTCAGGCAGAAGAAGAGGGGCTTGACCAGATTTTTCGAGACTTTGGGGCTGACTGGCGGTTTGCCGGATGTTCCATGTGTCTGGGTATGAATCCCGACCAGCTTGCACCGGGGGAGCGCTGCGCCTCGACCTCCAACCGGAACTTTGAGGGTAGGCAGGGTAAAGGCGGGCGCACCCACCTGGTCTCTCCGCTGGTGGCCGCAGCAACCGCGGTACGAGGAACCCTGAGCTCACCGGCTGACCTTGAGAACTAACACCGCCCACCAAAGCAACAACCCGAACACAGCCCACCACGGAAGAAGGCGTTGACATGGAACCGATCATAGAACACACCGGTGTGGGAGTACCCCTGCACGCGTCCAATGTTGATACCGACCAGATTATTCCTGCGGTATACCTCAAACGGGTAACCAAAACAGGATTTGACGATGCCCTGTTCGCTAGCTGGCGCAAAGACAAAGATTTTGTGCTCAACCACCCCGCCTATAGCAAAGGTTCGGTATTGGTTGCCGGCCCCGACTTCGGTACCGGGTCATCGCGCGAGCATGCGGTGTGGGCCCTCAAAGATTACGGTTTTCGCGTGGTCATCTCCTCCCGCTTTGCCGATATTTTCCGCGGAAATGCGGGTAAACAGGGGCTGGTAGCCGCCCGGGTGAACCAGGACGATGTGGAGCTGATCTGGAAGGTGCTCGACAACGTTCCGGGGACCGAGATAACCGTTGACCTCGGTACAAAAACGGTGACGTGCGCCAGCATCACCGTGCCCTTTGATATTGACGACTATGTGCGCTGGCGGCTTATGGAGGGACTCGACGATATCGGCCTCACCCTACAAGAGGAAAATAAAATCGCTGAATTTGAGAAGACCCGGCCCGCCTGGCTACCGCGCACCCGGCAGGTCTAAACCCGGTTCAGCAGTTCCCCCGACTTCGGTGTAAGCTAATTGAGACCCCCGGGGCCATATTCACCTCCCCTCATCCGGTGGGGTGGTGCCTGGCCGGGTTGGACTAACACGAGATGATTGGAAACATATGACTAGCGCGCTGCGAATCGAGGGCGGTAACCCGCTCACCGGTGAAGTAAAAGTACGCGGAGCCAAGAACCTTGTACCCAAGGCTATGGTTGCCGCGCTCTTGGGGTCAACCCCCTCCCTGCTGCGCAATGTTCCCGAAATTAAAGACGTGCAGGTTGTGACCGACCTGGTGGAGCTTCACGGTGTATCGGTGCACAACGACCCGGCAACCGGGGATCTCACCATGGACCCCAGCAACGTATCCCTGGCAAACCACGCCGACATCGATGCCCACGCGGGAGATTCACGGATACCGATCCTCCTCTGCGGGCCGCTACTGCACACTATCGGTGAGGCCTTTATCCCGGACCTGGGCGGCTGCCGGATTGGGGACCGCCCCATTAACTACCATCTGCGGGTACTCGAAGAATTCGGTGCAAAGGTGGAGAAGCTTCCCACCGGAATCTCCATGAAGGCACCTATCGGTGGCCTCAAGGGCGCAAAAATTCATCTGGAATACCCCTCTGTGGGTGCCACCGAACAGGTACTTTTGGCGGCTACCCGGGCAGAAGGGAAAACCGAGCTGACCGGTGCGGCCATCGAACCGGAGATTATCGACCTGATCGCGGTACTGCAAAAAATGGGTGCAATCATCACCGTTGAGACAGACCGCCAAATTATTATCGAGGGTGTTGACGAGCTCAGCGGCTATACTCACCGGGCCCTACCCGACCGCAACGAGGCCGCGTCGTGGGCCTCAGCCGCGCTTGCGACCGGTGGCGATATTTTTGTTGCCGGTGCCGACCAAAAAGATATGAGCACCTACCTGAACGTCTTCCGTAAAATGGGGGGTGGACTGGATATTCAGGACGACGGTATCCGCTTTTTCCACCCCGGCGGGGAGCTCAACCCGCTCTTCGTGGAGACCAACGTGCACCCGGGGTTTATGACGGATTGGCAGCAGCCGCTGGTCGTTGCTATGACTCAGGCAAACGGTGTCTCTGTGGTCCATGAAACCGTCTATGAAAACCGTTTTGGTTTTACCGATGCGCTGGTGCGGATGGGCGCTACCGTGCAGATCCACAAGGACTGCCTGGGACCGACGGTTTGTCGTTTTGGGCATAAGAATTTTAGGCACTCGGCAATTATCTCGGGTAAAACCCAGCTGCGCGGTACCGATATTAACGTTCCAGATTTGCGCGGCGGTTTCTCCCACATTATTGCGGCGCTGACCGCCGAGGACACCTCCAACGTGACCGGGGTTTCGGTAATCTCGCGCGGCTACGAGCATTTTGTGGACAAGCTCAAAGCACTGGGTGCCCAGTTTGAGGCGGTTGACTAAATGGCGGAATCCGGTAAAGCTCAGCGGCCTCTACCCGAACTCAAACCCACCGCCGCGGGGGATGCCATCTACCGTGCCCTGGGTAATGCCGCCCGGCTGGTCTACTGCGGGCTCATGTCGCTGACGATTGAGGGCGAGGAAAAACTGCCCACCGATCGCGGATATATAGTGATCTCAAATCACACCACCGAGGTTGACCCGGTGACCGTCGCCTACCCTGTTTTTATCAGCGGAACCCTGCCCCGTTTTCTGGCTAAAGAATCACTTTTCAGGGCCCCGGTGCTGGGATATGTGCTGCGCAAACTGGCGCATATCCCCGTAGCCCGCGGCTCGGTGGATGCCCGGAAATCCCTGGCTACCGCCCACAATGTGGTAAGCGCCGGCGGGGCCGTTGTGATCTACCCTGAAGGTACCCTCACGAAGGACCCTGACGGCTGGCCCATGCAGGGTCGTACGGGGGCGGCCCGGCTGGCACTGGCAACGGGGGCCCCGGTTTACCCTGTAGCCCACTGGGGCGATCAAGAGTTTTTACCGCCTAAGAGTAAACCCAACTTTTTTCCTCGCAAGAAAGTGAGGGTAAAGGTGGGGGACCCCCTGGATTTCAGCGGCCTCATTGATACCTCCCCCGGTGCCAAACACAGCAGGGCAGAGCTTGCCGCGGTCACCGATTTTATGATGGACTCGGTGACCGGACTTCTCGCCGAGATTCGCGGTGAAGAAGCACCATCCGGACGTTTCAACCCGGCCACCGGTCTTCGCGAGGAAACCGGCACCGATAGAGAACACTAAACACACGCAGCTGGCGGGAGGAAGCTCATATATATGACCGATGCGGTACAGAAAATTGCGGTTTTAGGGGCGGGAAGCTGGGGAACAGCTTTTGCCAAAATCACCGCAGATACAGCCCAGCAAACCGGTAGCGGGGTGCGCACGGTGCTGTGGGGCCGCAACAAACAGGCCATGGCGCAGTGTGCGCGCACCAGAATTAACACAAAATATTTTCCCGACCTTCTTCTGCCCGAGAACCTCGAATTTTCTTGTGACCTCAAGGCCAGCCTCAGCGGGGCAGACGTGGTTGTGCTGGCTATTCCCGCCCAGTCGCTGCGCGCCCAGTTGGAGGCATGTAAAGACTGGATCTCACCGAGGTCGGTGCTGGTCTCCCTGGCCAAGGGCCTGGAGCAGGGCACCGGTATGCGCATGTCGCAAGTGATGGTTGATGTTCTTGGTGGCAGCGATACCAGCCGCCGGGAAGCCGCAGCTCGGCGGGTAACGGTCCTCTCGGGGCCCAACCTTGCCCGAGAGATCGTGGCAGAACAGCCGACCGCATCGGTCATCGCCGCGGCCAGCGAAACAACAGCGCGCCGTATCGCCACAATCTGCGCCTGCTCCTATTTCCGCCCCTATACCGGCGACGACGTGATCGGTGTGGAGATAGGCGGTCTTGTCAAAAATGTGATCGCCCTCTGCGTGGGTATCTGTGAGGGTAGAAACTACGGCGATAACTCCAAGGCGTCGGTGATGACCCGGGGTCTGGCCGAAACCACCCGCCTGGCTCTTGCCCTGGGTGCCAAGCCGGAAACCCTCAGCGGCCTGGCCGGTATGGGGGACCTCATCGCCACCTGTGCTTCGCCGCTGTCGCGCAACCACACCGCCGGCAAACTGTTAGCACGGGGGGTGGACCCGGACCAACTGGCAACCGTGATGACCCAGACCGCAGAATCTGTCAAAACAGCGCCGGTTGTGGCTGAGCTTGCGCGCAAACACGGGGTTGAAATGCCCATCGTTGAGGCGGTGACCGCGGTGCTATCCCATAAGCTTCGGGTTGACGAACTCGCTCCCCAGCTGCTGGGCAGAACCCTCAAAACCGAAAACGACAGATCCTAGAGCAGCCTGTAACCGCCCGCAACAAACCGGCCCACCGCGCACCAGAAAGAGAGCTCATGACCCCTCAGAACACCGTACCGGCACACAAAACAACCGTTGCCCTTCTCACCGGGGGCAGATCCTCCGAACACTCCATCTCCCTCATTACAGCCTGCGGTGTGCTCGGGGCTATCGATACCGACCGCTACGAGGTGGTTCCCATCGGTATTACCACCGATGGCCGCTGGTATCTAACCAGCAGAGAAGAACTGGAAGAACTGACCGCCAGCAGCCCGCTCGCAGTTTTCACCGGAGGCACCCAGCAGGTCTTTCTGCCTCTGGGTGCCGGCGACTCTCGCCTGCGCTATATCAGCGGTGACACTCTGCAGCTGGGGCCGGATATCGACGTGGTTTTCCCCCTCCTCCACGGGCCTTTTGGTGAAGATGGCACGGTGCAGGGTTTACTTGAGATGGCGGATCTCAAGTATGTGGGCTGCGGGGTTGCCTCTTCGGCCCTGGGGATGGATAAACATTTTATGAAGGTGGCCTTTGAAGCCGCAGGGTTGGCTGTGGGTCCTTACACGGTGGTTACTCAACGACGCTGGGAAACGGAACCGCAGGTAGTCAGAGACGATATCGAAAAACTGGGGTTTCCCGTATTCGTCAAGCCCGCGCGGGCAGGCTCCTCCATCGGTATTACCCGCGTAGACTCCCCGGAACAGCTTGAGGCGGCGATCGCCGAGGCGCACAGGTTTGACCCCAAACTGGTGATTGAGGCCGGCATCGAGGGCCGTGAAATTGAGTGCGCGGTGCTTGACTCCGCCAATCAGCTGGCTCCCCGAGCTTCCTACCCCGGTGAAATTGTGGTGCACGGTGACGAAGAGGCGGGGGCTTTCTACGATTTTGAAGCCAAATATATTTCCACAACGGACGCCCACACACGCTGCCCGGCAGATCTGCCCAGCGAGGTAGGAGAGCGTATCCGCCAGCTTGCGGTGGATGCCTTCCTGGCCCTCGACGGCGAGGGCCTATCGCGTGCCGATTTCTTTTATACCCCCGAAGGAAAAATTCTGATCAACGAGGTTAACACCATGCCGGGGTTCACCCCCATCAGCATGTATAAAACCATGTGGGAAAACAGCGGAATAAGCTACTCTGCGCTGATTGATGAACTGATCCAGCTGGCTCTCAAACGGCCGCTGGGACTGCGCTAGGTTCGCACCGACCCAAGGGTGTGAGACCCGGTGTCTCAGGCGATATCCAGACTGCTGCCGACAGCCGAGCACTCCTTGGTCTGCTCAAGTTGCTGTACCGCAGACCCCAGCTCTACTAACAGGGTGGAGCTAGAGATTCTATCTGCCTCAAAAGTCACCTGAAGAGCGGGGGAACGGCCAAAGGTGGTAGCAGTCCAGGTGCCGGTGGCTGTTTGAGCCGACTCCCCGGCCTGCTCGTTGTCTGCGGCGGGCCTAAGAATCCAATCAATACCGTTTACCGACGTGCAGGGGTCGGATACAGGTTCCTGTACCTCCACACCGCACTTGAGAATCGCCACCGCGGGGTCACCCCAGGCGGTAGTAGCCTGGGCGGTAGTTTCACGTTGCCGGTGGGTGTCAAGTTGCTCGGGCATAGCCACCATGGCGTAGGCGCAACCGGGGTCAGTCGCGTTTGGTGCCGGCTGTAGGTTCACCGCTCCGGGGCCGCAGGCGGTCAGCGCGAGAAGACAGAGACCCACCACCGGGGCAGTTCTTGCTGTTCTGCCTCTGCACACCGGCTCCTTGACCGTCGGGGAGAAAAAATTACGCACCCTGCCATTTTAGTCTGCCGGAAGAGGAGAATATCACGGACACTCGGGGCCGCTAGCTGGTAGGCTGAAAAAACATTCTCAGCGGTCCCGAGGTAACCAGGAGCTCAGTGTGGCAAGGCAAATAAAAATAACCGGTGCGCTCGCTTGCGGTTGTCTTTTTGCGATGAGCGCACCGGCTCTGGCCTGGGTGGGCGATGCCTCGGATGGCCCTCTTTCCGCTTTATCCACCGCGGTGGCCTCGGAAACCGAGCAGCCTCACAGTAGTCGGGTGCCTGAATCTGACCCGCAAGCATCATCCGAGTCCGCGGAGTCCTCCGACCGGGAGCGGATGCCCCAGAGCCCGGTACCCAGCCCCGAGCAGAGTCGGGTGGAGTCCCCGGATCCAGCAGAGACCGCCCCACCGGCCGAGACTGACCAGCCCAGCTACACGAACCCGCCCGCGGAACCGGATCAGACGGATGAACCCAGCCAAACACCGCGGACAGCCCAACCGACTGAACCCTCACCTCTACCTGAGCCCAGCCCCTCGGTGAGCTCGGAGACAGACCCGCAGCCTGCCCCCGGTGATAGTAGCGCAACCGTGGAGCCCCCAACACCGCAGGACGGCTCAGGGGACGGCGGCAGCGCTCGAGAAGAACCGATTCCCGTGCCCGACGAAGACCCGTCGCTTCAGGAAAACCCGATGGAGAATCAACCGGATGATAGCCGCCAAGAGCAAAGCGCCCCGGTCCAGGAGAACCGGCAACCGGCTGAGGACGGCGCGGTCAACAGCGCGGACGGGCAGGCAGACCTACCGGCCGAGACACCACCGAGACCCGAAGCCATCTCGGGCTCTTCAGTGAACCGGGAAGCCACCGATAAAAGCACCCCCGAAGAAAAAAGTATAGAAGCTTCAAGCTGGGTCAAAGACTATATCAATAAGGGCGGACACTCCTCTGCCAACGGTGTCTCGGACAGCACCGGCGTTACGGGTATTGGGGCGCAGGGCCAGGGCAGTATCTCATCAGCCGGCAACGGCATTTTAGAGCTGGGAAGGTCGCTGATTTCGGGGCGAAACCCCCTCATGATATTTACTCTTGCGGCAACCGGTGTGATTGGATACGTTGTGCGCCAGTATCGGCGGGATAATACGGTGCAGAAGACCGAGAAAGCCCAGGGGTAGCAGCCGGTGAGAATAGCAGACCTGAGCGAATCCGACATTCTAGCGCGGGTGCTTCCTGTACTAGCAGAGCACAATAAAGAGGTGAACCGGCTCACCACGGAGCCGCGTCTACTGCTGGGTCCCGGTGACGATTGTGCTGTACTTGATCTCACCGAGGGCACAACCGTGATGAGCACCGATACCCTCACCGAGGGGCATGATTTCCGCCGACACTGGGGGAACGGTGAAACCAGCAGCGGATTTGAGGTGGGCTGGAAGGCGGCAGCGCAGAATCTTGCCGACATTGCGGCCATGGGGGCCTCCGCCTGCACGCTTCTGGTAAGCCTGAGCCTGCCACCGCAGCTACCTGTGGACTGGGTGAAAGATTGTGCGCGCGGGATGGTTTCCTGCTGCCAAACCCGGGGAGCGGAGAACTGTAGCATTGCCGGCGGTGATCTGGGACGGGCGGAGCAGATTTCTGTCACCGTTACCGCCGTGGGGGTAACGAGCGGGAGGCCCGTGCTGCGCTCGGGGGCGCAACCGGGCGACTGCCTTGCATACGCGGGTGTTCTCGGACATGCTGCCTGCGGTCTGCAACTGTTGGACAGCGCGGCGGTCACGCCGGAGAATCTGATGCCGTGGGTCCGCGCACAAAAACTACCTCACGGCGCCCTGCACGCCGGGCTAAAAGCCGGGCCACGGGCACACGCCATGATCGATATTTCCGACGGGTTGGTGCGGGATACCCGGCGGATAGCGGAGGCAAGCGGGGTGCAGATTGACCTCGACCTTCAGCGGCTTGAACACTCTAGCCGCCAACTGATACCGGCTGCTCGATACCTGGTTGAGGGAGGTTATGCGGGTACCGCTACAGATGCCGGTGAGCTCGCCCTCGACTGGGTGCTCACCGGTGGGGAGGACCACGCCATGCTGGCGGCGTTCGCACCGGGGGAGGAGCCGGAAGGCTTTGAGGTGATCGGGTACTGTAGCGGCGGTGATACTCCCGCAGTGACACTGAACGGTGCACAGCCGCCCAAGGCGGGCTGGGACCATTTTGGCGCTCGCTAGACTGCGGACCGGTATTCGGTATACAGTGTCGAAAAAGAAGCACCGAGGGGTAATCGATGACTAGTCTTGAGAGCGTTTGGCAACCGTGGATGCTGGCTGCCCACACACTGGTGGAAAGACACCGGGCAGAGCTCGATGCCATGAATCTTTTTCCCGTCCCCGATTCTGATACCGGCTCCAACCTGCTGGTGACGCTGGCTGCAGCAAAGACAGAGACTGACCCTCAGCGGGGGGCCCGCGCCGCTCTCGGTGCTGCGCGGGGTAATTCCGGTATGCTACTCGCCGTGTGGCTCAGGAGCTTTTGCGGTTCACTCGGTTCCTCGGGTACTCTCACCCCCGAGGCACTGCACATGGCGCTGTGGGTAGCGGCGGGGGAGGCGCGTGAGTCTGTGGGAAACCCCGCAGAGGGCACTATTTTGTCGGTGATGGATTCCCTGGCTAAGGCCAAAATTGTCGGTGAGCTAGAAGAACACGTACGTTATCTTGCGCAGACTGCGGCGGGGGCAGCAGCGGAGTCATCCCTGATTCTTGAGGTGGCTCACAAGGCCGGGATTGCGGATGCCGGGGCAGCCGGATTCTTTCTGGTGATAAGAGCCCTGGCCACGACGATCTCCGGCGAGGCTCCGACAGCGGATGCCTATCGAGACCTTTTAAGGCTGCCGGTAGGGTTACCGGAGAGGAACAACCGGGATGAGGCGGGTATTGAACTGGTCTGCACGGTGCACCTTGATGCCGGGGGCATGGCACAGCTGCGCGATGCTTTAGAGAGTGTAGGGGACTCGGTGGTGATCGGGCAGGTAGGGAAGGACTCCTGGTCTATTCACGTGCACGGTGAATCAGAGCAGAAGCTGGTGAAGATTATCGAGAGCTTTGCTCCCGCGCACGGAGTGAGTGTATCGTCGCTGGCAGCTGACAGCGCACTGTGATCCCGGGCGGATAGCATGACCGAAAAGCAGGAAGGTCCGCAGCCGGGGGCCGCGCACAGGGACGAGCAGCCAGTGGGTGAAAGAAAACTTGCTACCTATCTCAATGCCTCGACGGCGCGGGCGCTGAAAACCCATCTGGGGATTGAAACGGTGGGGGATTTTCTCGAATTTTACCCGCGTAAGTATCTCGCGCGGGGTGAACTCACCCCGTTTAGCGAACTGGTGCAGGGGCAGGAGGCCACCCTACTGGCTAAAGTGCTGCGGGTGCGCACCCGCAGCATGCGGGCACGACGGGGCTCGATTACCGAGGTTTTAATCACCGACCGGCTGGACTCTGCCGACCAGCAGCGGGCGCGGGGGCACGGTCAGGGAGGCCGGTCGCAGTCTTATCGAGCTGACTATCGTTATGCCCCGGCAGCTGAGGATCAACCGAATACCGCCCACCCGCGGATAGCGGGTAGCGCTGCCCCCGGCGATCCTGCCGGTAGCGGTTCTTTGCGGGGTCACGACGTCTTTGGACACGGTGCGGGCACTATTTTTGACGGCAGCCTACCCTTGAACGGATCAGCTACCGGGCAGCAGTCGACCATGACACTCTCCTTCTTCAATGCCTGGACAGCAGCCCGTGAGATTCACGAGGGCGACCAGGTCATGTTCTCGGGTAAGGTGGGAGCCTACCGCGGCGAACTGACCCTCACCAACCCGCACTATGCCGTGCTCGCCGAAAACCTTGAACGGTCTGACAACCTCTCGGAACAGGCTATTGCGAGGGCCCGTGCCCGCGCTGGGGCTCCGATTCCCGTGTACAGGGCCAGTGCTAAGCTACCCACCGACCGTATCGCCTCCGCCATGGAAGAGCTACTGCGCAAGGCCCCGCTCCACGACCTTGAGGACCCGGTGCCGGCGGATATCCGTGCCCGGCGGAAAATTCCGGGACTCGCCCAGACCTACCGGGACCTCCACACCCCTGATAGCGAAGAGGCATGGCGGGCTGCCCAGCATTTTTTACGCTACCGCGAGGCATTTGTGTTGCAGGCGGCCCTGGCGAGAATTCGCGCTCACCGGGCGGCCTCTCCGGCTCGAGCCCGCCCACCGGTTGAGGGCGGTTTCGCCCAAAAACTATCCGCTGTATTGCCCTACCGGCTGACGGAGGGCCAGCAGCGGGTGGGGGAACAGATCTCCGGGGACTTAGCGTCCACAACCCCCATGAACCGGCTGCTTCAGGGCGATGTCGGTTCGGGTAAGACCGTGGTGGCCCTGCGCGCTATGCTGCAGGTGGTGGACAACGGGGCTCAGGCCGCCATGCTGGCCCCCACCGAGGTTCTTGCCGAGCAACATTTTCGTTCGGTAACGGATATCCTGGGCGACCTTGCGGCAGAAAGCGGCGGTGCAGAAGTTTTTGCGACCGGTGATGACACCCTGTTTGGGTCAGCCGTCGAACCCGGGGCAAAAAATACGGTGCGGGTGGTTCTGCTGAAAGCGGCTATGCCGGCTCGCGCCAAGAAACGGGTGCTGTTGGAGATCGCCACGGGAGCGGCCGATATTGTGATTGGCACCCACGCCCTGCTGGCAGACACCGTCAGTTTTGCCGACCTGGGTATGGTGGTGGTTGATGAACAGCATCGGTTTGGGGTGGAGCAGCGTGACTCGCTACGCGGACCGGGTGGCATACTGCCGCACCGGTTGGTGATGACCGCAACCCCTATTCCGCGCACGGTTGCCATGACCGTTTTTGGGGACCTTGATATTTCTGTACTGGACCAGCTTCCGCAGGGCAGACAGAAGATTCATACGGTTGTTGTGCCGCTGGCTGAGCACCCCGGCTGGGAGCGGCGCCTGTGGGAGCGGGCCCGGGAAGAAATTGATGCTGGCCACCAGGTTTATGTGGTGGTACCCAAGATCGGCGGTGGGGATGTGCCGGAGTCGGTGGAGGAGGGCACCGAACTGTGGGGTGCTGAACCCGAAGAGCCGGGGGCGCTGAATTCTGTAATCTCGATGATGGATGACCTCACGCACATGCCGGTCTTGGCCGGGGCCAGAATAGCGGCCCTGCACGGGCGGATGGGTACCGAGGAGAAGACCGCCGTGATGCGGCAGTTTGAACAGGGCAGAATTGACCTGCTGGTGTGCACCACCGTGATCGAGGTGGGAGTCAACGTGCCGAATGCCACCCTGATGGTGGTGATGGATGCCGATCGTTTTGGCATATCGGGGCTTCACCAGCTGCGCGGCCGTATCGGACGCGGAAACCTGGCGGCAACCTGTCTGCTGGTCACCGGTCAGGGGGCGGACGGCGTGTCCCGGCAGAGACTCGACGCCGTGGCTGCCACCACCGACGGTTTCGAGCTTTCCCGCGTAGACCTGGTGCAGCGCCGCGAGGGTGATATTTTGGGTGCCGCCCAGTCGGGTAAGAAATCCGCGCTGAAGCTACTGCGGGTGCTCAAGGACGCCCCGCTGATTGAAAAGGCTAGGGACGACGCCCGTCAGCTGGTGGACGGGGATCCCGACCTGGTTCTGCATCCGGTTCTAGCGAACACTATTGATCGGGCGCTGGATGCGGACAGAGAGGCGTTTTTAGGTAGGGGGTAGCGGGTAAGGTTATACGGTGGGCTTCCACCGGAGGGTATTTGCCGGTGCCCGGAGAGGAGACGACAGGTCTATGAGCAGAATTATTGCCGGCGGGGCGGGCGGAATGCGCCTTGCCGGGGTGGCCGGCGATAGGACCCGTCCCACCACCGACCGTGTGAAAGAGGCGCTTTTTTCGCGTCTGGAATCATACGGGGTTCTTGAGGGTGCACGGGTATTGGACCTTTTTGCGGGGTCCGGTGCCCTGGGCTGTGAGGCGCTCAGCCGGGGTGCTGCCCGGGTCGACTTTGTTGAAATCTCCACCGGGGCGCAGAGGGTGATCGAGAAGAATCTGGGGACAGTCCTCACTGCCCTGCGCGGTAGCGGGAATATTACCGGCACCCTTTACCGGGGTGCTGCCCGTGCCTTTCTCGCCGGCTACGACGGTCACGGCTGGGACCTGGTTTTTGTTGATCCGCCCTACACCTGGAACAACGGACAGGTGCAGGGCATACTTGCCCCGCTGACCCGCCATCTGCACGAGGGTTCTGTGCTGGTGGTGGAACGTTCCTCCCGCACCCCGCAGCCCCGGTGGCCCGACGGTCTTGCGGAGTTCGCGCATAAAAAATACGGCGAAACCGTGCTCTACTATGCCGAACCTACCGGCGGTTCACTGTTACCCTAAAAATCATGCAGCTAGTAGTATGCCCCGGATCCTTTGACCCCATCCACAACGGGCACGTCGATATTATTACCCGTGCCGCCAAACTCTACGGGTCGGTGCTGGTGGCGGTAGCCCATAACTCGTCGAAGAAATACAGTTTTTCGCTCAAAGACCGGGTGGCCATGGCAGAAGAAACCTTTGAACTGCTTGACGGCGTGACGGTGGAGCTCATGCCCAACACCCTGGTGGCAGAATACGCCAGGGAAAAAGGCGCCAACATTATTGTGAAAGGGGTGCGTAATTCGCTTGACTGGCAGTATGAGTCGCAGATGGCGGCAATGAACCGGCACCTGACCGGCGTTGAAACAGCCTTCCTCACCAGCGACCCCAAATACTCGCAGCTTTCATCGACACTGGTTCGAGATGTCGCCCGCTATGGCGGTGCCCTCGGGCCCTTTGTGCCGCGACCCGTGCAGCGCAGGCTGGTTCCCTCCGGCTAATGAGGCGTTAAAATCACACCGACCGATCTTGAAGAAAAAATCCTCGGGTGGAATAGTTGAACAGAAGCCAAACCCGCGCATAGAGTTTAGGGTTGGCCATACTGTAGAGGGAGTTCGTTATTTCACGAAAAAATTCATCGCCCCTGACGATCCCGGTGAGGGATATACGTCACCGACCGGGTGCTATGGAGGTCCTCAAGAGAGCGGTGCCGGCGCCACAAGACTTTGGTAACGCTCTCATCGGAGCAGAAGAAGGTTCGGATATTGAGCTTAATCTCCGACTTGAATCCGTTGTAGATGGTATCCTTGTTAGCGGCACCGCAACCGTCGGCGTGAACGGCGAGTGCAGTATGTGTCTTGATCCGGTTGAAGAAACCGTGTCAGCAGATATTCAGGAGCTTTTCGTTTTTGACCCTGTAGGTGAAAGCGCAGAAGAAGACGAAGATGAGCAGTATACCGTTGAAGGCGATTCAATAGACCTTGAACCGGTTCTGCGGAACGCGGTTATTGTGAACCTGCCGTTCCAGCCCCTTTGTAAGGATTCTTGCCAGGGCCTGTGTTCCCAATGCGGAATCCGCCTGGAAGAAGACCCGGGGCACCACCACCAGGTGCTTGACCCGCGTTGGAGTGCCCTAGCGGGCATGTTCGATACGGACAAAGAAACTTAGAAAGTATTCATTTCGAGAGAAGAGAGATAGCTGTGGCTGTTCCCAAGCGGAAAATGTCCCGTGCTAACACCCGTGCGCGCCGTTCCCAGTGGAAGGCGTCTGTACCCCAGTTGGTAAAGACCGTAGAAAACGGTAGAGTAACCTACTCGCTGCCCCACCGGGCAAAGCTGGTGTCCGACTCTGCCGGTAACGCCCTGTTTTACGAGTACAAGGGCCGTAAGGTAGCTGACGCGTAGTTAGCATGAAAAATTCTGAATCATCAGATTTACTGAAACGTCTCGGGGTTGAAATTAACCCCGAGACGTTTCAGCTTGCGCTCACTCACAGCTCCTATTCGTTTGAGCACCCCGGCAGCCCCGATAATGAGCGTTTGGAGTTTTTGGGTGATTCGGTGCTTTCGCTGGCTATTGCTGAGGAGGCATACCGGCGTTTCCCAGACCTGCCCGAGGGCGAGCTGGTCAAGCGTCACCACGTGGTGGTGTCGTCCTGGGCGCTGGCTCGACTGGCCAGGAGTTTGGAGGTTGGCCCCCATATTCGTATGGGGAAGGGCGAGATGAAGACCGGCGGTGCCGATAAGGACAATATTTTGGCCGACACCATGGAAGCGATCTTTGGTGCCTGCTATCTTTCTGCCGGCCGTGAAGAAGCCCGCAAGCTGGTTTTGCGCCTTGTAGCCCCCATGCTTGATGACCGGGAAATACTTGAAGCCGGCCGCGACTGGAAGACCGACCTTCAGGTACTTGTTCAGGGGAGAAAACTCGGTGAGATTAGCTACAGTGTTCACGGTAGCGGCCCCGACCACGAGCGGACCTACCGGGCGGTAGCGACCGTGGGTGAAAAATCTTTCACCTCAGAGACCGCCACCACCAAGAAAGAAGCCGAGCGGATGGCTGCCCGCCGGGCTTTTCTGGACCTCTCCTAATGCCCGAGCTACCGGAAGTCGAGGTGGTGCGCCGTGGGCTCGCTGCGCGGATACTGGGGGCTGATATTGAGTCGGCTCGGGTGCTTGATTCTCGATCGATACGCCGCCATACCGCTGGCACAGAGGATTTTATTGAGCAGATCACCGGGGCCACCGTGATCGACGTTGCGCGGCGGGGAAAATATCTCTGGCTGCTGCTGGGAGACCGCAACGGTGAACCCGCCGACCTGACCGCGGTGATACACCTGGGAATGAGCGGGCAGGTTTTACTGAAAACCGCCGATTTCCCGCCCGAAAAGCACCTCAGAATTGTGATCGACCTGCGGCTTGCCGGCGGCCAAGAAATTCAACTGCGCTTTGTTGACCAGCGAATCTTTGGTGGTATCTATCTTGACAGCCCGGTTCAGGTGCGCGATCAGCGGGGTCTTCTGCTGGCTGCGGCGTCCCGGTCAGAACTGGGTCTGCCGCTTCTACCCCAAACTATCGCCCACATCGGTAGGGATCCCCTCGACCCGCACTTTTCTGCTGAAGATTTCCGCACCCGTATACTCTCCACCGGTTCGGCGATCAAACGGGTCCTCCTCAACCAGTCGGTCATCTCCGGGGTGGGAAACATTTACGCCGATGAAGCCCTGTGGCGGGCCCGGATCCACTACAATAAACCGGCCCGTAAAACTACCGCCTCCCAAACCCGCCAGCTGGTGACAGCCCTCACCGGTGTGCTTGGCGAGGCGCTGGCAGCCGGCGGGACAAGTTTTGACGCACTCTACGTCAACGTCAACGGTGAGTCAGGGTACTTTGATAGGTCACTGAACGTGTACGGACAGGAGGGCAAGCCCTGCCCCCGCTGTCTAGAGCTGGGGAGAAATTCTCTGATTGTCCGCGAGCCGTTTATGAACCGTAGCTCCTACCGATGCCCCCGGTGTCAGCCTGCACCGAGAAAAACCGGACGCTGAGCAACCCCTAGCGTCGGTAGCGTTGACCGTAGTAGTCTGTGAGCCTGCCGTAGCCCTCTTCAATCGACACTGCCGGTTCCCAATCGAGAAGCCTGCGGGTTGTTCGCTGGTCAAACCAGTGGGCGGTTGAAAGCTGTTCGGCAAGAAACCGGCTCATGGGGGGCTGATCATCGCTGCCGCACGCCTGCCACACCTTTTCAATCAGCCCTCCGGCCTGTCGGGCCAGGCCGGCCGGCAGGGTCTTGGCAGGCGGAGAAATCCCCACCGCAGTACACATACCGGCAATAAGCTCACCCACCCGCCGGGGCTGACCGTTGGTGACCACCAGCGGGATACCGTGGATAGTCTCCAGCCGTTGATAGGCAGAAACAATCGCATCGACAGCGTTATCAATATAGGTGGTATCGATAAGGGCCGTCCCCCGGTTGAGGAGGGGGAGCCTACCCCGTGCGCTGCGTTCGAGGACGCGCTCCACCAGCTGCCGATCACCGGGGCCCCACACGATATGCGGGCGGATAACACCCACAAGGAACCGGTGGGTGTCATACCCCAGAGCCAGGTTTTCGGCTATCGCCTTGGACCGGGCGTAGTTGCCGTGAGCCAGATCCGGGGTGGCGGGCCCGGCACCGGCACCCATAAACGACACCCCGGTGTGGGCAACAGAGGGGGAAGAAATAAAAAGGAACCGGGAGATACCGGCCTGTTGAGCCTGATCAAGCAGCAGCCGTGTCCCGTCCACATTGGTTGTCACAAATTCTTGCCAGCTTCCGGTAAACGATACCTTGGCGGCGAGATGGACCACACCGTCGGCATCCGAGAGAGCCCGCTGTAGCGCGGCAGAATCGGTGAGAGACCCGCGAACCTGCCCCGCTCTCTCCCGTACGGATAGGGGCAGAAGCCCTAGCAGCCCTGCATCCGAGCGCTGAAAAACGGTGACATCGTAGCCGGTGCGCAAAAGGTGGAGTGCAACCTCTCGGCCCAGCATACCCGAAGCGCCGGTCACCAGAACACGGTGGCCAAGCCGCGGAGCAAAAACAGACTCATCGAGAGGCCGCAGCGAAAAAATTTTCTGCATCATTTTCTCAGTTTTGCCTTCTTACCGCTAAGAATCTCGTGTGCCCATCGGGCAAGCAGAGGACGATCAATCTTAGAGTTATGACGAATATCGGTAGGCTGCTCACGCACCACCAGCACCGTAGCCACCTCAATACCGGTGTGCTGTTGAACGGCGGCGCGAACCCGCTCGGTCAACTGCGCTGAGGCGGGGCCGTCGGCCCTGGCCAGCGGATCGGTTTCCACCACGGCAACGGGTACCGCCGCGCCGTCGGGTCCCACCGCTACCAGCCCCGCACGGCGTACACCGGCTACCCGCTCAGCGGCCTGCTCAGCTTCAACCGGGGTGATCACACCCTGCGATGTTTTAAGTACATGAGCCAACCTTCCCTCAACCCAGAGACGGCCGGAGGCATCGAAATGCCCCACGTCGCCGGTCCGGTGCCAGCCGGGGTTGGCGGTGGAGATTCGCTCGGTCACCCATAGACCGTCGTAGCGGTCTTTAACGTGGGCTGCGGAAACCACAATCTCACCGGTCACACCGGGTTCCCCCGTGATATCGCGGCTGGGTAGCCCATCGCTATCGAGCGGTGCCACCCGCACGCGGGCACCGGACACCGGCCTACCCACGCAGACCCCTCCGCCGGCACCGAGCATCGCGGGCTCAGCGCGACCGTCCCTGAGGGCATCACAAATCTGGGTGAAAGAAATATCGGTGACCGGTAGCGCCTCGGTCATCCCGTAGGGGGTGTGAATAGACGCGTTGGGCACGGTGGCAGCTACCGCTTCAAGCAGGGGAACCGCCAGGGGGGCACCGGCGGAGAGCACCGTGTCCACCGCGGCAAGGGCAGTCTTCTGCTCCGAGGTGAGACCACCGGCGGTAGCAACGATATTCATCATGGCGGCAGGGGACGCGAAAACCGTGCTTGCCCCAATAGCGGCGGCAGCTGAAGCCAGGGCACCGGCTGTGAGGGTCTTGGGTTTGGTGACATCCATGGTGGGGGTCACCGAGGTGACCCCCAGTGCTGGGCCCAGCAGCGCGAAGGGGGCAAACCCGGCAACAAGACCGGTACCGGCTTGTAACCGGTAGGTATCCCTGATGGTATCGCGCATAGCGGCAAGCTGCCGCTGCGTATAGACCACACCCTTGGCCGGACCCGTGGAGCCCGAGGTGTAGAGCACGGCGGCTTCATCGTCGGGCCGGGGCGTGTAGGCGGTATTTTCACCGATATCGGTGAAATCGGCCATCGAGGCGGATACACCCAGCAGCTTGCGGGTTGTTGGATTGAGAGCCTCCAGGGCGATTGACTGCCCCGGCCAGCCCAGGGCGCGGGCACCGGCTAGGGCGGCGGTGACACCCACAATGTAGTTGGGGCGGGCCCCTTTGAGTGCACGGGTGAGTCCTGCCGTGCCGAGACCGGTATCGGCAACAACAATCACCGCACCGATCGTGAGGCAGGCATAGATGAGCGCGGTGAGCCTCCCACCGGGGGGAACCATCAGGTTGACCCTATCCCCGGGCTTGACCCCGCAGGCTGTGAGGCCGTTAGCCAGCCGGTTGACTTCCCGAGCCAGTTCCGCCCAGGTGCGGGAGGAAGCCACCCTGGTTTCATCACGACTATCCATATCGACTACCGCGGTTGAGCTGTCCTTTGCCCTCCGGGTAAGTTCGGTGGCCAAGGGCACAAAGTCCTTTGTCGAGTCGTCAGCGCGAACCCGCAGGTGTGCCTGTCTGCCGGTTTCCTGCTGTATAAAATGCTCGCGGAGCCAGTCAAAAATCGGGGTTGCGATATCTTCATCTTCGGCGACTAAGTGTGATGCGCCCTCGAACCGGTGCACGTCGGCCTGCGGTAGCCGGTGCTGCAGATCGGCCAGGTAGCGGCGCTGGAATACAGGGTCCTTGGTGCCCCACTGGATAAAGGCCGGAAGCTCAACCTCCCCGAGAGCATCAGCAATTTTTACCATGTCCGCAGAGGAGGAGGCAGCGGGGGAGGCCGGAATATCGGCAACAAAATTCCGAATACCCTGACGCAGACGAGCGCTGGAATAGGGGGCAGTATAGGTGCGGTAGACCTCGGGGGAGAGCCCCCCGTGCTGGGCCAGGTGCAGGGTGACATCGAGGAAAGCCCTGGTTCCCTGTGTTCCCCAGCCGTGTACGGCCGGGTTCAGAGCAAGCCGCAGTGCGGCGGGAATCTTTTCAACGCCGTTGTGGTAGACCGCGGTGTTGGTGAGTAAAATTGCTCGGGCAATCTGCCGGTGCTCCAGCAGCCAGCCCAGCGAAATTAGCCCTCCCCAGTCATGGGCGAGAGTGGCCACCGGCAGCTCGGTGGTATCGAGACCGATAGCGCGGGTGAAATCGCCCAGATCTTTCACGCGGTCGGCAAGCCGGCGGCTCTGCCCGGTACGTTCGGAGTAGCCCATATCAAGCTGGTCGACAGCGATCACCCGCCAGGGGTGATCCGGGCTGATACCGGCTTTCAGCACACTGCGCCACAGGTAAGACCAGGTGGGGTTACCGTGCACGGCAAGAACGGTACCTACCGGTGAAAGCCCAGCTTCTTTGAGCGAGTCGACGTTGTCAAGATAGTGCCAGTGCCGGATGGTACCGGCGTCTACCGGAGCAGACGACACCGCGTCAAGGGTTTTCGACCAGCGCGGGTCAACACCGGGCCAGGTTTCGGGTGAACGAGTCAAAAATGCAGACATGGCCGCTTACTTTCTTGGGAATCGGTGGCGAATACGTGTACCGGCTACCAGGTAATCTCCATGAGCGCGGTATTGAGCCCGGACCCCACACCCATACAAAGAATACGGTCCCCGGCACGATAGCCCGGTGCTTGATGAGCCAGGGTCATGGGGAGGGCAGCCGCGGCAACGTTGCCCCAGAAGGGGAAGGTCATAGGAATCTTTTTCTCGTCGATCCCCACGGCCTCAATGATTGCGTTGGTGTGGGCATTAGAGATCTGGTGAGTGACATAGGAATCCATGTGCTGCCAGTCCCAGCCCTGCTGGTGCGCCTCTTCCCACGCCTCCGCGACGAGCTCAAGCCCGTGCTTGAGCAGGCCGGCGGCATCGGTATTCATCCCCCGGTCTGCTTCACCCCCGATGCAGAGATGGCGGTGCTCGGTACCCGCACGGGAAACCGAGCCGGTGATGACGTGGCCGCTAGGGTGCAGATCGGTGCGACCTATCACCGCAGCCGCTGCCCCCGAACCCAGGGTGAGGGTGGCAAACTGCGCCAACACGTCGTCACGCGTCGTGTCGGGCTGATCGAGAATACGCAGCGCGGTACGGTGCCAGGGAGAGGGGTCTTCCCCGGCAACCACCAGGGCGTAGTCGATAGCTTTTGAGTCGATCATGGTGGCGGCGATCGTCATGGCGTTGACAAAGCCCAGGCAGGCATTGGTCACGTCGAATCCGAGGGTGTGCCGGGGCAGCCCCAGCCTGTCGTGGATATTCACCGCGACGGCCGGCTCAAAGTTGTCACGGGTGACCGAGGCGTTGATCATGAGCCCGATTTTTTCTTTGTCCACCCCCGCGGAAGAGAGCGCTTTTTCGGCGGCGGCCACCGCGCCGTCTTCAAAGGTCAGGGAGTTTCCCCAGCTGCGTCGCTCGGATATACCGGCGAGACGCTCAAGAAGTCCTCTCGGCATCCCCAACCGTTTGTAGGTGTCTGCAAGTTTTTCATCGAAGTATGATGAAGAGACCGTCTCGGGGGGAAGCTCATGCTCAATGGAGAGCAGGGAGACGTTCTTGTGGTGAATATTTGAGTTTGCGGTCAATGAAACACTTGCTTTCAATTACTCGTTATTTAGCAGGCTCGTTAAATTGTAGGTGTGTCCGCTGGGAGTTCGCTACATTTCCTCGCGGGTCATGGTCGCAGAAAAGGTCTGCGATAATGGGGTGGGATGGCCTCGATTCGGAATCATTGTGACCGCTAGCAAGACCCGGCAGGTGCTTGCAGAGAGGAAGGTAAGTGCACCTTAAATCGATAACTCTGCGCGGGTTCAAGTCTTTTGCTTCAACCACCGTATTCGAGTTTTCCCCCGGTATCAACGCTGTGGTTGGGCCAAACGGTTCGGGAAAATCTAACCTGGTTGACGCCCTCAGCTGGGTGATGGGCTTGCAGGGCACCAAATCACTTCGCGGCACAGCCATGAATGATTTCATCTTTGCCGGGGCACACTCCCGCTCAGCCCTGGGCCGGGCCAAAGTCACACTGGTGATCGATAATTCTGACGGGCAGTCCACCCTACCCTACCGTCAGATACACATATCACGCACCGTATTTCGCTCCGGCGGATCGGAGTACGAGCTCAACGGGTCCACCGTACGTTTAGCAGATATTCAGGATTTTTTAGCCGATGCCGGCCTGGGCGAAAACCAGCATACGGTGGTGGGACAGGGGCAGATCGACAGGGTGCTACACGCCACAGCGCACCAGCGCCGTGCCCTCATCGAAGAGGCCGCGGGGATCCTCAAGTATCGGCGGCGTATCGATCAAACCGAACGTAAACTGGAGTCTTTGAAGACCAACCTTGAACGTCTAGAAGATCTGGCTACGGAGCTAAGCGGGCAGCTAGAGCCCCTGGGCACCCAGGCAGAGACAGCTCGCAACGCCCGGGATATCCAGGCGCGGGTGCGCTCGCTGCGAGCAGACCTTTTTGCCCATGACGCGTATCTGCTCGACCGTGAACAGGCTGAACTTCAGGGGGAAGCCGACCTTCTGCGCGCCCGTGAGGTCGAGCTACACAAGCAGCGCGAGAGCGAGCAGCTCCGGGCACGGAACTTGCGGGAAAAGCAGGCGGAGCTGGACACGAAGATCTCACGTTTCCGGGAACGGGCGGAAACGCTGGGGAGGATCCTTGCCCGGCTGGAGGCCACCGTGGCCGTTGCCGCTGAGCGTATGCGCGCCGAGACGGGAGGTATTGCGTCCCGCGGTGAAGAACTTGAGCAAGCCCGTGCCCGGCTGATACGGGAGAAAGAGACAGCTCAGCTGTTCCAGAAGCGCCAGGATGCTGTGGCTAAGAGACTTGAGCGGGCTCGTTCTGCCCGGGAAGAAGACCGCGGTAAGCTTCAGCTGCTTGAACAGGAACACGAGGTGCGCACCCGGGAGCAAACCCATTACCGCCGGCACATTGCCGATCTGACCTCGGAGCTTGCAGCTGCCCGAGTCGGTTATGACCGCGCCCATGACGAGGTGGTTCGCCGTACCGGAGAAATGGTCGAAGCGCGGGACAGGGGTCAGGGGGGTGACCGGAAGAACGAGGAGATAGAGGCAACGCTTGCAAAGATGCAGGGTGAGGTCGACCGGCTGGAAAAAGCTGCCGCCCAGGCGCGGGTTGCCAGAAAAAGGTACGCCCAGGAACTAGCTCACCGGCAGAAAAAACTCGCTGAAACCGGGGTGAGGATTGAGGCCCTTCGCGCGCGTTTGCACACCCTACAGGAGTCATCTGCGGCACAGGAATCTGATACTGATCTTCTGGCAACCGAAAACCTGTATCAGGTACACGAGGCAATCACCGTTACACGGGGCTGGGAACGCGCGGTTTCTATAGCTCTGGAGGATCTTGCCGAGGCATGGGTGACACGGGAGGCTGACAACGGCTCCGGTGGTTTCTCAAGAGTTTTTCCTCCCCGGCAGGATGTCCCGGCTACAGCATTAGATCTGCCCGAGGGGCTATTTTGCGCCCGCCACGCGATTGAGGCAGAACCTGCCCTGGAGGGGGTACTTTCTCTGGCACTGGCCGAGACCGTTCTGGCACCAGCCGGTACCGTGCGCGCGGATTTGGGAAACCTTTTTGACCGCCATCGCGGGCTCCGGGTGATCTGCGCAGACGGTACGGTGTTCACCGGGTACGCAACCCTGCTACCCGCTCCCAAACAGCGCTGCCAGATTGAGGTCTCGGCTCTCATCCAACGGGCCGAGCAGGAGCTTGAGCATCTTGGTGAACATCACGAAGGTCAGCAGCTTGATCAGGACAGTGCCCGGACCCGTTTTGAGACGGCACGAGCACGGGAGAAAACCGTAGCGAAGTCGCTGGGGCGGGCGCGTGAACAGCTCGCCAGGGCCAGAGCAGAGCACGCTCGGCTGAGGACGCTGGGGGAATCAGCAGCCGCCGAGCGCGACCGACTGTCGCGCCGGCTTACGGCAGCCCAGAAAAAGGAGGAGGAAGCGGCTAGGGTGCTGGAGGAATCGACCGGGGCCCTCGACCGCGCGGTGAACGACAAACCGGCCCATGAGAGCACCGGTTTCACGGACCGGCTCGAACAGCAGCGGCAGCGTCTACACCGCGGGCAGCAAGAGTGCGCGGCCCTCGAAGCGCAGCTTGAGGAACTCGGTGCCCAAAACCAAGAATCCGGTGCCAGGGTAGCCGCAGCCAGAGAGGTCTTGAGGAGCATCGAAGAAAAACTGGAGACCGAAAAGGCGGAGCAGAAGAAACTCCGAGACCACAAAAAACGTGCCCGCTCGGTACACCGGCGTGCACTGACCCTGCACCGGAGACTCACCGAGGAACGTAAGGAATACGCCAAAAAAATTCGTGAACTGCAGCGGGCGCACCGGGACATCGAAGAACATATCGCCGCCGCTTCCGACGCACAAAAAAACCTGGCTCACCAGGTAGAGAAAACACGCTTGGCACTGGGCGAAAACAGCCTGGAGCAGACCAAACGCGAAACCAAATACGAAAACCTCGAGAGCAGGGTGACCGAAGTGCTGGGCGAAAACCTCCCCCACATGCTGGAGACCTTTATACGCCGCTACAGCCTCGCCCCCGGCGACCAGCCAGCAGAACTTGCCTTTGATCGCCAGAGCAGGGAAACAGAGCTGATGGACAGCCAGAAAAAACTTGCGGAACTGGGCGAGGTCAACCCGCTTGCCCTTGAAGAATTCAGCGCGCTCGAAGCACGCCACACCTACCTCCACGAACAGATCCAAGACCTCAAAAAATCACGCGCAGACATGCGCGCCCTCATCAAAGAACTCAACAAACACATTCGTCAAGAGTTCAGCGCCGCCTTTGAAGAAACCCGCACCCACTTTGAACGTATCTTTGCCAAGCTCTTCCCGCAGGGAGAGGGAACCCTGATACTCACCGACCCCGGCGACCCCCTGGACTCCGGCATCGACATTCAGGCCCGTCCCGCGGGTAAAAAAATCAGGAGACTCTCTCTCCTCTCAGGCGGCGAACGGGCACTGGCCTCCCTGGCACTGCTCACCGCGATCTTTGCCGCCCGCCCCGCACCCTTCTACGTGCTCGACGAAGCCGAAGCCGCACTAGATGACCGCAACCTGACAAGGGTGCTGGACACCTTCAAAGAACTGGGCGCACAAAGCCAGCTCATCATTATCACCCACAAACCGCGCACCGTAGACATAGCAGACACCCTCTTCTGCGTGGGGATGCAGGCCGGGGTAAGCACCGTTATCAGCCAAGACACCGAGGCTATCCGACAGATGCTCTAGCGACACACCTATTTCCCCGTATACCCTTCCTCCGCAAGCTCCACCGGGAACCCGGGTTTTCGCCCGGGCAACCACCCCAAAGACGACACCAGGAGCAAACAACCCGAGACAGCAAAAGCAGGCCCGTACCCCCAATGGTCAACAATCCAACCGGCAAGAATAGGACCAATAATCTGCCCCAGGTCGGAGGCCATCTGAAAAGTAGCTAACACCTGGCCCCCGGCACGGGAACTACCGATCACATCTGCCACCGCAGCCTGCATCGAGGGGGCGAGAAGACCGGTCCCCACACCGGTCAACCCGCTGAAAACCGAAAACCACACCGGTGAAGCAGAAAAACCCACGGCCACGGTAGAACCCGATGCCACCAGCAGCCCCACAAAAATCAGTAACCGCCGACCGTACCTATCAGAGAGCGCACCAGCAACATTTTGCATTACCGCATTAGACGCCGCATAGGCGGCCATAGCAACACCTGCCAGCACCGTACCTCCGGCCTCCGGATCATAACTCTCACCGGCATGATAGCTAGCTAACAGGGCCACAGCGGCAAGCGGCACCAGCGAAACCCTAATCCCCAGAGCCGCCCAACCCATCGCAAAATTTGTGGTGAGTGCCGACCGATAATTCGAAAATTTCACGGCCTGACCAAACCGCAGCCGAGGCTTATCCCCACCGGTAGCCGAATCCGCACCGGCAACATCCCTCAAAAAGAACAGCACCACGGCAGCAGCCACCACCAGGGCACCTCCGTAAATCACGAAAGGCAACCGCATACCCAAACCGGCCAGCACCGACCCCAAAACCGGCCCCAAAATATTACCCAGCAAAAACGACGTGGCATAGTAACCAGAAATCCTGCCCCGCAAACCCGCAGGGGAGAGCCGCACCAACAGCCCCATCGCCGAAACCGAGAACATAACCGACCCAACACCACCCAGGGCGCGAAAAGCCATGAGCGAAGCATAATCCCACGAAGCTGCCGTCCCAAAAGAACCGAGAGCCACAATGAGCAACCCACACATATAGGTGGTGCGCTCGCCAAACCGGCTTACCGAGGCGCCAGCACCGGGGGCGAAAAGAAGGCGGGTCAGGGCAAACATCGACACCACTGCTGAGGCTGCCATGGCCCCCACATCGTAGCTGGCGGCGTAGCGGGGCAGTACCGGGGCTACAAGCCCGTAACCCAGCGCAATCACAAAGGAGGCAAGAATGAGAACCCACAGTTGGGCGGGCATCTTTGCGCGATGCTGGGTGGGTTCCGGTGATGAGGTGAGATTGCGATACTGCTCTGCCGCTTGCGGAATAGCGGCGGTGACGGGTATAGCCCCGGTGTCCATGTGTCGGGGGGATTTATCGGCCATAGATATTTACTTTACTTGAGAAATAAATTGTTCGCCGAGTGGGTATTTTTGCACTCGGAGTCGCAAGAGGCCGCCGGTATTCTGCTGGCTGTGAGAAGCTAGAGAAGTGAACGATACCCTGACTCTTATTGTGTATATTCTTCTCGGCGTGCTCGTGCTTGCCGGTGTGCTGACGGTTCTGCTGCGGGGGCCTAAAGCCCCGAAGGGAGGATATGATTCCACCCGTGACCCCGATGATTCTGTAGCGGAGGTCGAAGACGGTGCCGACGGTGATAGGGGGGTAACCCTTGACCGTCCCGCCCCCGTAGCCGGAAGGCTTGTGCGCCTACGTGCCCGCCTGTCACGCTCCAATAACCTGCTGGGTAAAGGTCTGCTGGCTCTGCTCTCGCGGGATAAAATTGACCGGGATGTGTGGGACGAGGTTGAAGAGACCCTGCTGATGGCAGATCTTGGCGCGGCTTCTGCACAGCGTCTGGTGGATTCGCTCCAGCAGCGGGTTCGGGTAGAGGGAACCAGCGATCCTGCCGCGGTGAAACAGATGCTTAGCGAAGAGCTGGTTAAGGTGGTGGGCCCCGATACTGATCGCGGCCTTCATCTGGATGGTGAGGATGGAAAACCCGGCGTGGTGCTGGTGGTGGGCGTCAACGGCGTGGGTAAGACCACCACGGTGGGTAAGCTTGCCCGTGTCATGGTTGCCGAAGAAAAGAAGCTCCTTTTGGGTGCGGCTGATACCTTTCGTGCCGCTGCGGCCGATCAGTTGCAAACCTGGGGCAACCGTGTGGGTGTGGAGACCGTGCGCTCTGAGAAAGAGGCCGCAGATCCCGCCTCTGTCGCCTATGAGGCTGTTCGCCGGGGAATAAATCTTGGCGTTGATACCGTGATGATTGATACCGCCGGTCGGCTGCAGAATAAAGCGGGACTCATGGATCAGCTGGGTAAGATTAAACGCGTCGTTGAAAAGGAAGCCCCGGTGACCGAGGTTCTTCTGGTGATCGATGCGACTACCGGGCAAAACGGCATGATTCAGGCAAAAGTCTTTGCCGATGTGGTGAATATTACCGGTATTGTGCTCACCAAGCTCGATGGTTCGGCTAAAGGCGGTATCGTGGTCGCAATTCAGGAAGAACTGGGGGTTCCGGTGAAACTTGTGGGTCTGGGTGAGGGACCCGACGACTTGGCTCCCTTTGACGCCCAAGGTTTTGTGGATGCCCTGCTGGACTAGGGGCAGCCGCTGTTTCTTCTCATCGAGATGAGACAGGCACGTGAGGTTATTGGCCCGCCCGAGCTCTCTCGGGCGGGCCAATAACCTTTTTCGTAGAATGGGGAACATGAAACTTATCTCCTGGAATATTGATTCCCTGAACGCTGCGCTGACCAGCCCCTCGGCGCGTGCCCTGCTATCGCGGGACGTGCTGGCCGACCTTTCACGGCAAGCCCCCGATATTCTGGCGATCCAAGAAACTAAACTCCCGGCTGCGGGGCCCAGCGCAAAGCACCGTCAGGTGCTTGAGGACTATTTTCCGGGTTACAGGCTGGAGTGGACCGTTTCCCAAGAGCCCGCGCGGAAGGGTTATGCGGGAACCATGTTTGTGATCAGTCCGGATCATGACCCGAAGGTGACCTTTCCAAAGATTGGAAGCCCCGGCACCATGGATGCTGAGGGCCGTATTATTACCCTGGAGTTCGATCACTGCTATGTGACCCAGGTGTACACGCCCAACGCCTCTGAGGGGCTCCGCCGTTTGGCGGAAAGGCAGGTCTGGGACAGAAAATACGCGGATTATGTGGCGGATCTTGACCGCTCTAAGCCCGTTCTGGCTACCGGTGATTTCAATGTTGCCCACACCGAGATTGACCTTGCCAACCCGAAAGCTAACACCCGCTCACCGGGGTTTACGGTGGAGGAGAGAGAGGGGTTCACCCATCTTCTTTCCCGGGGGTTTACTGACACTTTCCGTCATCTGCACGGTGACGTGACCGGGGCCTATACCTGGTGGGCGCAGAGGTCTAAGACCTCAAAAATTAACAACACCGGATGGCGTATCGACTACTGGTTGGTTTCTGACAGGGTGGCGGAGAACGTGGAGGCTTCGGAGATGATCAGTTCGGGTCCCAGGCAGGATCACACACCTATTCTTCTGGACATTAGTCTCTAGCGCTGTGTGCGGGCACGCTGTCCCGTGTCCGGGCACATATAAAAGCTGCCGGCGGTCTTGTGGCAAGACCGCCGGCAGCTGGTTATGTCAGCACCTGTGGCGCCTATTTTTTAGTGCCGGGTTTGCGGTGCTTACGGTAGTAGCGTACCGAACTGTGGCGGGGGCCAGAGTGAACCGGCTTGTAGCTGAAGGTCCACATGAGCATGGCGATACCCAGGGCAATGAGTCCCGCTGCCAGGGCGAGTAGCACGGGGGAGGCGCCGGTGTAAGCGAGGGTCTTCTGCCCGTTTGCTACGGGTGAGCTGCTTGCCCGCGACTGAACCGTGGATTCGTCAATGACCTGTACCGAGCTGTCGTTGGTGGTGCCCTCAGCTGAGGTCATAGCCTCGATGTTGCCGGTCAGGGACGCGGAGTCATCGGTGGTATCGGTAGCGGCAGTATCCGGGGATTGCTCCACTGATGGTGAAGAGCCTGTGCTGCTGGTTTCAGTTTCGAGCATAGTCGGTTGTTGAGTGACGGTTTGATCGTCGCTGCTCCCTGTACCCGGGGTTGCGGCGGCGGTGAGAGTCTCTGCCGGTGCGGTGCTACCGATCGAGGAATCTGTTGAAGAATCGCTAGCTTCAGGGGCGGGGCTCTCCTGCGTGCCGGTGGACTCGCTTGCCTGAGCCGTGGGCTCAGCTTGAGCTGTGGGTTCAGCCTGAGCTGTGGGCTCAGCCGGTACCGTTTCAGTAGCCGAAGGTTCGGCGGGTACCGGTTCGGTGGGCTGAGGAACTACCGGACTTTCAACGGATGACGAATCG
Source organism: Rothia sp. 18CD1-1 (assembly GCF_055285355.1). Lineage (NCBI taxonomy): Bacteria > Bacillati > Actinomycetota > Actinomycetes > Micrococcales > Micrococcaceae > Rothia > Rothia sp. 18CD1-1. Next base: position 430,761 of record NZ_JBUZLI010000008.1, on the reverse strand, counting down.
CTGCTTTCCGTAGCAGTGGGGACGGCATCGGTCGGACTTGTATCGGTGGAACCGGAGTCAGTCGAGTTATCGCTCTGGTCCGGGTTCATATCCCAGTACCGGTAGTAGTCCACCGAAATAGTTTGGCGGTCACCGGTGGCATCGGTGGGCTGGCCCCAGTAGGGACTTCCGGCCTGTGCGGAGAAGATGGTGTACATGGCGGTGCCGTCGGCAAACGACTGCTGGTAGCCGGGGGCTGAGGAATCAACGCTGAGGAAATCAACACCGTCGATGGAGAGGGTGATACCCTGGGGGGTTTTCTCCACCCCGTACACATGCCAGTCGTCGCCCACGGTATTCCATGCGCTCTGCTTTCTCTGGCCGGTGCTGGAGATAAAGTGTACAGAGCTTGAGGACTTGCCGGTGATAGAGAAGTTGGGTTCCTTGGACTGGGAAGCGTTGTTGCTGCCGTAGGATTCAACGATATCGATCTCGCCGCCCTGCTTATCGGTGTTGAGCATCCAGGCCCCGCCCCAGACACCCTGGGCGGTTTCGGCGGTGGTGGGGGTCTTGACCCGCATCTCCCAGTAACCGTATTCCTTAGCGGCGGTGGGCTGCTGCTCAACGCGCGCACTGCCCCAGGTGCGGTGCTTGCCGTCGGATGTGGTGACGTTTGCCTGGTTCCGCACGATAGAGAGATTGAGGGACCCGCCGGAGACATCGACATTCTGACCGAGAATGTACCCTGAGTCGTAGGAGAGCCAGTCTTGGTCAAAAACTTTCCACTGCTGGGTGTCAAGCTGGGAGCCGTTGAACTCGTCGACCACGTCAGCGCAGCCGTATTTTTCGTTGTAGCTGGTTGCGCACTGGGTTGACTGCGAAGCTTCTGTCGATGAATCAACCGCGAACGCTCCGATGGCAGAGGCGGCGCCGGCGCTTATCACGGCGGTGGCAAGAGTAACGGAAGTTATCTTCTTCTTGTTCATAGTTTCCTAGACATATGTTGGTGAGGAAAGTGTGCAAGGAGAGAGCGGTCTTGTGAGGGTGTACCGCGGCCGCTTTCCCGTGTATGGTTTCTAACCTACGCCGAATGAGATGGGTTGTAAGAACTCAAAATGTATATACTTTGGCGAATCCCGTCCTTTAAATCGTTGAAAACTGATGCCTTTTGGGGGACAAGTGTGGGGTTAAGATTTGGGGTTGCCGTGAAAACGGAGGAGATCGCGGGGGACGCCGGAGAGTTTTCTAGTTTCTCAGCGAACAGCCCGGTGGCGGATCGCCGGATACGTTATTCTTAGTGGAGATTTAGAAATTTTCGAGGTTCGCACCTCAACCCCCGATATCGAAAGTGGTTCACGGCCCGTGTTCAATTCGCTCTCTGATCGTCTGACCAACACTTTTAAAAACCTGCGCGGTAAAGGTCGCTTGACCGAATCTGACATTGATTCGACGGTGCGGGAAATACGCCGCGCCCTCCTCGATGCGGACGTTGCCGTGCCCGTGGTTCGTGAGTTTGCGGCTCGGGTGAAGGAGCGGGCTCTGGGGGCCGAGGTCTCTGAGGCTCTAAACCCCGGCCAGCAGATTGTAAAAATTGTCAACGAGGAACTGGTAGAGATCCTCGGTGGTCAAACCCGCCGTATTAATATGGCCAAATCGGGCCCCACCATTATTATGCTGGCGGGTCTGCAGGGGGCCGGTAAAACCACCCTGGCGGGTAAATTGGCCAAGTGGTTAAAGGCCCAGGGTCATACGCCCCTGCTGGTTGCCTCTGACCTACAGCGTCCCAACGCGGTGACCCAGCTGAAGGTGGTGGGCGAGCGCGCCGGGGTGCCTGTTTTTGCGCCGCACCCCGGCGTGACGAGCGAGTTTGATGTTCCCACCGGGGACCCGGTGGAGGTTGCCCGCGAGGGGGTGGCCAGTGCGCGCGCTAAGCTTCACGATGTGGTGATTGTTGATACCGCGGGCAGGCTGGGCGTTGACGCGGAGCTGATGCAGCAGGCTCGAAATATCCGCAACGAGATTGATCCGCATGAGGTACTTTTTGTTATCGACGCGATGATTGGCCAGGATGCTGTTAACACGGCTTTGGCCTTTAACGAGGGTGTCGATTTTACCGGTGTGGTCCTTTCAAAGCTCGATGGTGACGCTCGAGGCGGTGCTGCGCTGTCTGTTGCTTCGGTGACAGGCAAACCCATCATGTTTGCATCGACCGGGGAGAACGTCGATGATTTTGAGCAGTTCCACCCCGACCGCATGGCTAGCCGTATTCTGGATATGGGCGATGTTCTCACCCTGATTGAGCAGGCCGAGGCAAACTGGGACAGGGCTGAAGCCGACCGTATGGCGCAAAAGTTTGCTGATCAGGAAGACTTTACGTTTGAGGATTTTCTTGCGCAGATGCAGCAGATTCGCAAGATGGGCTCGATGAAGAAGCTGCTGATGATGATGCCGGGTGCGGCCCAGATCCGTCAGCAGCTTGATCAGTTTGATGAGAAAGAGATTGACCGGGTTGAGGCGATTGTGCGGTCGATGACCCCGCACGAGCGTGTTGCTCCCAAGATCATTAATGGTTCACGGCGGGCGCGTATTGCCGCGGGTGCGGGTGTAACGGTTTCCGAGGTTAACCAGCTGATGGAGCGGTTCGCGCAGGCTCAGAAGATGATGAAAAAAATGGCGGCGGGTAATATGAGCGGTTTACCCGGCGGTATGCAAATGCCGGGTATGGCCGCGGCGGCCGGTGCGGCTAAGAAGTCGCGTAAAAATAACAAGAAGAACAGTAAAAATAGGAAGGGGCGCTCGGGCAACCCCGCCAAGAGGGAGCAGCAGGCTTTGCAGCAGAAGCAAAAGCAGAAGGCGGCTGCCGGGTCGGCTTTTGGGCAGACTAACCAGGATTTTAAGGCGGATGATCTCAATCTGCCCCGGGGCTTTGAGAAATTTTTGGGCGGAGATAAATAAGTGGCGGATACCTACCTTAATCACGATGAACTGGTCGCCTTCATTGCGACTCTTCCGACCCGCCGTCTGGCAGCAGCAGCGCTCATCCGCGATAGCGGTGGCCGAATCCTGGCCGTTCAACCGAATTATCGGGACGGGTGGTCTTTACCCGGGGGCACCGTTGAGGCGGGGGAGGCACCCAGGGACGGCTGCTTTCGCGAGGTGAGAGAGGAGACCGGCCTTGAGCTGCCCCACGGCCGGGTGCTGGCAATTTTTCACGGCCTACAGATGGGGGTTTGGGGAGATTCCACCTACTATATTTATGACGGTGGAGTGGTTGATCCCCGGACACCGATCGTTCTTCAGGACGAGGAGTTGCTGGATTACGCCTGGGTGGAGCCCCAAGAGTTTTCGCGCTATTTTAGCGAGGGATTTGTCCGTCGTCTGAATGACTGCCTGCTGGCGCTGCGCACCGGAGGGGTCTTTGAGACAAGTTCGAGTGAGAGCCTGCACCGGACATAGGGCCCGGTGTCACACAAGATAATGATCGTGAGGAATTTTGACCAACATGTCTGATCCATCCCCCCGGGGACCTGGGGAAGAGCCTTCAGCTTCAGCCGATCAGCTGACGACGTCGTGGGTACGTGTCAGCCTGGATTATGGGCGTATGGGTTTTGAGACAGAGGGTGCGGAAGACGAGACCGATCAGCGGGGTTCCGATGAGAGAATGCGCGCTGAGATTGAGCGTATTCTCGGTTCCGCGGGGGCATCTGAGGGCGAGAGCCCGACGCAGGAGGGGCCGCAAGCCTCGTTTGAGGGTATTGACCTGTCGGCTCAGGCGCTTGAAGAGATGCTGACCAAGGAGATCATTTCTTTTGAGAGTATCCCGGCTGCCGAGCGCGGCACGGGCAGTGATTCTCCGGCTGAGCGAGAGGATCGGGGTGACATCTCCGGGGAAGAGAATATACCGGTGGGTGGGGTAGAGAGCTCCTCTGAATATGAGCAGAAGGTGAGTGAGGCGACCTCCGACGACGTGGTGAGTGCTCTTCGGGCGGCTAGTATAGATCTTCCCGAGGTCATGGTGTACGAGGCCGATATGAACCACCTTGATATTTTTGTGCTGTGTATGAGTCACCGTGGCCGCCTGCTCACCGCGCGTCCCACCGGTACCGGGGATCTTGAACCCGGAGTCGATTTTTACGATGAGTTTATCTCTGACCTTCTCGATAGGCTACCCGTGCGCGGGGGGCTGTGTGTCGAGGAGGATTCGTATACGGTGAGCGCACCGGTGACCCTTTGGGGGGAGACGGTGCAGCTTGATTCTGATTCCAGGGCTGCAGCACTGGTGGAGCTTGAGGTAGATATGCTACCGGGTATTCTCCGGGAGATGGAGCTTCCGGGGGCGGTGGAGGCTGCACCTTCGGATAATGGCTGGAGTCTTGTGAGCGCAGATCCGGTTTCCCTGCTCATGCTTTTGCGCAGTGCGGGTAGACCTTCCGTGGTGGCTGAGTCAACCGGGGTGAACCACCATCTTTCTTTTATCCTTCCCGGAGGTGCTACCGGTGGAGGTGACGAGCCCGGCAGCTGGGGACAGTGGATGCGCACGGTGGTGGGGGATCCGGTACCCGATGATTCGGGCGATGGTACCGTTATCGACCTGGTGTGGGGGCCGCCCAAGGTGCTTACCCGCCGTGTTGAACAGGATTCTTTAGCTGCCGATGCTCTGTGGGATCTCCCGGGGAACCTACCCGATCCGTTCAACCGGGTGCGTTTAGCTGAACGGGTAGAGAACCTCATCTGGGTGTACGGTCTCGATTCCAGCGAGGCGCGACGACTGCGTAACTATGTTGACGATTCGGTATCGGAGCTGGGTATGGAGTCGGTGCTTCAACTGCTTGAAATCTCCGATGCACTGGCAAAGGTTGTGCTGGAGAGTCTACAGATGGAGAGCCTGGACGGTTACCGGATTTTTGAACCTTCCGTCCCTGAGCCCGGTCAGAAACACGGTGCGGGAGTCTCGCGAAGGGGCATAAAATTCCGATCTGAGCGCCTGCACGGTGGGGTGCGTATTGATTCTGCCGGAAAATTTGTTGCCTCGGGTGCACTCGCATCCCTGGTGGCGGTGCGCCGTATCAGGGGAAAATCTGCGGGGCTGGCCGCTCTAGGATCGGTAACATTTTTTGGGTTAGGTCTGGCTGACGTTGCGGGTCAGCGTTCTGCCGAGGACAGGAAAGAGCTTCGCGGGGAACCACGGCAGGGTGTTCAGACCGGTGAACCTTCGCTCATGGAAGAGCTGCGGTATTCGGCTGAAACAGCAGAAACAGGTGGTACCGTTTTGCCGGCGGTTCGCGGTCGGTTCCAGCGTGCGGTGCATTACCTCAGAAAGCTTGCACAGAAATATCGTGACTAGATGGCTTGCCCGGAAGGGAGAATCATAGCGGAAGACACACCGGCCGAAAGCGGGTGGAATCTGGACTAAACTCCCTCTCTTTGGCATAATCTTTCTGGTACTCGATGCACGCGGCCCCTCTCACCGCGTCGCATAGTGTTCGATCAGAGAGGTAGGGGAAGGCTCGCCCCACGAGCGCTGAACTGACTTCTCGCCCCAATAATAGAAACAGGAGAGTCCACAAAAGTGGCTGTTAAAATTCGTCTGAAGCGTTTCGGTAAGATCCGTGACCCCCGCTACCGTGTTGTGGTGATGGATTCACGCACTAAGCGTGATGGTCGCGCGATCGAGGAGATCGGCATTTACCAGCCGACCGAGAACCCCTCGCTGATCGTGATTGATTCTGAGCGCGCTCAGTACTGGCTTTCTGTTGGTGCGCAACCGACCGACCAGGTCCGTAAACTTCTGAAGTTGACCGGTGATTGGGCAACTTTTAAGGGTGAAAAGGCAGAGAATACCGTTAAGCCGGTTGAGTCAAAGCCCGAGTTTGTTGTTCCCGAGAAGGGCTCGGTTATTCTGCCCGAGGCTATCACGCCCAAGGCAGAAGAAAAGGCTGAAGAGGTAGCAGAAGCTGCTGAGGAAGCGGCTGAGTAAGATGCTAGCTGATGCACTCGAACACCTGGTTCGGGGGATTGTCAATCATCCTGACGATGTGTTGGTTCGGTCTCGAAGTGGCCGACGCGGTGAGACCCTGGAGGTTCGGGTAAACCCTCAGGACCTTGGCCGGGTTATCGGCCGTCAGGGGAGAACCGCCAACAGTATTCGAACGGTGATTGACGCGATTAATGACGGCGACCGTATTCGCGTGGACGTTGTTGATACCGATCGTAAACGCTAGCTCGAACGCGTAGCCGGTGTAAACAGTGAAATGAACCTGAGTGATACCATGTGCTCAGGTTCATTTTTGTGTTGATTGAGAGGATAAAGGGAACTTTTAGTGCAGGTTCTGGTTGCCCGGATTGGTAAGCCCCACGGGATTCGCGGAGAGGTAACGGTTGAGCTGTTTACCGATAGCCCCGAGACGCGGTTTGTGCAGGGGGTAAAGCTTGATATTGAAGATTTTAGTCCCCGGAGTGAGCTGGCTCAGCTTGCGCCCGACGGGCAGCTTACTGTTGTGTCTGCCCGCTGGAATAAGAAGATTCTTGTGGTGGGTTTTGAGGAGGTCTCAGACCGCAATGCCGCTGAGGCCCTGCGGAATACCCGTCTGGTGTTTGAGAGTGAGGAGGCCGGGGACGAGGGCTACTATGAACATGAGCTTGTGGGGCTGAGGGTCTACCTTGCCGGGGAGATGGCCCGGGGAGAGGAGCCGTCGGGTCGGGGTATTGGAAGGGTAACGGGTTTGCGACCTATGCCTGCCCAGGACCTGCTGCTCTTTGAGCTGTCCGACGGAGAAGAAGTCATGATTCCTTTTGTGGATCAGCTGGTGCCCAAGCTCAATATAGAGGAGGGCTATGTACTGGTTAATCCGCCGGAAGGATTGTTCAGTATTGGCCGTGAGACGGGTGGGGGAGAGAACTAGGCTGTGCGGTTGGATATTGTGACGATCTTCCCCGAGTATTTGGCGCCGCTGGAACTTTCCCTCTTGGGCCGGGCCCGGCGGCGCGGAATTATTGATCTTGGTATCCATGATTTGCGCGACTATACCCATGATCGGCACAGGACGGTTGATGACACACCCTACGGTGGGGGTGCGGGGATGGTGATGAAGCCTGAGCCCTGGGCTCTTGCCCTGGAGGAAGTTCTTGAGCGCTCACCCGCGGTATCTGACTCTGAGGTCGGTGAGGAGGGGCGGGCACTACTCATTGTTCCGTCCCCTGCGGGTGAGGTGTTTAGTCAGGAGATGGCCTACGGGCTGTCTGAAGAGCAGCACCTTGTTTTTGCTCCAGCGCGGTATGAGGGGATTGATGAGCGGCTGATTGACTGGGCTGCGGAGTCTTTTCGGGTGTTGCCGGTTTCTCTCGGAGACTATGTGCTCTACGGTGGTGAAGCCGCGGTGATGGTGATGATCGAGGCGATTGTGCGATTGCTACCCGGTGCTGTGGGCAACCCCGACTCCCTTGTCGAGGAGTCTCATACCGGGGGACTTTTGGAGTACCCGGTGTACACGAAGCCGGCGGTATGGCGCGGTCGACAGGTCCCCGATGTTTTGCTATCGGGCAACCATGCCGCGGTAGCCCGCTGGCGCCGGGACAGGCAGATAGAGCGCACTTTTAACAGGCGCTACGATATGATCTCCGCAATACCCGATGAGAGCTGGGACAGCAATGACCGCCGGCTACTGGAGTTTCTGCATGTCAGCGAGACGACGAAGAGATAGATTTCGGACAGCCCGATAAAACAAGGGACACCGTGTCCTCCCATATGTGGACATTTGTACCCCTGAGGGTGTCTGGTACCAAAAAATTATTGAGTCTATTCTAAATACTGTTTCAACACACACTCTATGAAGCGCACTGTTTTGAAAGGCTCCCATGACCACGGAATACATCCCACGACACAGCAAGAAGACCGGGTTCGCCACATCAGCGGAGGAATCTTTGGCGGCCAACGGCCTGGCGCTGGACAGCCCCCCCGAGGTACCTGAAGAGGTGCATCGGGAGGGGGCGACTGAGATGCAGTTCACCGACCGGGATGAAGAAGCGCCCAACCCCGAAATTGTTCTGAAATACAGCAAATGGCCGCTGAAAGATAAGCCGGTTCCCGGAGATGTCGTGCTGATTGATCTCGAACTGCGCAACCCCAACCCCTACGCTATCGATGCTGAACTTCAGCTGGGGGCACAGTTCAACGGGATTTTTAACAACCAAATCTCCGCCACAAAACTGCAACCCTATGCCACTTTTCAAAGTACGGTGCGCGGTAGGATTACCCAGCTTGCTCTCGATATCGGGGTGTTACACCGCGTGGTCAACATCTATGTGCGCCCCTCGGGAAAACACTACTATCAGACCAAAATTTCATATCCGGTAAATATTCGACTGCGTTAGGCCTCACAGCTGTGGACCCCGATACTTTTGTGGCGGTCATCCATAAAAAATGTAATAATTAGTTCTTGTGTCCACTCTGGGTGCGCCCCTGCCGCAGGGGGAAGAGCGACCGTAACAGGGTGACCGTGCAAGCTAAGAACGGGTGAGCACGTAACCGACGTTTATTCGCCGCGGTGTTTTTCGGTGCCCGGTCACCGAATTGCTGTCGACGAACACAAGACGAGAGTATTAGACCTGCGGCTGGTACCTCAGGAGAAGATCATGCAGACTCTTGACTTTATTGACAACAGGTCGCTTCGAGATGACATTCCCAGCTTTGGCCCCGGAGACACCCTCAATGTTCACGTGAACATTGTTGAGGGTAACCGTTCCCGCGTGCAGGTCTTTAAAGGTTTTGTTGTGGGCCGTCAGGGCGGCGGGGTGCGCGAGACTTTTACCGTGCGCAAAGTTTCTTTCGGCGTCGGAGTTGAGAGGACTTTTCCGCTGCACTCACCGATTATTGACAAGATCGAGGTGGTCTCTCGCGGCGATGTCCGGCGCGCAAAACTCTACTATATGCGTGACCGCCACGGTAAGGCTGCTCGTATCCGTGAGAAACGCGATAACAAAGCCTAGGGTTCTTTAGGCTGTCTATGGATGAGACCGAAAGGTCAGTATCAGCAAACAGGCGCCGGCTCCGTTTTCGGGGGTGGCGCCTGTTTGCTGTGGCATTCCTTCTTGCGTGTACCGTGCTACTCATTATTCGCGGTTTCCTTTGTGAGGTGTACGCTATACCCTCGGAGTCGATGCGGCCGCTGCTGGAGCCCGGGGACCGCATTATTGTTGACAGAACAGACCGCGATATTGGGCGCGGTGATGTGGTGGTTTTTGACGGTGAGGGATCGCTGAGCCCCTACCGAGGTGCTTCGCCCTGGCTGAGCAATCCGCTGCAGACCGCCGGCCAGTGGCTGGGAATTGCCGGTAGTGACACCGTATACGTCAAACGGGTAATTGGTCTGGGAGGGGACACCGTTTCCTGCTGCACTAACGGTAAAATCACCGTCAACGGGCAGGAAGTCACCGAAGATTATTTGTATCCCGGTGACTCGGCTTCTGCCAGCGAATTTACGGTCAGTATTCCCGAGGGAAGAATGTGGGTCATGGGGGACCACCGCGCAGCCTCCCGTGATTCGCGTGACCTTCTGGCAGCACCCGGGGGCGGCATGGTCAGGGTTGACAAGGTGATCGGGAAGCCCATTTTTATTGCTTGGCCATTTTCTCGCTGGGGCGAGATAGAACAGTAGGGTGCAGATTTTCTTTGGGCGTGCACAATTGCCCCCTCCACAACCGAGCAGTTAGCCCACCGTTTTCAGCTTGAGCGGTTAAACTGTCTCTTAGCGTGGCATCACATACGGAAAGGTTATTATGGCGGAGGATCAGTCCTATACCGGTGGACCGGTTGAACCCGAGCAGGTTCCCGAGTCAAAAAATCGGTCACGGCGGCGAGGAAAGAAAGGCTCACAGGAACCCACCACCCGCCGTGCCCGCCGCGAGCGCGAGAAAAACAGCTTTCGCGCGCAGGTTAAAGAGCTCTTTTATGTTGTTCTCTACGCGCTGGTGATCGCCTTTTTGCTGAAATCTTTTGTTGTGCGCGGATTCTATATTCCCTCGGGTTCTATGGAGAATACACTCCAGGTCAACGACAGGGTTTTTGTGAATGTTGCCGGTGCAAAGCTGGGTGGAGCTGAGCGGGGGGACATCATCGTTTTTAGAGATACCCAGGGCTGGATAGACACTTCAGCCCAGACGGCGAACCCGATTCGGGACGCGCTGTCTTTTGTGGGCCTTCTTCCCGATGCCTCGAATAACTATCTGGTGAAAAGGGTTATCGGTGTGGGTGGCGATCACGTGGTGTGCTGTTCTGCCGACGGTAAGATCACGGTTAACGGTGAGGAGATCACCGAGGACTATCTTTACCCCGGTTCTCGTCCCTCTGAGATTCAGTTCGATGTGATTGTTCCGGAGAACTCTTATTTTGTCTTGGGTGACCACCGTGATAACTCGGCGGATTCGCGGTACCACATTGAGAACGGTACAGAGTTTATTAGTGATTCCAGTGTGGAGGGCGAGGTGTTTGTGGTTGCCTGGCCGCTGAATCATTTTGGTTTTATTGGGGGGGCCTCCGCGGTCTTTACCCATGTGCCCGGTGCGTCTGAAAACAGCTAGCGGGGTGGGGCCAAAGCGTACGGCAACGCTGGATGTTGAGCGGGATTTCTTTTCGTCGGGTATTCAGTTGGTTGCGGGAATGGACGAGGTGGGCCGCGGGTCCCTTGCCGGACCGGTGGGGGTTGGGGTTGCTTTTGTTCCCGCCGGAAGCACCCTGGCTGTGGACGGTCTTACTGACTCGAAGGCGCTGAGCGAAAAGAAACGCACCGCTATGGTTGCCCTTATTGATCGGTGGTGTGCCACCGCGGTTGGCTACGCTTCTCCGGCAGAGATTGATGCCCTGGGCATGACCTGTGCTCTGCGTCTTGCCGGTCAGCGGGCGCTATGCCGGGCTGTTGCCACCGCGGGGGCTTCCCCCGAGGTGGTGCTGCTCGACGGCAGACACGACTGGCTTTCACCGCCTGTCAGGGACGATGGGTTGGATCTGTATACAGGACTCCTTGCCGAGGCATGGGGAGATAGTACTCCCTGGCGGGGCGCCGTGAAAACTGTCGTTCGCGGCGATTATCGGTGTGCCTCGATTGCGGCGGCATCGGTGGTGGCAAAGGTGGATAGGGACCGGCTGATGGGTGAGCTGGACCACCGGTACTCAGCCTATGGGTGGGCAAAAAATAAGGGTTACGGTTCGGTTTCCCATCGCAGGGCTTTGAGTGAGCTGGGGCCCAGTGTTGAGCATCGGTTGACCTGGAACCTGGGGGTGGATGCTGAGTCGGTGAGGAAAGCGTATGTTCGGCGGGCCGCTGGGGTTGCAGGAGAGGGCTAGGGTTTTTTGGGGTCCTGGGGTCTTTTCGGGGTCCGGAATTATCAGTAGTGTCAGGTTGTTATTACTCTAAAATATGTGCACCGGGGGTCTGTGGATGAGCGGAGTCCGGTGCTTACAGTGTGCTTGGTTATTCACAGATAGCCCCTGCGCTGGTTTTTCGTTCTGTGGTATTGGAATATGTCAGCAAGAGCTGATCACTATTCGAAGGACGATGACACCGTGTACAGTAAACATCTACGGGTAGGACGTTGGGGAGAACATACCGCGGTCTGTGTTCTTGAATCATTGGGGTACACCCTGCTTGAGCGTAACTGGCGTCCTGAAGCCGGTAGTGAGGCATCCGGGTGCGGTGAAATTGATGCGGTGATGGTGGATCCTGACGATAATCTGGTTTTTATTGAGGTCAAAACCCGAACTTCGACAGAGTACGGTCATGCTCTTGAAGCTATTGGTGCTGCTAAGAGTAGAAGGCTGCGGGTACTTGCTTATACCTGGTGTCGTTGCCATCCTAATAACCGGTACCGGACACTTCGTATCGATGCCATCGCAATTACCGGGAACCCAACCTCGTTTGTTTGGGAGCATGTGCAGGCGGTGGTGTAGGTGAGTTTTTCCCGAACCTACTCGGTGGCGCTGGTGGGGGTTGCCGGCCACATTGTTGAGGTTGAGGCTGATATTTCTCAGGGATTGCCGGGGTTTGTGCTCTTGGGGCTTCCCGATGCCGCCCTCAGCGAGGCCAAAGACCGGGTGCGTTCCGCCGCTAAAAATGCGGGTCTACCACTGCCGCAGCGTAAGCTAACTGTCAACCTTACTCCGGCGACCCTACCCAAACGCGGCTCGGGATTTGATCTTGCGCTGGTGGTGGCCGCACTGCAGGCGGATAAACAGCTCCGGGGGAGCGGAAATACTATCTTCTTGGGGGAGCTGGGCCTTGACGGCTCAATACGCTCGATCCCCGGTATTCTCCCCGCGGTACACGCCGCCGTGGAAACTGGATTTCACCGTTTCGTGGTGCCTGAGGGCAATGCTGCAGAAGCAGCTCTTGTCCCCGGGGCGAGTGTGCATGGAGTTGCCTACCTCGCAGATGTTTTGACAGCCCTGGGTGCTGACCCGGAAACGGTGACCTACCCGGCACAGCCCCACACCGTTTCGGGGATTGCCGAGAAACCGCCCACCGAATTTTTCTTTAAAGATATGGCAGATATTGCGGGACAGGCAGAGGGCCGACTGGCCCTGGAAATTGCTGCGGCGGGAGGGCACCACATTCTTTTCAAGGGTCCGCCGGGGTCCGGAAAAACCATGCTAGCCGAACGGCTCAACGGTATTCTTCCTGAGCTGGACGATGCCGCAGCCATGGAGGTTACCGCGGTGCATTCTCTGTGCTCGGCGGGTGTGAAATGTTGCGACCTCATACGAACCCCGCCTTTTGAGGCTCCCCACCACACGGCATCTACCCCGGCTCTTCTGGGTGGAGGTAGCGGAATTCCTCAGCCCGGTAGCATCTCGCGCGCACATCGGGGTGTGCTTTTCCTCGATGAAGCCCCGGAGTTTAAACGCCGTGTACTTGACTCTCTCCGGCAGCCGCTAGAGACGGGGGAGATCAGCATCGATCGATCCGCCGCTTCGGCAGTTTACCCGGCTCGTTTCCAGCTCGTACTCGCAGCTAATCCCTGTCCCTGCGGCAACAATACCGGGCGGGGTCTTGAATGCACCTGCAGTTCACGTGACCGCCGCACCTATTTTGCGAGGCTCTCGGGGCCTCTGCTCGATCGTATTGATATGCGGGTACTTGTCCCCAAGGTGTCTTCGGCTGAGCTTGTTCAAACGAGCCCGGGTGAATCGAGCGGGGTGGTTCGGGCGCGAGTAGAGAAGGCCCGTGCTGCCCAGAAGCAGAGACTTTCCCCCTACGGGATCAGTACCAATGCCGAGGCCGGGGGGCAAAATTTTGCGCGGACAGCTGAGGCTTTCGGCCCGGTTGACCGGGGAGCTTTCTTCCGCTGTCGATCGGGGCAGTTTAACCGCCAGGGGCTATGACCGGGTCCTACGAACAGCCTGGACTCTGGCAGACCTTGACGGTGCGTCCTCTCCCGGGAAGGACCACCTCGATCTCGCGCTCTACTATCGTAATATGACCCATATTTTGGGCTAGTGTCAGGAGTAACAGTGAACAACACGACCGTCGATACTCAAGAAAATAGGAGGGAGCTTGAACAGGTTCGGCTGGCGCGCGCCGAGTTACTTCACCTGAGCGAGCCTGAAGACACCGTGGTGTACGGGGCAGTGGAGGTGCTGGGGGCCCCGGCGGTGGCAAGTATTCTTGGCGGACGCACAAAGCCGCGCTGCTCGGACCTGGTCCGAGCATCGGAGGCCCGCGGTACGGAGCTTGCGCCAGATCTGGCGGAGCAGATGGCCAGGGCACTTGCCGACCGTGCACAACGCTGGCAGCACCGTCGACTGGTACGCCCCGCCGAGCACGAACTCACAGCCGCCAAACATCTTGATGCCTGGCTGTGCATCCCAGAAGACCGTGACTGGCCCCAGCAGCTGGCGGACCTGGGCGCCGCACAGCCCCTGGCCCTCTGGGGCAGGGGAAACCGCAGCCTGCTGGAGCGGCTTACACTGGGGGACTGTATGTCTGTGGTTGGTTCCCGGGACAGTACCGCTTACGGGGTGTCGGCCACAACCCACCTTGCGGGGGACCTTGCTGCCCGCGGAAAAATCATTATTTCCGGTGGGGCGTTTGGGATCGACTCGGTTGCCCACCGCAGTGCCCTGGCAACCTCGACCGCCCAGGTGCCCACCGTGGCATTCATGGCGGCGGGTCCCGACCGCTTCTATCCCAGGAACAATGAACCGCTCCTTCGAGAAATCATGGAAAAAGGGCTCCTGCTCGGGGAGGTAGCACCGGGGTTTTCCCCTACCCGCTGGCGGTTTCTCCAGCGCAATCGCATGATAGCGGCCATCTCTATGCTTACCCTGGTGGTTGAAGCCCGCTGGCGCTCGGGCGCCCTCAATACTGCTCACCACGCGCTGGAACTGGGAAGGGAGCTGAGGGCGGTACCCGGCCAGATTTTTAGCCCCAGCTCCGAGGGCTGCCACCGGCTTATCCGGGATCATCTTGCCGATATTGCCACCGACGCTGAGACACTCATCGACGACTGTCGAACAGAGTTTGAGAGCACCCGCCGTGAGAACAGCTGTTTTATCGAGTCGTCAGAAAAATACAGTGATAAGCCCCACCACCTTACTGAGGCTCAGAAACGACTATGGGATGCGCTACCGCTGAGACAGCACGCAACGGTTGATAAACTCTGCGGAATATCCGGTATAGATTCGCGTACGGTCCTGCTTACTCTCTCACAACTTCAGCAGCTGGGGCTTGCGGAGCAGAAGAGCTCCGCCTGGAGAAAATCAACACAGTATAGGCCTAGGAACGCGGGGGTCAGCGACTAAAATTCAAGGAGAAGAATTTATTTTATAAGGGGAAGACCTAAGGCATATGCGAGGAGTCCGAACATGAGTAGAACAGCACCTCAGCGCGGCCTTGCCCCCACCCTGCCGCTGGGGTCCCGGCCTCCGGGTGATAACGCGGTTTTTGCCGGCACGCTTGAAAACTATTGGCGTTATCTCACCTATGAAAAATTTCGTTCCCCGCAAACTATTCGGGCCTATCAGTCCGATCTCTCCGCTCTTTTCACATACGCGCAGCAGGCCGGTGCCACCCAGCTTGCAGAGGTAGATGTGGCCCTGATTCGTTCGTGGCTGGCCAGCATTCACCAAAGCAGCGCGGCTAAGTCATCGATTGCGCGAAGAATCTCCGCCGTCCGTACTTTCTTTGCGTGGGCTGAAGACGAGGGTCTCATCGATACTAACCCGGCGATTCCGCTCGCTTCTCCCCGGAAGGACCGGTACCTACCGGCGGTGCTCACCCGCCAACAGATAGATTTTCTGATCTCCTCTATTGAGAAAGAACTCAAAGAGGACCCCACCAATATTCATTTGCTACGCGCGGCCGCGGTGGTTGAGCTTCTCTACTCTAGCGGTCTGCGCATATCAGAGCTGTGCAACCTCAACCTGTCGAGTGTCGATAGGGAGAACTACACTGTGCGGGTGGTTGGTAAAGGGGATAAAGAACGGGTGGTGCCCTGCGGAAAACCGGCGATGCGGGCACTCGACCGATGGGTCAACCGGGGCAGGCAGGTCTGGTTTCGAGCTGGGAGAGGGCAGGTTGAAGATGCCCTTTTTATCGGCCCCCGCGGGGGCCGAGCAAATCCTCGACAGATCCGCCAAGAACTCAGCGGGGTACTGGCTCAGGTGCCAGATACCGAGGCGAGCGGGGCCCACATTTTTCGCCATACGGCGGCAACCCATATGGTTGACGGCGGGGCCGATATACGGTCTGTCCAGGAGATGCTGGGGCACAGTTCGCTGGCAACAACTCAGATCTACACCCATGTGTCGGTGGAGAGACTGGCTAGCACCTATGCGAAGGCGCACCCCCGGGCATAGAGGATCTAAGAATCAACGCTACGGAAAGCCACCACAGCATTGTGCCCGCCGAATCCAAAAGAGTTAGAAATGGCTACAATCTCCCCCTCGGGAAGATCACGGGCATCGGTAACAATATCGAGGTCAATCTGGGGATCTTGATTCTCAAGGTTAATGGTGCAGGGCGCCCTGCGCTCATGTACCGCCTTGACCGTCAACACGGCCTCAAGGGCACCTGCCCCGCCCAGAAGGTGGCCTGTCATCGACTTGGTAGCAGAAACAGCAATATTTTCGGTGTGCTCCCCAAAAACCCGGTGTAAAGCAAGGGATTCGGGAATATCGCCCACCGGAGTTGATGTCGCATGGGCATTCACGTGCACCACGGTCTTCGGAGTAATATTGCCGCCCTCTAGAGCCTCCCGAAGCGCCCGGCTAGCCCCCAGCGCGTCCGGGTCGGGAGAAGTAATGTGGAAAGAATCAGCTGACACACCGGTGGAGGCAAGCTCGGCATAGATACGGGCACCGCGTGCACGAGCATGTTCCTCTGACTCCAGCACCAGCGCAGCAGCCCCCTCACCCATCACAAAACCGTCACGATCAACGTCGTAGGGCCGTGAAGCAGCCTGAGGGTCATCATTGCGCGAAGACAGTGCCTGCATTTTGGCAAAAGCAGCCAGAGGTAGCGGGTGAATAGCCGCCTCAGCACCACCGGCCAGCACAACATCGGCTTTTCCCGACCGGATCATGTCTGCCCCAAGCTCCATAGCCTCGGTTGATGATGCACAGGCAGAAACCACGGTTTGAGCAGCTGCACGAGCTCTCAGCGTCATAGAGACAGCAGCGGCACAGCTATTAGGCATCAGCATGGGGACCGTCAACGGTAAAACGCGGCGTGGCCCCCGCTCACGCAGAGTATCCCAGGATTCTAGCAGGGTCCACACACCGCCGATACCGGTGCCAAAAGCAACACCGGTGCGCTCGGGCACGGTTTCCTCGGCCTCTTCGGCATTCTCCGCAGAGAAACCAGCGTCTGCCCAAGCCTCGCGGGCAGCCACGAGCGCCAGTTGGCCGGAAGGATCCTGACGTTTGGCCTCCACCTTGGTCAACCGCCCAGAATCAAGGGGCGCAACCGCTACTCTGCCGGCAATATAGACGGGTAAATCGTATTCTTCAACCCAGGGGTCATCGAGCTTACTAATACCGGAAACACCTTTGAGAGCATTACTCCAGGTGCTCTCGACGTCGCCGCCGATCGGTGTGGTTGCGCCCAGGCCGGTCACTACGACTTTTTGAGACATCTTCACGCTTTCTTCAGTGATAGGAGATCTAAAATAATTATGGGCGCGGCCAACAGATGATGTACCGCGCCCAATACAGGCAGCTAGTCTTTAGCTAGCGTTTTCGATGAAGGACACCGCATCGCCGACAGTCTTCAGGTTCTTCACTTCTTCGTCGGGGATGGTGACATCGAACTTCTCCTCAGCATTGACAACGATGGTCATCATAGAGATGGAGTCGATGTCAAGATCTTCGGTGAAAGACTTCTCAAGCTGAACATCTTCAACTTCTACACCGGTTTCCTCGTTGACAATCTCTGCCAAGCCTGCGAGGATTTCTTCTTTGCTGGCCATTAATGGCTCCTTTACATTTTAGTAGAGCGTATAGCTCGCCGGTAGACGGCCTCCCGCGGGAGACCTGCTTCTTGAGTTTCAACAGTTTTGAAACAAAAGACTTCCGTAAAATAGTATCGTCTTTTCAGCTGGTACCGGGAGCCCGCGACAGTGAAATGAGAAAATAGTGGACGAGTTTTCACGTTACCCTGCGGTAGCTAGATCAGGGGAGGGTGACCACCTGCGCGGCGTAGGCGAGGCCCGCCCCAAAACCAATCTGCAAAGCAAAAGTCCCCGAGAGGTCAGGGTTCTCCGCTAAAAGACGGTGGGCCGCCAGGGGAACAGAGGCTGCCGAGGTGTTACCGGCTTCTACAATGTCGCGTCCCACCTTGACCGTAGAGGGAAGCTTGAGGGTTTTGACCATCTGATCAATAATGCGCTCGTTAGCCTGGTGAGGGATTAATGCTCCCAGCTGGTCTGCGCTGATACCGGCCTGATCGAGGGCCTGCTGAGCAACCTTGGCCATCTCCCACACCGCCCAGCGGAAAACAGAGGGACCGTCCTGCCTGAGCGTGGGCCATACCTTCTCGCCCGGCCGAACGGGGTTGGCGACAAAATCACGGTTACGTATATCGAGAAGTGAATGAGTCATTCCCACGGTGCCCCAGCGGGACCCGTCAGATCCCCAGACAGTGGGTGCAATACCCGGTGTGTCAGAGATACCAACAACGGCAGCGCCCGCACCGTCACCCAGCAAAAACGAGATGGTCCGCTCGGTGTTATCAATAAAATCGCTGAGTTTCTCAACACCGATAACCACCACAGCGCGAGCTGCCCCCGCACGTACCAGGGAATCTGCCTGCGCAATGCCGTAGCAGAAGCCGGCGCAGGCGGCAGAAATATCGTAGGCGGGGCAGGTGGAGCCCAGGGCATCGGCAACGAGAGTAGCCAGGGAGGGCGTAGCGTAGGGGTGTGAGATAGTTGAGACAATCACCGCATCGATCTCATCGGGAGCTAGACCGGCGGTAGCTACCGCCTCCCGAGCTGCCTCTACCGCCATATCGGTGACAGAAATATTTTCGCTAGCCCGCTGACGGGTGGCGATACCGGTGCGCTGTCTAATCCACTCGTCGGAAGAGTTAATGGGCCCGGCAACGTCGTCATTGGTCACCGTCAGGTCGGGGCGTGAGGCCCCGTAGCTGAGTATGCGGGAGTACCGCTGAGGGAGGGATTGCTTAAGCGAGGTCATAGGTTTCCTTTGACTCGAAAATAGGTTACTAGAAAATATTAGGCGCCCAGGGCAGAGTAGGCGGTGTCAAGGTCTCTGGGGGAGTTCAGGGGAATACCCGGAACCCCGCGCATGGCTCGCTTGGCCAGACCCACCAGGGTTCCTGCCGGTGCGAGTTCAAGAAGCGAGGTGACCTCCTGCTGTACCAGTGTTTGCATACAGAGGTCCCAGCGTACCGGGCGGGTCAGCTGGGAGACCAGCGAGTCAATAACCGCCTGCCCATCGGTAAGCTGGCCGCCGTCGCGGTTGGATAAAAGTATTCCCTGCGGGTCCCGGGGCGAGAGGGTCTGCGCAAAATTGGCCAGTGGCTCTACCGCGGGCTGCATCCAAACCGTGTGAAAAGCACCGGCAACCTTCAGCGGGATAACACGGGTTTTTGCCGGCGGATTTTGGGCAAAAGATGCGAGATCATCGAGAGTACCTGCCGCCACGATCTGGCCGGCACCGTTAATATTTGCCGTACTGAGGCCGGCGGATTCGATAGCCGCACGAACCTCATTTTCTACACCGCCCAGCACGGCCGCCATACCGGTTTTTTCAGCGGCAGCTGCCTCAGCCATTCCGCGGGAGCGCACCCGAATAAACCGCATGGCATCCTCCTCGCTGACCACCCCGCTCAGTGCGGCAGCGGTGATCTCACCCACCGAATGTCCGGCAAAAACCACCCGGGAAGAATCATAGGCGGGTGAATTTTTAAGTGCTGAACCGGCGAGTAGACCCGCGGCAACAATCAGGGGCTGAGCAATAGCCGTGTCCCTGATCGTTTCTTCATCGGCTTCTGTCCCATAGTGCACTAAATCGAGATCGGCAGCAGCGGAGAGCCTATCGAGGCGATCGCGAGCCTTTTCATCATCCAACCAGGGAGCGAGAAAACCCGGTTTCTGGGACCCCTGGCCGGGGCAAACTATAGCAATCATAAGAATCCTTACCTCAAACTGTGGAGACTGCTCCACGGGGCACCCCGTGTCCGCTACAGAAAATCCTACCCAGCACAGCAGAATCCACGCGACATTTGCGAGGTTCACCCCGCAGATAGGCACAATACACCCGCACCCGTGAAGAGACGATACACTCCGGGACTATACCGGTGATCATCGGCAACTAAAAAGAGGTGGACCCGAGAGGGGCCCACCTCTTAGACTGAGACCGCTACTCTTCGCCGTTTGGCAGGGTTGCGGGCTTATTTTCATCAATCCGGTAGCGAGCAAAAGCCTCCGCCGGGGCCTTAGCATCTACTTCGCCCCGCCGGGCCAGCATCTGCAGGGCCCGAACAGTAATCGACTCCGCATCGATATTGAAGAAACGTCGGGCACCTGCCCGGGTATCCGAGAAGCCCCAACCGTCGGTACCGAGGGTGGCGAACTCATGGGGCACGTACTGCCGAATACCGTCCATGAGATCCGAGGTGTAGTCAGAGACCGCCACAATGGGCCCCGTTGCTCCCTCAAGCTGTTTGGTCACAAAGGGAGTACGCGGTTTTTCGCCGGTCAAGAAAGCCTCACGCTCTGCGGCAATGCCGTCACGGCGGAGTTTGGTCCAGGAGGTTACCGACCACACGTCGGCGGAAACACCCCAGTCCTCTGCCAGCAGCTGTGCAGCCTTCTCTGCCCAGACCACGCCCACACCCGATGCGAGAAGCTGGACCCTGGGGCCATCAAGCTGGGACTGGTACACGCGGTGAATACCGTTGATAATCCCCTCAACATCTACGTTTTCGGGTTCTGCCGGTTGCACAATGGGCTCGTTGTACACGGTGAGATAGTACATCACATCGTGGTCTTCGTCCTTCTGCCCGTACATCTGCTCCAGACCGCGCTCGACAATGTGAGCAATCTCGTAACCGTAGGCGGGGTCATAGTGGATAACTGCGGGGTTGGTCGATGCCAGGACCGGGGAGTGTCCGTCCATGTGCTGCAGGCCCTCGCCGGTGAGCGTGGTGCGTCCGGCAGTTCCACCCACAATAAAGCCGCGGGTGAGCATGTCGCCGGCAGCCCAGAAGGCATCTCCGGTGCGCTGAAAACCGAACATTGAATAGTAGATATAGACGGGAACCATGGGTAGGCCGTGGGTTTCATAGGAGGTTCCCGCGGCGGTGAAGGCTGCGGTACCACCGGCTTCGTTAATACCAACATGCTGGATCTGGCCCACCGGGGATTCTTTATAGGCAAGCATGAGTTCCCGGTCCACAGCCAGATAATTCTGCCCGTTGGGGTTGTAGATTTTTGCGTTGGGGAAGAAAGAATCCATGCCGAAGGTGCGCGCCTCATCGGGAACAATAGGAACGATCCGTTGGCCAAAATCTTTCTCACGCATGAGATCTTTCATGAGCCGCACAAAGGCCATGGTCGATGCCGCCAGCTGCTTACCCGACCCCTTTTTAGCGCCCCGGTATGCTTTCTCGCCGGGAAGCTCAATCTCGGGCTGGGTATTCTTGCGGGCGGGAGTGAAGCCTCCCAGCTCCCTGCGACGCTCAAGCATGTACTTGATCTCGGGGGCATCAAAGCCGGGGTGGTAGTAGGGCGGGTTGTAAAGGTCCTTCTCCAGCTCTTCATCGGAGATAGGAATACGCAGGTGGTCACGGAAGGTTTTAAGGTCTTCCATGGTCAGCTTCTTCATCTGGTGGGTGGCGTTACGGCCCTCAAAATGGGTGCCCAAACCGTAGCCTTTAATACCCTGGGCAAGAATAACGGTGGGTTGGCCCTTGTGTTCGAGAGCTGCCTTATAGGCGGCATACACCTTGTGGTAGTCGTGTGCCCCGCGTTTGAGAGCCCAAATCTCGTCGTCGGTCATATCGGCCACGAGCTCTTTGGTTTCGGGGGACCTACCAAAGAAGTGCTCCCGGATAAACCCGCCGTCTTCTGCCTTGTAGGTCTGATAGTCGCCGTCGAGGGTTTCGTTCATGATGCGCACGAGCTCGCCCGACTTATCTTTCTGAAGAAGGGAATCCCACTCACGGCCCCAGATAACCTTAATCACGTGCCAGCCGGCACCGCGGAAGAAGGACTCGAGTTCCTGGATAATTTTGCCATTACCGCGCACCGGGCCATCGAGCCGCTGAAGGTTGCAGTTAACCACGAATGTAAGGTTATCCAGCTTGTCGTTTGCCGCAAGCTGGAGGGCACCGCGTGACTCAACCTCGTCAAGCTCACCGTCACCCAGAAACGCCCACACGTGCTGCTCGGAGGTGTCTTTAATATCGCGGTTGTGGAGGTAGCGGTTGAACTGTGCCTGGTAAATGGCGTTGATGGGACCAATTCCCAAAGACACGGTGGGGAACTGCCAGAACTCGGGCATGCAGCGTGGGTGAGGGTAGGAGGGCATACCGTGTTCACCCTTGGTTTTTTCCTGGCGGAAGCCATCAAGGTCTTCCTCGCTCAGGCGGCCTTCAAGGTAGGCCCTGGCATAGTTGCCGGGGGAGGAATGGCCCTGCCAGAAAATCTGGTCCCCGCCACCGGGGTGATCTGTACCGCGGAAGAAATTATTGAGACCGACTTCGTAGAGGGTCGCAATACCCGCATAGGAGGATATATGACCGCCCACACCGATGGTTGACTTTTGTGCACGCTGAACCATCACAGCCGCATTCCAGCGCAGGTAGGCGCGGTAGCGGCGCTCCATCTGCTCGTCGCCTGGATATTCGGGTTCCTGGTCAACGGGGATAGTGTTGACATAGTCGGTGGTGGTCACCATAGGAACTTCAACGCTGCGGCTGCCGGCACGCTGGAGCAGGGATCGCACAATAAACTGTGCCCGCTCGGTGCCCTGGGAGTCCACCAGTTCGTCGAAAGATTCAAGCCACTCGGTTGTTTCCTCAGCATCGGTGTCTTTAAAGCTATGGGTGAGGGCGCTCAAAATATGGTCATTGGTCTCGGAGGGTCCCACTGCCAACCTCTCTTTGTTGATGATTTGAAGATGTTCCGGGCCGCCACTGTGCGATCCCGGAAACCGGCGTTAGGGGCAAGGGTGACCGTAACGCTATCTCTTACTATGGTGTCACAAACCGAGGAATTTGACCTGTCGGGAGAATCATCTGTGAGCGGAATATATTTCGTTTTTTGAATCACAAGCGGAGCCCGACGTCAAGAAACATGGCTCCGTTCGGTCGTGTTCAGTTGCGCTCAGCGGCTTGTGCGTGTTCAGTTGTCTTTAGAGGAGTCGCGTACAGCGGCTTTTCTCCCACGAAAATTTTGAACTCAGGAGGATATCAGTGAGCGAGACCAAGACCGCTGCGGATATAGCGGCAGTCCAATTTGGTTTCAAGGATGGGGATCTCATCCAGGAATTCGGGTATGACGACGATGTCGACTTTGATCTACGGGATGCGCTTGAAGACCTGATAGGTTCCGAGCTGTTCGACGAAGATGACCAGGAAGTGGTCGACGGCGTACTGCTGTGGTGGCGTGAAGACGACGGAGACCTTGTAGACGGTTTGATGGACGTGCTGTCCAGCCTCGACGACGGTGGGGTAATTTGGTTGCTTACCCCTAAATCTGGCCGCGAGGGGTATGTATCACCGCGCGATATTCAGGAGGCTGCCCCCGTGGCGGGATTACATGTCATCACTAGTGAGGGTGCCGGTAAAGACTGGTCCGCAACCCGCCTGGTGATGAAGCAGGTCCGCTAGAGCCGAAAACGTTTCCCCTCAAAGGCCGCGGGAATGTGCGGTTTTTTGAGGGGATTGCGGGGTGTGAGGCGGGCAGGGAGAAAATTTTTTCGAACATCAACTTGCACACTCACAAATACCTGCGTATAGTGTTTACCTGTCGCTGTAAGCCGGTAATGTCCGGTGCGCAGCGTGAGACGGGTCTTTAGCTCAGCTGGTAGAGCGCCACGTTTACACCGTGGATGTCATCGGTTCGATCCCGGTAGGACCCACCGCCACAACAGTATGACCCCCGCATCGGGGGTCATACTGTTTTTTCACACGGTGTAACGGTCAACAGGCGTTCACGCTCTGCAAAATCTGTTGCCGCCTGCGTCCAGCCCGAAAAGCTGGCGCGTACAGTTGAGCTATGGCTGAAAACAAAGTAGAACACAAAGCACATATCGGTGTCACCGGGCTAGCCGTTATGGGCGCTAATCTGGCGCGTAACCTGGCTCGAAACGGCTACACCGTGGCTCTTCATAACCGGTCTGTTGAAAAAACCGATGCCCTCCTTACCGAACACGGCTCTGAGGGTGATTTTATTCGTACCGAGACCCTGCAAGAGCTTGTCGATTCCCTCGAATCCCCCCGCCGTATTTTGATTATGGTCAAGGCCGGGGCGCCCGTGGATGCGGTGATCGACCAGCTGGTTCCTTTACTTGATCACGATGACATTATTATCGACGGCGGTAACTCACATTTTCCCGACACCATCCGCCGGGAGAAGAATCTTTCTGAAAAAGGAATTCACTTTGTGGGTGTTGGCGTCTCCGGCGGCGAAGAGGGTGCACTCTGGGGCCCCTCCATTATGCCCGGTGGCTCCGCTAAATCCTACGAATCGGTGGGCCCCATGCTCGAAACCATCGCGGCTAAAGCACCGCAAGACGGCAAGCCCTGCTGTGCCTGGTTATCGACTGATGGTGCCGGACATTTTGTGAAAATGGTTCACAACGGTATCGAATACGCCGACATGCAGGTGATCGGTGAGGCCTACGATATCTTGCGTTCTGTGGCCGGCATTGAGCCCGCGGAACAGGCAGAGATTTTCCGCCGCTGGAATGAGACCGACCTGTCGTCATACCTCATCGAAATTACCGCCGAGGTGCTTTCTCAGGTTGACCAGAAAACCGGTAAACCGCTCGTAGATGTGATCCGCGATCAGGCCGGCCAGAAGGGTACCGGCGGGTGGACGGTACAGGCTGCCATCGATCTGGCATCGCCGATCACCGGTATTGCGGAATCCGTTTTTGCGCGCGGACTGTCATCGTCTAACCTTGAAGCACGCGAGCTGGCGCAGGAAGAGCTACCGGCCGGGTTGATCGCAAGTACCGGTGTTGGTCGCGGAGACGAAGAGTTCATTGAAGATGTACGTAAAGCACTTTTCGCTTCCAAACTGGTTGCCTACGCCCAGGGTCTCGATATGCTCAAGACCGCTTCCGGCGAATACGGCTGGACCTACAAACTCGATGTCGTAGCTTCGCTCTGGCGGGCAGGCTGCATTATTCGCGCCGAACTTTTGGGCAAAATTATGGAGGCGTACGCGGGCGATACGGTACCGGCGAACATGCTTCTCGCCCCCGGCTTCAAAGAGCTGATGGAAGATCTGCTGCCGTCATGGCGGCGCGTGGTTGCCAAGGCAACGGCCCTGGGTGTCCCGGTCCCCGTGTTCGCGTCATCGTTGAGCTACTATGATGGTCTGCGGCGTAAACGTCTTCCCGCCGCTCTCATTCAGGGCCAGCGCGATTTCTTTGGTGCCCACACCTATCAGCGTATTGACGCAGAGGGTGATTATCATACCCTGTGGAGCGGTGACCGCAGCGAGGTCAATGCCGCCGACGTGCACGTGCACTAGATCTGCACTGGCACCGTGAAACATCGGCTGTGGCGGTGTGGTTAGTCTACACCACCACAGCCGATGTCCTATATCCACATAGCGGGATCAATATAGGCCACAGCATCGACCAGAGGCTCGTGCTTTTCGGGGGTGCGGGGCTTGGACCTGGCAGGAATACCCGTGATAATCGAATCTGCCGGGTGATCATGGACAACAACAGCGTTTCCACCCACCGCAGAATCAGAGCCGATGACCACGGGCCCAAGCACCTTTGCACCGGCCCCGATGGTTACGCGGTCACCGATAGTGGGGTGCCGCTTAGTTTTTTCTAGGGAGCGACCGCCCAGGGTGACCTGGTGGTAGAGCATCACGTCATCGCCAACCTGCGCCGTTTCCCCGATCACAATACCCATACCGTGATCGATAAAAAAACGACGACCGATGTGGGCACCGGGGTGAATCTCCACACCGGTGAGAAAACGTGAGAACTGCGAGAGGGTGCGAGCTAAAAGCTTGGTGGAGTCCTTCTGCCACAGGCGATGTGAGACCCGGTGTATCCAAATGGCGTGCATACCGGAATAGTTCAACAGAATCTCAAGGTCGCTACGGGCGGCGGGATCGTGGGCTCGCACTGTTTCAAGGTCTTCTCGGAGTCGTGTAAAGAAACCCATATTTTTCCTTAGATTGTTAGGTCTGCGCGAGAGAACGTGCGCTTATTTAACTGTACAAAAAGAACCGCTATCCTGTGACCGCCTTCATCGTTGGAAACACACATGGCGTGCAGGTCAACTGTAACCTGCACGCCACCGGGGCTAGCGGATATCTTCGTAGAGAAGGGTTGATATGTAGCGCTCCCCAAAATCGGGGATAACGGCCACAATCAGCTTGTCTTTGTTCTCTGATTTCTTTGCCTCTTCGAGGGCAGCCCACACCGCTGCCCCGGAAGAAATACCACCCAAGATCCCTTCCTGGACTCCCAGAGCACGGGCGGTGCTGACCGCGTTATCGGTGGTTGCGGTAGCCACGGCATCGTAGATGTCGCGGTTGAGGGTATCCGGAATAAAGTTTGCCCCCAGACCCTGAATCTTATGCGGGCCAGCCACGCCTCCGGAAAGGATGGCTGAGTCGTAGGGTTCAACGGCAACCACCTTAATACCGGGCTTGCGTTCTTTGAGGTACTTACCGGCACCCGAGAGGGTGCCACCGGTGCCAACGCCCGCCACAAAAATATCTACTTGACCGTCGGTGTCCTCCCAGATCTCGGGGCCGGTTGTGCCGTAGTGAATCTCGGGGTTGGCTCTGTTTGAAAACTGCGAGGCCAGCACGGCGTTTTCGGTGCTGCTCACAATTTCATGCGCCTTTGCAACAGCACCGCGCATACCTTCGGTACCGGGGGTCAACACGATTTCGGCACCGTACGCGCGCAGAATGACCCGGCGCTCATGGGACATGGTTTCGGGCATAGTGAGAATGACCCGGTAACCGCGGGCAGCACCAACCATAGCCAGAGCAATACCGGTATTACCGGAGGTTCCCTCAACGATAGTGCCGCCGGGTTTGAGGCTGCCCGACTGTTCGGCGGCATCGATTATTGCTTTACCGATACGGTCTTTAACAGAGTTGGCGGGGCTGTAAAACTCCAGCTTGACCGCAACGTTTCCGGGGAGGCCGGAGTCAAGACGGTTGAGACGAACCAGGGGGGTTCCCCCCACTGTCTCGGTGATATCGCTATAGATTTTTGCCACGGTATTTCCTTTCGTGCGCGGGCAAACAGGGGTGGTTTAAACTTTACGAGAAAAAATTTGGGAATGCTCACCGAATGAAACATAAGGTAACATTCTCTTCCCCCAGCGCTGTTTAGTGCGTCAGGTAAGCTGAGTAGTTCTTACGGGCGCGGGAAATTTTAGGGTTAATAATTGCCTGGCAGTAGCCCTGGAAGGGGTTATTGGCGTAGTAGTTCTGATGGTAGTCTTCCGCTTTCCAGAACTTCTCTAGCGGTTCAATAACCGTTACGACGGGCGCACCCCAGAGTTTCTCCGCGCGCGCTGCGGCCTCTTCAAAGAGTTTTTTCTGTTCGTCGTTTTCGTAGTAGAGGGCGGACCGGTACTGGGGGCCAACGTCGGCCCCTTGCCTATCCCAGCTGGTGGGGTCGTGCGAGGTGAAAAAGATATCGAGCACAGTTTCTGCGGGGATGACTTTCTCGTCGAAGGTCACGCGATCGACCTCCACATGCCCGGTTGATCCGGCGCAGACGCTACGGTAGTCCGGGTTTTCGGTGTGCCCACCGGTGTAGCCGCACACGCTTGATTCGACCCCCTTGAAATTGCGAAACACCGCGTCTATACACCAGAAGCAGCCTCCACCCATCACAAAATTTTGCACCTGTTTTCCCTTTCGGTCGTTCGAATTTTTGGTGTGCAGTACCAGCTATAACGCGGCAGTGGGGAAGCGTATTCCATCCCGTGCGGATACTGTACTGAAATTAATCGTGGCACAATGAACCTATGGCAGAAAAGAAAGTACCCTCTCTTAAAGATGTGGTGAGTGTCTTCCACGAAATTTTTCCGCCCGAGCTTGCCGAGGCGTGGGACAGCAGCGGCCTGGTGGTGGGCCGGAAAGAAGCACCGGTGGCACGGGTGGGTTTTGCTGTAGACGCCACGGTGGCTACAGCGCGCGAGGCCGTGGAGAAAGAGGCCGGGCTTCTTATTACCCACCACCCTCTCCTTTTGAGGGGGGCATCTTTCCTTCCCGACACAGACTATAAGGGTGAAATTATCCATACCCTGATTGAGTCTTCCTGCGCTCTTCTCGGTGCACACACCAATGTTGATTCGGCTCCGTACGGCACCAACGAGACCTTTATGAACTTTCTCGGAGTGAGGCAACAGCAGCGTATTCTGGCCGAGGAGAAACTCACCCTCATTGATGGTAGAGAAATAGAAGTGGGGATCGGTAGGGTGGGGGAGCTGCCCCGGCCCGTATCGTTGCGGCAACTGGCTGAGAAAATAGCGACTTTTCTCCCCGCTACCGCGGGAGGATTACAGGTGGCCGGGGATGAGAACGCCGCGGTGCAGCGGGTGGCCCTCTGTACCGGTTCCGGGGATTCTCTTTTTGCTAGGGCCCGTGCTGTCCACGCCGATGTGTATATCACCGCCGACCTGCGGCACCATCCCGCCTCAGAATTCAGAGAACAAACATTTATCGGTGACGGTAGACCCTATCTCATTAACTGCTCACATTTTGCCAGTGAATGGGTATGGATGCGGGGGGCAGCCCGGCTGCTGACCACGGCCCTGGCCCACCGCGGCTTTGCTATAAGCACCTACGTCTCAGAGCTGAACACCGACCCCTGGGACTTTAACGTACCTACCGGAAGCACTGAGGGATCTGCCAGTACACGGTCTTCATTGAACGCCGCAGAGGGTGGCTTGTAGACACCTAAAAGGGATCCGGGGCGGGTTCGGTAGAATTTGCGTGCTCTTCGATCTGCTGAATCTGACCGGTGTCGGCGGTATTTTCTGTTTCGGCAGGAGGCCGGGCGTCTGCACCGGATATAAAGGAGGGGGCATTCTGCCCTTCTGCCTCGTTTTGGGCCGGTGAACTATCGGGTTTAATGGCCCTGCTGAAGGAGGAAACCCCCATGTTGAGATCATGCCCAACCGCTGAGGCATCTATCTCAACGGCGGTCCCCCGTCGTCCGCTATCGGTCTCCCACTGTTTGATATGTAGTCTGCCGGTCACAATGACGGGCTGACCCACAAAAATACTGCGTGCGGTGTGCTGAGCGAGTGCCCTAAAAGTGTTTACCGTGTACCAGTTAGTTGTGCCTTCGCGCCATATCTGCCGGTTGGAGTCATACCACCGCGGTGTTGAGGCTACTCGAAAATTTGATACCGGTATTCCCGAGGGCAGAGTATTGCTGCTGGGAGAAGTGGCCACAAAGCCACGGATGGTTACGATATCGGTCATGACATGCTCCTTGAAAGTGGTGTGATCGGTTGTTTTTAGGATGAGGCAGAAGGCACCGACCGGAAAACCGGGGAACAGAAAACTGTGGATATTACCCGCAGAAAATCGATAAAAAAGACCGGTGTGTACAGCAACTTGGTGTATCCACAGGGTGCGGTATCCACACAGCACGCGCTACTAGCTATTTATCTATAACCGGTCATATCCTGCCTGCATGAACACTTCATCACACGAATATCCGTCGGCAACTCGGATACGCCAGACACCCGGTACCCGGCCGCATCAATACCGCGGAATGGAGAGCCCTGGCTGGGTCCGCGATGCAAACACCAAAGAATACTTTATTCACGAATGGGGAAAAATCCCCCGCACCCAGAGAAACCTGTTTGAGCACCTGTGCCTCATGACCTTTCAGCTGGGGCTGCTCTGGAGTACGGTTCTGGGAAAAAGACAGGCATTTGCAGATTTCTTCTGCGACTACAGCTTAGATGCGGTAGCCGACATAAGCGATCAGGAACTCGAAGCGGCAGCACGTTCACCGGAGCTTATCCGCAATATCTACAAGTTGAAAGCCTGCCGTAATAACGCGCGTGCCCTGATCGATCACGGGGTCGATCTGCCCGACCTTTTTGAGCTAAATTTTCCTCATCCGGTGAGTTATCCAAGCTACACAGAGTTACCGCGGACCCACGAGGCATCGGATGCCGTATGCTCTGTTTTACGCGGATACGGACTCAGATATATTGGGCCGGTAGGGGTCTGCTCAATCGCCCAGGCTTTCGGATTTATTGGGGTTGAGAGAAAAAAATCGGTGCTGTAATCTTTTTCAGATGAAGAGCCCCGTTTCCGAATACCTTAAGCAGATCCTAGATACTACCCGCCCAGAAGACAGCGGTTCGGTGGCAGACTATATACCCGAGCTCGCTAAAGCCGATACCTCGAAGTTCGGTATTGCACTCACCACCGTTGACGGGCGCACCTATTCTGTGGGGGACCGCGACTTTGAGTTCACTCTCCAATCAGTGTCTAAACCTTTCGCCTACGCAGCGGCCCTGGCCGATCGCGGAGTAGATTTGGTCACCTCAAAGATCGGTGTGGAGCCCTCGGGGGAGGCATTCTACGAGCTATCCCTCGAAGAGGGGAGCCACCGCCCCGACAACCCCATGATCAATGTGGGAGCCATTGCGACACACAGTCTTTTGGTCAGTGATACCGCCGGCCAACGGCAGCGGGTCGAGTATGCACTTGATTTTTTCTCCCGTCTTGCCGGTAGGGAACTGGCCATTGATCAGACCGTCTACCAGTCTGAAATGGAGACCGCGCAGCGTAATCTTGCGATGGGGCATATGCTCAAAAGCTTTGGAATGTTCGAGGACGACCCCCACGAAGTGGTCTCGGGCTATATCGCTCAGTGCGCTATTACGGTGAACGTTGAAGACCTCGCGGCGATGGGGGCCACTTTTGCCAACGGTGGTGTGCAACCTATTACCGGTGAGAGAGTTATAGACCGGGCCGTGGCCCGCCAGGTGTTATCGGTCATGGCATCTGCCGGCATGTATGACGCCTCGGGAACCTGGTTCTCTCGCGTCGGTATTCCGGCCAAATCCGGAGTGTCCGGCGGTATTCTGGGTACTCTGCCGGGCCAGCTGGGGATCGGGGTTTTTTCGCCCAGGCTTGACGCCAAAGGAAATAGCGTGCGCAGTGTGAAGGTGTTTGAAAAACTGTCAGCGGATATTGGTTTGCACATGATGAACGCTGACGCCTACAGCTATAACGCGGTGCGGCTGGTTCGTGATATTGGTTCGGAAACGGTGGTTGAGTTACAGGGGCGGATAGATTTCACCAATGCCGAAGAGGTGCTCTACCAGCTAGAAAATATGGATCTTTCCCGGGTTAAAGATCTGGTGTTTGATCTCACCCGCGTCTCTGACTTTAATACTGTGGGCCGGAGGATGCTGACCGAAGGTTTCCGGCGGATTCAACAAGAAGGTGTGCAGGTTTCCCTTCTTGACCCCGATAACGTGTGCATGGTGGAAAGGGATAAAAACGCCGGGGAGATCAACCTGCTTTTAGCTTCTGAGGGCGGTAGGTAAGCACCGTACAGATTGGTGAAGAAACGTTGACCACCGCAGCGCCTGCTGATACCGCTACACTATAGTCTGACGCAAATTCCCCCACCGGTACCGGCGGGGGAATTTTCTGCGCCCCAGGAGGGAGTCGAACCCCCGACCAAGAGATTAGAAGTCTCCTGCTCTATCCACTGAGCTACTGGGGCAAGCATCCACCGGGATACTACGAAATTTTCCGGTGAAATCCTCACACAGTCTACTCCGCCAGCTCGCGCGGGGCAAAATGCGCGGGGCAACCGCACCGGGTTGCCGGCCAACCCGAAGTGTGCAAGAGCACTGACCGATCCATAAAGATTCTAGATAACAATTTGAACCGCGGTGGAACGCCGTCCGCGACGCAGTACCCGCCGGGTTGCCGGGTCCACAAAAACCAGGTAGCTGGCGTACCCCAGCGACACCACCACCGCTATCAGCCGTGCCATATTCGTATCAAAATCCTGAAGGTAGGGGGAAACATCGAGCTGGTCTGAGATCGCGTAAATCATAAAGAAAAGCGTAGTAACAAAATACAGATCTAGCTGCCAGTCTGTGCGGATACCCGATACCGCCAGGAAAGGAATAATCCACAGCAGATACCAGGACTGAATCATGGGGGATAGCAGCACCACACAGGCGAGAGCGTAACCAATCCGGCGAATAAGTTTCTGGTCGCGACCCACAAACATGACCAGCACCGCCCCCAGCATTCCGACGAGCCTGCCCACGGAACCCACAAAATCGCGGATACTGCTCTCCACTCCGCCTCCAAAAATTGAGGCCGCAACAATACCGATTGCCCACGAAATAAAACCCGTGGGAGCATACCAAATATACTGGCCGCCGGTTGTTGATAGAGCACTGATCCAGTCAAATCCAAAGCCGTTTATCAACCCCAGAACACCCAGCTCCGCCGCGGTGACCAGCAGGGTGAGCGCCCAGAAACAAAATTTTCGCGGCCACGAAGCATCGCGGCCGGCCCACAGCAGGCCAATAAATGGCAGGGCCACCAGTGCGATAGGTTTAATAGCGATTGCCGCGGTCATGAGCGTGGTGCCGACTAGCCCACCCTTCCAGTTACGGTGGGCTGCCGCATAGTAGGTGCCGGCAACGGCAAACCCGGTCATGAGCGCATCGTTGTGGCCGGCAGTCACAAACTGGGCGATAAAAAGCGGGTTGGCAACCACCAGCCAGAGGGCGCGGGTACCGTTAATATTGTGGAGCGCTGCCAGCTTGGGAACGTAATAGGCAATCAGCCCCACGCCCACCACGGCGACAGCTCGAAACATATAGATACCGGCGTCAATATTGTTCCCCGCCAGCCAGGCAACACCCTCTTCGATCCAGAGAAAAATGGGGCCGTAGGGTGGCGGCGACTGCGCCCACAGCGGATCCGCACCAAACTGGAAGAAGTTGTTCACCGATGACACCCCCACCTCGTAGGGATTGAGTCCGGCAAGCATAACCCTACCCTGGGCGAAATAGGAGAAAATATCGCGGCTAAAGAGAGGGAAAGCAAAGAGCTGGGGAAGGGTCCAGCAGATAATGGCTAGCCAGGTCCACCGTTTGGCGGTTCCCCGCCACACCACCAGTTTTTGCGAGAGTCTGAGCCATTCGCGGCACATCATCATGCCACCCACCGCAAGCAGAACAATACTGAACACCAGGCCGCCAACGTTGTATCGAAGCTGAATAATGAGATTGACCCGGTTGAGATAGGAGGCATCAGCCAACCAGCCCACGCCAAAAGAACCAAACATCATGCACAGAGAACCAACGGTGCCGAATACGATGGTTCGCAGCGGGCTACCATAGATATACCTGCCGCGCTTTTTACTCTTGTCCCTGTTACCGGGTGGGGAAGCTGCCGCGGATGTTGCGCTCATAAAGCTCCTGAAGCGGGATTGTGCTAAACGTTTTAGATTTTACCCGCGATGTGTCCGGTGCGGTGTAGGTGCTGCCGGTCTATGGCGAGTAGATTTTAACCCGTGTCTATTTCAAATGAACGAATTGTGTGGATTGACTGCGAGATGACGGGCCTGTCCCCGGTGAGCGACGCTCTGATTGAGGTTGCTGTGCTGGTGACCGATGGAGAGCTGAACATACTGGGTGAGGGTGTTGATGTGGTTATTAAGCCCGAGCAGGTGGCGCTTGATCAGATGAATGATTTTGTTACCGCTATGCACAGAGAATCCGGTCTGCTGGGGCAGCTGGACTCCGGTGTCAGCCTGGATGAGGCCCAGCGGCAGGTACTTGACTATGTCCGCCAGCATGTCCCCGAGGCGGGGACGGCACAGCTGGGCGGAAATTCTATCGGTACCGATAAGACTTTTTTGGTGCGCGATATGCCGCAGCTTATCGAATATTTGCACTATCGGGTGATTGACGTGTCCACCATTAAAGAACTTGCCCGCCGCTGGTATCCGCAGGTCTTGGCGGGGGCACCCCCAAAAACGGGTAACCACCGTGCCCTGGGAGATATCCGTGACTCTATCACCGAGCTGCGGTACTATCGTCGGGCAATCTTTGTGCCGGCTCCGGGCCCCGATACTGCCCGGGTACAGGATATTGCCCGGAGTGTGGAGGACAAAAGCTAGACAACGCGAACAACTTTTTCGGTGAGAACTATCACGCGTTGGTGGGTTCGTTTTAACTTTGTATTTGGCTAGAAACTCTTATAGAGTGTTCTCTGTTGCCAAGCGCAGGGAGATTTTCCCACGGTGTAGAAGCACATGGTGGTCGTAGCTCAGTTGGCAGAGCGCCTGGTTGTGGTCCAGGAGGTCGCGGGTTCAACCCCCGTCGATCACCCCGACAAAGGGTCGTTATGGCAGAGCCATAGCGGCCCTTTACTGTACACTTCTCAGCCGGTTCATCGGGTTGATGAGATCGCAGGTCGATCAACCGTGTAGGCAGAGGAAATACGTCAGGAGTTTTCATGGCAATCAGACCGATTGTTATTCACGGTAACCCCGTGCTTCACACCCCGGCGGCACCGGTTACCCGTTTTGATAGCGAACTTGCCAGCCTTATTGCCGATATGGAGGAGACTCTGGATGCCTCCAACGGTGTAGGTTTGGCGGCACCGCAGGTGGGCGTGAGTCTTCGCCTGTTCAACTACGCGTTTGATAATGAGGACGGCGTGCCGGCCCGCGGCGTAATCATTAATCCCGTGCTCACCCTGGGAAAAATTTCGACGGCGGAGCCCGATCGTGAGAGCGAAGAAGAGGGGTGCCTCTCTTTCCCCGGGTACGGTTTTCCGCTTAAGCGCGCCGACTGGGTGACCGTCAACGCTCTCAACGAGAAAGGGGAACCGGTGCGGTTTGAGGCAACCGGTTGGTTTGCCAGGGTGATGCAGCACGAGACGGACCATCTCGACGGTAAGCTCTATGTTAACCGGCTCAACAAAAAATGGTCGGCCCGGGCTAAAAAAGTGGTGAAGGCCGAGGGGTGGAAAGCTGATGGTAATTCTTGGCTACCGGGTACCGACCCCGACCCCTTTGGGCACGGAATGAAAGATGCTGGGTGAACAGGGTGCCCTGTAAGCCGGGTTCTGTGCTCATGCGAGCGGCAATCATCTATCTAGGCACTCCATCACTGGGTGCTCAAGCGGCCTACCCGAACGCATGGGGCGCACTACCCTCGATGGCGCGTTCTGTTTGACCTTGCTCCGAATGGGGTTTACCGAGCTACCCCAATCACTTGAGGTACTGGTGGTCTCTTACACCACCTTTTCACCCTTACCCGGTGGGAATCCGGGCGGTAGTTTTCTGTGGCACTTTCCCGCACGTTGCCGTGGGTAGATGTTATCTACCATTCTGTGCTGTGGAGCCCGGACTTTCCTCGAAAATTTGATTCTCGCGATTGCCCGGGCACCCCGTTCAGTTACCTACTGTACACCAGAAAATTTATGGAGGTTTTTATGCTGATTCTGCTTCCACCGTCGGAGTCTAAACGGGCAGGGGAACTGGGGGCACCGGTTAATTTTGCGGAGCTTTCCTTCCCGGAGCTCACCGAAGCCAGGGAGCGGGTGGGGCAGGTGCTCGCGGAAATTTCTGCCGGGGAGGACGCCCTCGATATTTTGGGGGTGGGGAGGTCTCTTGCCGACGAGGTGCAGCGCAATACCCGTATCTTTGAGCAACCGGCACACCCGGCATGGCAGGTGTACAGCGGCGTACTGTTTGAGGCACTGGATTATGCGAGTTTTGTGCGGGAGGCACGGGCACAAGCTAACACCCATCTGCTGGTTTTTTCGGCCCTGTGGGGTGCGGTTTCTCTGGCCGATAATATTCCGGCCTACCGGCTGTCCATGGGAGTGAGTCTTGGCCGGTGCGGTAATTTAGCCCGCTTTTGGCGCGGTGAGCTTACCGCGCCGTTGGACGCATGGGCGGGCCGCCAGCTGATTCTTGACTGCCGCTCGGCTGCTTATTCCCGTGCCTGGGTGCCGGCTCCGGAGCAAACCTATACGGTGAGGGTAGAAAAAGAAGCCGGCACCGGTGAGCGCAAGGTGGTCTCGCACATGGCCAAACACTATCGCGGTCTGCTAACCCGGTTTATTTTTGAGCGGGGACTTAGCCATATCAACGATAGTGATGAGCTGGTCTCTGAGCTTGCTGACCGGTTTCGGGTGGAAAAATCCGAGGCTGAGGGCAAGAGGGCGGGAACTATTACCCTGGTCGTTTCGTCCTAGGCTGGAGTAGAGGAGCGCCGCGTAAATCACCGAGTGCGCACGGTGAAATCGTCTCAGAGCATTTGACTTTACCGGGTAGCCTAGTGTTTATGGCTGAATTTATATACACCATGACCAAAGCCCGCAAGACCGTGGGCGATAAGGTTATTCTCAACGATGTTTCAATGTCGTTTTTTCCCGGTGCAAAGATCGGTATGGTTGGCCCCAACGGTGCCGGTAAATCCACGATCCTCAAAATTATGGCGGGACTCGACACCCCCTCTAACGGTGAGGCGCGTCTTTCTGAGGGCTACACCGTGGGTATCCTTTTGCAGGAGCCCCCGCTCAACGAAGAAAAGACCGTGCTCGGTAACGTGCAAGAAGGTGTGGGGGAGATCTACCAAAAGATTGTTCGCTATAACGAGATCTCCGAGGAGATGGCGAACCCGGATGCTGATTTTGATGCGCTCATGGAAGAAATGGGGAAACTCCAGGAGGCTATTGATGCCGCTAATGCCTGGGATATTGATTCCCAGCTGGAGCAGGCCATGGAGGCCCTGCGATGCCCGCCCGGGGATTCACCGGTGACCCATCTTTCCGGTGGTGAGCGCCGCCGTGTGGCCCTCTGTAAGCTGCTGCTTGAGAAGCCCGACCTTCTTTTGCTTGATGAGCCCACTAACCATCTGGATGCTGAGTCGGTGCTCTGGCTGGAGCAGCACCTCCAGTCCTACGAGGGCGCGGTAATCGCTATTACCCACGACCGCTATTTTCTTGACCACGTTGCTCAGTGGATTGCCGAGGTTGACCGCGGTAACCTCTACCCCTACGAGGGTAACTACTCTACCTATTTGGACAAGAAGCGTGCCCGCCTTGAGGTGCAGGGTAAAAGGGATGCCAAGCTGGCTAAACGGCTTGAAGATGAGCTGGAATGGGTGCGCTCTAACGCCAAGGGCCGGCAGGCAAAGTCAAAGGCCCGTCTGGCCCGCTACGAGGAGATGGCGGCAGAGGCTGAGAAGACCCGTAAACTTGACTTTGAAGAGATTCAGATTCCGCCGGGGCCTCGCCTGGGTAATGTGGTGATTGAGGCCGAGAATCTGAGCAAGGGTTTTGAGGGTAGATCCCTGATCAACGGTCTGTCTTTCTCGCTACCGCGCAACGGAATTGTGGGTGTGATCGGCCCCAATGGCGTGGGTAAATCGACCCTCTTCAAAACTATTGTTGGTTTGGAGGAGCTTGACGGCGGCACCCTTAAGGTGGGGGAGACCGTGAAAATCTCCTATGTTGACCAGAACCGGGAAAATATTGACGCGGAGAAGTCTCTGTGGGAGGTTGTCTCTGATGGCCTGGATTATATACAGGTGGGGCAGGTCGAGATGCCTTCACGCGCTTATGTGTCGGCTTTTGGTTTTAAGGGTCCTGACCAGCAGAAGAAGGCAGGAGTACTCTCCGGTGGTGAGCGTAACCGGCTGAATCTGGCGCTTACCCTCAAACAGGGTGGTAACCTACTCCTCCTTGACGAGCCCACCAACGATCTCGATGTGGAGACCCTCACCTCGCTGGAGAATGCGCTGCTAGAGTTCCCCGGCTGCGCGGTCGTGGTTTCCCATGACCGCTGGTTCCTGGATAGGGTGGCTACCCATATTCTTGCCTGGGAGGGCACCGATGAGGAACCCGACCGCTGGTACTGGTACGAGGGGAACTTTGAGTCCTACGAGAAGAACAAGGTGGAGCGGCTGGGGCCTGAGGCGGCCAAACCTCACCGTGTTGTTCACCGTAAATTGACTCGCTGACCTTTCCACGACCGGAAAGGAACAAACGGAATGAAGGCTGCGGTGGTAGGCGAGAACTCTTCTGCGCCATCGTAGCCTTCTACCCCCCCCGATCCCGGTGGTTGGATTGTGTAAAAGGTGATGCGGGAGCATGGACCCGGTAGTAGCAAGAAAACGAGATGATTATGCCGGATAGTTTCTCTCAGGAAGACGGCGGTGCGGCAATCGACGCCGTCAGTCGAGCTATCGATCTCGGTGACCGACAGACCGCCCACAACCTGACAACCCTGATCCATAGGATCCGGGCGGTAGAGAAAAAAGCTGCGGTGCGCCTGGTTGCCCGTGAAAACACTCTCGCGGTCTACGTTGCCACCCTGGCTCCTGAATCCCTGCTGGACCCCACCCCCACCATCCTGGGAATGAGGGCGATACACATAGCTCGCCCCCTTCACCTGGATACGGTGGTTGAAAGCTCAGCCCTGCTGGATCGCCTCGCACGTATCGAACGATCCGGTTTCGTTGTGCACCTGCCGCCGGTAACCGTAACAGCGCGCTGGGCGGGTACACTAGCGCCGCGGCAAAACTGGATAGAAAGAGCACCGGTGGCTGCCGCTGACCTCTACCGGGTAGCGGAGGAAGGCATGGCAGCCGTCGATAGGGCTCTACCGCAGAATCCCGGACACGCGGTGGTCAATACGGTGCGTTCCCGTATCTGGTCCTCACCGATGACCG
The DNA here is from genome assembly GCF_055285355.1 of Rothia sp. 18CD1-1. Lineage (NCBI taxonomy): Bacteria > Bacillati > Actinomycetota > Actinomycetes > Micrococcales > Micrococcaceae > Rothia > Rothia sp. 18CD1-1. Next base: position 392,338 of record NZ_JBUZLI010000008.1, on the reverse strand, counting down.
GTGTGCAGCCGGACGGCATCGTTCTCCCCAGCGGTGTGGCCTTTAGTGCCGTTGTGCTGGGCTTCCTTCCCGCAAATTACAGCGGTAGTCTACGGTGCTTCAGCACCGGTGACTGGGTCCGCATCAACGCCCCGGCAGGGTTCATCCTGGTCAAAAATGGGCGGAACCCTGCTTTATCCCTCTAGTCTCGGTCTGCTTCCTGAATTTTGAGGGCCCGCATCAGGTTATCGCGGCACTCGGCAACCTGCCGGTAAAGTGCTGCAGCATCGGAGGGGAGAGCTGCCAAAAACTCCTGGGTGCGCTCCAAAAGCTCCGTCGAATAGTTGTGGGGGAAGAGCCCGGAAATAATATTCTGAGAAATCTCATGGCTACGCTCGCGCCAGATTCTTTCTACCGATTCAAAATAGCGCTCGGTGTAGGGTGAGGTTACGTCGGTGCTGTTGCCGGCAAAGAAACCGCTAATAATACTGCGCTGAATAATGTTGGAGAGCTTATTCTCCACCACAACCTGGTGCCAGGCTTTTTCCTTGGCCTCTCGGGTGGGTATAGATGCCTTGGCGGTAGCCGCGGCCTGGGCACCGATAGAAGTGTTATCGGCTGCAAGGGCCTTATCAATGTCGCCGGCACTGCGGCGGCCACCGGCAGCCAGGGCAGTGAGCAGGCTCCACCGCAGGTCGGTATCGATCTCGAGGCCGTCAAGCACAGGCTCACCGCTGTAGAGAGCCTCAACCCGGTTGAGCTGCTCATCGGTCTCTGCGATTCTGCTCATGCAGCGAACAAACTGTAGCTGGTTATCAGACCCCGGGGCGGCCTCTGCGGTAATCTCCCACATGCGCTCAGCGGCTTCACGTCTTATCCGGGGGGCATCGTCGGGGGCAAGGTAAGAGCGCAAAGCGAGTTCAAAATGTGCAAGCTGAACACGCACGGCGGTTGAGTTGGTCTCTTGCCCAATGTTGTTGAGTACCAGCTCAACAAATTGCCGGGCCGGCAGTTGAGCATCGCGCACGCTATCCCAGATCGAGCCCCAGACCACACCGCGGGCCAGAGAAGAGTCAATATCCCCCAGGTGCGCGATGGCTACCTGCCGTGATTTTTTATCGAGACGGATCTTTGCGTAGGTAAGATCTTCGTCGTTGACCAGGATCAGGTCGGGGCGTGCCTTACCGGCAGCCTCGGGAACCTCGGTTACTTCGCCGTCAACATCGAGTTCAAACCTGTCGGTGCGGCTGAGCTTTCCCTCGGTGAGAGAGTAAAACCCAACCACCAGCCGATGCGGACGCAGAGTTTCAAACCCCTCGGCAAAACTCTGGCGGATCTTCAGCGACGAAATAAGCCCGTCGGCTTCTTCAACCTCGGTGGTTAACGTGTTGACCCCGGCGGTTTCAAGCCAGAGTTTAGACCATGCCTTAACGTCGCGCCCGGAGGCTTCTTTAAGCTCTACCAGCAGGTCGTCAAGCACGGTGTTACCAAAGGAGTGCTTGGCAAAGTAGCGGGTCAGCGCGGCCATAAAATTTTTCTGTCCCACCCAGGCGACCATCTGCCGTAGCACCGAGGCTCCCTTAGCGTAGGTGATACCGTCGAAGTTGACCTGGACGTCATTGAGGTCGCGGATAGGGGCGACAATCGGGTGGGTGGTGGAGAGCTGGTCTTGGCGGTAGGCCCAGGTTTTTTCTGAGGCCGAGAAGGTGGCCCAGGCTTGGGCCGCAAAACGGGTGCTCTCTGCGGCGGCAAGGGTGGACATAAATTCTGCAAAGGATTCGTTGAGCCAGAGGTCGTTCCACCACTTCATGGTCACCAGGTCACCAAACCACATGTGGGCGAGTTCGTGCAGCACGGTGATTGCGCGGCGCTCAATCATTGCCTCGGTGGTTTTCGACCTAAAAATGTAGTCTTCCAGGAAGGTGACAGCGCCGGCGTTCTCCATAGCGCCGGCATTGAACTCGGGTACAAAAAGCTGGTCGTATTTTTCAAAGGGGTAGGGGGTTTGAAACTGTTCCTCATAGAAGGCGAAACCCTGGCGGGTGAGTGTAAAAATATCCTCGGCGTCGAGATAGGGCATGAGGGATTTTCGCGCAAAAACACCCAGGGGGATTGTTCTGCCCTCGGAGTTCACTAGGGAGGATTCCACCTTCTGGTAGGGGCCCGCAATGATAGCGGTAATATATGAGGAAATACGGGCAGTGGGTTTAAAGACCCAGGTACCGGTTTCGCCCTGTCTGCGCACTGTAGTTTCGGGCTGGTTAGAGACCACCAGCCAGTGGGCGGGGGCCGAAACGATAAACTCAAACTCTGCCTTGAGGTCGGGCTGCTCAAATACCGGAAAAACCCGGCGAGAATCGGGTACCTCAAACTGCGAATAGAGGTAAACTTCACCATCGACCGGGTCTACGAAGCGGTGCAGGCCTTCGCCGGTATTGGTGTAGCAGAAGTCTGCTGTGACCTTGAGTATGTTGCGGTCTTTGAGATGGGGCAGTTGGATACGCTGTCCGTCTGCCAGGTCAAGCGGGAGAAGCTGACCGTTGAGTTCAAGGGATAAGACCCTGTCTGTCACAGCATCGATAAAAGTGGACTGGCCCTCTTGGGCCTCAAAAACGATTTCGGCTTCGACCCCGAACACCCGGTCATCGCCGGTCAAATCAAGGTGCACCCGGGAGGAGATAACCCGGGAGACTATCTCGGCGCGCCGTTGCGCCTCGTCGCGGGTAAGATTTAAACCTGGCATGAGCCTTCCTTTCTACCGTGAAAATAACACCGTATAACCCTGAGACTACACAGACACCAACCACCTGGCATAGGATAAAAATGCGGATGGAAGATGCTTACAGGTGATACTTTAGTTGCGCGGACGACGAATAAGAAATAACCGCAGTCTCTGCCCCCTTGTGCGTTTCTCTCACCCGGCGAAAACAACCAGATCTATCGCGAGGAGATTCTTGTGCGAGTGCATATTGCAACCGATCACGCTGGCCTGGAGATGAGCAGGTTTTTCATTGAAAAACTTGGCCAGGAGGGCTACGAGATGATTGACCACGGCCCCGCCGACTACGATCCTCTTGACGACTACCCCAGCTTTTGCATTAATGCGGCACTGGCCGTGAGAGCGGATCGTCAGAGAGGCCTCGATTCTCTGGGGATTGTGCTGGGGGGGTCGGGCAACGGTGAACAGATTGCCGCTAACAAGGTGGAGGGGATTCGTGCCGCCCTGGCCTGGAATCGTGACACTGCCTCGCTCGCCCGCCAGCACAACGATGCCCAGGTGGTTGCTGTGGGCGGGCGCCAGCACTCGCTCGATGAGGCTCTGGACATTATCCGGGTTTTTTTGAAAACCCCTTTCTCGGAGGAAGACAGGCATAGCCGCCGTATCAGCCAGATTCGTGAGTATGAGAGTACCGGGGAGATCGCCGGTCGGCAGATTGACGGTCTAGATCATGCCTGAGGGTCACTCTATACACCGTTTAGCCAGGCAGCTGACCGATGTGTTTGCCGGCGAGAGGGTTGAGGTGTCCAGCCCCCAGGGGAGGTTTCGGGACGGTGCAGCCCTACTTACCGGCAGAGGTGTTGACGAGTCTTTTGCTCACGGAAAGCATCTTTTTGTGGGGTTCGATAACGGTCTTTACCTTAACGTGCATCTGGGCATATACGGTGCTTTCACCTTTGGTGGTGACAGCTATTTCAGGGCCGCCTCCTCTATCGGTGCTCCCCGTAAGATCGGCGAGCAGGAACTTGCCGCGGAGCCTTCGGGCTATAACGGTGTACCCGACCCCAAGCCAACGGTGCGTGCGCGGATAGTGAGTGACCACGGTTGGGCAGATTTGATTGGACCCACTGTCTGCCGGGTTCTTACCGAAGAAGAGGTGGGGGGAGTACGAGCCAAGCTGGGACCGGACCCGCTTAACACCGATGCAGATCCCGAACAGTTTTATACCGCAGCGGCAAAGACGGCTCGCCCCATCGGGGTGGTGCTGATGGACCAAAAAATTATTTCGGGAATTGGCAATATTTTTCGTGCCGAGTCGCTGTTTAGACAGAAGGTTGACCCGCTACGTCGAGCCAAAGACCTGAGTAGAGAGGAACTTGAGTCCCTCTGGGAGGACAACCGTTTACTGCTGCAACGAGGTGTGAGAGTGGGACGGATTATCACCACGGAGCCGGAAGACCGCCCCGGTATTGATGAGAATCAGGCTTGGCCGGATCATGCCAACTATGTTTACCACAGACAGGGAAGCCCGTGCCCACGGTGCAAGACCACCATTGCGATGCGTGAGGTAGCAGGGAGAAAACTTTACTGGTGCCCCGGCTGCCAACACTAGCCCCGGCGAAGGCCGTGGGTCGCAAGATTTGACAGGGAGCCGGTATATTGTGTTTACTGTAAAGGTCCTATTCAGGATACGGGGATGTAGCTTAATGGTAAAGCCTCAGTCTTCCAAACTGATGACGCGGGTTCGATTCCCGTCATCCCCTCCAGCCGAGCCCCGGATATGCTAAATTCGGGGCCTTTTGTTTTCGGGTGTTTGATGTGCGTTTGGGATAATGTTCAATTTTTGAGGTGTAGACGGTACTGCTTCATCTCTCCGACACTCGTAAGATGAATAATGAAGGGAAGGAGGTCTCCTCAGGGCCGCTGTGGCCCGCGGGCTGAGACACCTGATGTGGGACGTGATAACTCCGAGCTGGAGTAGGGGCAAAAAGGAGATTGATGACCAAGCAGCGCCTGGAGCTCACCTGGTTCAACAAGGATATGGCATTGATTCCCACCGAATCCGGTAAGTACGGTTATACGTGGGTGGATCCGTCCGATCCTCGTTACTGCGAAACCCGTACTCTTGTTTACGACGATTATTGGGGGGGGGGCAATCTCCTCGGAGTGACAAGTTTGAGTATTCCGAGCGAGCTGGCCTCGAACCGCAGGAGAATAATCTTCTGATTCTCGGCGAGTCCGGTGACGTACTCGAAGCGCTGACGCGCGTTCCGGATCTGGCTGACAAATATATTGGCAAAGTCAAGCTGATCTATATTGATCCGCCGTTTAATACGGCCCAGGCCTTCGCCTCCTATGAGGACAATCTTGAGCACTCCATCTGGCTCACGATGATGCGCGACCGTCTGCTCCACATGCGCAAACTCCTCAGTGACGACGGCTCCATCTGGGTCCACCTTGACCATGTGGAAAATCACCGGATGCGGGTACTGCTCGACCAAGTCTTTGGCAGCTCTCGATTTCTAGCTGAGGTCGTATGGCAGAAAGCTGATTCAGCGCGTAACGATGCGCAGGGCTTCTCCTCGGACCATGACGTGATCTTAGTATATGCTAAAGGCGGTTTCCCCAGTCTTAACCGCATGCTGCGCACAGCGGCTGACAATGCACGGTTCTGTAATCCAGATCATGACCATCGAGGTATCTGGTTTTCTGCCGATCGCTCTGCTCCAGGAAATTTGTCTGGTTCAAGGCAGGTTCCTGCCGTCTACGGAATTGAGCACCCGATTACTGGTGAAATCCTTTATCCTGCAAAGGGCAGACAGTGGGCTTTCAGAGCCGAACGCATCTTTGCCTCCCTAAGTGAATACGCTGATTACAAGCTCACGGCTCCTGATCTTGATCTTCGAAGCGAACGATCGGGGCTTGAGCTGTCTCAGCTTCGAGAAGATGTCTGCGACCTGAGAATACGCGGTGGGGCGGACACAGACAGTGTTCAGCGGGCGCACGAACGGATTGAACAAGGTGCTTGGCCAGAATTCTTTGTTACCGAGAAGAGCTTCGGTCGTAAAGCATATCCGCCGAACCAGGGGCAGCCACCAAGAACTTGGTGGACAAACGAGCAAGTCGGACATAACCGTTCAGCAAAGAGCGAGCTCAAGGCACTTTTTCCTGGTGAAGTCCCATTTTCAACCCCCAAACCCGAGCGTCTGCTGGAGCGGATCATTCATATTGGTACCAATCCTGGTGACATTGTCCTTGACGTTTTTGCCGGTTCAGGGTCCACGGCCGCCGTCGCACATAAGATGGGGCGCCGCTGGGTGACATGTGAACTGCTTGAGTCTACTTTTAACAGGTTTACTCGGCCTCGCTTGGAAAAAGTCATTAACGACCAGGATCCAGGTGGTATCACGCGCACAAAGAGAGAGCGTGTGCCTGCTGACGATGTAAGACTTCCTGAGGGAGTGAGCCCGGATGATGCTGCGAAGTTCACCTCGGTACTCAACAAATTGATTGCCGATGATTCTGAAGCGAAGAAGGATCCCCGAATTAAAGCTCTGAAGGCGGCGGTGAAGACCAAGCGCACGAAGGAAGTTATTAACTGGCGTGGTGGCGGCGGATTCCAGGTGGCTCACCTATCACCTGCATGCTTTGACGTTGATGAAGAGCTTGGCAAGATGGTGCTTACCGAGGCCGCTACCGGGCAGACCTTGATCGAGTCGGTGGCTGCCAACCTCGGTTTCTATCTGTTGCACCCGAATGATGATGCGGTGTTTGAGGGTCGCAGAGGTCGCACCTTCCTGAAGGTGTACGAGGGCATTGTTGATGAAGCGAATGCTGTTGCATGGCTGGGCGAACTCCAGGGTGGAGAGTCGCTGGTGATCGCCGCTTTCGGCGTGGCCGATGGTGTTAATCGTGCGCTGCGCCGATATGGCAAAGGCTGCCGGGCAATCGTGATCCCGGATGATATTTTCCGCTTTGACTTCGGTGAGGAGGAATAAGTCATGGAAAAGCACCTGAGAATTTTCTTTGACCAATCCGATATTGATTCCATCGCCGCAGACTTTGACCTGCGATCTCCGAATAAGCGCGCACTGCATCAGCTGATTCTGGCACTCACGGATGATGATTTTGATCGCCGAGTACCCCAGGTTATGAACCTAGCTACCGGTGTGGGCAAGACCTACTTAATGGCGGCGTTCATGGAATATTTGCGTTGTCAGGGAGTTTACAACGTAATGATCGTCACTCCATCGCTGACAGTGCAATCCAAGACGGTTCAGAACTTCACTGCGGGCTCCAAGCGCTACATTGGCGGTGCTAGTATACCCCCGGAAGTGGTGACCCCACAGGATTACGGGTCCTGGCGCGTATCTCACTCGAGTCCAGAACTCATCCGTTCAGGCGGTAACAACCCGTCGATGGCGTTCATCTTCAACATCCAGCAACTCATCGCCCCCAAAAGCTTGGAAGGGGAAACGAAGAAAAATACGGATTCGGCAGCCGCAACCCGAATTCGTCGTTTTGTTGAGGACTCCGGCTCCCTGTTTGAGTACTTACAGGATCTCCCTGATTTGGTGGTCATCGCTGACGAATCGCACTTGTATGGGTCGAGCGCGAGAAAGTTCAATGCTACTTTGAAGGAATTGGATCCGGCCGCGATCGTCGGCCTAACCGCCTCCGCTCAGCGCGGTGATCATGTGGTGTTCAAGTACCCGTTGTACGAGGCAATTAGCGACCGGTTTGTGAAGACCCCGGTCCTGGCATTTCGAAAGAAGGGATATGGGTCTGACGAGGCGAGCGAGGAGCAGCAGCTACGTGACGCAGTTTCCTTGTTGAAGATCAAGCAGAAAGCATACGATGACTACATCACCAAACAAGGCTTGAACCCGCTAAATGCGGTGCTGTTCGTGGTATGTGCGGACGTCAACCACGCAACCCAAGTCACCGAACTGTTACGCTCGAGCGAATACTTCTCCTCCCAGACCGCAGTGCTGCAGGTGGATAACGAACACAACGATGTCACCACTCAGCGAATGCTTGACGACCTAGACGCCCCTGATTCGCCTGTGCGCGCAGTGGTGAGCGTGAATAAGCTCAAGGAAGGCTGGGATGTCAAAAACATCGCGGTCGTCGTCACGTTGCGGGCGATGGTCTCCGAGGTGCTCACACAGCAGACCATGGGGCGTGGTCTGCGCCTACCGTTTGGTAAGTACACGGGTGTGTTCCACATCGATCAACTCGACATTATCAGTCACCACTCTTTCGTCGAACTCCTTGAAAACGAAGAGGTACTCCACCAGTTTGGTCTGGATGAGGCTGTCAGCCCCGAGCAGGCAGACGGGTTGCGCCAAGCAATCCAAAAGATCGTTGCCCCGACAGGACCAGCAGGTGTGAACACTGCCGCCGCCTCAGGTCAAAGCTGGGCGAGCACTGCTGGATCTGCTGCGCCTACAGCGACTACCCTGGTTGCTGTATCTACAGTCGGGAATGCCTCCGATTTGGTTATGCCTGTTGCTCAGCCGACAGTGTTGATGACCGCTTACGATACCGATATCGCTCAGGCATACGGGCAAACGCCACTGAACAGTGCGACTCCGATTAAGCGCACCAACAGGCTAGAGCGTGTATCTTTCCAGTTTCCGAGGGTGTTCCTTGAACCAGTGGACGCACCATTTGAGCTCCACAAGATCCCCACCGAATTGATACAGGATGCCGCTCGGCGCGTCACCGATGCCAAGGATGTGCTCCGTCGTCGCGAGGTTAAGATGGCCAAGGTTCGCAGGCTTACCTCTGTTGATGTGGAGTCCGCGGAAGTAGATGCTCTGCCGATTGAACCTGACAAGGTCCGCTCCGAACTTGTCAGGTTCATTATGAACCAGCGCGTTGTCCCAGCGACGGCAGAATCAAAGCGCTCTGCTGAACGTAGCCTGGTGCCGGAGTTCATGCGTGAAACTCGCATCACTAGTTGGACGGTTAAGGCATATGAGGGTGCTGAGCAGGAATTCGGAGAATTGGTGCGTGCTTACTCCAAAGAACTAGCCCGCCAGCGTACGGCGAAGATCGTGCTTCAACCATTGACATTGCCAACAGACGAATCACGTCATCTACCACTGGGAGCACAGGTTCAAGATCGCATCGAGAGCAGTGCCCAGTTCCAACGTGGTGCCTACTACGGAGACTGGCACAAGAGTTTGTTCCAAGTGGAATCCTTCGATTCCTTTAGCGGTGAATATGAGCTTGCGCGTCTCCTAGACACTTCACCGCAGATTTCGTGGTGGCTGCGTTTACACACCATGATGGGGGCATCTATCAAGTACAACCTTCAAGATTCCTACTATCCGGATTTTGTTGCTCGCGACACCGACGGGGTGTACTGGATTATCGAAGGTAAGGATGTACGGGGACGCGGTGACGACACGGTTCAGGCCAAGCGCAAAGCTGCTGAGGAAGTTGTGCGCTACCTTGTTACCCGCGACGAATACGCAGACCAAGCCTGGGGCTACCTCATCGCCTATGAAGACGACGTGGCATCTTCAGGGAGTTGGGCAGATCTGAAAGCCAAAGCTCAACCAGTTACTAGCGGCTAAGAGTCGACCGTGTTTCGATGACCTGACAACTGGCGATATTCTGTGATTCCCGGAGAAGTGTGTTGCACATGCTAAGACTGGGGTACTGAGCAGGATGATCTTCATTTCCTACAAAACCTTCGCGCCGATTAATTTCTCTGGCGCATTCTCCGAGGGCGAAGTTTATGCATGCCGAGATGAAATCACGTTGGTTTATTTGAACTTCATGAAACGCTGGGCAAGCAAGCCAAACAATGTACCCACGCTGATCAGGTAGGCCATGCCCAAGCCGAAATCTTTCCAGGTTCCAAAATTGATGAGCGTCATCGAAATAGCTTCACGCATGTGGTAAATCGGTGTATATGGGGCGATGATCTGTGCCCACTCCGGTAGCATTTCCAGCGGCATCATCGCGCCTCCAACCGTGCCGAGCGGGATGATGATGCAAGTCGCTGCCATGGAGACACCCGCCATTGAGGGGATGAGGACACCTAGAATGACACCGACAAAGAAGAACAGCAAGTACCCAAACACGATAGGAACGACTGCGACGGGCATGGTTGCGGCTGGTGATACGCCGAGAACCAATGCAATCACAAACAGCAACAGCATCTGCGCTAGGAGCAACAGGGAGCCAGCCGATGCCTGCGCGGCAAGCACAGTGTGTGAAGACAACGGGAAATTTCTCAGCACATTGAACATGCCGTTTTCGCGCCAGAGCGTCAGGTGGGTGGCTCCCGCGTAGATTCCCACGAACGCAGCACCAAACGCCATCATGTTTGCGCTGATATTACCTGTGGGGTCCATATCCGGAATCGACTTTTTTAAGGTGATAGCAAAAACGATCAACAGACCGGTGGGAAAAGCGAAAGTAAAAAACAGAGTGGACCAATCGCGTAGATCATACCTCAGCATAGTTTTTGATAGCGACTTATACGATCTCATGCCTCGTAGTCCTTTCCGGTGATTGCTAGGTAAACATCTTCAAGCTTTCCATTCGATACGTGGGCGCCACCGGTGTCGATTCCAAGGTGTTTTAGGTCGATGAAAAGTTTCGCCGTGTCATTAGTTCGGATAGCGATGCCGTCCTTGGTCACTTGCACGTGGTTTTCGCCGAAGCTGGCAGAAATCATGTCTGCCTGGTGAAGTGCATGAGGAAGTAGCACCGTGGAGCCTAGATCAGCGTCTTCAATTAACCTGCGCGGGCTTTCGGTTATGAGAATTTTACCGGTATCCAAGATTGACACCATATCGCAGAGGCGTTCAGCCTCATCGAGGAAGTGTGTGGTGTAGAGCGTGGTCATGCCACGTAAATCAGTGCTTTGGAGCAGCGAAACGAGGCTGCGTCTGGTTTCGGGATCTAGTCCGGCAGTTGGCTCATCTAAGAACAGTACTTTTGGCCGATGGATGATTGCGGTTGCAACGGCTAGACGCTGACGCTCACCACCTGAGAGTGCCTCAACTTTGGTTTTGGCGACGTACCCAAGATTAAGCTCTTCGATGAGCTGCGACACTCTGTTTCGCGGCGCTCCTTGGAGGTCTGCAACAACGGTGAGATGTTCTAAAAGAGTAGTTTTCGGAAAGAACGATGAGCGCTGCGGTTGGATCCCTATCTGATCTAGGAGACCGATATTTCGTGGATAGGGGTTTTGCCCAAGAAGACGGACAGTACCGTGGGTTGGTGCACGAAATCCCTGAATAGTCGTAAAGAGTGTGGTTTTTCCCGCTCCGTTAGGGCCGATAACGCCGTGAAAAGACCCGGGCTCAACCTCCAGGTTGATGTTCTTAAGAATCGTTTTCTCTTTGATCCTAACGGCCATGCCTTTGATATCCACGATTGGGTCTGTCATTCGCAACTTCTTTCAGTATGAAAGTGTGGGATACGCAGTATGATATCGCGTATCCCACGTTTTTCTTTGAGGCGCCCCGGAAACGAATGTCTCTGGCAACTTTCCGGTACCGCTTCGACGGTATTCACAATCAGTTCCACGACCTGAGAGATCAGCTGCGCGGTGGGGTTCGAGGTCACCGCACCGAGTCTTGCTGGCTTAGCCGGTAGGCGTGGCGGATTTTTTCTGGCATGTTATGGGGGATCAAGGAGGTCATCCTCGTTGCCCTGCTGGCTAGCTTGCTGGTAGTACCAAAGCTTGAATGTGATCATGGCAAACGCGCGTTCTTTTTCTCTGAGCTCTGCAGCAAGTACCCGAGCTCGATCTTTGAAAATTTCTAGACGTTTGCCATATGTACCCGGTCCGTCTGGCTCAGGGCACACCGCTTTATCCGGGGGATGAAGCCATGGAATTTATGCGTAAGCGTGCGGATCGAGCCCGTAGAATCTGTCAAGAAATCAATTCTAGCCCCTACGATGAGGTCAGTATTCGTGACCGCCTGGGCGCACTTACCGGTGACATCATTGACCAGAGCGTCACAGTCTTGCCACCGGTCACGATTGATAGCGGGGTCAACCTCCACTGTGGGCGAGACATCTTCGTGAACGCTGGCTGCGCCTTTCAAGACCAAGGCGGAATAAGGATTGGTGATGGCGCGCTTATTGGCCATCACGTCGTTTTTGCCACGCTCAATCACGATGAAGATCCGCGGAAGCGAGGTATTTTACGCCCGGCAGCAATTAATATTGAGCCCAATGTATGGATCGGTTCGAACGCCACAATCCTGGCGGGAGTCACTATTGGTGAGGGCGCTATTGTTGCCGCAGGTGCTGTTGTGAATCGCACTGTAGCTCCCCGGACTGTGGTGGCTGGAGTACCGGCTAAATATATTCGGGAAGTTGTGTCTGAGAACGCATAGCACTCTGCAGAACCACACCGTCACCCGCACCAACAGGTATCTATCCCATGTCCGGGTCTGAAGACGAACCGGATGCGCCCTGACGTCACAACTAAGTGGGCTGGTGAGGGCACCTAGCTGATGTGACCCGAAATACCCCACGGATAGTCAGCAGGTTTTCGCGGGCAATCCGGATCGTTGTGCGGCGTGGAGAGCGTATAGGCTACTTCTGCTTCTACATCACCCGCTGTGGTACGTTTGCATACTTGAGCCTGGACATATATCCATTCTAGTTCTAAAATCCTAGCTAGTAAGCAGCGTCAGCATGTTGTGTAAATGGCCGACCAGGTATGTAATGTGTGCCTATACCAGCTAACGGACACTTCTTCCAAAATTTGTAATGTGTGATACACTGAGCAAGACGGGGATATTCCTCCTGTCTTGGGAAAGGAGACTGAGGGATACACATACAGCCCTTAGCTTCCGTTAGTTGAAAGGAGCTCAATGATGGGCGCTTACGAATGGAAGGGGAAGGCAAAGCAAGCACATGAATATCATAGCTTTAGATAACTTAACAAAGACTTATGGAAAGACAGAAGTCGTAAAAAATTTATCGCTTGAGATACCTCAGGGCTCTGTGTATGGTTTTATTGGACCGAATGGAGCGGGTAAATCAACGACTATGAAAATGATTCTCGGTTTGATAGAGCCCTCATCTGGTTCAGTTAATCTCTTTGGGGAGCGTCTTTCACGGCGAAATAAAGGAAAATTTATCGCGTCCATTGGCGGGATGATCGAGGAACCTTCGGGCTACGGACATCTAACCGCTCTTGAAAATCTCCGAGTAGTTCAATCACTGCTTAAATTTCCTGCTGAGAACATCGAGTGGGCTCTAGATATCGTTGGTCTTCAAGAAGCTAAAAATAAGAGAGTTAAAGCATTCTCTTTAGGAATGAAACAGCGACTCGGAATCGCGCTTGCCATTTGTCGACGGCCTTCGTTACTCATCCTAGACGAGCCAACAAATGGTCTTGACCCATACGGTATAGATGAAATGCGACAGTTAATCGTTAGATTAGCGACTCAAGAATCAGTCACCGTAATGGTATCCTCGCATGTCCTGGCTGAGCTCGAAAAAATTGCCTCACATTTTGCGATCATTAACAAGGGTGATCTCGTTTTCCAAGGGCAGCGCAGTGAATTAATTGCACAACATTCGCCGTCGATATTTTTTCGAACCGAAAATAGCGACCGAGCACTTGAAGTGTTACCACATGCCTCCCGAACATACGGAGGTATTGAAATATCACATGTTCCTGACAGCGAGATTCCCGCAATCTGTCGACAACTATTAGACTCTGGAGTTGTTTTTTATGAAATATCAAGACCCCACCAGAGCCTGGAATCAATATTCATGGAAATGACAAAGAGGTGAATAATGTTCCGGAGTCAATTTCTTTTTGAATGGAATAAAGCGCATGCTCTTAGAATACCATATATTACATTCTCTGGAGCAATCGCAATTTCTATCCTATCTACATTTTCATTGTGGGCTGGAAATGCTTCACAAGAATTCAAAATATTACCTGCTGTTTTAGTTTCATCAGGATTCTTTTCTGCACTGGTCTGGCCAATAATCATTGCTGTTATGGCCTCACGACTCACGGATATTGAATATTCAGATCGCGGCTGGATTTTTCTAGCAACCTCAGGTTGCACTATCAACAGTATAATTTGGATTAAAGGTTTAGTGGGGTGCATCTTACTGGCAGTAAGCTGTCTCGCTCAGTTTTTTCTTACTCTCGGAATATGTATTCTTTTAAATTTACCTGGTTCTATCTATCCGCAGTGGATACTATATTTTATTTTACTGTGGATAATTAATTTAATTTTCTTCCTGTTTTTTGTTGTTGCTGCCAGTGCGGTAGAATCTCAGGTTATTGTCCTGTTGGCTGGGATTACTAGTGCCTTTATCTCAACCTTCTGCTTTTTATCACCGTCCATTCTCTCGTATATTTCACCGTGGGGTTACTATTCACAAATAGTACCATATAAACAAGATGGAGATATGGTTGTTATGAATAACTTAAATAGTTTTGCTATCCTTTGCTTCTGTATCGTAAGTGTAATCTTTCTAGTCTTAGCCTCGCGGCAGATCCGTATCTGGAGGTGAGAAAAATTATGCTATCGAGTGAGTTGCTTAAACTGAAGCGTTCTTATGTGTGGCTAGTCTGTATCCTGGTTCCGGTACTATCGGTAGGTTTAGGTACTCTCAATTTTTCCCGAAATCGAGAAGATCTCAGCAGCGGATGGGAATCTTTGAGCGCGCAAACTGGATTGTTCTATGCCTTAATCTTTTTCAATGTAGGCTCAGCGGTAGTTGTTTCGTCGATCTGGAATGATGACTTGAAAAAGAACAATTGGTTTGCGATACAGAGCTATTATAAAAAACCAGAGATAATCTTTATTATCAAAGCCCTCGTTGGGGTATTGCTCATCCTCATTATGCACCTTATTTTTTCCATTCTTGCGATATCGGTAGGTATCTTGATGGGGATAGAGGATCTTTCCATTAGTGAGGTGGCAAGGAACTTTCTGTCTGTTACTGTAGTTTCCTTCCCACTCTCTGTATTTCAAGGTTTGATCGCGTACTTGACAAGAAGTTTTGCCTGGCCAATAGGTATTTGTCTCTTGCTATGCGTTTCCGGCTTTGCGATAACGAGCAGTGACTCTCTAGGTATATTGAGAGATATATTACCTCAAGCGCTGTCTACGTATGCGATTGCCACATCTTCAGAAGCGTTCCATGTTGGTGGGTCAAGTTTCGGATCCGAGCTTGCAACTTGCATAGTGGCAGCAGCCCTTCAAACAGTGCTTTATATTGGGTTTACGTTTATTCTATTGAGGAGAAGGCAAAAGACAATTTAGAGGCGTTCAATAATGAACGTTTACACATGGAAGGTGGGGGCCTCTGAGTTGTATCGTCGTATGGCTCAGGAACAGTATTTATTGGATACTTCCCCGGTTCTACAGAAGGAGGATCATGCCTGAATCAGGTATTTTTCATCACCATGAAAAGGGTCATATCCGTGTTGAGGGCTTAAGTAAGTCGCATCGCGGTGTCGAAATTTTGCACGAGGTCAATTTTGCGGCAAAACCTGGGCAGGTAACGGCATTTCTAGGGCCGAATGGTGCCGGCAAGAGTTCCACGCTGCGCATTCTTTTAGGCCTGGATCACGCGAATGCGGGGCGCGCCGAATTCGACGGTCTCGCCTACCAGGCTTTAGAGCGGCCGCTCACTCATGCGGGGGCTCTACTGGACGGGCTAGCGGGGGCGAAGAGCCGGAAAGTTGGCACGCAGCTTTCGATTGTTGCTGAAAGTAACGGGATCGCCCGCAGCCGGGTTGGCGAGGTATTGGAAGCTGTCGACATGACTGCTAAGCGTTCTGCCCGTCTGGGCACACTCTCGCTCGGGGAGTCACAACGTGTAGGGCTGGCCCAGGCATTGCTCGGAGACCCGCAGTTTCTGATCCTGGATGAGCCAACGAACGGGCTGGATCCGGCGGGAATACGCTGGTTTCGTCGGTTTTCCGCAGCCCAAGCACGTGCAGGTAAGACGGTGCTGCTGTCCAGTCACATGCTGTCGGAGGTACAAGAAATCGCCGACACAATCGTGGTGATTGCTCAAGGCCGGATTGTGCTGACCGGAACAATGCCGGAGGTTCTACAACACATGGAATCGTTGGAGGATTTGTTCTTCGAACTCACGGAGAGTGCGTAATGATCGCCTTTGTTCGCGCAGGCGTGTTCGATGTCCGCAAGATCGTCTCGAGCCGGTCTTTCTGGGTCGTGGTATTCCTGATTGTGCTGGCCCAGCCCCTGTTTGCACTCTTAGAGGCCAGTCAGATTGCGGATATTGGGGTGAACGCAACGCCCGAAACCCATCCTGACTTGGCAGAGCCGCTGCAGCCGGTAGCATTCATGGGTTTCGATGTCATGGCTTTCGGTGATGCAGTCATTGTTGTGTTCGGGGCACTACTGGGGGCCAGCGAATACCAGAGCCGCGAGCTGCGCACTACATTTCTGGTCACGGGTCGCCGCCCGGTAGCGCTTATTGGCAAGATCGCGGCTACCGTGGGTTTGCTGGTGCTGCTGGCAGCGGTCGGTAACTATTTGACCCTGGTGCTGACTCATATGAGGCTCGGTGAACAAGGCCTGAACCCGTTCACATTAGCCAGCGAAACATGGGGCGTACTTGGGCTTGTCGTGCTCACATGGACTGCGTTCGCGCTGATTTCTTGGGCAATCGCGGTGATCACGAAACGTTGGCTAGTGGCCATGCTGCTCATGGTCCCGCAAGCAGTCGGCCTCGGCGATGCCCTCGCTGCGTCGTGGACTCCGGCTCGTTACCTGCCTGTAGCGTCAGGGCACTGTCTGGCGGATGTTCCTGCAGGCGCTTGCGCGTGGCAGCCCTCGGCAAGCCTAGCTTTGATCATGGCGACCGTGGTCTTGCTGTTGATCGCTGGAGTTTTGTTTGTGCGGCGGGATGTGGGTAACCGATGATCATGGTTATAAGAGCCGAACTGCGAAAATTGCTGACAAATAGTTTAGGGACGGCAGCTGTGGCCGCGCCACTGGTGGCTGTTCCGCTCTTGGCATGGCTGATCAATCGCTCGCCGACAGGCACTGCCGATGCGCACAGCGCTGTCCTGAGAGCGCTGCAGCTAACGCAAATATTCGCCGTGATCGTGGGTGCCAGCGTGAGCGGGCAGGAATACACCGAGTCCGCCCTGAGATCCTCATTGCTGGCAGTGCCCCGACGACCGCTTTTATTCTGGGGTAAAACCGCTGTTGTCATCGCTGCTGTCAGTGTCTCCTACCTTGCGAGCGTAGGCGTTGCACTGCTGGTTGTGAGTCCGAATCTAGCGGCCGACACTGTGATCGCGGCGGGTGCATCTTGGGTGGGTTTGGCGCTCCTTGCGGCATTTCTAGCCACGGCATGCCGTTCGCTAGTGGTGCCGCTGGCAACGCTGGTGCCACTCATCTTAGGGCTGAGCATGGTCATTCACGCCTTCACACCCCTGGCCCGCTTTCTGCCCGACCTGGCTACGATCACCATCTTTATCGGGCACGACCCGCAGCTGCTCTCACCCGAACACGGTGGCATCGTCTTGGCGGCATGGGTGGCAGCGGCTGGGGTCACCGCCTTCACGGTCCTCACGCGCAGCGACGTCCGTTAAAAACACGAATACTTCCTGTTCCTTTCACCCCGCACACACTAACCGTGCCGGTCACCGGTTCCCGCTGGTATCTCTCTAGAGACCCCGGCGCGCCGAAGACCGCCAAAACGCTTGAGAATGGGAATTTTGGGAAATTACCGCTAGACTTTTAGTGCTTGCGGTAAGAGCGGGGTGTGGCGTAGCTTGGCTAACGCGCCTGCTTTGGGAGCAGGAGATCGCAGGTTCGAATCCTGTCACCCCGACATGAGCTAGCGAAACCCGCCGCGAAAACCGGCGGGTTTCACTTTTCATAAGCATCACAAGAAAATACTTCGCGCACCACTGCCGGAGTACCCAACTATGTATCAGGAGATCAACGGACGTGAAGACTGCCGTCGAGAAGCTCAAACCGACCCTCGCAAAGATTGAGGTCGAGGTACCTTTCGCCGAGTTCAAGACTCACCTTGACCGCACCTACAAATCTCTATCACAGCAGATCCAGGTTCCCGGCTTCCGCAAGGGCAAAACCCCGCGCGCCCTCATTGAACAGCGCACCGGCTTCGACTATATCGTTGAAAACGCCCTCAACGAAGGACTCAACGACTACTACCAGCAGGCCCTGGCAGAAAACGATCTCACTCCGCTGGCCCAGCCCGAACTCGATGTCGTCTCCAAACCGGAAGAAGATGCCCGCGAAAACGACATCAAACTGACCATCGAGGTTGTTGTACGCCCCGATATAGAGCTGCCCGACTACTCCGGCATTGAGGTAGAAGTAGATGCCACCGAAGTCACCGAGGACGATGAGCAGAAAGCACTCGACGCACTCCGTTCACGCTTTGGCACCCTCAACACCGTAGACCGCCCAGCCGCAGACGGTGACTTTGTGACCATCAATCTCAAAGCGAGTATCGATGGCGAAGAAGTAGACACAGCCAAAGACCTCTCCTACCAGGTGGGGGCAGGCACTATGCTCGAAGGTCTCGACGAG
This sequence comes from Rothia sp. 18CD1-1, assembly GCF_055285355.1. Taxonomy (NCBI): domain Bacteria; kingdom Bacillati; phylum Actinomycetota; class Actinomycetes; order Micrococcales; family Micrococcaceae; genus Rothia; species Rothia sp. 18CD1-1. Next base: position 374,077 of record NZ_JBUZLI010000008.1, on the reverse strand, counting down.
GCTCTCACCGGCCTGTCCGCCGGCGAAGACGCAACCTTTGAAACCAAGCTTGCCGGTGGCGAGCACTCCGGCGAAGAGGCGACCGTCAACGTTGAGCTCACCGCGGTCAAAGAGCGCGAACTCCCCGAAGCCGACGACGACTTTGCCCAGCTGGCATCAGAATTTGACACCATCGACGAGCTCAAGGAAGACCTGAAAAAGCAGGCCGCCGAATCTAAGATCGCCGAACAGGGAGCCCAGGCCCGTGACCGGCTACTCGAAAAACTGGTGGATATGGTGGAAGTCGATGTCCCCGACAAGGTGATTGAAGAGCAAATAAGTCAGCACTTCAACGCCCCCGGTGCTGAAGAAGGCCACGATACCGACGAACACCGCCAAGAGGTACGCGATAACGCCGTTACCGCCTTCAAAAACGAAATGGTGCTCGACGCCGTTGCCCAGCAAGAAGAAATCGGCGTCGAACAGTCCGAGATTATCAACTACATTGTGAGCATGTCATCACAGTACGGTATGGATCCCAACCAGTTCGCGCAGATGCTTGACGGCTCTGGTCAGGCCGGCCTCATTGTTGGTGAGGTGCGCCGCTCTAAAGCTCTGGCGTCGGTACTGGCCTCAGCAAAGGTGAAAGACACTGACGGCAAAGACGTTGATCTCTCCTCCTTCCTCAAAGACGAGACACCATCCGCTGATCAGTAAAAGGCTCCCATGCTCGCACCGGTGAACACCTTTCACCCGGTGGAGTGGGTCTTACGCGCTACCCTGGGCCCCTCTCTCAGATCGAGAGGGGCCCAGGGTCTATTTAAACGGGCGGGGACTTGAGCCACCCCCCCCGGGACGACGCAAAGAAAAATAAGGATAGAAAAAAGTGCGGTAATTGGGTCCCAGGCTTGTTCTGTATCCTGTGAGCCTAGTAGCATGAGATAGGTCAACCCTTAAGACTGACTAAGGGTAACCATACACATGCTACCCAGAGAAACAGGACCCATTCCGTGAAAACCAACCGTCTATCCTTAATCGCGGTCGCCTCTGTAGTTGCCATCGCTCTGGCGGCCTGCGGCGATGGAGCCGCAAACTCCTCCTCCGAATCTTCCGTCTCAGCCTCCGCCAGCCAGAGCTCGGGAACGGTCACCGTGACCGATAACTTCGGTGAGGTAACCGTAACCGTACCCCCTCAAAAGGTGGCCTCCACCGATAACCGCACCTTCGAGGTTCTCTCCGAATGGGGCGTTAACCTGGTGGCCGCACCCAAAGGGCTGATTCCCAGCACTCTCCAGTCCTACACCAACGATGACTCCATCACCGATATCGGTACCCACCGTGAACCCAACCTGGAGCTGCTAGCCGCAGAAGAACCCGATCTGATCGTCAACGGGCAGCGCTTCACCCAGCACTACGAGACCATCAAAGACCTCAACCCGCAGGCTGCTGTCCTAGAACTTGAACCCCGCGAGGGCGAACCCCTGGATTCCGAGCTAAAACGGCAGGTGACCGTTCTTGGCGAAGTCTTTGGTAAACAGGCAGAGGCCCAAGAGCTGGTCAATAATTTTGATGCCGCCCTCAACCGGGCCAAGGAGGCGTACGACGGCAACTCTACGGTCATGGCCGTGAACGTTTCCGGTGGGGAGATCGGCTATATTGCCCCCACCATCGGCCGTACCTACGGACCCGTCTTTGACATGCTGGGGCTCAAACCCGCTTTGACCGTCTCTGACGCCTCCGACAATCACCAGGGCGATGACATCTCGGTTGAGGCTATCGCCGAAGCCAACCCCGACTGGCTTTTTGTGCTGGACCGTGATGCCGCTGTTCAGGAGTCTTCTGAGGCAACCCCGGCTGCCGACGTGATCAGCGGTAACGCAGCTCTCGCCAATGTAACCGCCATCACCCAAGGCCAGGTGGAATACGCTCCGGCAGACACCTACGTTAACGAATCTATTATCACCTACACCGAGATTCTTAACGATATTGCCGACAAGTTTGAAGCGGCCAAATAGTCTGGATTGCCGGAATCGATCCCTAGAGAGCGAAAAGGACACAGGGGCCCACCCAATCCCGGGATTGCGGTGGGCTCCTGTCAGATGATGAGAGACACAAAGCAAACGCCAGACCACCGTCATAGACGGGGGCAGCTGGTTAACGGGAAGTTTATGCTCGCTCTTGCGGGTGTTATAACCTTACTGGTTATCTCCCTGTCCATAGGGGAGTACAGTATCTTCACCCGCACCGACGGCGCCAATATTTTTGCCATCACCCGGATCCCGCGGACCGCGGCCCTGATACTGGCTGGCGCATCTATGGCCATGGCCGGGCTGGTCATGCAGCTTCTCACCCAGAATAAATTCGTAGAACCCACCACCACCGGTACCACCGAATGGGCGGGACTGGGCCTACTCTTTATGCTCTATTTTTTCCCGGCAGCGACGGTGCTCGAACAGATGGCTGTTGCTGTCCTTTTCGCCTTTATCGGATCCTTGGTCTTTTTCGCCTTCCTGCGAAGGGTCTCTCTTAAATCCTCCCTGATCGTCCCGATCGTGGGAATCATGCTGGGAGCGGTGATCAGCTCCATCTCTACCTTTTTTGCCCTGCACACTAACCTGCTACAAAACCTGGGAGTCTGGTTTGCGGGAAGTTTTACCTCGGTTATCCGTGGCCAGTATGAGGTGCTCTGGCTGGTACTCATCGTGCTCATCGCGGTCTTCTGGTACGCAGACCGGCTCACCCTGGCCGGCCTGGGAGAAGAATTTACCACTAACCTCGGGCTCAACTATAACCGGATCCTCCTCATTGGCACCTCCCTTATTGCCCTAGCCACCGGGGTGGTGACCGTGGTTGTGGGGTCCCTACCCTTTATCGGGCTCATCGTTCCCAACCTGGTGAGCATCTTCCGGGGAGATGACCTGCGCTCCAACCTGCCCTGGGTTGCCCTCACGGGGATTGCCCTGGTGACTGCCTGCGATCTTATCGGGCGAACCATCATCGCCCCCTTTGAAATACCTGTCTCGGTTATTCTGGGTGTTGTGGGAGCGGCTGTCTTTATTTTTCTTATCCTCAGGGGGAGGACCCGTGTCTCAGCCTAGACCTGTCGCACCCGTACCCCGGCGGCGGTCTACCGCAGACGACCGCCATACAGGAGCCTTCACAACCGCCTCATCAGCACGCACATACTGGATAGTTGTACTGGCGGTAGCTGCTTTAGCCGCATTGGCCACCTTCGGTCTTCTCGCCTACAAAAATCCCTTTGACACCGGAACCCCCAAATGGTGGCTGATCGCTGAACGACGCAGTAACGCGGTGATCGCGATGGGGGTGGCCGCCCTGTGCCAGGCTGTTGCCACCGTAGCATTCCAAACTGTAGTCAACAACCGTATTATTACCCCCGGTATTCTGGGGTTTCAGGCTCTTTATACCGCAATCCACACGGCCACTGTTTATTTTGCCGGTGCCTCCGGGCTGATCATGGCAAGAACCCTTGAGACCTTCGTTTTTCAGATTGTCATGATGGTGGCAATGAGCCTGCTACTCTACTCCTGGCTCCTTACCGGTAAACGGGCCAACATGCACGTGATGCTGCTGGTGGGGGTTGTCCTCGGCGGAGGGTTGGGATCGGTGTCAACTTTCATGCAAAGAATGATGACACCCAGTGAATTTGATGTGCTGACCGCCCGCCTTTTCGCCTCCGTGAACAATGCCGACCCGGCCTATTACCCGGTGGCCATCCCAATAGTCCTGACGGGAGCACTGATACTCCATCTCAGAGCCCGCACCCTTAACGTCCTTTCGTTGGGCCCGGCAGCCAGCAACAACCTGGGAGTCAACCACCGGCGCGAATCCCTGTTCGTGCTGGTGGTGGTAGCCGTGCTCATGGCCGTCTCGACAGCCCTGGTGGGGCCCATGACATTCCTCGGATTCCTGGTAGCCACTCTCACCTACCAGTTTGTCGATACCTATGACCACCGCTACCTCTTTCCGCTAGCCAGTCTTCTTGCCTTTGCCGTGCTCACCACCGCCTACTTCATCATGAACCATATTTTTGCCGCCCAGGGGGTTGTGGGAATCATTATCGAACTGGTTGGTGGCCTGCTCTTTCTGGTTATCATCATGCGAAAGGGGACCCTGTGATTGAACTGAACCAGGTTGTTAAAAGCTACTCCGGCGGAACCCACATCGGCCCTATCACCCTCTCCATCCCGGCGGGAGGTATCACAGCCCTGGTGGGCCCCAACGGCGCCGGCAAATCAACCCTGCTGACCATGGTAGGGCGGCTGCTAGCTGCAGAAGCAGGGTCGATTAGCGTGGGGGGCCACGATGTACATAACACGCCATCCAAAGAACTGGCCCGGGTGGTTTCTATCCTGAGACAGGAAAACCACTATGTCACCAAACTGACCGTGCGCCAGCTGGTGGGTTTTGGCCGCTTCCCCTACAGCAGGGGGCGACTCACCACCGCGGACGAAGAAACTATCTCCCGGTACATTGATTTTCTTCATCTGCGCCAGCTCGAGAACCGTTACCTGGACGAGCTGTCTGGTGGCCAGCGCCAGCGCGCGTACGTGGCGATGGTGCTCTGCCAGGAAACCGACTACGTGCTACTGGATGAGCCACTCAACAACCTGGATATAGCCCACTCGGTGCAGATGATGCAGTACCTACACGAGGCAGCCAGCAGCCTGGGCAGAACCATTCTGGTGGTGCTTCACGATATTAACTTTGCTGCCCGCTATGCCGACCATATCTGCGCTATTAAAGACGGTCAGCTGGCTGCCTTTGGCCCGGTGCAAGAGATGATGCGGGAGGACCTGCTCACCGATATCTTCAATACTCCCGTGCAGGTACTCGAGGGTCCACACGGTCCCATCGCCTACTACCATTAGGGTCGAGCGAGTCAATGCCAAGAGCGAAACAGGGGGCGAGGGTAGGAGACAGCCGGTAGGCTAGGAGCGTTAGAGACAGGTGGCGCCCTCATGCAGAGGCCCACCCCAATGAATTAAGGAGCGGAATATGACATTCACCCTTCCAAACTCCCAGCAGGCTCCCACCATGGAAACTTCTGCCGGTGGGCAGGATGACTACGTATATAATCGTCTACTCAAAGAGCGCATTATTTGGTTGGGCTCAGAGGTGCGCGACTCCAACGCAAACCTGATTTGCTCGCAGATGCTGCTCCTTTCTGCTGAGGATCCCGAGGCGGATATTTACCTCTATATCAATTCGCCGGGCGGCTCGGTGACCGCGGGCATGGCCATCTACGACACCATGCAGCTTATCCCTAACGACGTGGTGACCGTGGTGACCGGTATGGCGGCATCGATGGGGCAGTTCCTGCTGACTGCCGGTACCAAAGGCAAGCGGTTTGCAACCCCCAACGCCCGTATTCTCATGCACCAGCCGTCGGGTGGTATCGGTGGTACGGCCTCAGACATTCGTACCCAGGCGGAGCTTATTCTTGATATGAAGAAACGCCTATCCGAGATCACCGCAGAACGCACCGGTCAGACTCTAGAAACCATTCTGAAAGATAATGACCGCGATAACTGGTTTACCGCGGAAGAGGGCCTAGAATACGGCTTCTTTGACCATATCGCCACCACCGCAGGTGTCAGGGTTGCCAACAGCAAATAACGAGCGGAAGCAGATACGAGGAGAAAAATTTTTAATGAACATTAACCCTTCATCAACGGCACCTGCGGGTATGCCCGCTGACCGCTATGTTCTTCCTAGCTTTGAGGAACGCACCCCGTACGGTTACAAGCGCCAGGATCCCTACGCCAAACTTTTTGAAGACCGCATTATTTTCTTGGGTACCCAGGTCGATGATGCCTCGGCGGACGATATTATGGCGCAGCTTCTGGTGCTAGAATCCCAGGATCCGGACCGTGATATTACTCTCTACATCAATTCGCCCGGTGGATCCTTTACCGCTATGACGGCGATCTACGACACCATGCAGTATATTCGTCCCGAAATTCAGACCGTGTGCCTGGGCCAGGCCGCGTCGGCGGCGGCAGTATTGCTGGCAGCGGGCACTCCCGGCAAACGGTTGGCGCTACCCAATGCCCGCGTGCTTATTCACCAGCCAGCGCTTGCCGGCCAGCAGGGTGGGCAGGCCTCCGATATTGAGATCCACGCCAACGAGGTGATGCGTATGCGCGAGTGGACAGCTCAAACCCTGGCTCTGCACTCGGGTAAGACCTATGAGGAAGTGGACAAGGTGATCGAGCGTGATAGGATTTTGACCGCCGAGGCCGCCCAAGAGTTTGGTCTTGTTGACCAGGTGCTTGAGTCTCGCAAGGCAAATAAGCCCAAGATCAATAGGGCGGATAATCACAGCTAGGTTCTGCTCGCCCGTATCAGGTGTGTATAGGTGCCCGTGCAGGTGAGTCTGTGCGGGCACCCGATTTTTACCCCCTGTTACCCGGTGGAGCCGGGTAATGTAACACGGCGTCATATGTGAAGATTTTCGATAGCGGGTGTGTCCGCATGTTGGTTGGCGCCGGTATTGGGAGTAGCCTAGGTGGTGGAGTCTGAGCAAAAGAAAGGATCAACTGCATGGCAAGGACCGGTGAGTCTGCAGATCTTCTGAAGTGTTCTTTCTGCGGTAAGAACCAGAAACAGGTGCGTAAACTTATCGCCGGACCCAATATCTACATCTGTGACGAGTGCATTGAGCTCTGTAACGAGATTCTCGATGAAGAGCTGGCCGAGGTCAAAGATCTGGGCACAAGCGAGGAGCTTCCCACCCCGCACGATATTTTTGATCACCTCCAGAAATACGTGATCGGTCAGGAGGATGCACAGCGCGTGTTATCGGTGGCGGTCTATAACCACTACAAACGGATTCGCGCTATGGAAAACCCGGTGACAGATGCCAATCAGCTTGTGGCGGGTGAAGGCGAAGAGGTGGAGATCGCTAAATCAAATATTCTTCTGGTGGGGCCCACGGGGTCGGGTAAAACCTATTTGGCGCAGACCCTGGCCAAAAAACTCAACGTCCCTTTTGCGGTAGCTGATGCGACGTCGCTGACCGAGGCGGGGTATGTGGGTGAAGACGTAGAAAATATTTTGCTGAAACTTATCCAGGCAGCCGATGGCGATGTCAAGAAGGCCCAGAAGGGTATTATCTATATCGACGAGATTGATAAGATTTCCCGCAAGGCAGATAACCCCTCGATCACTCGAGATGTCTCGGGCGAGGGGGTGCAGCAGGCCCTATTGAAAATCCTGGAAGGAACGGTCGCGGCGGTCCCACCCCAGGGCGGACGTAAACACCCGCAACAGGATTTTATTCATATCGATACCTCACACGTGCTCTTTATTGTTGCCGGAGCATTTGCCGGTCTTGAAGATATCGTGAGTTCTCGCGTGGGTCGCACAGGCATTGGGTTCGGGGCGATGATTGAAGATACGGCCCGGGATCAGGACATGATGCAGCGGGCGATGCCCGAGGACCTGCTTAAATTCGGTCTAATTCCTGAGTTCATAGGTCGTTTACCGGTGCTGGCCACCCTGGGTAAACTGGGGGAGACGGAACTGGCGAGGGTGCTCACCGAGCCTAAAAATGCGCTCGTTAAACAGTACAAGCGCATGTTTTTGCTCGACGGTGTAGAGCTGGTCTTTGACGATAAGGCTGCTCGTGCCGTCGCCCGGTTGGCCCTTGAGCGAGGCACAGGTGCCCGCGGCCTGCGTTCAATCATGGAGGAGCTGCTGCAGCCGGTCATGTTTGATATTCCCTCGCGCAGCGAAATCTCAATGGTTGTTGTTGACGAAGATGTGGTAGTCGGTGATAAAGACCCGGTGCTTGTTCTTGAGTCGTCGGCAAACACCCAGAAACTGGCATAGTAACTGTACAGAACACGTTTCCCCCTGTCACCGTGAAGGAGAACTCATGGCCCGCGATAGAGTTGATTTCTGGTTTGATCCGGTCTGCCCCTGGTGCTGGATAACTTCCCGCTGGATCAAAGATGTTGAGAAGGTGCGCGATATTGAGGTGGTGTGGCACCCCTTCTCGCTCTCAGTTCTCAACGAGGGGCGTGATCTGCCCGCCGACTACCTCCGCCACATGGAATCCGCTTGGGGCCCGGCCCGGGTGATGACGGCGGTTGCGCAAAAGTATTCGTTGGCGGAAGTCGATGCGCTCTACACGGCCCTGGGAGAACAGATTCATCACCGTAAAAACACCGCCGGAGAGCTCTACAGTATGGCAATCACGGCGGCTTTAGAGGAATCCCGTCTGCCGGTAGAGTTAGCTGAGGCCGCTTTATCCACCGACCACGACGATGCCATGCGGGTCTCAACCCGGCAGGGTCTTGAGGCTGCCGGTGGAGACGATATCGGTGTTCCTCTCATGTCTATCAACGGTGTTACTTTCTTTGGCCCGGTGATGAGTCCGGCGCCCACCGGGGAAGAGGCAGGAAAAGTTTTTGATGCCGCGGTCACGCTAGCAGGTCACCCCGGATTTTTTGAACTCAAAAGGCCGCGTACCGTGGGCCCAATTTTCAATACCGGCAAAAATGAATAATATCGAAATAATTGTAAAAACTCACTGGATTAATGGATGGTTTCTGCGCCTGTTGAGTGAACCTTTTGTTTTGGTTGATGGTGTTGAACACAAGGTAGGTTTTTCCATATTGACTCATATCAAAACAGAGCAGAATCGTGTAGAGATTGGTGTGGGAGTTCGATATAAACGATACGGTTCTCTACTGGGATACCAGCCTGAAAAGCTTACCTTCAACACTTCTAAACAAACAGTTCGATGCATTTTTAAAAATGGTCCGTGGAATCATTCTCCATTTCGTATGGTTTCCCGGAAGACCATATAAACCAAGAAATATGGTTACAGCTGGTGCGTTACTGGCCGGTTGTTTTCTTGGTGGTCCGGTAGTGGGTGTAGTTGATGGCCGCGTCCGAGGTGAACTCTAGTAGAGCGAAGACGTGTGAGGCCATGAGAATAAAAACCGCGTAGGGGGCACCGCCGTAGATATTTCCCACCTCAAGGCGGATAGCGGTCGCAAGGAAGGAAATGCTGAGGAGGGCAAGAATCAGCCTACGAGCCCGGTTTCGTCCGCGCATGGCGCCGATAGCCAGCCACACCTGCACCAGAGAGATACACATGAGTCCCAACAGAATAAGCCAGTTAAGGTGAACAAGCAGACCGCGATCCACAAAATCGAGCAGCTCGTAGTCCCGGGCAAAATCCAGTACCTTCTGCGCGTAGTTATCCTGCCCCAGATGCGAGATAGAGATAACGGTTTGTAGTACAGCCACCAGACAGACGAAGAACCCGGCTACCCACAGTGAACGCGGAGCCGTCTCCACCAATTCCCAGGGACGCCGATGATGAGAATACCGCGACTGCGGTGAGTTATCGGGTATAGCCAGCTCTTCTTTAACCACGCCGTGCACATCGAGAATGGGTAGATCCCCGTCGGTAACAATGGCGTCACCGCCGCCGTTCCGCGAGTGATAGCCGGTAGAGAAATCCTTGATAACATCAAGTTCCGCCTCGGGGTTACAAAAACGGACGGTCTCCACCACATAGTCACGCTCCGCATCGGTTTCAGCATCAATTTTATGGGTGACCTGAAAAGTGAAAAGGGAGAGCCCCACCGCGCGGTCAAAGGTAGCGGCGGCCAGCCAGTCAACTTCTCCGCCGCCGGGCAGCTTCCACCCCTCGGGGGTTTTCCAGAACCGTACATGATGGCGTTTCTCGGGTGAACCGTCAACCTCCTGCTGGTAGGCAAAATCTTCGGAGCGGCCAAAAAGATAGAGAGGGGATACCGGGGCGGTAGGGTAGGGGCGCCGCCTGAGCGTATTGACAATAATACGCCAGGAACTGGCCAGGGTAACCGGCTCGGCCCGGTGCCAGCCGGCCTTTTCCATGGCGGTGTGAACATCCACAGATTCGGCCTGTAAAGCAAGGTTAATGGGGTCCCCCAGAAGACCATCTGAGGTTTGTGTGCGGCCAATAAAATAGTTAGGCACATAGAGAGTGGTCATAATCCTGTGAAGCCGCGGCAGCGTGAGATAGGCAAAAAACGCCCACACCACAAGAATCAACAAAAGAGCCCACCACGAGGACGAGGCGGCAACCAGAAGCGCATCGATAGCTAACCAGAGGGAAGCAAGCCCGGCAAAAACAAAATAAAATTTATCCATCAGACTGCTGAAGGCCCGTCTACCGCCCAGCTGCTGTATATAGCCGATGGTTTCGGCCCGTTGACCGGTTTCACCCCGGTACTGCGGGTATCCTGGTTTTTCATGGGGCATAGGAAAACAACCCTCTCTTTCTGGAGCGAGCAGATCACTAAAGAAAACTATGAGCGGGCCGGGTTCTTCGAAAGAAACCGACCCGCTGACAGTGGGCTAGAAATTAGTCAGCGTCGGTGACAAGCTCAACATCGGAGACGGAGAGCTCACCCTCCGTCACGCTTAGATTAAGCTCGCGTACGTTGCCCGCTGCCTTCAAATCTGCTATTCCTGCTCTAATCCGCTGAAGAGAAACATCGGGAGCGCAGATAGTGGCGGAGGCGACCTCGGTGCGCTGTTTAACCTTGGCCTCAGACTTAGACTTGCGCAGACCTCCCAGAGCTAGACCCACCGTGGGTAGAACCTGCGGATCAGCCGCACGGGCAAGCTCCGCATAACCGCCGGTAGTTGGCCAGCTAGCCCGATGCACCGAACCGGTACGCCACCAGCTCCACACCTCGTCGGTAACAAAGGGAAGGAAAGGCGCAAAAAGCCGCAGTAGAGTATCAAGTGTTGTTGCCAGCGCAGTGAGAACCGACTCCTGTTCCTGCCCGCCGCGTGAACCGTAGGCGCGGTCTTTGACCAGCTCCACATAGTCGTCTGTAAATGACCAGAAGAAACTCTCGCACAGTTGCAGGGCGCGGGCGTACTCATATTTTTCGAAGCTTGCACTCGCCTCATCGACCAGGCCGGCTAGCCGAGCCAGCAGCGACCTATCGAGCTCATTGGTCACCGTATCGACCTGGACTGACCGGGTAAGTACCGAGTTGGCGGTTACCCCCAGGTTGAGCACAAATTTAGAGGCGTTGAGAAGCTTAATGGCCAGCCGGCGGCCAATCTTCATCTGTCCCTCGTCGTAGGCGGTATCAGCTCCCAGCCGTGCCGAGGCCGCCCAATACCTCACAGCATCTGAACCGTATGTATCGAGTACATCAGTGGGTACCACCACGTTACCCTTTGATTTCGACATCTTTTTACGGTCGGGGTCAAGGATCCAGCCGGATAGCGCAGTATGCCGCCAGGGCACAGAATCCTCAAGCGAATGGGAGCGAACCACCGAGGAGAACAGCCAGGTACGGATAATGTCGTGACCCTGGGGCCGCAAATCCATGGGGTAGGTGAGCGCGTGTAGACTCTCATCGGTCGCCCAACCGGTGGCAATCTGCGGGGTCAGCGACGAGGTCGCCCAGGTATCAAGCACATCGGGGTCGGCAATAAAACCGCCGGGAACACCGCGCTGATCCTCGCTGTATCCGGTGGGAGGTTCAGCTGCCGGATCCACGGGGAGTAACTCTTCACCGGGCACAATAGGATGATCGTAGTCGGGTTCCCCCCGATCATCGAGCCGGTACCAGAGGGGGAAGGGCACCCCAAAGAAACGCTGACGGGAAATCAGCCAGTCGCCGTTAAGACCCTCCACCCAGTTTTCGTAGCGGGAACGCATAAAGGAGGGGTGCCAGTCAATCTCACGGCCCCGCTCCAGCAGGGTGGTTTGCCGCTGTGGATCCCGGCCGCCGTTGCGAATATACCACTGTCGTGAAGCAACAATCTCGAGGGGCTTATCACCCTTCTCATAGAACTTCACAGGGTGCTTAATCTTGGTGGGTTCACCCTCCATCTCGCCGGCTTCAACCAGCATAGCCACCGTGTTTTTCTGGGCGGTAAACACGGTGGTGCCGGCGATCTTTTCGGCGTAATACGCCCTGCCTCGCTGCGAGGTAATCCAGGCCGGGGTTTCGCGGGTAAAACGGCCATCACGCCCAATCAGCGCGCGGGTTTCAAGCTGTAGCTCACGCCACCAGGTGACATCGGTGGTGTCACCGAAGGTGCACACCATAGCGATTCCGGCCCCCTTATCGGGCTGGGCAAGCGGATGCGCCATAATCTCAACCTCGACACCAAACAGGGGAGAAGTCACTCTGGTGCCAAAAAGGTTCTTGTAGCGCTCATCGTCGGGGTGGGCCACCAGTGCCACGCAGGAGGGCAAAAGTTCGGGGCGGGTGGTCTCGATCCACACCTTTTCCCCGTTATCTCGGTGGAAAGAAATACGGTGATAGGCCCCGTCGCGCTCCCTATCTTCCAGCTCGGCCTGGGCCACGGCGGTGCGGAAAGTAATATCCCACATGGTTGGCGCCTCGGCCATGTAGGCGTTCCCGCTTTCCAAATCGCGCAGGAACCCCAGCTGGGAAATCTTACGGGACTGTGCATCGATGGTGCGGTAGGTGTGGGACCAGTCAACGGACAGGCCCAGGCGGGTAAAGAGCTGCTCAAACACTTTTTCGTCATCGGTGGCCAGATGCTCGCAGAGTTCAATAAAATTACCCCGGGAAATTCGGGGCCAGTCACGCTGATTTTTTGTGGGCTTTTCGGGAGGGACAAAGTTGGGGTCGTAGGGGACAGCGGGATCGCATATCACCCCGTAGTAGTTCTGCACGCGACGCTCGGTGGGCAGGCCGTTATCGTCCCACCCCAGAGGGTAGAAGACGTTCTTGCCCTTCATACGCTGGTAGCGGGCAATCACGTCGGTTTGGGTGTAGGAGAACATGTGCCCCACATGGAGCGAACCCGATGCTGTCGGTGGGGGAGTATCTATAGAATAGACGGCTTCGCGGGTGGTGTCGCGAGTGAAAGCGTAGGTTTTTTCGGCCTCCCAGCGAGCAGAAAATTTTTCTTCTAAACCCTCGAGTCCGGGACGGTTCGGTACATTGATTTCTTTGGGCGTGTCTATGCCCTGCTTATTTTCGGCCATGCCTTCGATTGTCTCATGAAACGCGGTAAAGTACCGGCCACCCGGACTCGGCCCCCTGTGTAGAGTGGTAACCATGACAGAACCTGTACCCGCTGATCCCTTTGGCCCCCGGGCCGCTGCCGGAAAAATCGCCGTTGTGACCGGAGCCTCGTCCGGTATCGGTCGCGCCACTGTTGAGCAGCTCACCGCCACCGGTTGGCGGGTGTTCGCTGTAGCCCGCCGAGCCGAGCGCCTGGAGAACCTGGCGGCGGCCACCGGTGCAGTAGCCCTACCGCTGGATATTACCGACCAGAAGGCTGTGCAGGCCTCTGCCCGCACCGTGCTCGACCAGGCCGACGGTCAACTTCACGCCCTGGTCAATATTGCCGGCGGTGCCCACGGGGCTGATTCGGTGCTCGAGGGCCGGGTGGAGGACTGGCGGTGGATGTACACCACCAACGTGCTGGGCACTCTCAATATGATTCAGGTTTTCCTCCCCGCACTGCGCGCAAGCGGTGAAGGCACGGTACTTAACCTTACGTCTACCGCGGCCGAGGCTGGTTACGAGGGCGGCGCCGGCTATAACGCTGCCAAATTTGGTGAGCGGGGGATGACCGAGGCGCTGCGTCTTGAGGAGGCCGAGCACAATGTTCGGGTGATCGAGGTGTGTCCGGGCATGGTATACACCGAAGAATTCTCGCGGGTACGTTTGGGAAGCGAAGAGGCGGCCCAAAAAGTCTATGCCGGGGTCGAGAAACCGCTGACCGCCCGAGATGTCGCCCAAACCGTAACCTTTGCACTCAATGTGCCGCACCACGTCAACCTTGACCGCATCACCCTGCGTCCTGTGGCACAGGCCGCACAGTATAAAGTTATTCGAAAGTAGCTATGATTCATCTGATTGCTTGTGCCCACGGCACCCACAGCGCTGACTCTCGTACCGTCATCGACACCGTCCGTTACCGTATGCAGCAGCTTCTGGAGGTCCGCGAACCCGGTGGTTACCGCGTACACGAAGCCTATGTTGATGTTCAGGATCCGCGCGTTGGTGATGTGATGGCAGAGTGTGCTGGGGAGCGGGCCGTGATCGTTCCGCTTCTACTCTCTACGGGATACCACACCCAGGTCGACCTGTACCGAGCGGCAAAAATATCGCGGACGGAGATGGCCCCGGTGGCGGATGCCCTGGGCCCCTCACCGGTGCTCGCTAGACTGCTGCGTAGCCGCCTTGAGGAGGCTGGCTGGCGGGACGGTCAACCGGTGGTGCTAGCCGGGGCAGGATCCTCGCGCGCCGACGGGCAGGCCGCGGTCGCCAGCCAGACCCGGTTGCTGTCTGATGAGTTGGGCCAGCCCGTTGACTACGGTTTTATTGCCGACATCGAGCCAAGGATTGAGCATAAGGCTGCCCCCGGTGTTTTTGTGGCCAACTACCTTATGGGTCCCGGTTTCTTTCATAGCCGCCTCAGCGAGTCTGTGTCTGCGGCCGGAGGGGTGCTCGCGCAGCCTCTGGGGGTTGCCGGGGACTCTCACGCAGCGGATGTGTTGGCCCGGTGCGCTTTGGATTCGATGATGAGGGCTATCTAGGCGATCCTTTCCGCGGCAAACCGCTCAACCGGGTTAACGTAGGCCTGCTGAGACTCAACCAATTGTAGTTCCCTCTGCCCCGACTGCAGCGTATTTTTCAGCAGCTCGTATACGCTGGCGGTGGTGAGCTCCAGTGCCTCGTGCAGGGGTCTGGCTGCGGCGATGTGGGAGGCGAAGAGCGCCTGGGTGACATCGCCGGAACCGTTTGCTTTCAGCGGCAGCCGGGGAGTGGTAACGAGCCAGGCTTGACCGCCCGAGACAGCCAACATTTGAATGGTTCCCTCCGGGGTGGTGGGGGTCAAAACACTGGTGACCAGTACCGTTGCGGGTCCGATCTGTTGGGCGGCCTCAACCGAGCTGAGCACATCATCGAGAGTGACCGGAGAGGTATCAGTCACAAAGCCCAACTCAAACTGGTTGGGCGTAATAATGTCGGCATGCTGGACAACGCGGTCACGAATCAGCTCTTGCACCTCTGCCGAAACGAAACAACCGGAGGTGGCATTACCCAGTACGGGGTCGCAGGAGTAGAGCACTGTCGGGTTCTTGGTGCGGGTTTTTGCGACAGCCTCCAGAATAGCGTCGCCGATAGAGGCCCCACCCTGGTAGCCCGAAATGACCAGCGCGGTGTCATCGAGCCCGCCGCGTTCGTCAATACCGGTGACAATGTCGCGGATATCGCTGCCGGGGATGAGGGGGCCGCGCCAGGAGCCGTAGCCGGTATGGTTAGAGAACAGCACGGTGTTGATGGGCATCACCTCGTGGCCCATCCGCTGGAGAGGAAACACCGCTGCCGAGTTGCCGACGTGGCCGTAGGAGACCGCTGACTGGATAGACATAATACGCATGTCTCCATTGTGGCACAGGAGAGCTGAAGCCCACAGACCCTAGTGGGTTTTGAATGCCTCGGACATGAGCTCTTCGCGGCGGCCGCCCACCGCGGCAACAACCTCACCGATCGTGGTCACTGCCGGCGGTTGAACGTCCGCCAGATCCGTGAGGCAGGAGCCCAGCGAAGAAAAAATTTCCCTTTGGTTCTGCCTGAAACCGTTTTCTACCGTGACCAGGGGCATCGTGGCGGGAACACCGCGAGCGCGCAGACCGGCCACCGTATGGGATAGGGTTTTGACACCCATCAGGATGGATACCGTTCCGCCGTCGTGTAAAAGCCCGGCGAGCTGGTCCAGCTCAGAGTCAGCCAGCGGTAGATGCCCGGAAACCACCGTAAACATATGCGAGACACCGCGGAGGGTGAGCGGAACCCCGGCCATGGCCGGCAGCGCGATTGAGGAGGTCACCCCGGAAAAAACTTGCACGGGCACCCCGTGTTTCTCGCACACGTAGAGCTCTTCGGCGCCGCGACCAAAAACGTAGGGGTCTCCGCCCTTGAGACGGGCAACATTTTTTCCCTGTCGGGCATAGTGCACCATCATGGTGTCGATCTCGTGCTGGGGCACCCGATGTTTACCCGGTATTTTGCCCACGTCGATCACCCGGGCACGCGGTGCCCACCGGGCTAGGTCGCTGTGCGGGGCCAGGTGGTCGAGGAGGACAAGGTCAGATGCTGCTAAAGCTTCCAGGCTGTGACGGGTCATCAGCCCAGGGTCTCCGGGGCCGGCACCGATCAAAAAGACCGTTCCTGTGCGCGAGGGCGGCTGTTCCTGATCCACATAAACGGGGGCGGATACTCCGGCAGCTTTCAGGGCGGACTTCCAATCAGCCACAGTAGCCGTGTCAGCCGGCATGCAGAGGGCAACCAGAGAAACCCCGCCGGTTATTTCTGCCACCGTATCCGCAAGGTCGTCAACGGTGGACACCTGTATGAGCGCGCCCGCCTCCACAAATTTTTGTCCCACGCGGGTGGTACGGGCGGTTTCTCCGCACAGGAGCACGGTGGAACCGTCCAGGTCGAGGTCAACAAACACGGGCTTCCTTACGTTACAGCCGGGTTAGCGGCTACCGCCGGCTACGGGGATTCTGGCCCCGGAGATAAGCACCGGCCCCTCACCGCGCTCGTGGGAGGCAATCTCCTCGGCTGTTGCTGGCCGTATCTGTTCGCGTTCGAGCACATACATGCGGGCCCGGTCGTCGGGGGTGTCCGGCTCGTTGATGAACGAGCGGAAACGTTTCAGACGTTCGGGGTCTTTGAGGGTTGCTGCCCATTCGTCTTCGTAGGCGTCAACGTGTCGCTGCATGGCGGCATCGAGGTCGGCGGCAATACCCAGTGTGTCGTCGACAATGATTTCCCGTAGATGCTCGATAGCGTCACCGTACTTTTCGTCCAGGTCTTCGGCCCAGCGGGCGGTGCGCTGGAGTTTGTCGGCTGTACGCACGTAGTAGATCAGAAAGCGGTCGATATAGCGGATCAGGGTTTCTTCGTCCAGATCTTTGGCGAAGAGTCTACCGTGGGCGGGATTGGCACCACCGTTACCGGCAAAGTAGAGGTTCCAGCCGTTTGATGTTGCAATCACGCCCACATCCTTGCCCTGTGACTCGGCGCAGGAGCGGTTACAACCGGAAACACCCATCTTGAATTTGTGCGGTGAGCGCAGACCCTTGTAACGGTGTTCGAGGCGCACCCCCAGGGTGGAGGAGTCGCCCACACCGAAACGGCACCAGTTGGTGCCCAGGCAGGTTTTTACGTTGCGCAAAGATTTACCGTAGGCTGTGCCGGACTCGAACCCGGCGTCCACAAATTTCTGCCAGATTTCGGGTAGCTGTTCTAGGCGGGCCCCGTAGAGGCCGATGCGCTGGGCACCGTTGATCTTGGTGTACAGCCCGTACTCTTGACCCACCTGCGCGATAACGGCAAGTTTTTCGGGCGTGATCTCACCGCCGGGGATGCGGGGGATCACACCGTAGGTGCCGTCTTTTTGCATGTTGGCCAGGTTGCGGTCGTTGGTTTCTTGCAGGCCGCCGCGGCCGCCGTCGAGGAGATAGGAATCTCGCAGTGAGGCGAGGATAGAAGCGACGGTTGGTTTACAAATGGCGCAGCCGTCTTCACCCTGCCCAAACCTGGCCAGGATGGAGGGGAAGTCGTCGTAGTCGGTCGCTGAGACGGCGGTGAAAAGCTCGGCGCGTGAGAGCTTAAAATGCTCGCACAGTGACTTATCAAGGCTGAGCCCCAGTTTCTTCATCTGCTGCTCTAGAGTTTTTTGGATCATGGGTACACAGGAACCGCACTGGGTACCGGCAGAGGTTGCAGCTTTCAGCGAGGGCACATCGCGGTTACCGTCAAGAACCGACTGCCGTACCTCACCAAAACTGATGTTGTTGCAGGAGCACAGGATGGCGTCGTCGGGGAGTTCGGTGTCGGGGGCACCTTCACCGGCCGCGGAGAGGAATGCGGCAGGTTCGGCCGGTAGCTCTCTGCCCAGCAGGGGCTTGAGCGCGTCAAAGGGGGACGCGTCTCCCACGAATACGCCACCCAGGAGGGTTTTAGCGTCGGGTGAGGTCACAATCTTCTGGTAGATTTTTTGCACCGGATCGATATAGAGAACCTCAAGGGCATCCTTGGTGCTTGCTCGGCGGTCACCAAAACCACCGACCTCAAGACCGGAGAATTTCAGTTTGGTGGCAATATCGAACTCTTCGACAAAGGCATCTTGGCCATTGAGGTTTTTAGCCACGGCATCTGCCATCTGGTTGGCGGGGGCCACCAGGCCCCAGGTGCGGCCCAGCACACAGGCGACCTCACCGATAGCCCAGATATGTTCGTCTTCGGAGCGGCAACGGTCGTCGACCACCAGCCCGCCGCGGTCACCGACGGTCATACCGGCATCTCTGACCAGCTGATCGTTGGGGCGGATACCCGCTGCCATGCAGACCAGGTCGGCGTCGATGCTGTGAAGGGCCGCTTCGTCCCCCATGCCGTCGGCCACCGAGACCGATACGACATCGCCGGCGGTATTGCGGTTGATCGAGGAGATAAAGGCACCGGTCTCAATGTTGATGGAGGCATCACGGATCAGACTGTTGACCAGGTGGCCGCCACCCTCGTCAACTTCAATGGAAAGAAGCCAGGGAGCAACATCTAAAATGGTTGGTGCGGCGCCGAGGTCTCTGAGTCCCTCTGCGGCTTCAAGCCCCAGCAGGCCGCCGCCCACAACTATCGCTTTGGGGGGCCGGGAAAGTTCCCGCTGCAGGCGGGATACCTCGGCAACCATGTTCTGCACATCTTCAACGGTGCGGAAGGTATGGGCGACCTCTGATCCGGGAATCGGAATTTTGACAGCGCTTGAACCGGTGGCCAGCACCAGTTCGTCGTAGGGGTAGCTTTTGCCGTCGCTTGCTGCGACGGTTTTATTTTTACGATCGAGCGCCGTGGCGCGTACACCGCGTACAAGGTTGACGGTCGGGGCCCGCCATATTTCGGGATTGGCCAGGGTCAGGTCTTTTTCCGGATCCTTGAAAAGCTTTTCCAGGGCAACTCGATCATAGGGCAGGTGGTCTTCTTCGGAGATGACGGTAACGGTGTCTGTTGTGTTCTCGCTGAGGAAGGCGCGAACAAATCGCCATGCAGCTGGACCACCTCCAACCACAAGAATATTCCTGGAATCCTGTGCGCGGGTTTCAGTCATGAAGTTCACCATTTTTCACGGTTGCTACGGGCCTGTGGGAAGCCCAAAAATATTCGGAATCAGTAATGCTAATATAGCACTGAAATTATTCTCGTCTTTCCCGTCGAGCTATATTTGAGACTCACACTATAGAATTGAGGTTATGGGTATGAGCGACAAAAAGTGGCACAAGGTCTGCAAGGTGATAGATCTTGAACCAAATTGGGGCGAGGTGGCCCTCATCGACAATCACCAATACGCAATTTTCAGGCTTCTTGACGACCGTATTTTTGCCGTAGACCACCGGGACCCCGGCAGCGGTGCCCTGGTGATAGCCCGCGGAATCACGGGAAACAAGAAGGGGGTGCCCACTATTGCGTCACCGCTCTACAAAGAAGAGTACAGCTTAGAGAGCGGGGAGCAGCTCAACGGGAATGACTACCGGCTCAACGTTTATCCCACCAGGGTGGAAAACGGTGAAGTATTTATTCAGCTCTCAATTTAGGTGAGATATATATTCGCTAATTGGTCTAACAATTATTCGTCATGAAAAATAGCCCCGTGCTACCCCTTGCCCTGCATCTCAACAATAAAAAAGTTCTGGTGGTCGGTGCCGGCCCCGTGGCCCAACGGCGGATCAACTCGCTTCTGGCAGCCGGCGCCCACGTGCACGTGGTGAGTCCGCACGTCCCAGAACCGATTCAGCTTCTGGCTGACAGCGGAACACTCACCCTAGCTCGACGAAAATTCACAGAAGAAGATCTCAACGGCACCTGGTTAGTCTTTGCCCACACCGGTGACCCGCACACCAACCGGTACATAGCGGAGACAAGCCGACACCAACAGACATGGTGCCTCATGGGCGGTAACGCAGACGAATCCGATATCTGGATGATGGCGCACGCCACCGTCAACCGCGATCTCACGCTCGCCATGAGCGCCAACGCCAACCCGGCAAGGGCACAAAAAGCCCTGGCAGAACTGGCAGCCCACGCGCGCAGTCACGCCCTCTAAGGGGAGGGCGCTCAACTTCTCACCACCAAGACCAACACCCCTCCCAAGCCGACACGCAGAAACCAACTTGCAGACCTGTAATTTGCGTGAGCCTACTCGCCCACAAGCACAAACACCCCGGCCTATCTTGGGGAGAAAACCCGCACCAGGCACAACATCTTGTGGTACCCACCTATCCGCCGTGCACCCCACACACAATCGAACATATATTTGAACACCCCAACCGTTAGACAGTGCCCAAGAAACTGCCTAGACTTGAACCAGTTGCAAAGACCCGGCTATCACCGGCGAGCAATCTGGAAGAACAGACCGTACCTGCAACACCTCACATGTTTCGTTGCGACGAGAGGTGAAGCGGAATAGATACAGTCCCAGTAGAACCAGACGGGTAAGCCCGTAACAGCAGTCATGAAGCGACTGATAACGCTCGAGACTGTGCCGCTCTCCTTCTGGGACCCTCACAATCCCCGAGGGAGTCGGCACAGCCGAGCAATATCAGTAAGCAAGGTGGTACCGCGCCAACAACACGGCGTCCTTGCCAGTCCTGTTGTCACCACGGATTCTTATAAGGGCGTCACCATGAACAAACCCGTATACCCCAAAGCAAGCGCCAGCGGAACAAAAACCGTTGCCGTATCACCGTCTTTCGCCGCACTCGAAGAAAAAACACTGGCCTACTGGGCACAGGACGGCACCTTCCAAGCATCTATTGACAACCGCCCAGCAGGAGAATCCGGCTCCAACGAATTCGTCTTCTACGATGGCCCCCCCTTCGCCAATGGGCTACCCCACTACGGACACCTACTCACCGGCTACGTCAAAGACCTCGTCGCCCGCTACCAAACCCAGCGAGGGCACCGGGTCGAGCGACGCTTTGGCTGGGACACCCACGGCCTGCCCGCCGAACTCGAAGCCATGAAACAGCTGGGCATCACCGAAAAAAAAGAGATCATCGACATGGGCATCGATAAATTCAATACCGCGGCCCGCACCTCCGTCCTCAAATACACCCGCGAATGGCAAGACTACGTCAACCGTCAAGCCCGCTGGGTAGATTTCAACAACGACTACAAAACCCTCAACACCTCCTACATGGAATCGGTCATCTGGGCCTTCAAACAGCTCCACGACAAAGGACTCACCTACCGGGGATTCCGCGTACTACCGTACTGCTGGCGAGATGAAACACCGCTGTCAAACCACGAACTACGCATGGACGACGACGTCTATCAAGACCGCCAAGACCCCTCGGTAACGGTCGCTTTCACCATCACTGACGACCGATCACTGGCTACCTACCCCGACACCGTTGACGCGCTTGCCGGTGTCGAGGCCCTCGCCTGGACCACCACCCCCTGGACCCTGCCCACAAACCAGGCGCTCGCCGTGGGGCCCGAGGTGGAGTATGTGGTGGTTGATGCTGTCGGTGATTTTTCCGGGCGCAGGTTCCTGATCGCCCGCGATCTTCTGGGATCTTACGCGACCGTACTGGGGTTCGACGACGCCGCCGCGGCCGAAGATGCAATCACCGAGAGTTTGACCGGGGAGCGGCTGGCGGGAGTGCGTTACGCGCCGCTCTGGGATTATTTCACCGACACCGAAAAATTTGGTACCGAGAAGGCCTGGCAGATTCTTGTAGCCGACTATGTGAGCGCTACCGATGGTACAGGTCTGGTGCACCAGGCACCGGCCTACGGTGAAGATGACCAAAAAGTGTGCGAGGCTCACGGTATTCCCGTGGTTCTCTCTGTTGACGAGGGCGCCAAATTTTTGCCGCTCTTTGCCGACGAAAGCACCTACCCGGTCGTCCCTCTAGCAGATATTGCCGGGGTGCATGTTTTTGAGGCTAATCGGACCATCATCAACCGTTTGAGACAAGATTCTGCGCTGGTGCAGGAGAAATCCTATGTGCACTCTTACCCGCACTGCTGGCGCTGCCGTAACCCGCTTATCTATAGGGCTGTTACCTCCTGGTATGTGCGGGTGACAGAGTTTAAAGAGCGGATGATCCGGCTGAACCAGAAAATTAACTGGATTCCGGACAACGTGAAGGACGGCCAGTTTGGTAAGTGGCTGGACAATGCTCGCGACTGGTCGATTTCCCGTAACCGCTTCTGGGGTTCACCCATTCCCGTATGGGTCTCGGACAACCCCGCCTATCCGCGCGTTGATGTCTACGGTTCGTTGGCTGAGCTTGAGGATGCTTTTGGTCGGCTACCGCTCAACGGGCAGGGTGAGGTTGACCTGCACCGACCCTATATCGATGAGCTGACCCGGCCGAACCCCGACGACCCCAGCGGAAAATCGACTATGCGCCGTGTTGAGGACGTACTCGATGTGTGGTTTGATTCGGGATCTATGCCCTTCGCCCAGGTACACTACCCCTTTGAGAATAAAGAGTGGTTCGAAACCCACAACCCGGCAGATTTTATTGTTGAGTATATTGGGCAGACCCGCGGCTGGTTCTATATGCTGCATATTCTTTCGACCGCGCTCTTTGACCGCCCCGCCTTCACCAACGTGATCTCTCACGGTATTGTGCTCGGATCAGACGGGCAGAAGATGTCCAAATCTTTGCGCAACTACCCCGATGTGCACGAGGTGCTTGACCGTGATGGTTCGGATGCCATGCGATGGTTCCTGATGTCATCACCTATCCTGCGCGGAGGGAACCTGGTGGTGACCGAGCGGGGAATCCGGGAGGGGGTACGACAGGTCATGCTCCCACTGTGGAATGTGTACCATTTCTTCACCCTCTACACCAATGCCGCCAACGAGGGCCGCGGCTACGATGCGCAACTGCGCTATACCTCTGACCACGTGATGGACCGTTTTATCCTGGGCAAAACCCGCCAGCTTATACAGAAGGTCACAGTCCACATGGATCACTACGACGTGTGGGCTGCCACCGAAGAACTACGGAGGTTCACCGACACTCTCACCAACTGGTATGTGCGCCGGTCACGGGAGCGGTTTTTTGCTGAAGACCCGGTTGCTTTTGACGTGCTGTACACCGCTTTATCCACGGCGATGAAGGTGGCAGCCCCCCTGTTGCCCCTGATGAGCGAGGAGATATATCGGGGGCTGACCGGTGAACGCTCCGTACACCTTACCGACTGGCCCCGGGAGGATCTTTTCAGCGACGAGAGCCAACTTATCCGCCGAATGGAGCTGACCCGTATGATCTGCTCGGCAGGATCAGCCCTGCGCAAGGCAGAGAACCTGCGGGTGCGCCAACCGTTGCGGCTGCTCACCGTCGCTGTACCGAACGGGCAAGAGCTCGACGGAGTATTCGCGGATATCATTGCCTCAGAACTCAACCTCAAACGGGTTAAGCTGCTTGACTCTGCCACGGTGAGTCCGGCTGATTTCGGTATCTCACAACAGCTGAAAGTCAACGCGCGTCAGGCCGGCCCCCGCCTGGGGCAGCAGGTACAGGTGGCAATTAGGGCCTCCAAATCGGGAGACTGGAGAATCGACGAGTCCGGCACCGTGCTCGTGGGCCTGAACACAGTTGAGGGCGGCTTGGCACTTGAGCCAGAAGAATACGAGCTTGAGACCGTGGTGGTAGAGTCCAACACAACCGCAGAACAGGCGGTCTCGGTTCTCACCGGAGGCGGCTTCTTGGTACTGGATACCCATCTCACCCCCGAGCTTCACGCAGAAGGGGTTGCCCGTGACACTATCCGCGCTATACAGAACACCCGCAAAGAGGTAGGACTCCATGTGTCCGACCGCATCATACTCGGCCTTGCAGCACCGCTAGACACCCTCGACGCTGTGCGGGCTAACGAAGCACTGGTGGCCGCCGAAACACTGGCAAAAGCAGTCTCCTACAGCGAAGCCGACGAACTAACAATCACGGTGGAGAAAATATAGGTTGGTGAACAGCACTATGGAACACAACAATTTTTCGGCGGCCGGGACCACCGGCGGCCCGCAATCGAACACACGGGTTGACGAGGTCTATCAAACCCTATTAGACCGCGCCCCAGAAAACACCATGCAACCGCGGCTGGAGGCGGTACGCCGCGCCGTTGAAATCCTCGGATCTATCGAGAAAACAGCACCGGTTATTCACATCACCGGAACCAACGGAAAAACATCCACCGCCCGCATGATCGAGCGCCTCCTCATGGCCCACGACCTACGCACCGGCCGCTACACCAGCCCCCACCTCACCCGGGTAACCGAGCGAATCAGCATAGACGGTGAACCGGTTCCCGACCACACCTTTGTAAGGATCTGGGAAGAGATAGAACCCTATATACAGATAGTTGACCGGGAACTTAACGACCGCAACCAACCCCGACTCACCTATTTCGAAACACTCACGGTACTGGCTTTCGCGATCTTTGCCGACACCCCGGTCGACGTCATGATCCTGGAAGTGGGCATCGGCGGAACCTGGGACGCCACCAACATTGCAGAAGCCCAGGTATCCGTCATCACCCCCATCGGGCTCGACCACACCGATATGCTAGGCACAACCCTGTCCGATATCGCAGCAGAAAAACAGGGAATTATCAAGGACAACGGCTTCCTGGTCTCCGCCGCCCAAGCCCCCGAAGCAGCCCAGGTACTGCTGGACTCCGCCAGAGAACACCGGGCACGCTTCTGTTTTGAGGGAATAGAATTTGGGGTAACAGACCGACACCCCGGAGTGGGCGGCCAACTCATATCCATCCGCGGACTCGCCGACACCTACAACGATATACCCCTTCCCCTCTTCGGAGCCCACCAAGCACAGAATGCCGCGGTGGCGCTCGCGGCGGTTGAGGCATTTATGGGCGGGGGCGAGCAGCCCCTCAATATTGAGCTGGTGCGCGCTGGCTGGCAGGAACTCGTGTCCCCGGGTCGTCTGGAAGTCGTGAGGAACTCGCCCACGATAGTCGTTGATGCCGCCCATAACCCGCACGGGACCGCGGCCGCAGCCCGGGCTTTTAAAGAGTCTTTTACCCCGGATAAACTCACCGTGGTGATCGGCGTGCTCGAGGATAAAGATGTCCGCGGTATTTTTGAGGTGATTCGTCAAGAGTACATTGACTCCACCGACTATGACACCACAATTTTTTTGACAGAGTCGACCTCACCGCGGGCAATTCCCGCAGAAGAACTACGCGATCTCGCCCTTGATGCCGGCCTTGATGAGGGGCGGCTTGAGACCTTCCCCCATCTGCATGATGCCCTGACCGCAGCTATTGCGGCGGCAAAGAGCCGGCCGGAGGAAACGGATGCGGTGTTGGTGACAGGCTCCATCACCGTGGTGGGGCAGGCCCGGGAGCTTTTAGGACTGTAGGGGGAGCAGATGATAAGGATGACCCGATCCCAGCGACAGTGGCGGCCGGGGCAGACCAAGAAGCCGTCATCGGTCAAAATCATGCTCGCTTCGACGGTGCTCAGCCTTGAAGCCCTGGTTGCTTTCTTTGCAACTCTGGCGACCTTCGGCATGAATTTTACCGCCGGTACGGGGATAAAGACGGCAATTTGGGTGCTGGGTATCGGGCTGGCTGTAGCCTTCGCGATCACCCCGGCTTTCCTCAAAAGACCCTGGGGCTATAGGGTGGGGTGGGCCCTGCAAATCCTACTGATCTGCGGTGGTTTTGCTCTTACCCCCGTATTTTTTATCGGTGCCTGCTTTGCCTGCGCCTACCGATATGCGCTGGTTACCGGCGAGAGACTTGACAGGGAGAACGCGCAGCGAGCGGTGGAGCAGCGGGAATGGGAACAGAACAATCCCATCTAGCTCACACCGCGCGGTGTTGCCGGCAGAAAGTACAAACAAAAGGAAAGAAAATGACAGAGCGTAGTCTTATTTTGGTCAAACCCGACGGCGTTGAGCGCGGGCTTACCGGAGAGATCATCGCCCGTATTGAGCGTAAAGGATACCGGCTGGTTGAACTCAAAAAAGTACGGGCAACAGAGGAGATTCTTCACAGCCACTATGCTGAGCACGCCGGTAAACCCTTTTTTGAGCCCCTGGTTGATTTTATGCTCTCTGGCGCTGTGGTAGCCGCAATTTTTGAGGGTGAACGTGTGGTGGAGGGAATCCGCACCATCATGGGTCCCTCGGACCCCACGGTGGCCCCCGCCGGTACCATCAGAGGAGACTACGGACGCTCGTGGGGATCGGGAGTGCAGAAAAATCTGGTCCACGGCTCGGATTCCCCCGTATCGGCAGAGCGCGAGATCGGAATCTGGTTCGCCTAGTATCTCCGGTATAGAAAATTTAACGGTGCAATAGTGCGCGAGTAAACCGGGGTAGCGGCGATGTTCTAGACCCTAGAACATCGCCGCTATGACATCAAAGAACCTGATAAATATGATTCCGAAGACCAGGAGCAAGATCAGCGCGATCATGAACCAGGACCAGCCCCCGGCAGATTCTCGCAGATGCTCGGGAGCGGCAATAACACCGCTGCTGATATTACGGGCGGTTACCCGCACCAGCAAGACAATCTGCATCACCCACACGACCATGCAAAAAATACACAGGGCGTTGATATTGAAGGTGGTGTTGTACCAGAGATAAACAACAAAGATGAAAGCCAGAAGGTGCCCGATATTCATGCAGATCCAGAACCATCGGGAGAAACGGGCCCCGGCCAGAAGACTCATCGCAATGGTCAGCACAATTGCGTAACCCACTAACCCAATAAAAGGATTGGGGAAACCGAAGACCTCGGCGTAGGGTGTGCGCATCACCGTGCCGCAGTTGAGCAGCCCGTTGACATCGCAGATAGATACGTGGGAGGCATCCATATAGATGCGCAGCCGCTCAGCCACGAGTATGCACGACGATACGAAAGCCAGAACTCCGGTGACCAGCGATAGAATCGCAAACGATCTATCACCATGGTCTAGCTGCTGGACGTCCTCACGGCTGCCTGCCGCGGTTTCTGCTGACATGTTTCCCTCCAAAGATTAAAACCTTAGCCCATAATACTGATATAGAGGCAATAAATCTTTGTGCAGTGTGAGACAATAGCAGCGGCTGCTTTTTTGTCCGCACACAAGAGGGCGGCCCGGTACGAGGATTCCGATCTGCCAGTGAGCCGCGGTAACCGCGAAGACTGCACACCAAAGTTCGGTGCGAGATGCGCCGACTCGGAAAGAAACACTTACCGCCCCTGTCGCTGTGAGCGGCCGATCGAAGCGCGATCAACTCACAGTAAATCGCCAGACACGGCTTGAGAGACAGCGGGGAATGCAAGACTTTTGGGTTGCGCTCATCGACCCAGACCGTATGTGCTCTCACCGGTGCGGCAGGGAGGGCGCAGGAGTATATCACATGAACGAATCAACCGAGTTTTCACGGCAGACCGCGCAGAGTGAGTCAGCCGCCGCGGCCGAAATGCCAGAAACTGATAGTGCCGAAACACCCCGCGGGGAGGGTGCATCCCCGGAAACTGAGGCGGCTACAGAAGGTACCAATCAGCCCCCTCACAGGTCCCAGCGGGAACTCATGGCCGAAGAACTACAAAGTATTACCGCAGCCGCGGCAGCAAACAGCTTGCTTTTCTTTTCCCCCAACCTCGATGAGATCGGGGAGAAGGTCCGGGCCGAGCAACAGGCTAGGAAAGAAGCTCAAGAGGCTGAGCGGCGCCAGCGGAGGCTAGCCGAACTCACCCACGACGAAGACGAGGTGACATCGCGTCGCCGCAGGCGCCGTCGCCGCGGTGATGTCGATATTGAAATTGACGGTGGGGCAGAGGATGACCCCGAGAACACCGTCACCAAGGTGCGCACACCGCGTTTGGCGGACTCCCACACCGGCAACCGGGTAGCGGGGGTGCGCGGATCAACCCGCCTGGAGGCGAAGAAAATGCGCCGCCGAGAATCTCGCCAGACCGGCCGCCGCCCCCGGGGTCTCTCCGAGGCGGAGTTTTTGGCCCGTCGCGAATCGGTGGACCGGCAGATGCTGGTGCGACAAAAAGATGACCGTATTCAGATTGGAGTTCTCGAAGACGGTATTCTGGCGGAGCATTTTGTTTCAAAGACACAGCAGGATTCCCTGATTGGAAACGTATACCTGGGTAAGGTACAAAACGTACTGCCGTCGATGGAGGCAGCCTTTGTCGATATCGGCAGGGGACGAAATGCCGTGCTGTACGCGGGCGAAGTCAACTGGGATGTTTCGGGCCTGGACGGCACACCCCGCAAGATTGAGAATGCACTGAAGCCGGGAAATTCTGTTCTGGTGCAGGTGACCAAGGATCCGGTGGGTCATAAAGGTGCCCGGCTCACCAGTCAGGTGTCCCTCCCGGGCCGTTTTTTGGTCTACGTGCCGGGGGGATCCATGACCGGTATCTCTCGTAAACTCCCCGATACCGAGCGGGCTCGACTGAAGAAAATTCTCAAAGATAAGCTGCCCGATGGTGCGGGTGTAATTGTGCGTACCGCTGCGGAAGGCGCGTCTGAAGACGAGCTGACCCACGATATTAACCGTTTGCGCGCCCAGTGGGAAGAGATTCAGGAGCGGGCAGAAGCACCGCGCACCCTGGCTCCCGAGATGCTCTACCAGGAACCCGATCTCACCATTAAAACGGTGCGCGATGTTTTCAATGAAGATTTCACATCAATGACCGTGCAGGGGCAGGAAGCCTGGGATTCTATCGAGGCCTATGTGACCTATATGGCCCCCGATCTGGTTGATCGCCTGAAGAAATGGGAGGGCGAAGAAGACCTTTTTGACCATTTCCGTCTTGAGGAACAGCTGCACAAGGCCCTCGAACGTAAGGTCTATCTTCCCTCCGGTGGTTCACTGGTGATCGACCGTACCGAGGCAATGACCGTGGTCGATGTGAACACCGGGAAGTTCACCGGTTCCGGCGGCAACCTTGAAGAAACCGTGACCAAGAATAATCTTGAGGCAGCCGAGGAGATTGTGCGTCAGCTGCGTCTGCGCGATATTGGCGGGATTATTGTGATCGATTTTATCGATATGGTGCTGGAATCTAACCGGGAGTTGGTTCTGCGTCGTTTGGTAGAGTGCCTGGGCCGTGACCGCACCAAACATCAGGTGGCTGAGGTCACCTCACTGGGGCTGGTGCAGATGACGCGTAAGCGCATGGGGACCGGTCTGCTCGAAGTATTTTCAGAACTCTGCGAAGCCTGCGCTGGCCGGGGTGTTGTCGTACATGACCAGCCGCTCAAAGGTCAGGCCGGTGGACTGTCTGATTTCATGCACCGCCAGGACCAGGAAGATCGCCGTAAGGCGCGTAAACAGCAGCGGATTCGTGAGTCACGCGCTGAAGAGAAGAAAGAAGTTGACTCTGAGCAGGAGCAGAGAAATGAGGCGCGGCGGGCGGCGCTGGCCACTATTGCTGCCGCCACCCAGAACGACTCCTCCAATGACGAGGCTCAGCCGGAGTCAAAGAATGCCCGTAAGCGTAAGCGCCGGAAGAAGAACCGTCGAGAGGCCGCAGCGATCTCGGCGCAGCACCACGGAGATCAGCAGGCACCATCCCAGGAGCCCGATCTGGTGCTCACCATCGGTGATGAGGTTATTGAGCTTCCCCACCACAGGCGGGAAGAAACTACCGACGCCCCTGCATTGACTGCCGGTGAGCAGGGATCTTTGACCCTGGAGTCGCTGGTAGAGGTTTTCGATCAGAAGACCGAACAGCGGGGAACTAACCCCCGCAAAAATAGACGTCAGCGGGTGAAGGGCGAGGAACCTGTTAAGAATACTGACGCTGGCCGGCCTGTAGACGGTGATATTGATTCTCGATTTACCCAGAATTCATCGCGCTACGATGCTATCCGTGCCGGTGAAGCACGGGCGAGAGCATCGCAGAAGGCGGGCAGGGATCTTTCAGCCCGTGAGACGGGAAATCTTACGCAGGTTGTCGAGCAGTCTCGGCACGAGCAGAAGGTTGCAGAGAAGCCTCTGCTGACCGGTAGGGCTCGACCGGGTAGCGTCAATGCTGCACCACCGGAGGCTGGGCCCGCTGTCAGCAAGCAGGAGAAAGCAGAGCAGTCGGTGCCTCCGAAGAAGCGCCGTTCTCGTCGTGCGGCTAGCAGCGGGACCGGCGGTACTGTCACAACCCGGCAGGAAAGCGCTGCGGTTGCGGCCGGTACAGCGGTTTCTTCGACCGCGGTACCGCGGCGGGCCGAGGAGAGCACAGCCCCGGTTATGCTGGGCGTGGGAGTATCGGCATCAGATATTAAGCGGGAGGGTAAAGCGGACACCCAAGACACCTAGGGCGCCCTCACCGCACTACCGGGGTAAGTGTCTCAGCCAGCCTGGCGTGTCACTTGCCCCGGTTGCTTATATGCCGTAACCTTTTTAGCTGGTGCTGTTTTCACAAGCAAACGTTAGCGTGAGATCAGCGGAATACCGCACGGTATTCAACCACGATCGAGAACGCCCCTGTTCATCATCGAACGGAAATGTGACGACCGGTGAACGGATAGGATTTTTACGCGTTCTTCACAGAGTTAAAATGACGTCAAGAGAAGTGAGTTCCCAAGTGGCATACGCAATTGTTCGTGCTGGCGGCCGCCAGGAAAAGGTCTCCGTGGGAGACCGTATTACCCTTGACCGCGTCGCTGGCGAGCCCGGAAGCACCTTCGAGCTTCCCGTGCTGCTGCTGGTTGACGGGGATAAGGTCACTACCGATGCAAAGGCCCTGGCTCAGGCCACGGTCACCGCTGAAAAAATTGAAGATCTTCGCGGTCCCAAGATTGTTATTCAGAAGTATAAGAACAAGACCGGTTACAAGAAGCGTCAGGGCTTCCGCGCTGAGCTTACCAACGCTAAAATTACCGCAATCCAAGCGTAAGCTCCGTAAAAACCGATCATTAACAGAAATTCTTTTACCTAAGGTAGGCAGCAATGGCACATAAGAAGGGCGCAAGCTCCACCCGCAACGGCCGTGATTCGAACCCCCAGTACCTCGGTGTTAAGCGCTACGGCGGTCAGACCGTCAATGCCGGCGAGATTCTCGTTCGCCAGCGTGGCACCCACTTCCACCCCGGCAACAACGTGGGCCGCGGCGGAGATGACACCCTGTTCGCTCTGGCGGCAGGCAGGGTTGAGTTCGGTACCCGCAGGGGCCGCAAGGTTGTCAACATTCTGACAGCGGCAGAATAAGCCGATCGACAAAACCGCGAAGAGGGCAAACACGGGTAGACGTGTTTGCCCTCTTCTGCACCGTATAGAGTTCAAGTACCATGTGCTGACATGTGGGGGATGCTACCCCTGTGGCACAATGAGACATAGTCTCTCAACCTTTCTAACCCCGAGGAGAAGCTTTCGTGGCAGACTTTATTGACCGCGTCGTCCTGCACGTATCCGGTGGTAACGGCGGAAACGGGTGTGTTTCGGTACGTCGTGAGAAGTTTAAGCCTCTGGGTGGGCCCAACGGCGGTAACGGCGGAAACGGCGGTGATGTGGTGTTGCGTGTCGATGGGCAGTCGACCACCCTGCTGGAATTTCACCACAGTCCTCATCAGCACGCACCCAACGGTGATATTGGCCGGGGAGATATGTCGCACGGCTACAACGGTAATTCGCTGGTTCTTTCTGTGCCTCAGGGCACCGTGGTCAAAGATACGCAGGGTAAGGTGCTTGCCGATCTTGTGCGGGAAGGCGATGAGTTTGTTGCCGCCCGCGGTGGTGCTGGCGGCCTGGGGAATGCGGCGCTTGCCTCGCCCCGGCGGAAAGCCCCGGGGTTTGCTCTGCTGGGGATCCCGGGGGAGAGCAAAGATATTATCCTCGAGCTTAAATCAATCGCGGATGTGGCCCTGGTGGGGTATCCCAGCGCCGGTAAATCATCGCTCATTGCGGCTATATCCGCTGCTCGACCTAAGATTGCTGATTATCCATTTACCACCCTGATCCCGAATCTGGGAGTGGTAGAGGCGGGGAAGACCCGTTATACGGTTGCCGATGTTCCGGGTCTGATTGAGGGAGCCTCGCAGGGTCGGGGACTTGGCCACCAGTTCCTGCGTCATGTTGAAAGGTCATCGGCGATTGTGCACGTGATCGATTGTGCGACCCTGGAGCCGGGGCGGGACCCGGTCTCGGATTTTGAGGTTATTCGCGGCGAGATGGAGAACTATCGGGTTGATCCTACCGCAGGTCTCGCGGTGCCGCTGAATAAGCGCCCCCAGCTGGTGGTTCTCAACAAAATCGACGTGGCCGAGGCGAGGGAACTTGCAGATTTTGTTCGCCCCCACTTTGAGGAGCTGGGTTTTCGTGTTTTTGAGGTCTCAACCGCATCGCACGAGGGGCTGCACTCCCTGATCTTTGCGATGGCACAGATCGTTGAAGAAAATAGGGAGAAAAGGAAGTCGATCGAGTCTTCTGAGGCGCAGGTACCCGCCGTTATCCGCCCCCGAGGGTTCCGCAACCGTAAGCAGCAGGAGTTTAGTATCCGCAGGGAGGAGCGTAACCTGGAACCCCTTTACCGGGTGCTGGGGGAGAAGCCCGAGAGGTGGGTGATGCAGACCGATTTTAACAACGATGAAGCGGTGGGATACCTTGCCGATCGTTTTGCAAAGCTGGGGATAGAAGACGAACTCTTTAAGCAGGGAGCGCGAGCGGGGGATGCCGTGGTGATTGGCCGGGAAAAAGACTCGGTAATTTTTGACTGGGAACCCACTATGGTGGGGGGCGCTGAGGTGCTGTCATCGCCACGAGGCACCGATTCGAGGCTCGAAGAGATTATTCGTCCCACCCGTGCGGAGCGTAAGGCACACTACCATGAGCGCATGGATGCGAAAGCGCAGGCCCGTGCTGAGCTTGAGGCTGAGCGCGTTGCAGGAGTGTGGACAGAGTCTGTGGACGCGAAGAAGAAACGTAAAGCAGGTGCTGCCGACGATAAGGGCGGGTCCACCCGCGGATAGAAACGTGCCGCTAGGGGTGAAATGAGCACTGAATCTATGCTCCAACCGGTAGCATGTAGGTAGTATTTTATCTACCGCGCATAGCTTCTGGAGAGGATTTAACGATGGACTCGGCACTGATTCTTGCCGCTGAGGAACACGCCGAACGTGTGTTGCTTGGTATACCCACTTACTGGTTTGCTGTTATTGCTGCGGCGGTTTTTTTACTGGCTTTCACTATCACCGTTTCTTTTAGCGGACGCGGTGTGGTGCGCCCGGATCGGGTGCCCGGCAATTTAGGGGACGATGAGCAGCAGATGCTCAGCAAGTACCGTTCTAAGCGTGACGCCGAGTAATAGCGGTGGGTTGCTGCGAACACCACCGCGGTGTCCGCACCGATCTGCCTCTGTTGGCGGGAGAATTGTTGACTACAGATACACCCCATATTTTTGATACCTCCAAAATTCCACCCCGCAGAGAGGGTCGTACCCGGCTGGGCGTTATGGGGGGAACTTTTGACCCCATTCATCATGGACACCTGGTGGCCGCAAGCGAGGTGGGTGCTCTTTTTGATCTTGACGAAGTGGTTTTTGTCCCTACGGGGCAGCCCTGGCAGAAGTCTGCTCAGCAGCGGGTTTCGGATCCCGAACACCGCTACCTGATGACGGTTATTGCAACGGCGTCAAACCCCAGTTTTACGGTGAGCCGGGTCGATATTGATCGGGGAGGAGCGACCTATACTTTTGATACGTTGACCGATCTTAAACGGTTGCGGCCCTGTTCAGATCTTTTCTTTATTACCGGTGCCGATGCCATGAACCAGCTTGTAACCTGGAAAAATGCGGATAAGCTGTGGGAGCTTGCCTATTTTGTGGGGGTTACCAGGCCCGGTCATCAGTTGAAAACCCCCGATGCGGACCCTAGCTACTATTCGCTGGTTGAGGTGCCTGCGCTGGCGATCTCTTCAACGGATGTGCGGCGCCGGGCCGCCGCACATATGCCGGTGTGGTACCTGGTTCCCGATGGTGTCGTGCAGTATATCAACAAATACAGTTTGTATTCCGGTGGTGACAGGGCACTACAAGAGCTCCACCCGCATTCAGATGGTTTGCCGCAGCAGGGGGTGCAGTAGTTACCGGTAAAGAGCACAATCTGCGGGGAGCCCCATGTTCTTCCCGGCGATTGTTAAGATGGTAGAGGACGGAAGACCGATTGGGTGTAAGGTTTTATAGCATATGACTGACAAAGATGATGGTGCTAAGGACGATGCGTCGTCGTACCTCAACGAAACATTTGTGACCGATGACGGCATTGAGGTCCCACCGCCGTCGCGCCCTATGGGCCCGAGGCGTCTGGCACGCTACCGCGATGATGCTGCCGCCTACCTGCGTGCGCTTCGCGACGGTGATACTCTTCCTGCCGAGACGGTGCCCTATCTGGTGCTTCCCGAAGAAGACGGTGGGGAGCCCCGTGCCGATACGCGGGCTATTCAGCAGCGTTTTAACACTCTGGCCCAGCAGGGCGGTATTGACACCGATACCCAGACATCCGACGATCTTTTTAGCGGTGGGGGAAAAGACACCCGAGATGATGTGGCTGTGCCCGATGCCGCACAGCCTTCTGCTCCTCCCGGTATTGGGCCGGATGCGGAGCCGGCAACGGTCGAGCAGATTATTGCCGGTTCTTCTGGGGCGTCCGATCTCACTCCGCAGGAGCAGGTGATTAGCGCCAGCGATATTGGTGTGGGTGGCGACCTGGTCTTTGAGGAAGATGAGCTGGGCGATTTTACCGGACTTGAGGATGAACTAAAGGCTGAGTCCGGCGATATCGATGGTGCCGAAAACGTCGATGACTATGTCGGGCCCGGTATTGATGATGATACCGAACACGGTTTGGTTGATACGGACCTGGGCCCAGACGAGGGTTTTATCAGCGGTGAGTTTATCGACGGTGAAGAAAACGACTGGGCTGAATCCGATGATGTAGCAGATACGCTGGACCTTCCAGATCCGGTGCGTGCGCTGGATGCACGAGGACTCGACCTCGACCGTATCGAAACCTCGATTGACGATGACCCCGACGAAGATTTTGATCCGGCGGCTTCCGGTGACGTTATCGAGGGGCAGCGCGATGTACTACAGCCCACTGTTGAGTCTCTTGGGGTGGATGAGGAGAAAACATCGCGGGGCAAAATATGGTTTCTGATTTTTCTTCTGCTGGTGATCCTTGCCGTGGTGGCGGCATGGTTCTTCTTTCAGTGAGCTTGTATTTTTTGATGTATAGGGCGGGTGGGCAGGCGCAGGAGTCTGCACCCGGTGAAAGGATATAATGACCGCATCTGACGAGTCGATTGAAGCCCTCAAAATTGCTGCCCGGGCAGCTGAGGCTAAACAGGGTACCAACCTTTTTGCCGTTGATGTCTCGGAGACTATGGGGCTTATTGATGGGTTTCTGGTGGTTTCTGCTCACAATGAGCGTTTGGTAAACGCGATTGTTGACGCGGTTGAGGAGGACATGCAGCAGCGAGCCGGCCTGAAACCGGTGCGTCGCGAAGGCCGGGCGACCGGCCGCTGGGTACTGCTGGATTTTGAGGATATTGTGGTGCACGTGCAGCACGAGGAAGACCGAGCTTTTTATGCCCTGGAGAGGTTGTGGGCGGAAGCACCGCGAGTCGAGCTGGGGGTTGAGCACGAAGTACCGGTTGATGATGCTGGTCAGGCTCGGTGAATTACTGTAGACGATGAAAAGCGGTTGGACTGGTTCGCCTCTATCGGTGCATGAGGCCGCTGATGAGGGGGACTTGCATTTTTTCTTTGCGGCCGTGTACACTAAAGGAGTGCTTACGGCACAGTAAAAAATAATATGGGGATATGGCGCAGCTGGTAGCGCATTTGCATGGCATGCAAAGGGTCAGGGGTTCGAGTCCCCTTATCTCCACGGTTGCCCGTTGGTGTTGATATAGTTTCACGCCGACGGGCTTTTGTTTACCCTTTTAAGGCGGGTGTCGCTAGCGCATAGGGCTCCGGGGTTGGAACACGTAACGGCAAAATGTGAGAATCATTTGGTTTTAATGGAGCGATGATCGTCTCTTGGTGAGATAATTCGATAAATACCACACAAACCCACAGAAATGCATGTATTACCAGAAGATCCGTGGGATACTTGGAGAGGACACTTTCTACCCACATACTCATCGAAGGGAAGCCGAGACTATGGCTATACAGGAGAAAAAAGGCACAAAACTGGGTGTTATCGGCGCCGGCGGAGTCGGCTCAGCAACCGCATACGCGGCCACCCTGCGCGGGTCTGCCGACGAGGTGGTCATCTACGATATCGCCGGTCAGCTTGCTGAAGCGGAAGGGCTAGATATTGCTCACGGAACCATGTTTGCCCACGAAACCGCAGTTTCAGGTGGCAGCGACGTAGAAATTTTGCGAGACTGCGACATGATTATCGTGACCGCAGGTGCCCGCCAAAAACCCGGCCAGCCCCGTCTAGAACTTGTCGATGCAAACGTCAAAATCTTCCAGTCCATGCTGCCACAGGTAATGGAGGTTGCCCCTCGCGCAATCCTCATGATTGTGACCAATCCCTGCGATGTGCTCGCGGTTGTCGCCCAGAAAATTACCGGGCTGTCCAACGACCGCTGTTTCGCCTCGGGCACGGTACTTGACTCTTCTCGCCTGCGCTGGCTCATTGCGGAAAAGGCCGGTGTGTCTATTCGCTCGGTCCACGCCAATATTGTGGGTGAGCACGGCGATTCGGAATTTCCCGTATGGTCGGCAGCAAACATCGGTATGGTCCCCATCGAGCAGTGGACCCGCGATGGAAAACAGGTTTTCACTGACCGGGTTAAAGAGGAACTAGCGGAAGATGTGATGAGAGCAGCCTACAAGGTGATCGAGGGCAAGGGGTCAACCAACTATGCTATCGGTGTTTCTGCCTCCCGTATCGCCGAGGCTGTCTTGAATGGCGAACAGGCTGTGCTCCCGGTATCGACCCAGCTTAAAGGTCGCTACGGTATTGAGGGCGAGGCAGCGGTTTCGCTCCCATCGGTGGTATCTTACCGCGGGGTGGAGCGCGTGCTCGATGTCCCCATGAGCGATGGTGAGCTCGATCGGCTACGGAAGTCGGCACAGGCAATCGATGAGGTTATTCAGGGTATCACCTGGTAGAGCAGCGCTGATACGGGGCGGGCAAGCTTTCCGGTTTGCCCGCCCTTTGTGCTTAAAAAACCGTAACCGTAGTGGCCGAGACAAAAAACGGCTAGGCTAAAAATAGGGTCCCGCGGGGATCAAAAAAGATATAGGTCTTGGAGTGTGACTGATCATGAAAGCAGCTCGATTTTACGATCGCGGAGATATCCGTATAGAAGATATCGAAGAGCCGAAAGCCCGGGCAGATGAGGTTTTGGTAAAGGTGGCCTGGTGCGGCATCTGTGGAACTGACCTACACGAATACCTCGACGGTCCCATCTTTTGCCCCACCCGCAACACGCCGCACCCTATTTCGGGTGAGACTGCCCCGGTCACTATGGGGCACGAATTCTCCGGTGTGGTCGAGGCGCTGGGGGAGAGCATCGACGATCTTGAGGTAGGCGACCACGTGGTTGTTGAGCCCTACATTATTCGCGACGATGTCAATACCGGCCCCGACTCCCGCGACTACCATCTTTCCCCGGACATGAACTTTATTGGTCTGGGCGGCCGCGGTGGCGGACTTTCCGAGAAGGTAGCGGTTAAGCGTCGCTGGGTTCATAAAATTTCTAAAAATATTCCCCTCGACCAGGCCGCACTGATCGAGCCGCTGACCGTGGGCTACCATGCGGTTGATCGTGCCGGTGGCGTGAGGGAAGGCCAGGTTGCACTGGTGACAGGTGCCGGACCCATAGGTCTGCTGACAGGTGCCGTGCTCAAGGCACAGGGGGCGACCGTTGTTGTCTCAGAGATTTCTGAGCTGCGCCGCCATAAAGCGATCGAAGCGGGTGCGGCAGACTATGCTTTCTCACCCGCTGAGGTAGACATTGTTGAGGAGGTCCGGAAACTCTCTGCAGACGGCTCGGGTGCAGACCTGGCATTCGAATGCACCTCTGTTCAGGCTGCCCTCGACACCCTCCTTGACGCGGTGAGGCCCACCGGTAGAATCGTGGTCGTTTCAATTTGGGGTCAACCCGCCACCGTTGACATGCACAAAATAGTGATGAAAGAAATCGATATGCGCGGCACTATCGCCTATGTCAACAACCATCCCGCCACCATTAAACTGGTGGAGTCGGGCAAGCTCGACCTTGCCCCTTTTATCACCGGGAAGATTCTTGTGGACGACCTTGTTGATCAGGGTTTTGACACTCTGATCAACCACAACGAGACCGCGGTGAAGATCCTGGCCACCACAGACCGGAACCTTCTAGAGTCCGAAAAATAAATTTGCTGGCGGGAGGCTCCGGGCCCGGAGCCTCCCGCCGAGCTTTTCTTGCCGATAGGATCCGACCGCCACAGAATGTTGGAAATGAAGAGTCGGTAAATTATCGTGTGTGGAAACGGGTGCACAGCGGGCCTATCGGCTAACCTAGATATAGACACTGTGTCTGCATACGGTTCTACCGAACCCGCCGGATAGGTGAAGGCTTTGCAGGCAGCCACATAGAGGCCCGGCTACGGTTTATCCGGGTGCACACATTTATTTTCACCAGTGAGGTATTGCGTATGGCTAAGAAGAAGGTTCTCGTGGCACTAGCGATTGCTACCGGTGCTTTACTCAGCGGTTGTGCAACCCCCCTTGTACCGGGTCTAGCTATCGAGCAGACCACCAATTTTGAGGATAATCGCGACTCCGTGGTGGTTGAAGCCTATGTGACCGACTCTGAGACCGGTGAACTGAAACCCGGCAGCGTGCGCTTCTACCAGGACCAGATGCCCTTTGACGGTAACCAGGCTGAATTTGGGGAAAGCGAAACCTTTTTCAAAATTATTGCGGACAATACTGACGAACTTGCCGGACACCGTCTCACCTTAACAGTTTCAAGCAGTAATCCTGACGACAGGGTCTTTTGCGCGATCAAAGATACCAGCATCTTTGAACCGGTGCATTCGGCCGAGGCCGACGGTGAAGGAAGCGCCACCTGCCAGGTTGAAATGCACTAGTTTTACGGTGAGTACAGGAACGGGCTAGAATCCATGAGCGGTGGGTTCTAGCCCACTCTTATATATTTTCTCTTCTGGTACTACGAAAGATTAAAACTATGAGTACATTGGGGCCCAGCGAGATCCGCACCTTTGTTACCGAGGTAGCAGATGAAGCGGCGAATATGGGCTACCGCGTTGCGGATCGGGTACACAGCTGGCGAGAAAGACGTGCACAGCACAGGAGAGAAGAGCCGGTTATCCTTCCCTCAGTGGGGTACGGTGCACCGGGCTGGGTGCGGGTAATAGGCCGGGCCCTCTATAAGACCCAGCTCTTTGAAACTCTGGCTAATGCCATTATCGCCGAAACCGACCCGCAGGAGCCAATACGCGGTTGGCGTTCTTTCACATCCATCGCTATCTCCGATGCGGATGTTACGGTGACCATCGACGGTCAAACATTTGAGGTGCGCACCGACCGCGGCGGTGTACTCGATGTGCGGATCAATGTCGATCTTGAGCCCGGAGTCCACGATGTCTATATGCAGATCCCGGGGAGTGACAGAGCAAAAACCAGTGTCTATATTGTGCCACCCGAGCAAAGAATTGGGGTGATCTCCGACGTGGATGACACCGTCATGGTGACGGCTTTACCCCGCCCGCTCCTCGCCGCCTGGAATTCGTTTGTGCTCAACGAGCATGCGCGCACCCCCACGCC
The DNA here is from genome assembly GCF_055285355.1 of Rothia sp. 18CD1-1. NCBI lineage: Bacteria > Bacillati > Actinomycetota > Actinomycetes > Micrococcales > Micrococcaceae > Rothia > Rothia sp. 18CD1-1. The sequence continues at coordinate 334,273 of NZ_JBUZLI010000008.1, read as the reverse complement.
GGGCATGGCCGTGCTCATGGATAGAATACACCGGGCTCATCCGCAGGCCCCCTTCATGTATGTATCCACCGGTGCCTGGAACGTTGCCCCCACGCTGAGACGGTTTTTAAGCCGTAATGCTTTTCCCAAGGGAACCTTTTTGCTGACTGACTGGGGGCCAACCCCTGACCGGTGGTTTAGGTCGGGGACACAGCATAAAGTGAACTCGATGAGGCGACTGGCTGCCGAATTTCCGCAGATAAAGTGGATACTGATTGGTGATGATGGCCAGCGTGACCCCGATATTTATAACGGTTTTGCCGTGCGTTATCCCGAGAAGGTGGCGGCTATTCTTATTCGGAACCTGACCCTGGGGGAGTCGGTGTTGGCCTCCGGCCGTGTCTGGGGCGATAAACGCGCCCAGCAGATTGTTAGCGGTAACCTGTGGATGGAAGCCAACGACGGCGCCAGCCTTATCGACTCCCTGAAAAAAGCGGGTCTGCTCTAGCCGCAGCTGGAAAGAAAATCAACCTCGGTTTCCGACATGCCGGGGGCAGAAAAAATTATACAAAATTATGGGAAGCCCCTCCGAACCTTCAAGACTCATGTGAGACTTGAAATGCACGGGGCGGAAATTCGCGGGATAAAGATTCGGGCAGTAGGCACCCTCCACAGGTGCCCGGCTGCGGAGACCCTACCCCAAAAATGTGGATAACCCACCCGCCTCCGCACAAATAGGCCAAAGTATCTGTGGATTAAAAAAATATACAAAAACTTGGGATAACCCACACTATCTTGGGGTGTGGACTGCGGATAGCCACTAGATGTAGTATTGATTCCTGTTGGAGGGGCACTAGCCGATCTACCATCAATCAGCTGGCCGTAGCCCATCCCGCAGTATTTTCAAACCACATATTTTCCAAGGAGACCAGACCAATGTCAGTTACGGTGTACACCAAGCCCTCGTGCGTTCAGTGCAACATGACCTACCGTGCGCTCGATAAAAAAGGCATCGAATACAGCACCGTTGACGTGACCGAAGACGCTGCGGCTCTGGCCCGCATCAAAGAGCTGGGTTATATGCAGGCTCCTGTGGTCATTGCCGGCGAAGAGCACTGGTCAGGTTTTCAGCCGGACCGCATCAACGAATTGGCAGCCTAAAGAGGCTTCTGCCAGGATCCCGAGCGTGGCGGCCCTCTTGAACCGCCGGGATATGCGCGGGAAGCAGGGCAAACCCAAGCGTTGTAGGGAAAGATAGTTTCGGTAGGTATGGACACAACAGCTGCACAGGCAAACCCCGCTCAGACTGTCGAAGAGGGCGGCCCCCTGGTTGTATATTTCTCATCGGTTTCAGAAAACACCCACAAGTTCATTCAAAAACTGAGGGCCAGAAGCATTCGGCTACCCCTGAGAACTCAAGATACCCCCCCGACCGTCAACGAACCCTATGTTCTCTGCGTGCCCAGCTACGGACGTCCGGGAGGAGCCGGGTCTGTTCCCCCGCAGGCGGTTAAATTTCTCAACCGCAACCGGGCCAACCTCAGGGGCGTTATCGGGGCGGGGAACACAAACTTTGGGGCCCTCTACTGCGTGGCGGCAGACAAGGTAGCGGCCAAGTGCGGGGTCCCGGTGCTCTATAAGTTTGAACTCATGGGCACCCCAGAAGATGTCAACAAAGTCAACGAAGGATTGGAAGAATTTTGGATTCAAAACTCCCTGTACCGGGGCTAAGCCAGGAACCGGGGCACGAAGACCCCACCGTGGCCGAAAAATTTAGGGGACTAGGTTACCACGAGCTCAACGCCCTGCTCAACCTCTACGATGAAAACGGCCGCATTCAGTTTGACGCAGACCGGCAGGCAGCACGCCAGTATTTTTTGCAGCACGTCAACAACAATACGGTTTTCTTCCACGACCTTGAAGAGAAGATAGACTACCTCATCAAGCACCAGTACTACGAACAAGAAATTTTTGACAGGTACAGCTTTGAGTTTGTCAAATCACTCTCCAAGCTGGCCTACTCCAAAAAATTCAGGTTCCCCACCTTTTTGGGGGCTTTCAAGTTCTACACCTCCTATGCGCTCAAAACCTTTGACGGTCAGCGCTACCTGGAACGTTTTGAAGACCGCGTGGTGATGGTTGCCCTGCTTTTAGCCGAGGGAAACCAGGAACTGGCGCAGCAGATCGTTGAAGAGATTATCTCCGGCAGGTTCCAGCCGGCAACCCCCACTTTCCTCAATGCCGGTAAAAAGCAGCGGGGTGAGCTGGTCTCCTGTTTTCTGCTCCGTATCGAAGACAATATGGAGTCGATCGGGCGGTCCATTAACTCCGCCCTTCAGCTTTCCAAACGCGGTGGCGGGGTCGCCTTTGCGCTGACCAACCTGCGTGAGTCCGGGGCGCCCATTAAAAAAATTGAAAACCAGTCGTCGGGTGTCATCCCCGTGATGAAACTGCTGGAAGACTCGTTCTCCTATGCCAATCAGCTGGGGGCCCGCCAGGGCGCAGGGGCAGTTTATCTGCACGCTCACCACCCCGATATCTACGCCTTTCTTGACACCAAGCGGGAGAACGCCGATGAGAAGGTTCGCATTAAGACGCTCTCGCTCGGTGTGGTGATCCCCGACATCACCTTTGAGCTGGCAAAGCGCAACGAAGACATGTACCTCTTCTCTCCCTACGATGTGGAGCGTATCTACGGTGTACCCTTCTCCGATATCAATGTTTCCGAGAAATATTACGAGATGGTGGATAATGCGCAGATCCGCAAGCAGAAGATTAACGCCCGCGAGTTCTTCCAGACCCTTGCCGAGGTCCAGTTCGAGTCTGGCTACCCCTACGTGATGTTTGAGGACACGGTCAACCGGGCAAACCCAATCGAGGGTAAGGTCATTATGTCTAACCTCTGTTCGGAGATTCTGCAGGTGTCTCAGCCGTCGACCTATAACCCGGATTTGAGCTACGAGACCGTGGGCAAAGATATTTCCTGCAACCTTGGCTCACTCAATATTGCGCTGACCATGGATGGAAAGAATATCGGTGACACCGTTGAGGCTGCGATTCGTGCGCTCACCTCGGTGTCTGACCAGTCAGATATCGCCTCTGTTCCCTCGATTGAACGCGGCAATAACATGAGCCATGCCGTGGGGCTGGGACAGATGAACCTGCACGGCTTCTTGGGGCGCGAACGTATCTACTACGGTTCCGAGGAGGCCCTGGACTTCACCAACATCTATTTTTATACGGTGACCTACCACGCGATTCGCACCTCTATGCTTATCGCCAAAGAACGGAAAGAAACCTTTGCCGGTTTTGAGAATTCCGACTACGCAAACGGTAGCTACTTTGCCAAGTACACGGAGAACACCTGGGTGCCCCAGACCGAGCGGGTAGCAGAGCTCTTTGAAGGCCACCATATCCCAACCAGGGAAGACTGGGTGAAGCTGGCAGCAGATGTCGCCGAGTTCGGCATGTATAACCAGAACCTTCAGGCCGTTCCGCCCACCGGTTCCATCTCCTATATCAACGGGTCAACGTCGTCGATTCACCCTATCGCGTCGAAGATTGAGATCCGAAAAGAGGGTAAGCTCGGCCGTGTATACTACCCGGCTCCCTATCTCACGAACGAGAACCTGGACTACTACCAGGACGCCTACGAGATTGGTTACGAGAAGATCATCGACACCTACGCCGTGGCAACCCAGCACGTTGACCAGGGCCTGTCTCTCACCCTCTTCTTCAAAGATACCGCCACCACCCGCGACGTGAACAAGGCACAGATCTACGCTTGGCGTAAGGGGATCAAGACCATCTACTATTCGCGTATCCGCCAGATGGCGCTGGAGGGCACCGAGGTTGAGGGTTGCGTTTCCTGTATGCTCTAGGAAATTGGGGTTGTGGCGGTTACAAGTTGACCGCCACAACCTCACCGTTGGGCTGCTGCCCTTTTCAGTAGCCGTGACACAATAGAACCAAATGTACTTCTGCCCGCTCTGTACCGTATCGCGCCGAACCGGCGGTGCGAGTGTAGGAGTCAAAAAGCTAACCCCGTGAGAGGAAGTCTGCCGCAATCATGATGAGTGAAAAAGTGAAGCTGGTTCACCATGTTGAGGCTATCAACTGGAACCGTATTGAAGACGAGAAAGATCTTGAGGTGTGGGATCGTCTCACCGCTAATTTCTGGCTTCCCGAGAAGGTTCCGCTGTCTAACGACGTGCAGTCCTGGAAAACCCTCACCGAGGAAGAGCAGCAGCTCACTATGCGCGTGTTCACCGGGCTGACCCTTCTCGACACTATTCAGGGGACCGTGGGAGCTGTCTCTCTACTTCCCGACGCGATTACATCCCACGAGGAGGCGGTCTACACCAATATCGCTTTTATGGAGTCCGTGCACGCTAAATCCTATTCCTCAATTTTTTCGACACTTGCCTCAACCAAGCAGATCGATGCCTCTTTCCGCTGGGCCGCCGAGAATGAGCACCTGCAGAAAAAGGCGAATATCGTGATGGACTACTACACCGGCGATGATCCGCTCAAGAAAAAGGTGGCTTCAACCCTGTTGGAGTCCTTCCTTTTTTATTCGGGATTCTATTTGCCCATGTACTGGTCTTCACACGCCAAGCTGACCAATACCGCGGACCTCATTCGGCTGATTATTCGTGACGAAGCGGTACACGGCTACTATATCGGCTACAAGTTTCAGCGCGGACTGGAAAAAGAAACAGCACAGCGGCAGCAGGAGCTCAAAGACTACACTTTTGACCTGCTCTATGAGCTCTACGAGAACGAAGTGGCTTACACCCACTCGCTCTATGATTCGGTGGGACTCTCCGAAGACGTAAAAAAATTCTTGCACTATAACGCCAATAAGGCCCTGATGAACCTGGGCTATGAGGCCATGTTCCCCGCATCGGTCACCGATGTGTCACCGGCAATTCTTTCTGCACTCTCTCCCAATGCCGATGAGAACCACGATTTCTTCTCGGGCTCCGGATCCTCCTACGTGATCGGCAAAGCGGTCAACACCGAGGATGAAGATTGGGACTTCTAAGAGGTTGAGTGTATCTGAAATTTAAATTCCGTTGAATTTTGGAGGTAGTGTGACAGAGCAGTGGACTCCACTAGGAGTCAGGCTGGGTATGCAGGAACCAATCCGACTAAAAAATGATTTCTCTGAGGATGAGATTACAGCTAAAGGAATACTTGATTGGCTGAAATATGCTGTTTCTTCATTCGTTCTTCATGAATTTCATCCGCTTATTGGTAGTTGTAATATTCCTGTTTATGTAGATGATTGGGGTTTCCCGATGTCTAATGAAGAACGTGTGCTTGAATATGCTGCAAGCGGTGAAATACCCTTGCTTAACTCGGTGGAATACGTGGCAGCTAAGACAGAATCTAGCGAGACCGTAGAAAGATTGAATTCTTTGTGTCTAAACTACAATGTCAACTGGCGTTTTGATACTGACTCCATGAGACTTGTGCGGCGCATTCTCCCGAAGTCCCAAGAGCATTACCTGAATCTAGTTCAAAGCACCGAGGATCCTTGCTCCGAGTATCTGCAGCAAGCATTCATAAACGCCTACGGACATAACGGTAATGCCGGTGAAGCCTGGGTAGCATCACGGAAGGCTGTCGAGTTTCTTTTGCATCCCATCGTGATTCCAAAGGATGAACGCGCGACTATCACCAAGATGCTTAAAGCTATAAAGGATGCTCCGCATAAGTGGGCCTCGGATATACCTATCAATCCTGATGATAATGCCGAACAATCGGTCCTAAAATTCGTTGAATTATTGAAGATGATGCCGTATGAACCTGGACACCATGGGCAAAAACCGGGAGTAGCAACGTTGGAGCAGGCGCGTACTCAGTTTAATCTTGCCCTTTTAGTCTGTCAGATCATCATGGATGGTGGTTTTCGCCTGGCTGATAGCTGATTCCAGTGCAAAGAAGCAAGCGATTCTTTAAATATAAGTGATCTGCTTTTTAATGATGTGCTCTCTGAGTATTGAATATATTCAACTGCTAGGGACGGGGTGGAGAGGGTATATTAGGCATTCCTAAGAGCAGAAGGAAATATTCTCCATTCGGGCTGAGATTGTCAATCAGGACCAAGATTTGTTGAATATTAAGTTCTTGATGCGCGCAGAACGTGCGCTTTTGGCTGCTGAGCGTCGTTCTAACCTGGATGTCTAAGACGGCTACATACTCGCAACCAGAAAAGCTAGATCTCTGAGCCTCTGAGGAAGAAAGAGGAAGAATACTATGACTAACCTGCGCTCTCCACCCTAGACCACGAACTGGGCGACCAGGAATACGGGAAGAACATATCCCTAACCAGCTCTCTTATCGCCAGCAAGTTGAATGTCAGCTTCTACGCCGCCGAGATATTGGTCGACGACCGCTAGAGGCGTCTACCTACGAGAGGACGTGGCCTAAAAGGATTTATTCTCGTTTTCTTTGAGGTGAGCAACAATGATTGCGTGAACGTCCTTCACAAAACTTTCGGCTGCTTCATAAGGATGTTCATATTCATGAGCCGATCGCCTCACCTCTGCTTCTCTAAGCATTCTCTTAGACTGAGCAGAAAGCTCTCTCCCCGAGTCCTCAATCACTGTCTGTAGCTCAGTCTCTACTTCTGTGATGTTATACTGAAGAACCCGTTCTCGTTTTTCACGTTTCTGCTTAATATCGCTCGACTGGGATAATGCCTTCTGCACAAAGAGCTTGTCCTCTATGGACATCCAATCATCGTCTGCCTTGTTGCCAAAGCTTCGCATCACTGCTGAAGCGTATTCAGAAATTAGCTGGTTCTCGTGGTCGGAGTGCTCCACGGCCCATCGCATTCGGTCGCGAAAATCTGATTTCTCTGCTTCATTAGAACGCGACTTATTGGTTTTCCAGGCGATCCATGCACCTGCGACCACAATAACTCCACTGAGGTTGCGGATGCTGTCACCAGCTACAGCCCAAACGTGGTCCTTGTTTTCTGCGAGCAACAGCACACAGACAAAGATGATGAGGACCAGAAGACCAAGGATGCACAGCCCTGCGTGTAGCCAAGTAAATTTTCTAGACTTCAGTTGATCATTATCATCGCTGTAATCTTTCCCAAGGCTTTCCAAGTCAACAGATGTTGTAACACCGTCACCCTGCTTGGTCCGAGGCTCGGAGGTAGCTACTTGTGACTGTGCTAGAAATTCTTCAGCCTGACGGGCCTCAGAAGCTCTCCTAGGTGAAAATAAGCTATCCATTAAGCCACGTAACTTAGCCCGAGCGTATTAAGACGAATTCCCATAGCTTCGAGTGAAACTCCAAATCCAGAGGCCATCTCTTCCCTGGTTTTACCCTCATAGTTCCACAGCCGCACTACTGATTCAGGCATTAAGAGGCTGGCTGCAAAGGTGTTTGCATCGATTTCACGCTCATCTGTACCGCGGCTGGCAACCTCATCTCTATACTCCACGAGGCCCAGTCCGTTCAGTTTCTCGGGCTCATTCTCCTTTATATAGGTAAAGTGGCCAATCTCGTGGGCTAGCGTAAATCTCTGCCGGTTCGGGTGTCGGCCATCATTGATGACCGCTAGAACAGGTGATTCAGAGTCTTCTTTAATAAGAAGTCCGTCAACATCAGCAGGGAGACCCGTCCGGTGTTCGACCTTGAGACCCAATCGTGCAGCTACATCATAGGGGTCTATGGGGAACTGAATAAATCCAGCTTCATTGGCACAATGATTACTGATTGTCGTGATAGCTCTACGTTCAGCAGGTCGCATGTTTTTCCCGCCTCCCTAGTTCTCTAAATGTATCTACATCTTGTCTTTGAGACTCAATTCTACAGGATCTTCTGTATGTAAGCCGGGTGATTTGCTAGCGAAGGGGTAAGACAATCGAGACATCGGTGTAATGGGAGGCGGCAGGTGTTCCATGGGAGGCCTCTGCTAAAAAGAGCTGAAGGGGGATCTATACAGGGTATGGGCAGGTTGTTTTAGCGGACCATTGACTGGGATGCCGGTAGCATTAGCGAGTACTTGGAGATTCTTTGCGGAGATGTGGCTTCTGCTTCCTCAGAGTTCTAGGGTCTGACAGGTCGTATTGAATATTTGCATCAGCTCTGACTATGAAACATATTATGGAATGTTCCCAGGTGGTCATTCTTCCCTTACGCTTCTTGAAACCTGCCCCAAATGAAGATTATTCCAAAAATGAATTTGAGCATTTTCCGCATTCAGAGAACAAGAACAGGTATAGTAGCAATCAACATCAAGGTCTTGATGCACTCAAGCTGATTGGAACAATGCCATGTCTGTAATGTACATGTACGAAAAGTCAAATCTCCGGGATTTCGATTGCTCATAGGCTCAGCAGAGAAAGTAGAAGAAATGGTCTGGTCCATGAGTGGCGATCACAAATGGCATCCGATGCACAGAAAGGTCAGAAAGAACAGCGGTTACCAACTCAGCCCAGATAAACCTATTCATTTTTAAGATGTTGAGCTGGCAATATTTATGAACATACACGTTATCCGCGACCTCCACCGCCCCGGAGACCATATGTATTCATTTCAGGAGTCGGTGAGCCTGCTGCGGGCGGTGGGTCGCGGGGAGCAGCCTTCGGTGCTTCGCCTCTATCGGCCGGCAAAAAATATGGCTTTTGGCCGTAGGGATGAGCTGAACCCAAAATTTGAGAATGCGCGGGCAACAGCCGTGGCGCACGGCTACCGGCCCCTGGTACGCCCCGTGGGTGGCCACGCCGCCGGCTACCACCCCGGCTGCCTGATCGTCGATCATTTTCAGGCCGATCACGATGCGGTCAGCGGAACCGTGGATCGCTTCAATGCCTTTGGGCAGCTATTTCAGCGGGCTCTCACCGCGCTGGGAGTTGAAGCCGGTGTGGGTGAAATAGCGGGGGAGTACTGCCCCGGTCAGCATTCGGTACACGCCTACCTTTCCTCGGGTAGGCCCATAAAAATTGTGGGCACAGCCCAGCGGGTGGCCGCAGGAGCCTGGTGGCTGAGCGCCGGAATCGTGGTTGACGGTAGCGATGAGCTGCGTGCTGTCACCCAAGACGTCTATAGGGCCTTGGGGTTGGACCTTGACCCTCAGACGGTGGGAGCTCTCACTGATATCGACCCCGAATTGACCGTCGCCGATGTTGAAGACGCTGTGGTTGAAGCCTACGCGGACCCGGGGTGGGGAAGAGGCCCCGGTTGGAGTGTCGGTGACAGCTAGGGTGCGGTTTCACTCTGCTAGTAGATGTCATCGCTGTCCTCTGGATTCTGCCAGCGTCTAAAACCCAGGGTCAGGTAAAGAGCCAGCGCGGCAGCATTTGACTCGGGGATACGCACGGTGACTTCGCCTATTCCTGCCCTGTGCATGGTGTCAAGGCTGAGCCGAATAAGCTGTTCAGCCAGCCCCTCCCTACGGCGAGAAGCCGCGGTTACCAGTTCGTAGATGGTGGCAATACTGGCTGGTTCCACGCTGTCTTTGCGGTTATACAGACAGAGCGCTGCGGCAACGACTCTGCCGTTGGGGTCAACAACCATGGGGGAAGCCTCGGGATAGAAGTCTCCGTGGCTACCGTCAAGTATGGAATACACGTCTTGGAGTGCCCGGTCCTGCGAGGTGAGACTGCCGTCATCGTAGGCGTTAAAAAGTAGGCGGGCGAGTGCCCGAGCATCCTGAGGCCGAACGGGGCGGGTTTCAACAGATACTGCCCGCGGGTTTTTGGCGGTGTTCGTAATAAGGGTAATCATCCTCCGGTCCATGAGAGCCTCCTGCATCGTGATCAAGCTATACCTCTAAGAGTAACGGTTATCACCTCACCGTGGGGAAAAATATTTAAAATCTCACCGAAGTCGGAGCTGTCTGCAGTAGACTTAAGACGATTTGTGCCCGCTGTACCGCACAGAGAAAAATCGAGCGTGCCCCCTGTACGGGTGCGCACACAACGCAGAGGAGACCCATTGTCTGCCGAGAATATTAGGGTGAACGTTGCTGGCGAGTCGCGGTCTGTAGCTGCTGGAACCACTGCCGCCGACCTTTTTGCTCACCAGCGCGAAATCGTTGTTGCCAGAGTAAACAATGTGCTGGTTGACCTCACTCAGCGGTTACAGGATGGCGACACGGTTGTACCTGTCTCGATCCATGAGGAAGAGGGGCTTAACGTGCTGCGTCATTCCGCCGCACACGTGATGGCGCAGGCGGTACAGGATTATCGCCCAGACGCCAAGCTCGGCATTGGCCCCTATATTACCGACGGTTTTTATTTCGACTTTGATGTGAGAGACCCCTTCACCCCCGAAGATCTGAAAAAGATCGAGAAATCAATGGTGAAGATTATTAAATCCGGCCAGAAATTTAGGCGTAGAAGCGTGACCCAGGCTCAGGCCCAGGCTGAGATGGCAGACGAACCCTACAAGCTGGAACTCCTATCTTTAGCACAGGGGCCCGGTTCCGGGGCCGAGGAAGCAGAAGGAGCCTCGGTCGAGGTGGGCGGGGATGAAATCACCATCTACGATAACGTGCACCCTAAGACCGGTGAAGTGGTCTGGAAGGATCTTTGCCGCGGACCCCACCTGCCGGACACCAAGCTGATTGCTCACGGCTATGCGCTGATGCGCGCCGGCGGTGCATACTGGCGAGGCTCGGAAAAGAACCCTATGCTACAGCGGATCTACGGTACCGCCTGGCCCAGCAAGGATGAGCTTGCCGCCTACAAGGAACGTATCGCCGAGGCTGAGCGCCGAGACCACCGTCGTTTAGGCGAGGAGCTTGACCTTTTTTCTTTTCCCAAGACTATTGGCCCCGGTCTGCCGGTTTTCCACCCCAAGGGGGGCATTATTTTGCGGGAGATGGAAAACTATGTTCGCGAGCGTCATATTGCCGAGGGTTTTCAGTATGTGAAGACCCCGCATATTGCTAAAGAAGAGCTGTACTATACCTCCGGCCACCTGCCCTACTACGCCGATGGCATGTTTCCGCCCATGGATGCTGAGGGTCAGGCTTACCGCCTCAAGGCCATGAACTGTCCCATGCACAACGAAATTTTTCGCTCCCGCGGCCGCTCCTACCGGGAGCTTCCGCTGCGTCTGTTTGAGTTTGGTACGGTCTACCGCGATGAGAAGTCGGGGGTTTTGCAGGGGCTGACCAGGGTGCGTATGATCACCCAGGACGACTCGCACAGCTACGTGACCAAGGAACAGGCTCCCGATGAGGTGCGGCACCTACTGCGGTTTATGCTGGATTTGCTGAAAGATTTCGGCCTGTCTGATTTTTATCTTGAACTTTCTACCCGGGACACCGAGGGGGATAAGAAGGACAAATTTATTGGTACCGACCGACAGTGGGAGGAGGCAACCGCGATCCTCGAGCAGGTTGCGGTAGAGACGGGGCTTGACCTGGTTGCCGACCCCGGTGGTGCGGCTTTCTACGGGCCCAAAATTTCGGTGCAGGCCAAAGATGCGCTGGGACGCACCTGGCAGATGTCAACGGTACAGTATGATTTCAACCAGCCCACTCGGTTTGGTCTGGAGTACCAGGCATCTGACGGGAGCAGGCAGGAGCCCGTGATGATCCACTCGGCAAAATTTGGTTCTCTGGAACGTTTTTTTGGTGTACTCACCGAGCACTACGCCGGTGCCTTCCCCGCCTGGCTTGCCCCGGTGCAGGTGGTGGGTGTACCGGTTGCCGAGGCCTTTAACGATTACATGGGGCAGGTAGCTGCCCGGTTAGCGGCCGAGGGGGTGCGCGTAGAAGTCGACTACGGGACCGACCGGTTCCCCAAGAAGATCCGTACCGCCTCTAAAGAGAAGGTGCCGTTTATTTTGATCGCCGGCGGTGAAGACGCCGAGAACGGTGCTGTATCTTTCCGGTTCCGCGATGGTAGCCAGCATAACGGTGTGCCTCTTGATGAGGCCGTGGCACGAATTGTTGCCCATGTGCGCGGTCGTATCAATGAGGATCCCAGGTAGGGGGCGGTCTTTTGTTTCTCGACCCGATAGATAGCAATGACTGAAAACGACTATACTACCGACACCTATGAGCTGCCCGGGGTTCCCGATGCCTTTCAGCGGCTATGGACACCTCACCGTAGAGCCTACGTTGCCGGAGGTCAGCTGGAGCATAGCGAAAATACCTGCCCCTTCTGCACCGCACCCCGGCGCACCGACCGTCAGGCATTTATCGTCTACCGGGGTGCCCAGGCTTACGCGGTGCTCAACCTCTACCCCTACAATCCCGGTCACCTGCTGGTCTGCCCCTACCGGCACATTCCCCACTACGATGACGCCACCGAAGAGGAAACCGCCGAAATCTCCGCTATCACCCAGCAAGCGATGGGTGTGCTGCGGCAGGTGAGCCACGCGCACGGGTTCAATATCGGTATGAATCAGGGAAAGGTGGGAGGGGCCGGTATAGCCGACCATCTCCATCAGCATATTGTGCCCCGGTGGAGCGGAGACACCAATTTTCTACCGCTTATTGCGGGGGCCAAAACGGTGTCCCAAACACTCGATGAGATCCGCACCCTCCTGGTGGATGCCTGGTAGCGCAGGTACCGGGACTTACCACCGCTCAGGGACTGTTAGAATATTTCCCATGTCTAGACCTCTCACCCGACTTATTGGGCAGGGCGTACGATACGCCACCACGCTACGCGGCGGCGGTTCGGCTTTTCCCGGCCTCGTGATGGAAAAACTTCACCCCAACTTTGTGCCGGAAGAACTTGCTAAACTTCCCCGGGGTGTAGTGGTTATCTCGGGTACCAACGGTAAAACAACCACCACCAAAATGGTGGTGCAGCTTCTCCGGTCCCAGGGCCTTAAAGTGTTCACTAACCGCACCGGATCCAATTTTGTGCGCGGTGTTGCCGCAGCCCTTCTGGGCGATATGAGCCTGAGCGGAAAACTTGATGCCGATATAGCCGTACTCGAACTGGATGAAGCCCACGCGGTACACTTTGTCAAAAAAGTTAAACCGAACTACGCCCTACTGCTCAATGTGCTCCGGGATCAACTAGACCGGTTCGGGGAGATTGACACTACCCGTCGGATGCTCGCTACCGTAGCGGGAGCAACCACCGGTAGCCTGGTCCTCAACAGAGAAGACCCCCGTATACTTTCCCTGGCAGAATCTGCGTCCCCCGAAACCCGTATCAGCTACTTTGGGCTCTCCGATAAACTGCGCACCCTGTTTCCTTCCGACGACGACATGCGCGCTACCGGCAGTGCAAGCTCTGTACAGACTAGCTCCCCGCTACCCTCAGCTGAGGTTGTACTCCAAGACTTCACCGGCACAGAAGCTATCTTCGGTATCCGGGGAGAAGAAAAAACAGGAACCATCAACCTGTACGGTGTCTATAACATCTATAACGCCGCTGCCGCGATGGCCCTCACCCTCGAGGTGATGGGCGACCAGGCCAACCTCACGGTGCTCCTAGACGAACTAGCCACCATTACCCCGGCCTTTGGCCGCGGAGAAACACTGACCATCGGTGGGCAGACCCTACAGTTACTCCTGGTCAAAAACCCCTCGGGGTTCAGACTCTCTCTGGCCTCGGCAGATGCTGCCGACTACGCCACCATGATCACAATTAACGACGCCTACGCCGACGGCCGCGACGTATCCTGGCTCTGGGACGTAGATTTTCACTCCCTCCAACAAAACGGGGTGAGCACGGTCTCCGGTACCCGGGCATACGACATGGCGCTGCGCCTCGATCACGATGACGTACCCACGGGTGCGGTGAACGAAAACCTGGGGGAGGCCCTCACCCATTTCATCAATACATCGGAGGGTAAACCCATGCAGATCTTCTGTACCTACACCGCCATGCTCGCTATCCGCAAAGAACTCGCCAAAATTACCGATGTAGAAGAAATCTCATGACCTCAAAAAATCTCACCATCGTACAGCTCTACCCCAAGGATATGAATATCTACGGGGACTGGGGAAACACCCTTTCCCTCTCCCGCCGCGCACAGGCCCACGGCTATACCACCGATATCATTGACTATAATCCCGGTGATTCGTTCCCGAAAGAAGCCGATATCATCATCGGTGGGGGCGGGCAGGATTCGGGTCAATCTGTTATCCACGACGACCTTCACGCGAACGCCGATACCCTGCATGCGCTGGCAGAGGAAAACACCCCCATGCTGCTGATCTGTGGTCTGTATCAGCTCTTCGGTAAAGAGTTCCGCACTATCGGCGGTGAAACCCTCACCGGAATCGGTATTTTTGACGCTGTGACTACCGGTGGCGATGAACGGCTCATCGGCAATATTGTCGAAGAGTCTGAAGAGTTCGGGACCATCATCGGCTACGAAAACCATTCGGGGCTCACCGTCCTTTCCGGGGATACCCGCCCGCTGGCGCGGGTCACTAAAGGCGCAGGTAATAACACCCACGACAACTTTGAGGGTGCCCGCGTGCACAAGGTGATCGGGACCTACCTGCATGGATCTCTCCTGCCCAAAAATCCGCGGATCGCAGATTTTCTCGTCGAGGCGGCAGCCCGCAAAAAATACGGCAGCTTTCAACCCAACCCTATCGATGACGGTCTGGTGGAAAAAGCGCGGGCTTCGGCAGCGGCCCGTCCTCGCTAGCCTCTCATCTATGCCCCAGCGGGGCCACAAAAAGCTACAATTTAGAGAGTGATCCCTCATCTCTCGCGTGCCCGAAAACCGGGTGCGTACAGACCTAGCAACAAGGAGATACCGTGTCGGGCCATTCCAAATGGGCAACAACCAAACACAAAAAAGCGGCTATTGACGCCAAGCGCGCCAAGGCATTTGCAAAATACATTAAGGCAATCGAGGTGGCGGCCCGGATGGGAGGCGCCGACACCGCCGGTAACCCGGCGCTGGATCTTGCGGTTTCTAAAGCCAAGAAAAATTCTGTCCCCAATGACAACATCGACCGCGCTATTAAACGCGGTGCCGGCCTCACCGGCGAGGTGGTTGATTACACAGAGATTATCTATGAGGTACGTGGGCCGGCGGGTACCGCGCTCTACGTAGAATGTCTCACCGACAACCGCAACAGGGCAGCGGCGGAAGTGCGTACCGCGGTGACCCGTAATGGTGGTACCCTCGCGGATTCCGGGTCGGTGGCCTTCCTTTTTGAGCGTAAAGGTGTAGCTGAAGTAGCCAAAACCGATTCCCTGACCGAAGACGATGTGCTCATGGCTGTTCTTGAGGCCGGGGCCGAAGAGGTGATCGACGACGGCGATGTTTTCACCGTGATCTCTGAGGCCACAGATCTACCCGAAATCCGTCAAGCGCTAGAAAACGCCGAACTTGACTACAACAACGATGATCCGGTGTTCAGGCCCACCATGACAGTTGATCTCGATGCGGAGAACGCCAAAAAGTTCCTGCGCTTAGCAGATGCCATCGAAGAACTCGACGATGTGCAAAACGTTTACTCCAACGCCAATATTTCAGCGGAGACGCTGGAAAAGCTCGCCTCAGAATAGGGCGCGCCTCAGAAGAGATGTCTCAGTACAAGACCGCGCAGCAGCATCCGGGGCTTAAACCTCTACCGCGAGTCACCGGTGCTGCCCGTATCCTCGGGGTAGACCCCGGGCTCACTCGCTGCGGGTTTGGGATGGTTGATATGACCGCCGACCGCAAAGCCCACCTGGTTGACGTGGATGTTGCCGGAACCCGCGCATCTCAACCACTGGATTCGCGGATCCTCACAATTTTTCGTGCGGCTGAGCAGTGGCTCGATACCTACACTCCCGACGCCCTGGCCATCGAGAGGGTTTTCTCCCAGGAGCAGGTGAATACCGTCATCGGTACCGCTCACGCGTCGGGTGTAGTGATTGCGGCGGCGGCTTCCCGCGGTGTGCCGGTGTATTTCCACACGCCCTCGGAGGTCAAAGCCGCGGTCACCGGTTCGGGGCGTGCCGATAAGGGCTCGGTGGGTAGGATGGTGACCCGAATTCTGGGATTGGATACTATGCCCAAACCCGCCGATGCCGCAGACTCTCTGGCTATTGCCATCTGTCACGGCTGGCGCGGGGGGACAGCCGGTAACAGGATTAACCTGGGCGCCGGTGTACAGACCCACCAGGGTTCCCTGCCCGTCAGCCGGAAAGCCGGAGGCATGACAGCCGCGCAGAGGGCCTGGGCAGAGGCGGAGGCGAAAAGTTTGCGGAAAAGCCCAAACGGCTGGAACTAGTACATATATTCGAATAGGATTGTCTCTATGATTAGTTCCCTCACCGGTAGAGTTGCCCAGATTACTGCTGGCAGTTTGGTTATCGATGTCAGCGGTTTCGGCATGCTCGTGTATGCTCCGGCACGGACCCTGGCGGAACTCACGCCGGGGGAACAGGCCACGGTGCTCACCTCCATGATCGTGCGCGAAGATTCCATGACCCTCTATGGTTTCTCTAATTCTGCTGAGCGGGAGGTTTTTGACATGATGCTCTCGGTCTCCGGTATCGGTCCCCGCATCGCCCTAGCTGTCTTGGGTGTCTATACGGCTGCCGAGGTGGAAAAAGCCGTGGCCGGTGGTGACGACAAAGCCTTCACCAAAGTTCCCGGTATCGGCCCCAAGGGTGCCCGTCGTATTGTGTTGGAACTGGCGGGGAAGCTTATCGTGACAGATGAGCAAAGTGATCAGCCCGCACCCTCCTCAGCTACTGGACCGGACTGGAAACCACGGGTACTTGAGGCCCTTATTGGTTTGGGCTGGAGTGAAAAAGACTCCCTGGCGGTGATCGAATCGTACCTCAGAGCAGATCCCGAGGCAGAAACCCACAGCGTTGCCAGCGCGCTCAAGGCGATTCTGGCAGGTCTGGGATCGCAGCATTCCACCGTCCGCCACTAAATCGCCCCCGCCCCGAAACTCAAGGACTTACTCCCATGACCTCAACCCCGCCACCTGGTAACCCCGTAGCGCCCGGCTCATCAGCACAGGTGCAGAGACAGCGGCTGGTTGCCATGGAAGAAGAACCCGAAGAAAAAATGATTGAGGCGGCGTTGCGCCCCAAAGCCCTCGATGATTTTGTGGGGCAGAAACGGGTGCGACAGCAGCTTTCCCTCCTGCTTGAAGCCTCCAAACTGCGCGGACGCAGTGCTGACCACGTGCTGCTCTCCGGGCCCCCGGGCCTGGGTAAAACCACCCTATCGATGATTATTGCCGCAGAAATGGACGCCCCGCTTCGGATTACCTCCGGGCCGGCTATCCAGCATTCGGGTGACTTGGCCGCTATCCTCTCATCCCTCACCCCAGGCGAAGTGCTTTTTCTCGATGAGATCCACCGGATGAGTAGGCCCGCCGAAGAAATGCTGTACATGGCCATGGAGGATTTCCGGGTCGATATTGTGGTGGGTAAGGGTGCTGGTGCGACATCGATCCCGCTGGAGCTTCCCCCCTTTACCCTGGTGGGGGCCACCACCAGGGCGGGGCTTCTCCCCGGCCCCCTCAGGGACCGATTCGGGTTCACCGGTCACCTGGAGTTTTATTCGACCGACGAATTAGAACTGGTACTGCGCCGTTCAGCCGGACTCATGGAGATGAAAATCAGTGGCGAGGGGTACACCGAAATTGCCGGCAGATCACGCGGCACCCCCCGCATCGCTAACCGGCTTCTACGACGGGTGAGAGACTGGGCGCTGGTGAACACCGTTGACCGTATAGGTGCTGCCGAAGCCGCGGCGGCTCTCAACATGTATGAGGTCGACGAGCGCGGTCTCGATCGCCTTGACCGGGCTGTACTCGAAGCCCTCATCCACAAGTTTGGTGGGGGACCCGTGGGGCTTTCCACCCTGGCGATTGCGGTGGGTGAAGAAGTGGAAACCGTTGAAACGGTGGCCGAACCCTACCTGGTGCGGGAGGGGCTAGTGGGAAGGACACCGCGCGGCCGGATTGCTCTGCCGGCGGCCTGGGAACATCTGGGACTGGAACCGCCCGAACTAGTCTAAATTCACCCGACAGTTGCGGGCCTAACCGTCAAGCTATCAACTACTATGGGTGGTGAACTGTTTCCCCGATAAAGGTATATATGCTGAACATATCCGCTCAAACGCTCACCGCCGCCAGCTCTTCCGGGGGCTCCGGCAACAACCTCATCTTCCTGGTGCTGATGGTTGTGGCGATCATTTTTCTTTTTATCATGCCGGCTCGCAGGCAGAAAAAAATGCAGGCGCAGCTTAAAGAGCGCCAAGATTCAATGGTTCCCGGTACCGAGGTGATGACCAATTTTGGGCTTTTCGGTACCGTGGTTGAGGTTAATAATGATGAAAATTTTGTGATTCTTGAGGTTTCGCCCGGTAGCCGGGTGAAAGTTCACCTGCAAACCGTCACCACCGTGCTCAACGAGGAAAAGCAGGCTGAAGAGTCTGAGGGTCAGCCCGATACGACGAGCGAAGAAGTAGCCGAGGAATCTGGCGACGACTATAGGTACCGTCACCAGGGTAAAGAAGACTAGGATCCTCACATCCCATACGGTGTATCGCTCGGGCGGTACACCGTAGCCGCTGTTATACGAAGGGATAGCATGGCCAAGCGTAGCCAACTAGCTAAATCAAGGGGTGCTCTCATCACCATGGTCCTGCTGATCATGGGGCTTTGCGGAGGGGTTTTTGCAACAACTTTTGCCGGTGGGAGCTGGGGGGCAAAACTTGCACTGGATCTTTCCGGGGGCACACAGATGATTCTTTCCCCCAGAGTCAACGGGTCGGACTCCGATAGGGTGAGTGAAGACCAGCTCAATCAGGCGGTGGAGATTATTCGCCAGCGCGTGGACGGCTCCGGTGTCACCGAAGCTGAAGTGAGCACTCAGTCGGGGTCGAACGTGGTGGTATCTGTTCCCGGAACACTCGATGATACGACCAGGGAACTCATTCAGGCTTCAGCACAGATGGATTTCCGGGCTGTTATTACCGCCGGTAGCCCCGCACCGGTGACCGGTGAACAGGCCCTGCCGCAGGACCGGCTTCCCGCCCCCTCAGCAGAACCGACGAACGGTTCTGACCCTAACTGGTTGACCGCAGAGCTGTGGAGAGAGTACGAGGCGAGAGACTGCACCGCCGGCGAATCTGAGCAGGCCGAGCACGAAGACCCGAATTCCGCTATTGTCGCCTGCGCAACCGATGGCTCTGAAAAATATATTCTGGGACCGGTAGAGCTTGCCGGTAGCGATATTGCCGACGCCAGCTACTCGCAGGTGACAAATAGCACCGGGGTCTCCACCGGACAGTGGGGGGTCAACATTAGTTTTACCGAACCGGCAAAAGAAACTTTTCAGGAGATTACCACCCGTCTCTACGCGGTGTACGGACAGAACCCCAATGACCCCCGTGCCCGGTTCGCCATCATGCTCGATGGCAATGTGCTGTCATCACCGGTGACCCAGGCCGTGATCTCCGACGGTAACCCGCAGATTACCGGAAATTTTGATGAGCAGAGCGCCAAGGCGCTATCGGAACAACTCAAATACGGTGCGCTACCGATTAGCTTCACGATTCAGTCTGAGCAACAGATTTCTGCGACCTTGGGATCAAGCCAATTGCAGATGGGGCTCATCGCGGGTGCGATCGGTTTGCTGCTGGTCTTTATCTACTCTCTCTTCCAGTACCGTCTACTGGGGCTTGTCACCATTGCTTCGCTGGTCATTGCCGGTATCGTCTCCTACCTGGCGATTGTGCTTCTGGGGTGGAGCATGAACTACCGTCTATCTCTGGCAGGTATAGCCGGCCTCATTGTGGCGGTGGGGCAGACCGCTGACTCCTTTATTGTCTATTTTGAGCGTATTCGAGACGAGATTCGTCTGGGCCGATCCATTCCCGCTGCGGTAGACCACGGTTGGGTGAGTGCCAGAAAAACCATCTTGGCGTCCAAAGCGGTTAACCTCTTGGCGTCGGCGGTGCTCTATGTGGTGTCGGTGGGGTCGGTGCGCGGGTTTGCCTTTACCCTGGGGTTGACGGCTATAGCCGATTTAATTGTTGTTTTCCTCTTCACCCACCCCGTACTCACCCTGCTTGCCCGCACCGACTATTTTGGTGGCGGTGGAAAACATTCCGGCCTCGATCCCGTGGCACTAGGCGCTGTACCCCTCTACCGGGGTGCCGGCAGATTACGTCAACCGCGGGAAACAGACGGTCTGAGTATCGCTGAACGGCGTCGAGCCCAGCGGGGTAAGCAGCAGGATCCGGATGCAGACACCGCCGAGACAGCTGAGAACAGGCGTGAAGATCAAGAAGGGAGGGTTTAGCTGTGGCTAATGCTCTGGCACGTTTTGGTAATGATCTTCACTCGGGTGAACGATCCTATGGTTTTATCCCGCGGCGTAGGCTGTGGCTGAGTATCGCCCTGGTGCTGGTGGTACTGTCGATACTTGTACCGGTGATCAAGGGTGGCTTTAACCTGGGTATTGATTTCCGCGGTGGTTCGGAATTTACGGTATCGGCAACGGAGAACACCGATGTTTCTCTGGGGGAAAAGGCTATCGCCGATTCTGTCCCTGCAGCCGGTGACGTGCGGGTCACCAATATTTCGGCAAACACTGTTCAGGCACAGATGAGTCAGCTAACCGATGATGAGACTCTGGTGGTCAAACAGGCCCTACAGGACGCTTACGGTGTGGGGGAAAGCGATGTGACCTCGTCCTTTGTTGGTCCCACGTGGGGGGCGGACGTCACCCGACAGGCGCTCTACGGTCTGGTTGCTTTTGTGGTGCTTGCTCTCATCGGTATGGCACTGTATTTTCGTACCTGGAAGATGTCGCTGGCCGCGATCGCGGGTCTCGCCTTTACCGTGGTGATTACGGTGGGTATTTACGCGCTGGTTGATTTTGAGATTACTCCCAGCGCGATTATTGGTTTTCTCACCATTTTGAGCTATTCACTCTATGATTCGGTGGTTGTTTTCGACAAGATTCGGGAAAATACTGCCGGTATTGAATCCCGCAGGGATACCACCTATGGGGAGCAGGTTAACCTGGCCGTCAACCAAACACTGGTCCGGTCCATCAATACCTCTGTGGTGGGGGCTCTTCCGGTGGGGGCAATCCTCTTTATCGGTGTCTTTATCCTGGGGGCCGGAACACTGCGTGATCTTTCGCTTGCGCTTTTTGTGGGGATCATCGTGGGAACGGTGGGAACGCTCTTTGTATCTGCCCCGCTTTACGGTGCTTTGCGCCTGGGGGAGAAAGGGATTGTTGCCCATACCCGTCTGGTTGAAGATCTACGATCGGGAAAGGTATCTGCCGAGTCTGAGACCGATGATGACGCTGATCTTTCACCTACCGTGCAGGTCACCCTGCATACGGTGTCTTCGGGGGACTAGCGTTAATCCTTTGACTCGGGCGGGTAAGCGGCTACTGTTGAGGCCACTTACCCGCCCGCTTTTTTGGTAGTACTATGAGCGATACAATATAAGCCCATTCATGCAGGGAAGGAACACCGACCAATGACTGATTCAGGGCGAGGAGTCGATAAAAATATTATTTCCCCCACGATGTTAGGAAATAATCCGCAAAAAAGCCTGGGGAGCTCGCACCGTGTGATGGCTGCCTCTGAACGTGTTCCTAACCGGCTGGTTTTTGGGAGAAAAATGGCCGGGGCAGAAGTGCAGCCGCTACGCTTCTCACCGGTTCTTGCCCCGGTGGTGCGAACCGTACGAAAATACCATCCCGAAGAAAATCTTGAGGTGCTCCAGCGGGCATTTCAGGTAGCCAACAAATACCACCAGGGGCAGAAAAGAAAAAGCGGTGACCCCTATATCACCCACCCCGTTGCGGTAACCGCTATCCTTGCAGAGATGGGTGCCTCCGGCACGGTACTCGTAGCCGGTCTGCTGCACGATACCGTTGAAGACACCGATTACACGCGTGAGCAGCTCGCCGAAGATTTTGGGGAGGAGGTCGCCTACCTGGTTGATGGGGTGACCAAGCTTGACAAGATGGAATACGGTGAAAATGCTCCTATTGAGACGATCCGCAAACTGGTGCTTTCCATGAGCAAGGATATCCGGGTGCTACTCATCAAGCTTGCCGACCGGCTGCACAACGCGAGAACCTGGAGGTTTGTGCCGGCAGCGTCAGCGGCGAAAAAAGCCGAAGAGACCCTGAAGATTTATGCCCCACTTGCCCACCGCCTGGGGCTCAACACCATCAAGTGGGAGCTTGAAGACCTCTCGTTTGCCGCCATGTCGCCGGATATTTACCGTGAGATCGTGCGTATGGTGGGGGAGAGGACCCCCAAACTAGAGAAATACCTGGACGAGGCAAAGAGCGGCATTGAAGACCGGCTGCAGAAGGTCGGTATCAGCGCTACGGTAACCGGCCGCCCCAAACACTACTACTCAATCCACCAGAAAATGAAGTCAAAGAACAAGAGCTTTGACGAAATCAATGATATTCTCGCCGTGCGAATCATGGTGGAGGAAGAAGACAGCTGTTACGCTGTGCTAGGGCACGTGATGAGCCTGTGGAGCGCGGTCCCCGGCCGCTTCAAAGACTACATAAAATCGCCCAAGAACAACCATTACCAGTCCCTGCACCTCACCGTTGACGGCCCCGGAAACCTCCCCCTAGAAATCCAGATTCGCACCTATGAAATGCACGAGGAAGCCGAATACGGTGTTGCTGCGCACTGGCGCTATAAAGCGGCATCGCGAGGAGAGTCCCTGGACCGTGCAAAGAGCCACCAATCGGGCGCCCAGACCGCGGCCATCAATATCGGGGTGCTACAAAATATTACCGAGATTTCTAGTTCCAACCCGGAGTCCGAAAAATTCTACGAGCTTCTTGCAGATACCCTTGAGGGCGATGAGGTCGTGGTTCTCACTCCGCAGGGTAAACCCATTACCCTGCCCGCCGATTCCACCCCGGTAGATTTTGCCTACTCTATCCACACGGAGGTAGGGGATAAAACTATCGGCGCCAAGGTCAACGGCAGACTGGTACCTCTTCACTCGATTCTCAATTCCGGTGATGTGGTCGAAATCCTCACCACCCGTGACGAAAACCAGGGTCCCAGCGAAGACTGGCTAAAATTTGTGCGCTCATCACGGGCAAAAACCAAGATACGCCAGCACTTTGCCAAGGGTCGCCGTCTTGAAGCTATCGATAAGGGCCGCGATACCCTCACCAGGGCAATGCGCAACCACGAGCTCCCACTCACCAAAATGCTCACCCCCAACCTGCTCATGCAGGTTGCCCACGAATTCCACAAAAATGACGGGGCCTCCCTCTACCACGCAATCGGTGAGAACGAGATCAAAGCGCAGGATGCGATCGATGCCTTCGTTAAAATCTACTACGGTGAAGAAGACGACGCCGTAGACGAGGTGGTCACCGAATTCGATGAAGATATGTTTTCCTCGCACCGCACGGTCAGTGACAACGGCATTGTTGTGCCCGGCGCCGAGGGAGTGCTGACGCACATTGCCAAATGCTGCAACCCGGTTCCGCCCGATGAGATCGTGGGGGTGGTGACACGCACCCGCGGTATTTCGGTCCATCGCACCGACTGCCCCAATATGCGGCATATCGATGAAGAGCCGCGGGCAACCGAGGTACACTGGGCCCGGACCTCAAACGCGCTCTACCGCGTGATTGTGCAGGTCGAGGGCCTGGATCGCAAGTCCTTGCTGATGGACCTTGTAAAGGTGATTGCCGAAAATCAGACCAATATCGTCGATGCCCGTGTTTTGACCAATGCCGATCGTTTTGCCATCAATCGGTTTACGCTGGAGCTGAGAGACCGCTATATGCTCGATCACCTTCTCAACGTACTGAAAAATGTTGAGGGGGTTTATAAGGTCTACCGGCTCACCGGGGCAAAGCCGCTGGACAGCCAGGACTAGGATACCGGGCTGGCCTACCCACAAACGATCCTGTCTAGACGATCAAGGGCACGCGCCTTGTGACGCACGTAGGTCATCATATCCATGATCTCGTGTACCCGGTCCGCAGAGCAGCTATGCCGTGGATCATCTAGCATCGCACCGATCAGTCGGTCAGCCTCTTGTCCCTGGTCGTAGAGAAGCAGGTCAATGACGGTGCGAAGCGGTGTGGTGACACGAAGCAGACCTAGCTGGATGTAGTCGTAGGCAATCACACGTACCTGGTGGGTTTCAATATGATGTTGCCGGGCACGGGTGACGTTGAGCCGCAGTGTTCGATCAAAATCAATGTGGAGGACGGACGGTAGCGAGGGGAGGTAGCCCCAGATCCAGGCGGCACTCTGTCGCGAGACCCTGCCACGGCCCGTATAGGTTTTCCCCAGACACTCGTAGAGAGCGGCGGCCCGAAGCAGGGGAGTAGATTCACGGTGGGCGGGATAATACATGTTAAAACACAGGTGGGCTAGTCCGTGCTCCCTGGCGAAAATCATAGCTTCCCCGGGATGAGAGCTAAAATCACTGGCCGGAATCAGGTGCTCGCGGCACTGTTGATAAGATTCCTCAAAGCTATCTTGAGGCTGCCGCCTCGCAGGCGTGGCGGGGTTTCGAAAGCTTCCAAAGAAACCGGTGCGTTGTGGGGGCAGCAGCGGACAGGGCAGGAGCGCGAGCACCGATAGACGAGAACGTGAAGTAACCATACTCATATCTTGTCACTGAAAAGGCCGCAAAAACGGGGTGCACCCCAATCTGTGGATAAGGTGCACCCCGCCCAGCTACACTGCACCTGCGCTGAGGATAGGGTTAGGACTTCAAATCGGCAGATGAAGCACGGAGAGTGTCGAGCCACTGTCGCCGGGTATCAAGGGCCTCACGGGCCTTCTTCACCCGCCGGCTATCTCCGCTGGCCTCAGCCTCTTTGAGATCCGCCTCAAGCCCGGTAATGGTCTCTTCGAGCTGGGCCAGCATCGAGTGTGCGCGGGCTTGCTTCTCGGGGTCGGTCTTAGCCCACCGGGCATTTTCAGCATGGTGGATCGCATCCTGAACCTTCTTCAGCTCGCCCTCAACCCGGCGCAGGTCACGGCGAGGAACCTTCCCCGCCCGATCCCAGCGGTCAAGGATACCGTCAAAGGCTGCTTTAGCCTCCTTGATATTCTTGACCGGTATAAGAGCGC
This sequence comes from Rothia sp. 18CD1-1, assembly GCF_055285355.1. Classification (NCBI taxonomy): domain Bacteria; kingdom Bacillati; phylum Actinomycetota; class Actinomycetes; order Micrococcales; family Micrococcaceae; genus Rothia; species Rothia sp. 18CD1-1. The sequence continues at coordinate 309,259 of NZ_JBUZLI010000008.1, read as the reverse complement.
GGGCCTCATCCAGCAGCTTCTCTTTAACCGCCAGATTGGCCTCGTACTCTTTATCGAGCTCGGCGTTCATCGCGTTGCGGGCATCAAAAAACTTATCCTGGGCTGCACGGAAACGGGCCCACAGCGCGTCATCTTCCCTGCGGGAAGCCCGCGGAGCAGCCTTCCAGCGGTCCATCAGCCCGCGGTATTTAGCGGCTGTTGCCGCCCAATCCGTGGACTGAGAAAGCTCTTCAGCCTCAGCGATAAGAGCCTCTTTAGCGCGTTTCGCTTTGGCGTTAGCCTCGTCAAGAGAAGAAAAATGCGCCCGACGGTGCCGGTCAAACGTAGTTCGTGCAGCGCGGAAACGCTTCCACAGGTCGTCTTCAACAGACTTGGGAAGGTGGTGCTCCCGCTGGGTCGCCTTCCACCGCTCAAACAGCTTGTTCATGGTTGAGTGAGAATTCTTCCAGTGTGTCTTAGCGGGGTCCTGGCCGGCAATGGACTCGGCCTCAGAAACAATGGCCTCACGCGCTTCGAGAGCGGCCTGGCGTGCAGCCGCCTGCCTCTCTTTCTCGGTCTCTGCAAGCTCGGCAATTTTGCCGGTAATCACCGTGAGCCTCTCCTGCAGGTTTGCGTAGTCACCCACCATATTTCTGGTGGCGACCTGGGCACCGAGCTGCTCCACAGATTTCTGCAGATCAGCGGCCGGGGCAGCCCGTTCCACACGGGACTCAAGAAGGGTTACCTGCGCTTCAACATTTTCAAACTTACGGGCAAAATAGGCAAGCGCCTCGTCGGCGTCGGCATCGGGAAGCTGACCAACCGCGTACTCTTCGCCCTCGACGATTACGAACACGTGGCCGTCATCTGACACCCTGCCAAACTTACGGGCCTTCTCAAGGTCCACGGGGTTTACGTCGTCGGATTGTGTAGTCACCGCTAAAACTCTTTCACCTTGGGCGCATATGCGCGTTTAAACAAAGAAAATCGCTTCCCACAACCTGTACCCCTGCGTATCAAGGGTCGCAAAAAATAATAATGAGAGCGTGATTAAAGGATAGCTTTAGACACCTGGTGCGGGCAACCGTATTCCGCCCCACCCGAAGGTTACTACACCGATAAAAACCTACCCACATCACCCATGTTCTTTGGGTAATCACTTCTCAGCGGAGTACCCTTGATAGCAGACCCAAAACACCGTAGGGCACTCGGCGGTCAACCCCACCGTTAGAGTAAAGCCGATCACGGATACCCAAGTTCTTCAAGGAGAGTACATGGCTCGCAAGGCATCACTGTCAGGTTTTCCAGAACTCCTACCCGAGGAAAGACTCATTGAAAACCATGTTCTGGACACCCTACGTGAAACCTTTGAGCTCCACGGCTTCTCACCCATTGAAACGCGCTCGGTTGAGACCGTCGCGCAGCTGCTCCGCAAAGGCGAAATAGACAAAGAGGTGTACAGTGTCTCCCGTCTTTTAGATAACCCCGCCTCGGGTGCCCGTGACAAAGAAAAACTCGCCCTGCATTTTGACCTCACCGTACCTTTTGCCCGCTATGTGGTTGAAAATGCGGGTTACCTCAACTTCCCTTTTAAGCGGTACCAAATGCAGAAAGTATGGCGCGGCGAACGACCGCAGGACGGCAGGTTCCGCGAATTTACCCAGGCAGATATTGACGTGGTGGGGGACGGCTCACTGCCTTTTCGCTACGATGTGGAGCTGGCCCTGGTGATGGTTGACGCGCTCACCAGACTCGGGATAGGCGATTTCAGGGTTCGGGTCAACAACCGAAAACTATCCGAGGGCTTTTACCGGGGGATAGGTCTGACCGATACCGCCGGTGTGCTGCGCAATATCGACAGGTTAGAGAAAATTGGGGCAGAGGCGGTTGCCCAGCTGCTCAAAGAGGAGCTGGGAGCTACGGACGATCAGGCGCAGTCGGCCCTGGCACTGGCGCAAATTCGGGCTGAGGATACCTCTTTCGTCGATCGGGTGCGGGCACTGGGTGCAGAACACCGCCTCCTGGACGAGGGACTGGATGAACTCGCCGAAGTGGTGGGGCAGGCAGCCCAGCGGGCACCGGGAAAGGTTATCGCAGACCTCTCGATCGCCCGCGGCCTAGACTACTACACCGGCACCGTCTACGAGACACTGCTGGTAGGTCATGAAAAGCTCGGTTCCATCTGCTCGGGTGGCCGCTATGAATCTCTGGCCGCACACGGTAAACGCGTTTTTCCCGGGGTGGGCCTGTCTATCGGTGTTACCCGTCTTGTGTCCCGGATTATCGCCGAGAACATGGCGGTGGCATCCCGCAAAGTGCCTTCCGCTGTGCTTATAGCGCTGACCAACGATCTGATGTGGAACCAGGCCCAAGACGTTGCCCAGGCACTGCGGGCACGCGGTATCCCCTGCGAGGTGTCAGCAACCGCTGCCAAATTTGGTAAGCAGATCAGATACGCTGAAAAACGGGGTATCCCCTTCGTCTGGTTCACCCACATCAACGATTCTGGCCAACCGGTGCACGAGGTCAAAGATATTCGATCCGGGGAGCAGGTAGAGGCGCAGCCTCAGACCTGGGCCCCTCCGCTTGAAGACCTGCACGTCACGGTAACCGGCAGCGACCGCTAAAGACCGCTAGACTTAGCAACAGCCCAACCTACACACGATCTGTTTGTTCTACCGACAGTCACCGGCTAGAACCGTAGAAAGGAAAAGAATGCTACGCACGCACACCCTCGGCGAACTCACCGCCGAAAACATTGGAGAGACCGTGACTCTCACCGGGTGGGTTGCCCGCCGCCGCGATCACGGCGGGGTCGCCTTTGTTGATCTGCGTGACCGCGAAGGTGTCACCCAGTGCGTGTTCCACAACGAAGAAGACTTTGAACACCTGCGCAACGAGTATGTCCTGAAGGTGATAGGTCGGGTGACTCGTCGGCCCGCCGGTAACGAGAACCCCCAGTTGAAAACCGGTGACATTGAGGTTGAGGTTCAATCAACGGAAGTGCTCAACACCGCCGCAGCCCTCCCCTTTCAAATCGACCAGCATGTTGAAGTGGGCGAAGAGGCCCGGCTCAAATACCGTTACCTTGACCTGAGACGGCCCGAGCCTGCCCGCCTGATACGGTTGCGCTCGGAGGCAAACCGCCGTGCCCGTGCCGTGCTGGAGGAAGACGGCTACACCGAGGTGGAAACCCCCACCCTAACCCGGTCAACCCCCGAGGGCGCACGTGACTTTCTGGTACCGGCACGACTGGCACCCGGAAGCTGGTATGCGCTGCCGCAGTCCCCGCAGCTCTTCAAACAGCTCCTCCAGGTGGGCGGTGTTGAAAAGTACTATCAGCTTGCCCGCTGTTACCGCGATGAAGATTTCCGTGCTGACCGCCAGCCCGAATTCACCCAGCTGGATATTGAGGCTTCATTTGTAGATCAGGAAGATATTATCGACCTGGGTGAGCGTATTGTTGAGGCGGTGTGGTCCCTCATCGATGTGCGGGTTCCGCGCCCCATCGAGCGCATCACTTTTGCCGAGGCGATGCGCAAATACGGCACCGACAAGCCCGACCTTCGTTTCGGTCTGGAACTCACCGAACTCACCGACTATTTTAAAGACACTACGTTTAGAGTTTTTAAGGCACCCTATGTGGGAGCGGTTGTGATGCCCGGTGGCGCTTCACAGCCTCGCCGCACCCTCGATGCCTGGCAGGAATGGGCAAAGCAGCGCGGCGCCCGCGGTCTCGCCTACGTCCTGGTACAGGACGACGGCGAGCTCACCGGTCCGGTTGCCAAAAACATTACCGATGCCGAGCGTGAGGGTCTGGCTGCGGCGGCCGGGGCTCAGCCGGGCGACTGCATATTCTTTGCCGCCGGCCAGGCACAGCCCTCCCGCGCTCTGTTAGGTGCAGCCCGGGTGGAGATAGCCCATCGCACCGGGCTTATTACGGAGGGGGACTGGTCTTTTGTGTGGGTTGTTGACGCGCCCATGTTTGAGCCGACCGATCAAGCCACAGCCGCGGGCGACGTGGCGCTGGGTCATTCGTCCTGGACCGCTGTGCATCACGCTTTCACATCCCCCCAAGATGACTACCTCGATACCTTCGATAAGGACCCCGGCCGGGCACTGGCCTATGCTTACGATCTCGTGTGTAACGGCAATGAAATTGGGGGAGGCTCCATTCGTGTGCATCGCCGCGATATTCAGGAGCGTATCTTTGCCGTCATGGGTATCGGTCAAGAAGAGGCAGAAGAGAAGTTCGGTTTTCTGCTGGAAGCCTTCTCCTACGGTGCCCCCCCTATGGGCGGTATAGCCTTTGGCTGGGATCGTGTGCTGCAGCTTCTGGGTGGAACCGATTCTATCCGCGATGTTATTGCCTTCCCCAAAACCGGAAACGGTTTTGACCCGCTGACCTCCGCCCCCGCCCCCATCACCGCCCAGCAGCGTCAAGAGGCGGGTGTGGATTTCAAACCCAGAAAGAATACACCCTAGGCGGGTATCGGATGAGAGTAATCTTACAGCGGGTAACATCGGCCGCCGTCACGGTGAAGGGGAAGACCGTGGGTGAGATCACCGAACCCGGCCTGCTCGCGCTGGTGGGTATCACCCACGACGATAGTGAGCGGACCGCTTACAAGCTTGCCGAAAAAACGTGGAAGGTGCGGTTGCTGAGAGGGGAGAAAAGCTGCTCGGACCTGGGGGCGCCTCTCCTTGTCATCTCCCAGTTCACCCTCTACGGTGATGCCCGGCGGGGCCGCCGCCCCTCGTGGTCCGCGGCAGCGCCGGGCAGTGTCTCCGGAGATCTCTTTGATCGCTACGTGGGGTATCTGCGAGCATTCGGTGCCAGGGTGGAGACCGGAGAGTTCGGTGCGGATATGAGGGTGAGCCTGGTGAACGATGGACCGGTTACCCTGATTCTTGACAGCGAACAGCTGGGCTAGGCTACCGGATAAGACGCTAAAGTAAGAGGGTGACCGATTCACTCTTTGACGTTTCTGAGTCCCACGACGATAGTAGTCGACCAACACGGCCCCACAATCCGCTGGCCGTTCGTATGCGTCCGCGCACCCTGGATGAGGTGGTGGGGCAAAAGCATCTGCTCACGACCGGATCGCCCCTGCGCATACTGGCGGGGGAGTCAACCACCCTGACCGGCCCGCAGTCGGTGATCCTCTGGGGGCCTCCGGGTACCGGTAAAACCACGCTAGCCCACGTGATTGCCCGCGGCGGGCACCGGAAATTTGTGGAACTTTCGGCGGTGACCGCCGGTGTTAAGGATGTTCGGGCGGTGATGGAGGCGGCGCTGACCGACCGCGATCTTCACGGCACCACCACCGTTCTCTTTCTCGACGAGATCCACCGCTTCACAAAGGCGCAGCAAGATGCCCTGCTGCCCGGTGTTGAAAACCGGTGGGTGGTTTTGGTGGCGGCAACCACGGAGAACCCCTCGTTTTCTGTGATCTCCCCGCTCCTTTCCCGCTCTATCCTGCTGACCCTGAGAGGTCTTGACGATTCGGATATTGCCGACCTGCTCGACCGCGCGGTAGCTGATCCCCGAGGGTTTGGCGGATCGGTCACGCTCCTGAGCAGCGCCAGAGACCACCTGGTGCAGCTTGCAAACGGTGATGCCCGCAAGGCACTGACCAGCCTTGAAGCCGCGGTGGCCCTGGCCGCCGGTGGTGGGGGCGGTGAGGGGGAGAAAACACGGGTCACACGCCAGCATGCCGAAGAAGCTCTCAACCAGGCGGCTCTGCGCTACGACCGTCAGGGGGACCAGCATTACGACGTCACCAGCGCTTTAATCAAATCTATTCGCGGTTCAGACGTAGATGCGGCCCTGCACTATTTGGCGCGTATGATTGTGGCGGGAGAAGACCCCCGATACATAGCGCGGCGGCTGATCGTTCACGCTAGCGAAGATATTGGCATGGCAGATCCCACGGCGCTGACCGCGGCTGTCGATGCGGCTCAGGCCGTGCAACTTATAGGTCTGCCCGAGGCTCGTATTAACCTTGCGCAGGCGGTGATCCACCTGGCGACAGCGCCCAAATCAAACTCTGTGATTAGCGCAATCGATGCGGCGATGGCCGACGTGCAAAAAGGTAATTCCGGCACCGTGCCCATGCACCTGCGGGACGGGCACTACGGTGGTGCTGCCCAGTATGGTCACGGAGTAGGGTATATCTACCCTCACGATGAGCCTTTCTCTGTTGCGCGCCAGCAGTACCTACCGGATTCGCTACTCGGTAGACGCTACTACTATCCCAGCCGGAACGGACACGAAAAAGAGCTGGAGGAACGGCTCAAAAGGATCAGCTCCCTGCTGGGCGGTGAGAATATACCGGTGCGTCTTCGGGGAAAGACTGATTACGGTGATGAAAGATAGTGCCCCGCGCACACGTTCTATTCGCTGAAGTGGCTAAAAACATAGTGGAAGCCCGCCGCAGCATTTTTCTCCAGCTATTGCGGTGAAGTAGACTGGTGCGAGTCTGGCAGGCTACCCAAAATACCTCATGATGAATACGGAGATACCCGTTTTATTCTGATCACCGGGATAGCCGTAGTGCGGAAGTGCGGCTGCTCCAAACTCTCCGCCACCTCAGTTACGGGTGGAACGGAGGCCAAGACAACAGACAAATGGCAGTAGGTTCCACGCAGAGCCCTGCCAACCGCTATTGAAAGGTTATACAGCTGTGGCAAACCACAACCGTACCCGCCGTACCGTGCGTCAGTCACGTGCCCTGGGCATTGCACTGACCCCGAAGGCAGAAAAATATTTTGAACGTCGCCCCTACGGTCCCGGCCAGCACGGTCGCGCCCGGAAGAAGGCAGATTCTAACTACGCGGTGCAGCTGCGGGAGAAGCAGCGTCTGCGCGCCCAGTACAATATTCGCGAAGCCCAGATGCGCCGCGCCTACCTCGAGGCAAAGCGTACCGAAGGTCAGACCGGTAAAAACCTGGTGGAGATCCTTGAGACCCGCCTCGATGCGCTGGTGCTCCGTGCAGGTTTTGCGCGCACTATCGCCCAGGCCCGTCAGCTTGTTGTGCACCGGCATATTATGGTCGACGGTGTTCGTGTTGATCGCCCCTCTTTCCGTGTTAAGCCCGGTCAGCTGATCCATGTGCACCCCAAGTCTGAGAAGATGACCCCCTTCCAGGTGGCTGCGGCCGGTGAGCAGCAGGCAGTTCTGCCAGACACCCCGCCCTACCTGAATGTGGAGATCGAGAAGCTGCACGCAAAACTTGAACGTGCCCCCAAGCGTGAAGAAATCCCCGTGACCTGCGAAGAGCAGCTGGTGGTTGAATACTACTCACGCCTGGCATAGGCGGGTTTGTGGAGGGTTCGCATCAGAACTGATGCGAACCCTTTCTGCTTTAGATTCTGCTGTATAGCTTGTGCACCGGTCACGGAATGGTCGATACCTCATCAACTGGGATAGCCTCCCCGGCGTGCAGTAGACTTGTTATCGGCATCGTGTCCGAATTGTTATCGTCGACGGGAGAGAACTGTGAGCGGAGCAGATATTGCCGGACTCATAGCGGCGGGTGTATTTACAATCCTTGTTATCCTGCTTGCGCTACCCATTATCAAGCTGGGAAAAGTCTTTGACGAGCTCACGAAAACCATTCGTTCGCTCAACGACGGCGCTACTCCACTGATTGAAGAAGTCACCAAGACGGTGACCAGCACCAATTCGCAGTTAGCCAAGGTCGATGACATTACCAGCAATGTTTCCGACGCCTCAGCCAATGTTTCGGCCCTTTCATCGTTGGTTACCTCAACCGTGGGCCAGCCGCTGATCAAGGTTGCATCTTTCTCACACGGGCTGCGCAAGGCTATGCGCGGCGAAAGCGGTGATGGGAGCGCAGATGACGGAGATAAAATCTAATGGGTTTGTGGAAAAATACCGCCCTGTTAGCGGCCGGTGCTCTCGCCGGTTACCTGGCCAGCCGCCGACAGTCGTCCGGGCCCGGTGACCGGATAGAGGTCAGTAGAGAGGGCGCTCTTGACTCCGCGACGAGGGAGGAGACCGCGATGGCAAAATTCTTTGACTCGGCCGTTGGTAGGCCGCTTCAGCCCTACGCTGTGAGGGCTATTCGGTTTGCTGCCCGCGTCAAACGCGGTATGGACGAAAAAGAGAATGAGCTGCATCAGCGTTTTGAACAGCAGAAGCGGGATATCCGCCCCGGTTCTATTGACACCTGGGGAACTAGCAACCGCCCAGACGCTCGGCAGGCCGAGAGGGAAAACGGTAGTGTGGAGGGTAGTTCTGTTGCCGGTAGCCTTCAGCAGAGGATTGATCGCGACCGGACGCTTGGCAGTGATTTCTTCGCCTAGCTAGTCAACCGCAACGCAAGCCACACATCATCATTGTAGACGTATCACTGAGCACGAAAAGGTAAGGCACTTTAATGCTTTCACAGGAAATTTCTAAGCGCTGGCTTGACTTCTTCGAGAAGCGCGGTCACACCCTGGTGCCCAGCGCATCGCTCGTGTCCAACGAACCCGGTGCTATGTTTACCATAGCAGGCATGGTCCCTTTTATCCCCTATTTCCTGGGGAGGGAGACCGCCCCCTATAGCAGGGCCGTTTCTGTGCAGAAATGTATTCGCACCCTCGACATTGACGAGGTGGGTAAAACTGCCCGTCACGGTACTTTTTTCCAAATGGCAGGTAATTTCTCCTTCGGTGATTACTTTAAAAAAGAAGTAATCCCTTGGGCGTGGGAGCTGTTGACCAGCGCCACCGATGACGGCGGCTACGGCCTTGATCCCGACCGTATCTGGGTGACCATCTACGAGGGCGACGACGAAGCCCACGATATTTGGACCCGCGTCGTCGGTCTACCCGAAGAGCGTGTACAGCGTATGGGCATGGCGGAGAACTACTGGTCAACTGGCCAACCGGGGCCGGCCGGACCCGACTCCGAGATCTTCTACGACCGCGGCCCCGCCTACGGTAAAGAGGGCGGGCCGGCAGCCGACGACGACCGCTACATCGAAATCTGGAACCTGGTGTTTATGCAGTACCAGCGTGGCGAGGGGACCGGTAAAGATAGTTTTAAAATCCTGGGGGATCTTCCCACGAAGAATATTGATACCGGCCTGGGTGTTGAGCGTTTGGCCATGCTCTTGCAGGGGGTTGAAAACTTCTACGAGACCGACCAGGTGCGGCCCGTACTCGATGCCGCCTCCCGACTGTCCGGCAAAACCTATCATGGTTCGGAGTCAGCCGATGACGAGGGCTACGACGACGATGTTCGTATGCGTGTGGTGGCTGATCATATACGTTCCTCACTTATGCTTATCGCCGACGGTGTTACCCCCTCCAACGAGGGCCGCGGCTATATTCTACGTAGGCTGCTGAGGCGCGCTATTCGGGCTATGCGGCTGCTGGGTGTCACCGACCCCTGCCTGCCCGTGCTCCTTCCCGCTTCCCGCGATGCTATGGGTGGAGCTTTCCCGGAGGTGGTTGAAGACTTTGACCGCATTAGCCGTATAGCCTATGCGGAGGAAAAAGCTTTTCTGCGCACCATTGAGTCGGGTACCGAGCGCCTGGAAGAGGCTGTTAAGCATGCCCGGCAAAACGGGAAGTCGGTGGTGTCCGGTGAAGAGGCATTTGCCCTGCACGACACCTTTGGTTTTCCCATTGACCTCACCCTGGAAATGGCAGAAGAGGCCGGGGTCAAGGTCGATGAACAGGCGTTCAGGGAGCTGATGAATGAGCAGCGCCACCGTGCCCAGGCAGACGCTCAGGCGAAGAAAGGCTCTTTTGCAGACCTCTCGGCTCTGCGGGCACTCGCCGACGAACGAGGGTCGGTCTTTACCGGATATACGGAGCTCACCACCGAAACGACCGTGCGAGCTCTTTTGGTTGACGGTGTCTCCGTACCGGCTGCCCGTGCCGGTGATCGGGTGGAAATTGTACTCGATGAGACTCCTTTCTACGCCGAGTCCGGTGGGCAAGCAGCCGATACCGGTGTGATCTACGGTCACGGGTTCGCCCTCGATGTCAGCGATGTCCAGCAGCCGGTTAAAGGTCTCTCTGTACACCGTGCCAGGGTGCGCGAGGGGGAGGTCGCCACCGGCGCAACCGTCACCGCCCGTGTTGATGAGCAGCGTCGTCACGACGGCGAAAAGGCCCACTCGGGTACCCATATTGTGCACGCAGCCCTGCGCACGGTTTTAGGTAAAGAGGCCACCCAGCGCGGTTCCTTTAACAAAGAGGGCTACCTGAGGTTTGATTTTGCCTGGAATGAGAGTCTTTCGCCCGCGGTTCAGCAGGAGGTTGAAGAGGTCGCCAACACCGCTATCCGTGATAATTTTGAGACCTATGCCCGCGAAATGTCTCTGGACGAGGCTAAAAAGCTGGGCGCGATGAGTCTCTTCGGTGAAAAGTATGGCAACGTGGTCCGTGTGGTTGATATTGGGGGGGATTTCTCCCGCGAGCTCTGCGGAGGCACCCACGTGAAATCTTCTGCCGAGATCGGTTCGCTGACCCTGCTTTCTGAGCAATCGGTGGGGTCGGGTAACCGCCGCGTGGAGGCGCTGGTTGGTCTTGATTCCTTCAAACACCTGGCCGCTGAGCGCACCCTGGTCAACCAGCTCACCGGTATGCTGAGGGTCCAGCACAGCGCAGATTTGCCCGAGAAACTTTCTGAAACCCTCAACCGGCTCAAAACCGCTGAAAAAGAGATCGAGAAACTGCGAAAAGAGAAGCTGCAGTCTGAGGCTGCGCGTCTTCTTGAGACGACCGAGACTCTCGGCGGTGTGCGCCTACTCCTTCATCACGCCGGGACGCTGACAGCAAACGAGGTGCGCGACCTGGCCCTTGATCTGCGGAATCGCCTGGGCCAGGAGGCAGCGGTGGTCGCTGTTACCGGTATCCACAACGGGAGGCCCCTGGTGCTGGTTGCCACAAATCAGGCCGCCCGTGAAACCGGTATGCGTGCGGGTGCGCTGGTAAAAGTTGCCGCCGGCGTGCTCGGTGGTGGCGGTGGCGGCAAAGACGATGTCGCCCAGGGCGGCGGCCAGGATTCTTCAAAGATTGAAGAGGCTTTTGCCGCTTTACGGGAAGCTATTGTGGAGGCCCGGTAGGTATTGGGGTCGAGGCGAGGTGTACGGATGGGCATCGATGTGGGCCGGGCCCGCGTCGGTGTCTCGCTGTCCGATCCGGACGGTATTTTGGCAACCCCTCTGCGAACCCTGCGACGGGATTCTAAAAAGAACTCCGATATCAGGGTTCTGGGAAAGCTTGTGCAGTTGCACGGGGTTGTCGAAATTTTTGTGGGTCTTCCCAAGACCATGCGCGGCGGTGATAGCGACTCAACAGCAATGGCAAGAACCTACGCCTCAGCTGTGAGGGTAGAATTGCTTGCTCAGCAGAGCGAGGTGCCCGTATGGTTGGTGGATGAGAGACTCACTACGGTCAGCGCCAGGCGGTCCCTCCACGACGCCGGTGTTTCGTCGCGAGACTTTAAAAAGATGGTGGATCAGGTAGCTGCGGTCAATATTTTGCAGTACGCTCTCGACTCCCTCTCCGGGGGTCGTGAGACGGTGGGCATACCCGTGTATCCCGGCCATGAATCGACCGGTTCTGCTGTAGCGGAATCGACCAAGAAAGAGACGGAGAGCCCCGAGTGAGTCGTAAGAATTCTTATCAGCCACGCAGGTCACGCCGCCGAGAAGAGCCCGAAAATCTCAGGATGCTTCTGAACGACGCAGACGATACCCGTGATAGTGTGCTCGGCGGGATCACCGTGGAGCACGAAGTTATGACCGCCGATCAGAGGCGGCGTATTAGGGTCCGTCGTCGGAACACTCTGATTACCGCCGTGCTTGTTTTTAGTGTGGCTGTGGTGATGGTTGTTGCTATCATTGCTCCCCAGACCGGCTGGTTTAAGCGTAAAGATTATCGGGGGGACGGTAATGGGACAGCTGTCTCCTACACCGTTGAGTCGGGGACGTCGCTGTCGCAAATTGCCGCTGATCTCGAAGCGAGGGGTGTAATCGCCGATGCATCTCGGTTTTTGAAGACCTACCAGGATATTAGTAGCGACCTTTATGTGCAGCCCGGTGAGTACGAGTTGCAAGAACGGATGAGTAGCGAGGCGGCCCTTAACGTGCTTCTCGATCTTAACAGTGCTGACCAGGTGTATGTTGCGATCAACCAGACCCTGCGTATGGACGAAACGCTACAGAATCTTGCGACAACCACCGGTATTTCTTACGCGGAGTTTAACGCGCTCAATGACGATATTGGCCAGTTCGGTATTCCCTCAAACTTTCCTAACCTTGAAGGCTGGCTGCACCCGGGAGAGTATCATTTTGATAAAGATGCCACCGCTCGGGAGATTGTGCAGACACTGGTTGACCGCACCAAGCAGGATTTAGCTGAGGCAAACGTTGAGGGCGATGACCGTATTTTTCACGTGATTACCGAGGCATCTATCCTGGAGTTTGAGGGTCTACCCAAGGACTATTCGACCATTGCCGGAGCCATTGAAAACCGCATGAACAATCCCGAGGGTGAGACCGGAGGCTACCTACAGTCAGATGCTACCGTAGCCTACGGTCTGGGAGAGAAGACCTACCAGATTACCGACGCCCAGAAGCGGGATGCCAACAACAGGTACAACACCTTCTACCACAAGGGCTTGCCCGTGGGTCCGATCGGTTCACCCGATCTGGCAGCGGTGAGAGCTGCCGCTAACCCCGATAAGAATAACTACTATTTCTGGGTAACGGTTAACCTCGATACGGGTGAAACCAAGTTCGCTACCACCTATGAAGAGCACCTCAGAAACGTTGAAGAATACGATGACTGGTGCGAGAAGAACAAGGGGAAGTGCTCATAGTTGGCTCCCCCAAAGACGCGGCGCAGGGCCTTTGTGCTGGGCCACCCGGTGGCGCATTCCCTGTCGCCGGTGCTCCACCGGGTTGCCTATGACTTTCTGGGCCGGCAGATCAGCTATAGCAGCCTCGATACCCGCAAAGATCAGCTGGCAGACAGGTTTGCTTATGCCGCCAGACTGGGGAATGTGTGCGGCTTTTCCTGCACGATGCCCCTAAAAACCGCTGTTAAAGATTTTCTTGATCGGCAAACAGACCTGGCACAGGTGGTGGGTACGGTCAACACGGTTTTTTGGGAGCGATCTGCGAATGGTGACAGGTTGCAGGCTGTCGGGCATAACACCGATGTCTCGGGGGTCGTCAACTCTCTCAATTGGGCGGCTGCGGGCGAGGTGGATACCGGCTCGTGCGCAATCGTCGGAGGCGGAGGGACGGCCGCCGCCGCGCTTGCGGCTATGACATATCTGGGCGCAGAAACAGTCGATGTGTTTGTGCGTTCAGCTACTAGAGCTCACGGGGTGAAGACAGTGGCTCAGCGACTGGGGATCAGGCTCCGGCTGAAAGAATTCTCCTCTTTTGCGGATTCCGCAAAGAACTACTCGCTGACGGTGTCAACCCTGCCAGCCGGTGCCGCCGATAGCCTCTGCCCGCGGCTCGCCGGGAAGCTCTCCGGTATCCTTCTCGATGTATCCTACGACCCCTGGCCCTCGGCACTGGCCCACCGGTTTCATGAGTTGGGTGGGGTCGCTGTATCCGGGAAAGAAATGCTGATGTATCAGGCTGTGGATCAGGTAAAACTCTTTACCGGGTATCAACTTACCGATAGGCTTGACGGGGAGCTTGCCATGGTGAATGCCATGTGTCGGTCGATCGGGCTTAACCCGCGTACGGTTCTGCCGCAGAACGTGTACTCTGCACGGCAGTTGAGCCCCCGGGATAACCGTTAAACTTAGAGGGTGGGCCCGCGCTCATCCGTAGATAACCGGCAAGTGCCGGGGCACTTCGAGTGTATGTGAAAGGGAAACAAAAACCTATGCTGCGTTGGTTAACCTCGGGCGAATCGCACGGTGAAGCACTGGTAGGAATTATTGAGGGCGTTCCTGCCGGTGTGGATGTGACTTCCGATATGGTGGCTCGGGCATTGGCCCGGCGCCGGCTAGGCTACGGCCGGGGTGCACGCATGAAGTTTGAGGAAGACAGGGTGCGTATTCTCGGTGGTGTGCGCCACGGTAAAACCCAGGGTGGGCCCATAGCGATTGAAATCGCCAACACCGAGTGGCCCAAGTGGGTGGATGTCATGAGTTCTGACCCCGTTGACCCTCAAAAAATTGAGGGCAGGGCCAGGAATGCTGCGCTGACCAGGCCGCGCCCCGGTCACGCAGATTTTACCGGTATGCAGAAATACGGTTTCGATGAGGCCCGTCCGGTACTTGAGCGCGCCTCGGCCCGCGAGACCGCAACCCGGGTGGCTCTGGGCGTGGTGGCCGCCCAGGTGCTGAAAGCGCTTGACGTTGAGCTGGTGAGTCACACCACCGCGATTGCCGCCGTTGCCGTGCCGTCCGATGCAGCACGCCCACAACCGTCCGATATTAATGACCTGGATTCTGACCCCCTGCGCTGTTTTGACCGTCAGACTAGTCAGGCAATGGTGGAGCGTATCGACAGGGCACACAAGGACGGTGAAACGCTGGGCGGTGTTGTTGAGGTTCTTGCCTATGGGCTACCTCCGGGGCTTGGCTCCTACGTGCACTGGGACCGCCGTCTCGACGCCCGGCTGGCCGCAGCGCTGATGGGTATCCAGGCCATTAAAGGGGTTGAGGTGGGGGACGGTTTCATGACGGCCACCCGGGACGGGACTCTGGCCCATGATGAGATTTCGGTGGGACGCCAGGGTGTCCACCGCGACACCAATCGTGCCGGCGGTATTGAGGGCGGCATGAGCATCGGTGATCTTTTGCGCGTGCGGGCTGCTATGAAACCTATCGCCACCGTACCCAGGGCCTTGAAAACTATTGATACCTCCACCGGGGAGCAGACGCGCGCCCACCACCAGCGATCCGATGTGTGCGCTGTTCCCGCTGCCGGGGTGGTCGCAGAGGCCATGGTGGCCCTGGTGCTGGCAGAAGCCTCTCTCGAAAAGTTCGGTGGCGACTCCATTGCTGAGACCCGCCGTAATCTGGACAGCTACCTGGCCGCTATACCCAGCTCACTTGCCTGGGAGCCCAGGGTCTCGGGCTGGGGCAGCTAAAGTTCAATGGACGCAGACTCAGGGGGAAAAGATGAAAACCCCCATCTGGCACCGGACCCGCAGCAGGTGCGGCAGCTTCAAGAGGACTACCTTTCACGGCGCCGTCCCATTATTTTGATCGGGCCGATGGCCGCCGGAAAATCGTATATCGGTACCCACCTGGCAAAATTTTACGGCTACCGTTTTGTTGATGCCGATGAGTATTTTGTGCAGAGGTACGGCCCCATTTCAGATTTTTTTGATGAGCACGGTGAGCGCGAGTTTCGGCGGCTTGAAGCCCAGATTGTTCGTGAGATCCTGGAATCACCTGCCCACCGGAACACGGTGCTATCTTTGGGCGGGGGTGCCCCCATGACTGATGCGGTGGCCCAGCTGCTACGCGGAGAGTGCGTTATTTATATTAGGGTTGATGCCGAGACCGTAAGGCCCCGTATCGAGGGTAATAGGAGCAGGCCCCTGTTGCAGCCGGATCCGATGAGCCGCTGGCTGGAAGTGACCGCACCCCGGCTGAGCCGGTACCGTGAACTGGCAAGCTATACGCTTGATGCCCGCGGGGGCCGCAGCCTGACCCAGATGACCTCGGAGCTCCAACAGTTTATTCTTTCTACCCGAAAGGCGAGCACAGTGAATTCGATGTCAACCGATGCAATCTCTATTGCGGTGCGCGGAGAACGTCCTTCCGAAAACTACGATGTGGTGGTTGGCCACCACCTGCTGGGTTTACTTCCCGACATACTTGGGGGAGCCACCCGTAAAGTTCTGGTTATCCACCCCCGTGCCCTTCGCTCCACCGGGGAGCTGGTCATGGACGACCTGCGAAAGGCCGGCTACGAGTCCCTGAGCGCGGAAATCCCCGATGCCGAGGAGGGGAAACATCTGCAGGTTGCCGGTTTCTGCTGGCAGGTTCTGGGGCAGAATAATTTTACCCGCACCGATGCGGTGGTTTCGGTGGGGGGCGGAGCGGTCAGTGACCTCGCCGGTTTTGTTGCTTCGACCTGGTTGCGCGGGGTAAAAGTGGTGCACATGCCCACCACCCTGCTGGGCATGGTGGATGCTGCTGTGGGCGGTAAAACCGCCATCAATACCGCCGAGGGGAAAAATCTGGTGGGAACTTTTTATCCGCCGGCCGCTGTGCTGTGCGAGATCGGCACCCTGCGCACCCTGCCCCGGTATGAGCTACTGACCGGTATGGCAGAAGTGATCAAATGCGGTTTTATCGCCGATCCCGAGATTCTGAGGATCATCGAGGGGAACCTCGAAAAAATTCGTGATTCCCAGTCCGATCTGGTCCGCGAGCTGATTGAGCGTTCCGTGCGGGTGAAAGCTGACATAGTTTCGGATGATTTGAGGGAGTCCGGCCGCCGGGAATTTTTGAATTACGGGCACACACTTGCCCACGCTATTGAGCGCCTTGAACGCTACCGGTGGCGGCACGGAGCCGCGGTAGCTGTGGGCATGGTCTACGCTGCGGAGCTCTCTCTGGCTGCGGGCTACCTCGACGAAGAGACGGTGGACCGTACCAGGGCTATCTGTGAGTCGGTTGGCCTGCCCACCACCTATCCCGCCCACCGCTGGGGACAGCTTCTTGAAACGATGCGTCGCGATAAGAAGGCACGGGGGAACCAGCTCCGTTTTGTTATCCTGGACAGGCTGGCTCAGCCCCGTATCTACGAGGTCCCCGATGAGGCTATTCTGTTCTCCACCTACCTGAGTATTGCGGATCCGGCAGAATAAGACTGTGATACCGGAGTCCTTTTTACCTCCGCTGACGGGGCCTGCGGTGTCTGCGGCAAAGACACGCTACAATTGCAAAGAATCTTTTAGTGATCCTTGAAAATTACACATGTAAAGGAGAGTCGGATGGCAACAACCAACGACATCAAAAACGGTACAGTTCTCAAACTTGACGGCAATCTCTGGTCGGTGATCGAGTTTCAACACGTGAAGCCGGGTAAAGGCGGTGCTTTTGTGCGCACCAAGCTACGCAATGTGACGTCGGGCAAGGTTGTCGATAAAACTTTTAACGCCGGTGCCAAGGTGGAGACCGCGACCGTTGACCGCTCCGACTACCAGTACCTTTACCAGGACGGCGACGACTACGTGTTCATGGATACCCAGACCTATGATCAGATCAATGTGGCGGCCGTCGTGGTGGGGGACGCTGCCAACTATCTGCTGGAATCACAGGTGGCGACTATTGCCATGTATGAGGGGTCGCCGCTCTACATTGAGCTACCCGCCTCGGTGGTTCTTGAAATCACCTACACCGAACCCGGTTTGCAGGGTGATCGGTCGACCGGCGGGACCAAACCTGCCACCCTTGAGACAGGCGCACAAATTCAGGTCCCGCTTTTTCTTGAGCAGGGGACCCGGGTGAAGGTTGATACCCGTACCGGCGACTACCTTGGCCGGGTCAACGACTAGCTGAGGATACAGTGAACTCACGAACAAGAGCCCGCCTCAGAGCTCTCGAGGTTCTTTTTGAGGCGGAACAGCGCAAGGACGACATTATCGATACGCTCGAACGCCGTAGACTGCACGCTACCACCCAGATCTCTCCCTATGCGGAGACGATTGTGCGCGGGGTCCGCGACCACGATGAAGAAATTCGCGAGTATATTGAAACCTATTCCCAGGGCTGGTCGATGGATCGTATGCCGAGCGTGGATAGGGTAGCCCTGCGCCTTGGGGCCTGGGAGCTACTTTTTAACGACGATGTCCCCGACCCGGTGGCAATTTCTGAGGCGACGGGTTTGGTGCGTCTGCTGTCAACCGATGATTCACCCAAGTTTGTGAACGGGCTGCTGGATCGTCTGCGCCGGCTCAAACCCACTCTGCTTGCCTAGACCGCGGGAGGGGTAGCGTTTTGAGGAAACGCTACCCCTCTTTTTGTGTGACGCGGCAGATTTGGTTGGTGGCTGTGGTAAGTTATGACAGAAAGCAACCTTTAAATTCCGTCCTGTGAGGCGGGGAAGGAGGCCGGTTATGGCGGAGCTGGATTCTCGTTCGGGGCGTACTATTCTTGCTGCTGCGGATATTGATCGGGTGTTGACACGGATCGCCCACGAAATTCTTGAAGCAAACAAGGGCTCTGACGGCTTGGTTTTGCTGGGTATTCCTCGCAAGGGTGCCCCGTTGGCGCAGCGTTTGGCAGGCAAAATTGAGCAGGCCGATGCTGGGTTTTCTGCCCGTGATTCTTTGGGACAGCTCGATATCACCATGTATCGCGACGATCTGCGGAACATCCCGGGGAGGTCGCCGCAGCCGAGCCGGCTTCCCGCTGTCGGTATCGACGGTAAAAATGTTGTACTTGTCGACGATGTGCTCTATTCCGGGCGTACCATCCGTGCCGCGCTCGATGCTCTCAAAGACTACGGACGCCCCTCCTGTGTTCGTCTTGCTGTGCTGGTTGATCGCGGACACCGGCAGCTACCCATTCGAGCAGACCATGTGGGTAAAAATCTGCCCACCTCTGAGGAAGAGTCTGTGCGGGTCTTTCTTCACGAAATTGATTCTGAAGCCGGTCCCGACCGTGTAGAAATTCTGTACCCAGCCAAAACTGCCGAAGAGGGGAACCATGAAACATCTTCTTGATACCCGCGATCTCACCCGCGAAGAAGCTATCACTATTCTCGATACTGCCGACTATATGAGTGAGGTGGGTAAGCGCGAGGTCAAAAAACTTCCCGCCCTTCAGGGGCGCACCGTGGTTAACCTCTTTTTTGAGGATTCAACCCGTACCCGTCTATCTTTTGAGACCGCTGAGAAAAGGCTTTCGGCCGATGTGATCAATTTTTCTGCCAAGGGTTCCTCGGTTTCTAAGGGAGAGTCTCTGAAAGATACGGCTCAGACTCTCGCCGCTATTGATGCCGATGCTATTGTGATCCGTCATTCTGCCTCGGGTGCACCTCAGCGGTTGGCCGAGGCCGGCTGGATTGACGCGTCCATTCTCAATGCCGGCGACGGCACTCACGCCCATCCCACCCAGGCCCTGCTCGATGCCATGACTTTGCGCCAGTTTCGCGCTGCCGCCACCGGTGAGACCACGCGCGGTACCGATCTTTCGGGGATGCGGATAGCTATTGTGGGTGACATTTTGCATTCACGGGTTGCCCGCTCTAACCTCTGGTTGCTCACCTCGCTGGGTGCCACGGTAGTTTTTGTTGCCCCGCCCACCCTGCTGCCGGTGGATATTGAGGACTGGCCCTGCCAAGTGTATTTCAGTTTAGACCGGGCGCTACAGACCCGTCTTGACGCGGTGATGCTCTTGCGTATCCAAAAGGAACGTATGCACGCGGCTTTCTTCCCCAGCGGAGAGGAATATACCCGCCTGTGGGGGCTGACTCCTGAGCGTTTTTCCCTGCTTGACAGTGCCGAGCACGAAACCGCGATACTGCACCCCGGACCCATGAACCGCGGCTTGGAGATTAGTACGGTAGCGGCCGACTCAGACCGCTCCTGGGTGCTGCGGCAGGTCAATAACGGTGTTTCGGTGCGTATGGCGGTGCTTTACCTGCTGATGACCGGTGGCAGCCCCCGCGATTTCGATGCGCACCCAACTTCTGCAGCACACAAGAAAGTACGAGCATGACTGAGAAATATCTCCTTAAAGAAGTATCTCTTCTGGGTGAGAAAACCGCCGATATTCTTATTGACCGGGGCATTATTGCTGAGATAGGGGAGAACCTTCACCGCGACGATGCCGAGGTCATCTCAGCCTCCGGGCTCATTGCTCTTCCTGGCCTGGTAGATTTGCACACCCACCTGCGGGAACCCGGTCAGGAAGATGCCGAGACCGTTGAAACCGGTAGCCGTGCGGCTGCTGCCGGCGGCTATACCGCGGTGTTTGCTATGGCGAACTCTAACCCGGTGGCGGATACCGCCGGTGTGGTGGAACAGGTGTATGAACTGGGCCGGGCAGCGGGTTGGGTGCAGGTACAGCCTATTGGTTCCGTCACCGTGGGGCTTGCCGGTAAGCAGCTCGCCGAAATTGGTGCTATGGCTGATTCGCGGGCTCGGGTTCGGGTTTTTTCCGATGACGGCATGTGCGTGTGGGATCCGGCTATGATGCGCCGGGCTCTTGAGTATGTAAAAACTTTTAACGGCGTTATTGCTCAGCACGCCCAGGAGCCGCGGCTCACCGAGGGCGCTCAGATGAATGAGGGACGGGTGTCGGCCGACCTGGGTCTTACCGGCTGGCCGGCTGTTGCCGAGGAGTCCATTATTGCCCGAGATGTTTTGCTCGCCCACCATGTGGGATCCCGTTTGCACATCTGCCACCTGTCCACCAGGGGTGCTGTGGAGATTGTGCGGTGGGCAAAAGAGCGCGGAATACAGGTGAGTGCTGAGGTTACCCCCCACCACCTGCTTTTAACCGATGAGCTGGTGCGCACCTATGACCCCGTATACAAGGTCAATCCACCGCTACGCACCGATGAGGACGTGATGGCGTTGCGCGCCGCGGTAGCCGACGGCACGATCGATATTATTGGCACCGATCATGCCCCGCACCCGGATGAATCCAAAGATTGTGAGTGGGACTGCGCGGCAAACGGCATGACAGGTTTGGAACAGGCACTCTCGATTGCGCAGAAAACCCTGGTAGACACCGGGATGATAGGTTGGGCGGATCTTGCCCGTATCATGAGCACCAAGCCCGCCGAGATTGGGATGCTCGCCGATCAGGGTCGCCCCCTTGCGGTGGGGGAACCCGCCAATATTGTGGTGCTGGATCCTCGGGCGCAGCGCACCATTGTTCCCCGGGATCAGCAGACCAAGGGCAAAAACAACCCCTACCGGGGTATGCAGCTGCCCGGTAGCGTACGGGCCACTTTCTACCGGGGTCACCCCACCGTGCTTGAGGGTAAAATAAACAGCCCCTTGAAAACCCGGTAGGTGGGCATGGATGCCAAACTGATCACAGCGTGTGTGAGCCTCGGCCTTGCTGTAACTGCCCTGGTGCTGATGGCCTCCGGTTGGCATTCCCGACGTAAAAGACAGATTGAGCTGGGACATCTTGCAGAAGTCCCGGAACGGTATGACCGGCAGGTTCCGCTGACGGCTTTCACCGGGACCTACGTTTCCACCACGCTCACCGGTGATCTACTGAACCGGCTAACCGTAGATTCTCTGGGGTATAAGGCCGCCGCAACCGTCTTTATCTTTGATGATTCTGTGGTAATTTCTCGCCGCGGTGCCCGCGATCTGTGGATTCCGGGCAAAGATATACTCGCCGTGGGCACTGTAGCGGGTATGGCGGGAAAATTTGTGGAAAGAAATGGCCTGGTTCTGCTGACCTGGTCTTTCAACGGCACCTCCGTGGATACCGGGCTGAGGCTACAGTACGCCCGTGAGAAGAAACATCTCCTGACCGCTCTAGAGAACCTTATGGATTCGGTAACACCCTGCTCCATGCAAACCTCCGGCAGAACTCACTCCTCTGCGCAATCTCAACTTTAAGGAAGTGCGTGAATGACCACTCTGACCCATCAAAATATTCCCGCGGTACTGGTCCTCGAAGACGGAACTGTTTTTCGCGGTGCCGCCTACGGCGCCATCGGTAAAACTCTGGGAGAGGCTGTCTTTTCGACCGGTATGACCGGCTACCAGGAAACCCTGACCGACCCTTCCTACGCGGGACAGATCGTGGTGCACACCGCACCCCATATCGGTAACACCGGTGTCAATACTGAAGACGCAGAATCCTGCCGTATCTGGGTGGCCGGCTACGCGGTGCGCGAGGCCGCTCGCCGTTTTTCAAATTGGCGGTCAGAGGGGTCTCTCGGCGAGCAGCTGAAAGAACAGTCTATTGTGGGTATCCAAGGAATCGATACCAGGGCGTTAACCCGTCGTCTGCGTGAATCGGGCGCTATGCGGGCCGGTATCTTCTCCGGCGTTGAAGCAGACCGATCTGAGACAGAACTCCTCGATGAGGTCAAAAGCTCCCACCGGATGGCCGGGCAGCAGCTGGCGGATTCGGTCTCTACCGCTTCTGCCTACGTGATTGAACCGGGTAACTACGGTTGGAAGGGCGAGGAACGCGGTGTTCTGGCAGCTCTTGACCTGGGGATCAAGTCGATGACTCCGGTTCGGTTTGCTCAGCGAGGCGTGCGTGTACACGTGCTTCCCTCTGATACGAGCCTGGAAGACATCGAGGCACTTACCCCCGACGGGGTCTTCTTCTCCAATGGTCCGGGCGACCCCGCCACCGCTGAAAAGCAGGTGCAGCTGCTCCGGCAGGTGCTGCGGCGGCGGATCCCCTTCTTCGGTATCTGTTTTGGGCACCAGTTACTGGGGAGGGCCCTGGGGTTTGGCACCTACAAGCTCAAATTTGGCCACCGCGGAATTAACCAGCCGGTCTTAGACCGCGGCACGGGCAGGGTCGAAATCACCGCGCACAACCACGGGTTTGCCGTTGATGCTCCGCTGGAGGGGGTTACCGTCGCGCCCCTCGAGGAGTTCGGCAGGGTAGAGGTCTCCCATATCGGTCTCAACGATCAGATGGTGGAGGGACTGTACTGCCTGGATATTCCAGCGTTTTCGGTGCAGTACCACCCCGAGGCAGCAGCCGGCCCCCACGATGCCGACTACCTGTTTGACCGTTTTATTGATCTCATGAGCCAGAAAACCAACTAGTTACTAGTGTAAGGAAACATAGCGATATGCCACGCAGAGAAGACCTCAACTCCGTTCTGGTAATTGGTTCGGGGCCCATCGTGATCGGTCAGGCAGCAGAATTTGACTACTCGGGCACCCAGGCGCTGCGGGTTCTCAGGGAAGAGGGCGTGCGGGTGATCTTGGTGAACTCTAACCCGGCGACCATCATGACCGACCCGGAGTTTGCCGATGCCACCTACATCGAACCTATCACCCCCGAAGTGATCGAAAAGATTATAGCTAAGGAAAGCCCCGACGCTATCCTGCCGACCCTGGGTGGGCAAACAGCCCTCAACGCGGCCATCGCTCTTGACCAGCGCGGCATCCTGGCTAAGTACGGGGTGGAGCTGATCGGTGCCAATATAGAGGCCATCAATCTGGGTGAGGACCGCGAAGCCTTTAAAGGCGTGGTGGAACGGGCCGGCGGCGAATCTGCCCGGTCGGAGATCGTGCACTCGATGGAGGAAGCCCTATCCGCAGCCGAACGTCTGGGCTACCCCATGGTGGTGCGCCCCTCGTTTACTATGGGCGGGCTGGGCTCAGGTATGGCCTACACGGAGGAAGACCTCTACCGTATTGCCGGCGCCGGTATCCAGTACAGCCCCACCAGCGAAGTGCTGCTGGAGGAGTCCATCCTGGGGTGGAAAGAATACGAGCTGGAAATGATGCGGGACAAAAATGACAACGTAGTGGTGGTGTGCTCCATCGAAAATTTTGATCCCGTGGGTGTGCACACCGGAGACTCGATCACCGTGGCCCCGGCGCTCACCCTGACCGACCGGGAGTTCCAAAAGCTGCGTGACATCGCCATGAACGTGATCCGTGAGGTGGGGGTTGATACCGGGGGCTGTAATATTCAGTTTGCCGTGGATCCGACGAGTGGGCGAGTAGTTGTTATCGAAATGAACCCCAGGGTCTCCCGGTCCTCAGCCCTGGCATCAAAAGCGACCGGTTTTCCGATCGCCAAAATTGCCACCAAACTGTCCTTGGGCTACACCCTTGATGAGATTCCCAACGACATCACTCAAAAAACCCCGGCGTCCTTTGAGCCGACCCTCGACTACATTGTGGTCAAGGTCCCCCGCTTTGCCTTTGAGAAATTCCCGGCAGCGGATCCTACGCTCACCACCACCATGAAATCGGTGGGGGAGGCGATGGCCCTGGGCAGAAACTTTACCGAGGCCCTGCAGAAAGCTATGCGATCTTTGGAACAGAAAGGAGCTTCCTTCTGCTTTGCTGAATCCCGGCTCTCGGACATTGAGCTGGACCGGCTTATCGAAGAAACTAAAATCCCGAGTGCGGAACGAATCCACAGGGTGCAGCGCGCTATGCTTGCCGGTGCCACCGTGGAGCAGATATATGAGGCAACCAAGATTGACCCCTGGTTCCTCGACCAAATTGCACTGCTCAACGAGGTAGCCGCCGAAGTCAGAAGGAAAAAGACTCTGGACGCGGATACTCTGACTCTTGCCAAACGCCACGGTTTCTCTGACGCGCAGATTGGCGAAATTGTGGGCTACAGGGAGGAGGTTGTGCGCGGTATCCGCCACGCACTCGGTATTCGCCCGGTTTTCAAGACCGTTGATACCTGTGCGGCCGAGTTTGAAGCTTTCACCCCCTACCACTATTCGTCATACGATACCGAGGACGAGGTGGGCCGGCACGAGAAACCGTCCATTATGATCTTGGGCTCGGGGCCCAACCGGATTGGGCAGGGCATTGAGTTTGATTACTCCTGCGTACACGCTTCCCTGGTTTTGCGCGAGGCCGGTTATGAGACCGTGATGGTCAACTGTAACCCCGAGACGGTCTCCACCGACTACGATATTTCAACCCGCCTGTATTTTGAGCCGCTGACCCTTGAAGATGTGCTTGAGGTCGTGGAGGCAGAGCGGCGTACCGGCGGCCTGCTGGGGGTTTTTGTGCAGCTGGGTGGGCAGACCCCGCTGAAGCTGGCCCAGCATCTCAAGGATGCGGGTATTCCGATACTCGGGACCACGCCCGAGTCGATTGACCTTGCCGAAGACCGGGGGGAGTTCTCGCGGGTACTTGAGCAGGCGGGGCTTGTATCCCCGAAAAACGGCACCGCTTTCACCTTTGAGAATGCTCAACAGATTGCCGATGATATCGGCTATCCCGTGCTGGTTCGTCCCTCCTATGTTCTGGGTGGTCGCGGTATGGAGATTGTCTACGACGAGGCTAACCTTGCCCGCTACCTTGACAATGCCACAGAGGTATCTGTCTCCCAGCCGGCTCTGATCGATAAGTTCCTTGAGGATGCCGTGGAGATCGATGTTGATGCGCTCTACGATGGTCGGCAACTGTACCTGGGCGGGGTGATGGAGCATATCGAGGAGGCCGGTATTCACTCGGGGGACTCGGCCTGTACACTGCCGCCCATTACTCTTGCCCCAGATATTATTGAGAGGGTTAAAGAGGCAACCGCTAAAATTGCGGCCGGTATAGGTGTGCGCGGTCTTATTAATATTCAGTTTGCTGTGGCCTCAGATATTCTCTACGTGATTGAGGCTAACCCTAGAGCTTCCCGTACGGTACCCTTTGTGTCCAAGGCGACCGGGGTGCAGATGGCAAAAGCTGCGGCTCTTATCGGTGCCGGCAAAAG
This sequence comes from Rothia sp. 18CD1-1, assembly GCF_055285355.1. NCBI lineage: Bacteria > Bacillati > Actinomycetota > Actinomycetes > Micrococcales > Micrococcaceae > Rothia > Rothia sp. 18CD1-1. Next base: position 283,907 of record NZ_JBUZLI010000008.1, on the reverse strand, counting down.
TATTGCCGAGCTTAGGGAAGCAGGAGTTTTGCCCGCGACCATGGATGGTGCGTCTCTCCCCACCGATACGGCGATCGCCGTGAAAGCAGCAGTTTTGCCGTTTAGTAGGTTCCGCACCCGCAACGGCCGTGTGGTGGATTCTCTGCTGGGCCCCGAGATGCGCTCTACCGGTGAGGTCATGGGTCTCGACACCTATTTTGATACCGCATTTGCTAAGGCTGAAACGGCGGCGGGTAACAGGCTGCCCACCGGGGGTAAGGTTTTTGTTTCGGTTGCCCATCGTGACAAGCGCAGCGTCATTATTTACGTGAAGATGCTACAGCAGCTGGGTTTTGAGATTGTTTCTACCGGTGGTACCGCACAGGTTTTGCAGCGTAACGGGGTGAGCTCGCAGGTGGTACCCAAGATCGCTGATGTCCGGGACGGTGAACGCTCTATCGTCGATATGGTGATCGATGGTGAAATCAGTCTTATCTTGAACACTCCTTCGGGGGGCAGGGCGCGCGGAGACGGATATGAAATTCGTGCCGCAGCTACCTCGGTGGGCTGTCCCGTGATGACAACCGCCTCCGAGTTTGGCGCGGTGGTGCAGGCTATCAACGCGCTGCGGGAGTACAGCTGGAGCGTGATGAGCGTGCAGGAACATCACGCCAGGTTTCACCGGGACGGGCAGGCAGAGTAATGGCCGAAGTTTTAGGGTTTGGGGACCGACTGATACAGGCTATGGAGGAGAGGGGGCCCCTCTGCGTGGGGGTTGATCCCCATCCGGACCTACTGACCACCTGGGGGCTGGGCGATAGCCCCGCGGGGTTAGCCGAATTTTCATCGCGTGTGGTTGCGGCAGCAGCTGGGCGGGTTGCAGCGCTGAAGCCCCAGGTAGCATTTTTTGAGCGTCACGGGTCCGCAGGTTTTGCTGTTCTTGAGGATCTTCTGGCTGAGGCAAGGGCTCAGGGTCTACCGGTGATCGCCGACGCTAAGCGCGGCGATATCGGTTCAACCATGGCCGCCTATGCCCGGGCCTGGCTGGGGGAAGATTCTGCGCTGGTCAGCGATGCGGTAACGCTGAGCCCCTACCTGGGCTTTGAGTCTCTACGGCCGGCGCTGGATCTTGCCCGCAAGAATTCTCGCGGCAGTTTTGTGCTTGCGCTGACCTCTAACCCCGAAGGGAAGACTGTTCAGCACGCCGGTGACTCCGTTGCCCGGAAGATCATCGATGCGGCGCAGGCTGAGAATACTCGCGAGGGTTATGCGCGGATGGGATCATGCGGTTTAGTAATTGGCGCCACTGTCGGAGAAACCCTGCAAAAATTAAAAATAGATATTTCAATTTTTAACGGCCCCATTCTTTCCCCCGGATACGGCGCTCAGGGAGCTAGAGCCGAAGACCTCTACCGGGTGTTTAGGGGCGCCGAAGATAGGGTTTTGATAAATTCTAGCCGCGGAATCCTGAGACATGGCCCGTCTATACAGGCTCTAGTGCACGGTATCGGTGAAACCCTGGAAGACCTGAAACGGTAGGTAAAAACGTCACTACTTTCAACCTGTAATTTAAATTACTTCATCAGTGAGAGAAAAAACATGAATTAAAGGCCCCGTTTCACACAATTCGCGAGTGAAACTGGTAGATTATTAGCAACCAAGTGTTTGGTGTGTAGACCGTGTAAGACCTACCAATCTACACACCATTCCTGGGTTAACGGTTCGCACCAAAAAATCCTAATCACTAACCATATCTACATAGGGGAACACAGATGGCACTACGACCATTGACGGAAGAAGAACGTGTATTCGCTCGCGCAAAAGCAAGGCAGGCACGGACGGTTCGCGCAGAGGTCAAGAAAGCTTTACGCACCAGGGAAACAACCGTATCCGAAGTTCTACACCGCTCAGATGCCGAAGAGGCTGTTAGCAGAATAAAAGTAACAGATCTGCTGATGGCTATACCGAGTATCGGAGAGGTTCGCGCACAGGCTATCCTTAAAGAACTCAGTATCGCTCCCTCACGCCGGCTGCGTGGTCTTGGTATCCACCAGCGTCGTGCACTGATCGATTATCTCGAACGATAGTAAAGGCGTTTTTCCCGTGACCGATAGCAAAGGCTCAACCCTGACAGTACTGGCCGGACCCACCGCCGTGGGAAAGGGCACCGTCTCGCAATACATCCGAGAGCACTACCCGCAGGTGTGGTTTTCGGTTTCGGCAACAACCCGCGACCCCCGCCCGGGCGAAGAAGAGGGAGTTCACTACTATTTTGTGTCGGATGAAGAATTCGACTCGATGGTAGAAAACCGCCAGCTTATCGAATGGGCTGTTGTCCACCGCACCCACCGCTACGGGACCATGCGATCCATGGTTGAGCAGGCACTGGAGCAGGGGAAAAACGTTTTACTCGAAATCGATCTACAGGGCGCCCGCCAGATCCGCAACAGTATGCCGGAAGCAAGGCTGATCTTTCTCGCCCCACCGAGCTGGGAGGATTTAGTGAACCGCCTCACCGGTCGAGGAACCGAGGCCGACGAAGAACAGCAGCAACGCCTTGAAACAGCAAAGGACGAGCTGGGGGCAGAACCTGAATTCGACCACACCGTGATCAACGATTCGGTTGCCCGTGCAGCAGAAGAAATTATCGAGCTGATGGGTATAACAAAATAGCCCCACACGGATTCCCCGCCGGTAGCTTATGACCGTAAAAGCTGCCACCGGCGGGGCTTTGCTGCCCCAGGCGTGCTTTCTGAACAAATTTTGGCTATAGTAAAGATTTGTCTTGTGCAATCTGTGGGGAAGCACCCCGGTTGCGACTGAATTATTAATCTACGGGAGTATTCGTGGCAAACGCACAGAATGAAGAAGGAATCATCAACCCCAGCGCGGACACCTTGGTTCAGAAGGCTGAGTCCAAGTACGGTCTGGTGATTTTTGGCGCTCGTCGTGCCCGCCAGATTAACGCCTACTACTCGCAGCTGCACGAAAATCTCTTTGACCACATTGGCCCCCTGGTCGATAGCGAGCCCAACGAAAAATCTCTTTCGGTGGCTATGCGTGAAATCAATGACGGTCTGCTCGAGGCCCGACACATCAAAGACGGCACCTTTGACGAAAACGGCGATCTCGTGCACGAAGAAGACACCTCGGCTTTCCTCACCGGCGATTTCTACACCGACGGGTTCGGCAGCGATGCGCCCGTGGTGGAGTTTGTTGATGCCGAAGAAGTAGAAGACACCGCAGAGGATACACAGCACGACTAGGACATGCGTATTCTTATAGGTGTTGGAGGGGGTATCGCAGCCTACAAGGCCGCGGTACTTCTTCGTCTTTTCTCGAAAGCCGGACACAGTGTTGTTGCCCTGCCCACCGAAGCCGCTCTTGAGTTTGTGGGCAAAGCTACCTTTGAGGCGCTCAGCGGCAACCCGGTATCCACCTCGGTGTTTGACCGTGTCCCCGAGGTTAACCACGTGCGTCAGGCAGAAGAGGCTGACGCCCTGCTGATTGCTCCGGCGACAGCCGACCTCATCTCACGTCTGGCTCACGGGCGCGCCAATGATCTGCTCACGGCAACGGCACTGACCGCGCGTGTACCGGTTGTTCTTGCTCCGGCTATGCATACTCAAATGTGGGAGCACCCGGCAACCCAGCACAACCTTGATACGCTTCGCTCCTACGGCTACCGGATTATTAACCCGGCCGTAGGAAGGCTTACCGGGCCCGATTCAGGAATGGGGCGGTTGCCCGAGCCCGAGGATATTTTTACCCGTACTCTGGAGATTCTTGCGGAAGATCCGGGGCAAAAACCTACCAAAGATCTGCCCCTGGCCGGCCAGCGTGTGGTGGTCACGGCCGGCGGTACCCGCGAAGCACTTGACCCGGTGCGCTACCTGAGCAACCGCTCTTCGGGCAAGCAGGGGATAGCCCTTGCGATGGAAGCGCACACGCTGGGGGCTGAAGTCACCCTGATCCACGCCCATGTGGAGGCCCGCCTTCCCGCCCCGGATAGCGGTATCAGGGTGCAGTCTGTATCGAGTGCCCGACAGCTGCGGGAGGCCCTGTTTGCTGCTCTTCCGGACTGCGATCTGCTTGTCATGGCAGCGGCGGTCGCTGATTTTAGGCCCAAACACTACCGCACCTTTAAAATCAAAAAAACCGGTCGCGACGACACCTCCCGTATCGACTTGGTTCCCAACCCCGATATCCTCAAAGACACGGTGCAGCTACGGCGGCAGGACCCCGGCCGTTATCCCCGACTCATCGTGGGGTTCGCGGCAGAAACCGGCTCGGAAACCGCATCGGTGCTGGAGCTGGGGCAAGCTAAACTTGAGCGCAAAGGCTGCGACTATCTCGCGGTTAACGAGGTGGGAGAAAACCTGGGGTTCGGCACAGACCACAACACCATCCATCTGCTCAGCGCCCTGGGCGAAGAGCCGCTGACTATCAGCGGCTCCAAACACGATATATCCCGGCAACTGCTCACCCACATAGCGCAGCACCTTGAGACAAAATGACCTCTCCAATACCCAAGTATCAACCAGTAAAGTAGTTACGTGACCTCAACAAATTCTTCTCATCTACGACTGTTTACCAGCGAATCCGTGACCGAGGGGCACCCGGACAAGATCTGTGACCAGATATCAGATGCGATCCTCGACGCTCTTATCGAAAAAGACCCCGACTCGAACGTCGCCGTTGAGACCATGGTGACCACCGGGCAGGTGCACGTTGCCGGTGAAGTCACCACCAGCGCCTATGTCGAGATACCCTCTATCGTGCGCCAGACTATTCTCGATATTGGCTATAACTCCTCCACCCACGGATTCGACGGTGAATTCTGCGGGGTATCCGTATCCATCGGTGAACAGTCACCAGACATTAATGCCGGTGTCTATAACTCGTTGGAAACCCGCACCGGGTCACGGGACGAGCTGGACCGTCAGGGAGCGGGGGACCAGGGCATCATGTTTGGCTATGCCTCACGTGAGACCGATGTGCTGATGCCCGCACCCATATGGATCGCCCACCGGCTTTCGGAAAGACTCACCAGCGTGCGCAAAACGGGCCTGCTTCCCGATCTGCGCCCCGACGGTAAAACACAGGTCACCCTGGGCTATGACGGGGATCAGCCGGTATCGGTCGACACCGTGGTGGTCTCCACCCAGCATGTACGCGGCTACGATATTCAGCGGTTGGAAGAAGAGATTGGTACCCACGTTATTTCGCCGGTGCTGTCGGGAATCAGTTTGGACACCTCGAAGACCAGGTTCATTGTTAACCCCGCCGGCCAGTTTGTGCAGGGTGGGCCTGTCGGCGACGCCGGCCTTACCGGCCGCAAGATTATCGTCGACACCTACGGTGGTTTCTCCCGCCACGGCGGCGGCGCTTTTTCGGGTAAAGATCCCTCCAAAGTTGACCGCTCAGCAGCCTACGCCATGCGCTGGGTTGCCAAAAATGTGGTGGCCGCGGGCCTTGCCGACCGTGTAGAGGTGCAGGTCGCCTATGCCATTGGGAAGGCGGCACCGGTAGGGCTCTACGTGGAGACCTTTGGGACCGAGACCGTTGATCCCGCAAAAATTGAAAGAGCGATCCGTGAGGTCTTTGACCTGCGCCCGCTTGCCATTATTCGCGATCTTGACCTGCGGCGTCCCATCTATTCCAAAACTGCCGCCAATGGTCATTTTGGCCGTACAGACCCGGATTTCACCTGGGAACGCACCGACCGCACGGATGCACTTCTAGACGCTATCGGTGCATAATGTAGGCTATGACAGCTTTCGACGCAGAGTTTTCCCAAACAGACCTGTTCGGGGAAACCTCAGGGGTGAATCTTCCTCGGTCCGGCCCCCAACCTGCCGACCGACTGCCGGTTGCACGGGTGATACTCGAGTCTGATCTGCCCCATCTGGACCGGCTGTTTGACTACCTGGTTCCGAGGGACATGGATGCCGCTGCACAAGAGGGTACCCGGGTTCGGGTTCGCTTCAAAGACCGGATGCTGAGCGCCTACATTCGCGAGCGCGTCGAGGTAAGTACCTATTCGGGCAGTCTACGTTTTCTTGACCAGGTGATTTCGGCTGTTCCGGTGGTGACACGGGAAATTTTTGAGTTGGCTGAGCAGGTAGCTGACCGTTACGCTTCTGTGGCTGCTAACGTGCTCCGTTTGGCGGTTGTTCCGAGGACTATCGGGGTGGAAAAGCCCTATCTCGACGCAGACTATGTGCCGCGGAAGCCGGTCGATATAGGCCCCCCCGATCTGTCCGTCTTTGACCCCTACACGGGGGCCCGCGATTTTTTTGCCGATGTCACAGAAACTGCCGCTGCACGGGCGGTGATGACTCTGCTTCCCTCCACCACCCACACCTGGGAGGATTTACTGGCGAAGGCCCTGCTTGCCTGTGCCTCAAGCGGGCAGGGAGCTATAGCCGTGGTGCCCAACCGCAAAGACCTCGACCGTCTGATTACCGCCCTGGGCACGCTCACCGACACCTCAAACTTTGCGGTGCTCTCGGGGGAACAAAAAGCCTCAGAACGATATAGCGCATATCTACGGGTGCTCTTTGGAGAGGTAAGGATAGTGGTGGGTACCCGCTCAGCTGCCTATGCCCCGGTGAGAAACCCGGGCTTACTCGTGTGCTGGGATGACGGCGACTCCAACCATATTGAGCCCAGATCACCCTACTGCCACACCCGAGATGTACTGCTTCTGAGAGCGGTACAGAATAACTGTGCGGTCCTCTTCGCCGGCTACTCTATGAGCAGTGAAGCGGCACGGTTAGTGCGCACCCGTTGGGCGAGCTACCTGGGTGTCGACCGGCGGGTTCTGCGCGAACACACCCCTCATGTGGTCAGCACCGGTGATCATTTTCAGCTAGCACGTGACCCTCTGGCCGCACTTGCCCGGATCCCGCACCTCGCCTTCCAGCAGGCGCGCATAGCGCTAAGGCAGGGGCCGGTGCTGGTGCAGGTATCACGTGCCGGGTACGTTCCCGCGCTGTCCTGCCAACGCTGCCGGATGCCGGCCCGGTGTATCCGATGTCGCGGGCCGCTGAGTGTGGCAAACACAAACAGTGCTCCCGGTTGCGGCTGGTGCGGGAGGATGGCGCATCATTGGCGCTGCAGTGAGTGCGGTAACGGAAGTTGGCGGATCACTGCTGCCGGAGCCCTGCGCACCGCCGAAGAATTGGGCCGGGCTTTCACCAATGTTCCGGTGATCTCTTCTAGCGGCGACCATATTCTCACCGAGGTCTCCGCTGAACCTGCCCTGGTGGTGGCGACCCCCGGTGCGGAGCCGGTTGCCGCCTCGGGCTATGCTGCCGCCCTCCTCCTCGACGCTGACTCGATGCTGCGCAGGGATTCCCTGCGGGCCCCCGAATCTGCGCTGCGCGCCTGGCTCAATGCCGCCGCCCTGGTCCGGGACCGCAGTGCCGGAGGGACCGTGGTCACCACGGCCGGGGAGTCGGTGCCCCTTCAGGCGCTTATCCGCTGGGACCCGGTCCGTTTTGCCCTGCGAGAGCTGGAGGAGAGAGCCGAGCTTTCCTTACCGCCGGCTGTTCGTACCGCCTCCATCACCGGTAGTGAGCCGGCGGTTAACCGTTTTGTCGACTCGCTCGACCTTCCGGAGCAGGTAACCGTGCGCGGCCCGGTAGAACTAGAAGAATTGCGTGCGGAAGAAAACGGTGGCAGATTTCGAACCATCCTCTTTTTCAGCTATGCTCTAGCCCCCCACATTACCAGGCGGTTGCGTCTGGCGCGGGCGTCAAGTGCCGCCCTCAAACTTGAGATCCTGGATATTCGTTGCGACGGTCTGGATATTCTCTAGGGCGCTATACGCCGGGTTTCTGCACCAGGTCTTTGAGAAGACCGAGGAGACTGCGTGCCGAATCCTGCCAGCTGTAGGCGGCCGCGTCATCTAGCCCTGCGAGGATAACGTGTTTCTGCCGGGCGGGATTTTCAAGTGAGCGCACCGCGGCTACAAAATCAGCGGGGGAATCTACCCGGCAGTGTAGGGCACCGGGGGCAATTTCATGAAAAATATCAATGTCACTCACTATAGCTGGACACCCTGCGGCCTGTGCCTCAACGACGGGCAAACCGTAGCCCTCATCTCGTGACGCGGTGAGTAGCGCCGCCGAACTCGCGAGGAGCTTCCGGTAGGTGTGGTCGCTCACACCGTTTTTGAACACCACGTTGGGTGGTGCCAGCCGTTGCAGCTGAGCCTGCCGTGCCGGGGTAATTTTTGAGAGCAGAAAAAGCCGGTAGTCGGGTAGGTTTTTCATGGCTTCTAGCAGGGTCTCGACGTTTTTATAGGGCACGAAAGAGCCCATATAGATGAGGTCTTGTGTCCGATGTGTGGCTTCCTGTAGAGCGGTTTCGGCACTCATCAGGCTGCCGGTGTGCGGAGCATTGGGTACCACGCGCAGGGGTTTTCGGGTCAGACGGTGTGCGCGGATAAGGTCCGCGGTGGTTTCGGAGACCGTCACTACCGCGTCGGCGCGATTGAGCAGTAGCCTCTGGGGTAGGTAAGAGGTGTGGAAGAGTCGCCATCCCAGGCGTATCGGGGCGGGGAGGAGATCCGGCGGGGTGGGGTGGGAGTAGTAGATGAGATCGTGCAGGGTGAGTACCAGTTTATATTTTCTTCCCCAGCTACCGATAGTCTGCATGGGGGAGAAAACGATGTCTGGCTGAAACCGGTTGAGCTGAAGGGCAGCCACGGGTTCGAGCGGGCCGGTGGGTGAGCAGATAGTGATATGGGGTAGCCGAGGCAGCATAGATAGCTGACGCTTATCGCTGATGGCCATCACCACCTGCAGGTTCTCTGCCTCCGGTGCCCGACGGTCCATAAGTTCTTTGAGGGCGGCCAACAGTGAGGCCGTGTAGCGGCTGATGCCGTCGTGGTAGCCGATACGGGTGTAGCGAGCATCGACAATAAGTTTCATGAGCGATTCTCCCGGTGAAAGTCTGTGATGAGGCGGGCGGCATAGAGCGGGGTTTCGTAGTGGATCAGGTGGCCAACCTGCGGAATAAGATCGTAGCGGCCCCGGCTGATACGACGATACATGGCCTGCTGGGTCTGGGCTGTTCCGAGGTCGTCTTTGTCGGCAACAATCATTTGTACGGGCTCGAGCACGCCACCGATATACTCGGCTGCCGTGGATGAGGTGGAGGCACGGTATGCTTCAAGAACCGCCTGGCGGGAGGCGAAGGCCCCAAAGTAGGCGCGATGCTGACCGTTGATAAAGCGGCGTAGAAGGGGGTCTGAGTTTTTCATCATGAATTCGCTTGAAACGCGGGTAATCGCTGCCGAGCGGAGCAGGCTAAAGCCCAGGGGCTCGGGGAGGCGGGCGCCGGCCCTGTAGTACAGTTCGGCAAGTTTGGTGACCAGCTTTTGGGGTCCCTCGAGGGCAAGCTGACTAATAGGGTTAATCAGGCTGACCTCATGGACCAGGCCCGGCACCGCGTTTGCGGTGTAGCTACAGATGATGGAGCCAAAGCTGTGCCCCACCAGGTGCACCTGCCCAGGTTGACCGGGTATCAGGTTAAGGAAATCAACCAGCCACGATGCGTAGGTGCATAGGCTGTGTTCGGCCTGCGGGAGGGGCTCAGATTTACCGAATCCCGGAAGGTCGGGGATAATCACGCGGAAATTTTGTAGGCCGTGCGCGATGAGTTCAAGCCCGTGGTGGTCTCCCCGGAAGCCGTGTATCAGTACCAGGGGGTCACCGGCCGGGTCTCCGTATTCCCAGTAGCGGGTGACTGCCCCCTGGATGTCGGTTTGCCGGCAGTTACCGGCGGAGTATCCCGATGGTGCCGGCTCAAAGACCGGGTCTGCAGCTTCATATTTGTTCACGCCGGATTGTTCCCCTTACCTAGTGTTTTATTACTTTCTACCACCGGCAGCCTGTGAAAGAGGGGTAGCTGACACCTTTGTTCGGGTTTTCCCGGTAGACTGGTGGGAAATCGTGGTTTATCACGCTGTTTTGCCGTGCCCACACCGCTGCGGCGCTCAAGCCCCTACAAGAGATTAAGAGGAAAATACCACTGTGTCAGCTGAGGTAGAACCTACCGTATCATCCGAGAAATCGTATGATTTCCGTGAACTTGAGGCCACATGGCAACCTTACTGGGATGAGACCGAGGTCTTTAAACCCGATCCCGGGAGCACTCAAGAGCGGCGCTACGTGCTCGATATGTTTCCCTATCCTTCCGGTGACCTTCACATGGGTCATGCTGAGGCCTTTGCTATTGGCGATGTGATCGCGCGCTTTTGGAAGCAGCGCGGCTACAACGTGCTGCACCCTATTGGGTGGGACTCTTTTGGTTTACCGGCAGAAAACGCGGCCATTAAAAACGATACCCATCCTCAGGAGTGGACCTATAAAAATATTGAGACCCAGGCTGCTTCTTTTAAGCGCTACGGCATTATGGTCGATTGGTCCCGCCGTCTTCATACCTCGGATCCAGAGTACTACCGCTGGACCCAGTGGCTCTTTCAGCAGTTCTATAAAAAGGGCCTGGCCTACCGTAAATACTCGATGGTTAACTGGTGCCCCAAAGACCAAACCGTGCTGGCCAATGAGCAGGTGGTTGACGGTCGGTGCGAGCGCTGCCATTCTGTGGTGACCAAGAAAGCACTCAATCAGTGGTATTTCAAAATTACCGATTACGCCCAGCAGCTTCTTGACGATATGGAGCAGCTTGAGGGTAAATGGCCCGAGCGGGTGCTTGCCATGCAAAAAAACTGGATCGGTAAATCCGAGGGTGCCGAGATCACCTTTGAGATTGAGGCCGATGGCACGAAACCCGCCACCTCCGTTGACGTGTTCACCACCCGGCCCGATACGCTCTACGGTGCAACATTTTTTATTGTGGCCGCTGATTCTGATCTTGCTCTGGAGCTGGTAGCTGACGAGCAGAAGGCTGTGCTTGATTCTTACCGCGAAGAGATTAAAGTTTTTTCCGATATTGATCGGCAGGCAAGCGACCGTGAAAAAACCGGTGTTTTCTTGGGTCGCTACGCCCGCAACCCGCTGACCGGTGCCCGAATCCCCGTGTGGGCCTCCGACTATGCTCTTGCTGATTACGGGACCGGTGCTCTAATGGCGGTCCCCGCCCACGACCAGCGCGACCTCGATTTTGCACAAAAATTTGGTATTCCTGTGATCAAGGTGGTGGACACCGATGGTGGGGACCCGGCCGAAACCGGTGTGGCCACATCCGGTGACGGTGCCCATATTAATTCTGGTCCCCTCAACGGGCTCAGGAATGCGGAGGCGATCGATCGGGCTATCAGGCTTCTTGAGGAGGCCGGGGTGGGGAGCGCCACAACTAATTTCCGTCTGCGGGACTGGTTGCTTTCCCGCCAGCGTTTTTGGGGGACCCCTATCCCGGTGATCCACTGCGACAGCTGCGGCGAGGTGCTTGTACCCGAAGACCAGCTGCCCGTGCGTCTTCCCGATAATCTTCGCGGTGAAGACCTGGCTCCCCGGGGGCAGTCCCCGCTGGCGGCGGCAACAGCCTGGAGCACCGTTGACTGTCCGCAGTGTGGCGGGGCTGCAACCCGGGATTCTGACACCATGGATACCTTTGTTGACTCTTCCTGGTATTTTATGCGCTACGTATCCCCGCACTATCCTCTCGCTCCTTTTGACCCCGAGGCCATGAAGCAGTGGGGGACGGTCAACATGTATGTGGGCGGTGTTGAGCATGCCATTCTCCACCTGCTCTACGCCCGCTTCTTCACCAAAGTGGTGCGCGACCTTGGTCTCATCGAACACGCGGAGCCTTTTGAGGCGCTCATGAATCAGGGGCAGGTGCTCAACCAGGGGAAGGCCATGTCCAAGTCTCTGGGTAACGGGGTTGATTTGGGGGAGCAGCTCGACCGGTTCGGTGTTGACGCCGTGCGAACCACCATGGTGTTCGCTTCACCGCCCGAGGACGATGTGGACTGGGCCGATGTCTCTCCCGGTGGTGCCCAGAAATTTCTGGCCCGCGCCTGGAGGATCGGCCACGATGTTGCTTCCCCGGTCGGGGTAGACCCGACCACGGGTGATGCTCGGCTGCACCGCGCGGTTCACCGCACCATGCACGAGGTGATTTCCCTGGTGGAAAGCGGGAAATTCAACGTGGTGGTGGCTAAAACCATGGAGCTGGTCAACGCCACACGTAAGACCATTGATTCCGGTGCCGGAGCCGCTGATCCCGCTGTGCGGGAGGCGGCCGAAGCTATTGCGGTACTGCTGTCGCTGTATGCGCCCTATACCGCCGAAGACATCTGGCACATGCTGGGCCACGATAGCCCGGTCTTGACCGCCGGCTGGCCGCATATCGATAAGTCTCAACTGGTCGATGATACGGTCACCGCCATCGTGCAGATCAAGGGCAAGGTCAAGGACCGGCTGGAGGTCCCGCACGACATCGGTGAGGATGACCTGGAAAAATTGGCGCTCGAGTCGGAAACCGTGCGCCGGGCACTGGGCGACGCGCACATCCGTAAAGTGATCGTGCGCGCCCCCAAACTCGTCAATATTGTTATCTAACTCAAAATAAATTACGGTGAGAGTCGGGGACGCGGGATCCTTGCTCCCCGATTCTCACCGACGAAAGAGCCTCTATGCCCCGCCTTGCCGTGGTCACCGATTCGGGGGCAGCCCTGGCCCCTCAGGTACGCGCCCACCGTGAATCCCTCGGTGGTTTTGCCATCGTCGATATGCCGGTATCCGTTGCCGGGGGCGACCCCGCACCGGGGACCTCGGTGAATGAAGCCATTGTGGTTGCCCACGCTGTGGGGGAGCGGGTACAAACCTCCAGCCCCAGCCCCGGTACTTTTGAGGACGTCTACCGCGGCCTTGCCCGTCAGGGATACGAGGAGATTGTTTCGATTCACCTGGCCACCGAGCTGTCGGGAACCGCCGACTCCGCCCGTATTGCCGCCGCACAGGTAGACCTACCCGTATTCGTGGTGGATTCCCGCACCGTTGCAATGGCGTACGGTTTTGCCGCCGTCTACGCCCACAAACTCGCCCAGCAGGGGCACAGCGCCAGAGAGGTGGCTTCCGTCGCTCTAGAGATCTGTGAAAATTCCGAAATCTATTTTATGATTCCCACCCTCGACGCTATCCGCCGCGGTGGCCGGGTACACCCTGCGCTGGCACGGGTGGGACAGCTACTACAGATTCGACCGGTGGGTACGGTGATCAATGGCAGACTCACATACCTCGAACGTCCCCGCAGCCTGGAGGCAGCCCGCGCCTCTCTTCTCCGGTTCGCAGCCGAAGAAACAACCCGCCGCAGTGACCACCGCCCCGACATGGAACACCCGCTAACTCCCCGGCCAGCGGGAAAAATTCTCGCCGCACAGTACTGCGGTAACGAGCAGGATGCCCGGCAGCTTCTGGCCCAGCTGAACACCGATACCTCTCGCACACCGGTCACACCGCTACCACCGGTGCTTGCCGCCCACACCGGGGTAGGAGCACTTGCCCTGGTCATCTACTAGGCTTCTACCGGACACCACCGGACCCAACCGCCCACCGCACCCCTGTGGAATACAACGATAAGCAGCAAAATTATCCACAAATCCTACCTTTACCACCCACCACCTCACCGCACTCCCTACATTAGGTGGCATGAACGATGAAACCCCGGCAGACGAAACAGACCCCGCCCTTCTCGCCCTCGAGAACCGCCGACTCAACCGTCGACGCCGCCGCATCGAGCCCAGCGACATCGACACCCCAGAAACTACCACCAACGACCACCCCCGCCTCGCCCGCCAGCTATCGGAGACACCCCAGCCACGCGAAGACCTCAACGAACACCCCTCACGCACCATACGCTGGAGACTGCCCGGAAAACTCCTCACCATCCTCACCCTCCTGCTACTACTCACCACGGCCTACCAGCTCTTCACAAGCAAAAACTCCACCACCCTCGATACCGTAGAAACCGGCAACGAAACAAGCAGCACCCCGCTCACCCAAGAAAATACAGAAACCACCAACCCCCCTCACCAAAAAACCGCAACAGTCTGGGTCCATGTGGCCGGAGCAGTGGTATCCCCGGGAATCTACGAACTCTCCTCCACCGCCCGCATCGCCGACGCCGTCACCGCAGCCGGCGGAGCTCGCGACGACGCTGACCTCAACCACGTCAACCTTGCCGCCCACATCACCGACGGCAGCCAAATCTACATCCCCGCCACCGGAGAACAACCTCCCACCGCAACACCACCACCCACCGCACAAGGAACCGCAAAACCCAACCCACAGACCCCCGGACAACAACTCATCAACCTCAACACCGCAGACCGAACAGAACTGGAAACCCTACCCCGCGTTGGACCGGTCCTCGCCCAAAAAATTATGGAGTGGCGAGAAGCAAACGGAGGATTCACCTCGGTCGCGGAACTCGATGCAGTACCGGGAATCGGCCCGGCCATGATGGAAACACTCACACCCCTGGTAACGGTCTAACATGCCCCTCCACCAGCAACTAGCAGCCACACTGCACCGGCACCACACCAAAAACAAAGAAAACCAGACCCACCGCCTCAACTTCACCCCCCACCATGACATCCGACTCACCACCCTAGCCACCCTCCTCTGGGGAACAACCCTGGCAGGCTTCCACTACCAGTGGCACCACACCTTCACCACCGCAGTCACCGCAGCACTATGCCTCACACTACTCTCAAGCTATATCGCAGCCCTCCACACAAAACTACACACACTCGCCCCCACCCTAGCCGTCACAGCCGCAACCCTTCTCCTCCAACTCTGCCTCATCCACACCACCGGCATCGCAGAATCCTCCCAAACCTACGCCGCACTCAACGACCACCCCGTACGCATCACCGGCACCGTCACCCGCACCAAACGCATCTCAAACAAAAAATTCCTCGTCGAAATCTCAGCAGATACCGTATCCGCCCGCGGACAAACATACCCCGGAAAACGAAAAATCACCGCCTTCCTCCACCAAACACCGGCCCACGGCCACCCCATCAAACTCCTGGGCACCATCACAACACACGGAGCAACAATCACACTCAACCACGCCCACCTCAGCCCAGAAACACCACCCCGCACCACAACCCCACAACACTTCAAAGACACCCTTGCCACCCACCTCAGCGCACTCATCGGAAAAAACCCCGCCGGCCTCACCCTAGGAATGAGCTACGGCGACGACTCACCGCTCACCCCACAGGCACGCCAAGACTTCAAAATATCCGGCCTCACCCACCTCACCGCAGTATCAGGCACAAACATCTCCCTCATCTTCCTCCTAACCTACAGACTAGGCCAACACCTACACATACCGCGCACCCCACTCATTATTCTAGGATTCAGCGCAACCACCCTCTACGCAACCTTCGTGGGCTGGGAAGGATCCGTCACACGATCATGGGCCATGGGAAGCATCGGCGCGCTCGCCCTCATACTGGGCCACGGAAAACATATCGCAGCGTTCTTATCCTCGTGTCTCTTACCGCTCCTCTTTCTTCACCCCGATCTCTCCCATAACCTGGGTTTTGCCCTCTCCGCGTTGGCGACAGCCAGCCTTATCTTTCTGGCACCGGCTATATCCAGGCTGCTCTCACCTTTTCTTCCGCTCCTGATCGCCGAGGCACTGGCTGTTCCCGCCGCAGCCGCACTCTGGTGTGCCCCCGTGCTGGCCCTCCTACAAGATCAGCTTGGTAGCTATACCGTTCCGGCGAATCTCCTGGTGGCACCGCTAGTACCGGCTATCACCGTTCTGGGGCTGCTCATCGCGCTCTGCCATCTCATCGGTCTATCTGCTCTGCTTGTTTTTTTGGCTCAGCCCGCGGGGTTGCTGGCACAGTGCGTGATCGCCGTATCCTCTTTCTTTGCGGACGCACCCGGTAGCACCATACATCTTGCGTATCTGCCCGCCGGCACTCTGCCGATCCTGGCCATAGCTATCTGTTTATCACTCCTTATCTTTGCCGCCGATGCGCTGGTCTTTGGCAAAGACAAACGGCACCCCCACGCGAGAAAGGTGAGTTTTTAATGCCCAAGCATGCGGCTCTCTCCCTCCACCTGCCGCGCAGAGGGAGAACAAGAACACTTATCGTTCTTCTCTGCATCCTGATCGCACTCTATACGGCCTACCGGTTCACAGGCCCTTTCGTCTCTGCCGCCCCGGCTCCCTGGCAGGCGATTATCTGTGACGTGGGGCAGGGCTCAGCTGCGCTTATTCGCACGGAGGCTCACCGAGCGATCCTCGTCGATACCGGGTCACGGGGAGAGAACCTCACCGGATGCCTGGACTGGGCGCAGGTTGACGAGATAGAAGCCGTTATTATCTCCCACGCTCACGAAGACCACATGGGGAACATCGCTGCAACCTATCCACTCCTGGCACAGGGAAAAGAAACGGCAATTTTTTGCTCTTCCCTCATGAACCAAGACTGTGATCTCACCGCGGTCGCCCCTCCACCGGTCCCATCAACCCAGATTGATGCCCGGCACAATCTCACCCGCGGAGACGGACAGCTAAGCTTCCTCTGGCCGATCTCCGATCTTCCCCCGGCGGTAGATTCATCCCAGATCAATAATCAGTCGGTGATCGTCCATGCCCGCGCCGGGTATCCCTCCGGCAGCTCCCCGCTGGTGTTGCTTCTCCCCGGGGACGCCGAGGAAGATGCTCTCATGGCAGCATTGGGCCCTTACACCCCAGAACATCCTCTTACACTGGACCTTCTGGTGCTACCCCACCACGGTTCCCGGACCTCCGGGGAAGCATACCTCCACCGGATAGACACCAGCTACGCGGCCGTATCCGTCGCTGAACAGAACAGTTACGGGCACCCGCATCCGGAGGTAATGCGGCAGGTGAACAATACCGGTGTCACGACCGTATCGACAGCCGACCACGGACACCTTGCCTTCTGGAAGGAACAGACCCGGCTAGAGGTTGCCGCTGAAAGAAACTAAAAGCCGATCGGGCAAACATGAGAGACTAGAAGGGAAAAGGACCCCGTGAAAGGTAGTATTCCCGCCATGCCGCGTAAAACCCCCACCGCTACCGGCGGCCGCCAGCAGTGGAGAAATGTTCAGCTTGCACCCGCCACCGTGCTCTATGGAAGCAACGAATACTTTGTGCAGCGTGCACAGCAGCGACTGAGGGCACAGTTTCGCGAGCACCACCCCGATGCGGAGCTGTCCCATATCTCTGCCAGGGACTACCGCCGCGGAGAGATTGCGCTCCTCAGCAGCCCCTCACTTTTTGGGTCAGCAAAAATTATTGAGGTATCGCAGCTGGCACAGATGAACGAAGATTTTTTACAGGATGCCCTGGCCTACCTGGGGGAACCGGACAGCTCAACCATGTTGATCGCCCACCATTCCGGCGGCAATAGAGGCAAGAAACTTCTCGATCTTTTTCGGTCGTCAAAAAAATTTAATTTTGTTGAATGCCAGGAGCTCAACCGCGATCAAGACAAGCTCAATTTTGTGCTCGACGAATTCCGGGAGTATGACAGAAAAATTGAGCCGCGGGCAGCGCAGGTGCTGGTGGCGGCAGCGGGTAAAGACACCAGCGAACTCGCCTCAGCCTGTCACCAGCTTGTTGAAGACATCTCGGGCACTATTACCGAGGAGGCGGTGAATAGGTATTACGGTGGCCGTACAGAGGTGACAGCCTTTCGGGTTGCTGATGAGGCTGTACGCGGCAACAGCAAAGCGGCGCTCAAGCTGCTTCGCCATGCCATCGATACCGGGGTGGAGCCCATTCCGTTGATGGGCGCCCTAGCGCTACGGGTCCGTCACATCGCCAGGGTTCACGGTAGTTCTGGTTCCGCTCGTTCTTTAGCGTCTCAGCTCAAGCTTGCCCCCTGGCAGGTGGAGCAGGCACAGCGGGATTCCCGCAGGTTCTCCCGGGACGACTTAGCGACTATCCTGAAAACCCTTGCCGATGCCGATGCCCGGCTCAAGGGCGAAGCTCACGACCCACTGTACGCGCTAGAAAAAGCGGTTCTGACCATCTCCACAGCTGCAGGCTAACACCCCCGGCCGCTCACGCAGTGGTGC
Organism: Rothia sp. 18CD1-1; assembly: GCF_055285355.1. Lineage (NCBI taxonomy): Bacteria > Bacillati > Actinomycetota > Actinomycetes > Micrococcales > Micrococcaceae > Rothia > Rothia sp. 18CD1-1. Next base: position 265,869 of record NZ_JBUZLI010000008.1, on the reverse strand, counting down.
CCCCAAGGAATTCCTTGGGGGCACCACTGTCACTTCGCTATAAGACCTCTACCGGATGGAGCAGAGATTTAGGAAAGTTTGTTGACACGCGCTGCGAGGCCAGATTTTTTGTTTGCGGCGTTCTTCTTGTGAAGCACACCCTTGGAAACAGCCTTATCTAGCTTGCGGCTTGCATAACGCAAAGCGGCGGTTGCCTCTTCAACGTTCTGATCCTCAACAGCTTTGTTGACCTTGCGGATAGCGGTCTTCAGCTCTGACTTGTAGGTGTTGTTACGCAGACGAGCTTTCTCGTTGGTGAGGATACGCTTTTTCTGGGACTTGATGTTAGCCACGGTTAAAACTTTCTTTTGTCTTATTGGTCGGTGAGGGCTATGCTGGGCGGTTATTGACTGAGCGGCGTGGGGATGCCTATGGCAACCGACCAGCAGTGCCCGATTGACCATCGGACACACAGTAGGGAACTTTACCAGATGTTGGCAGGTTTGTCCGGAAGATGTGCCTGACGAGGCTACCTTGGGAAGGGTGTTCCCTCCCTCATAGTAATCGGTGGCTCTGTCTAGCGGTTGCGGCGGGCGCGGAAAGCTCGCTCAATGGTAGCGAAGGTATCCCTGTCGAGAATTGCACCTTCACGGCGCATATCGGTGGCTTTGACCCGGATCACCCGGTTGAGCTTTACCTCGGAGGGTCTGCCCTCTTTATCCCAGGTGCCGGTACCGATATCCAGGTAGTTGTTGTTTCTGCGTTCCGTGTTGTTGCGATCTTTGCTGGTGAGCATGAGACCGAGCAGGTAGGTACCGTCTCTGCCCACCAGGATAACGGGGCGGTCTTTCCCCCGGCTATAGTCTTCTTCGTAGGGCACCCAGGTCCAAACGATTTCGCCGGGGTCGGGGTCTCCGTCAATATTGGGGCAGTAGAGAAAGTCGACCCGGCCGCGGTAGTCACCGGGATAGTTGCCGGTCTCTTTCGGCGACGGAGAGGAATGCCGGGATTGCCCGGAAGCCGTGGGATGTGAGGGAGCAGACGAAATTTTTGTGCCCCGCTGCGAGCTTTCATTCCAGCGACGGTAGACACGAATACCCCGCTGAAGTAACCCGGTGATAGTTTCTATATTAATGTTCATGCTATCCAGAATAGACGGCATAGCCTCCGGAGGTTCTTCTGTGCGTCTGCTTCTTGAACCACCGTGCTTGCCGTGTACGGGAAGACGCAAAGGTGCATTCTGCCCCCGACTGTGGGAGACTGGTTAACTGATTTCTCTCTACAGGATAGGATTACCGCCGTCTTATCAATGATGCGGGCAATCTGGATCATCCGAAGGCATATATCCCGGTACCGTGCGTCGTGAAAGGAACAACGCTTGTCACCCCTGGCAACCCATCCGCCGCAACCGGCGTCAACAAGTCCGGACATTATTCGCAACTTCTGCATTATCGCGCATATCGATCACGGCAAGTCGACGCTGGCTGACCGCATGCTACAGGCTACCGGGGTGGTTACGCCGCGCCAAATGAAGGCTCAGTACCTTGACCGGATGGATATTGAGCGTGAGCGCGGTATCACCATTAAGTCTCAGGCGGTTCGTATGCCCTGGGAGGTGTCCGGGGTCAGCTACGCACTCAATATGATTGATACACCCGGTCACGTCGATTTCACCTATGAGGTTTCCCGCTCACTCGCTGCCTGCGAGGGCGCCCTCTTACTGGTTGATGCGGCCCAGGGGATTGAGGCCCAGACCCTGGCCAACCTGTACCTGGCTATGGAAAATGATCTCACCATTATTCCTGTGCTGAATAAGATTGATCTTCCCGCAGCTAACCCCGATAAATATGCCGAGGAACTTGCCCACCTTATCGGGGTGGAACCCGAAGATGTTTTGCGGGTCTCGGGTAAAACCGGTGAGGGGGTTGAGGAACTCCTTGACCGGATTGTTGAGACGATCCCCGCCCCGCAAGGGGAGCCCGATTCCCCGGCGCGTGCCATGATCTTTGATTCGGTCTACGACTCCTATCGCGGGGTTGTCACCTATGTTCGCGTGGTTGACGGTAGATTACAGCCGCGGCAAAAAATTAAGATGATGTCCACGGGTGCCGAGCACGACCTCCTGGAGATAGGCATTATCTCGCCCGAACCGCAACCCAGCGACGGCCTGGGAACGGGTGAGGTGGGGTATCTGATTACCGGGGTGAAAGATGTGCGCCAGTCGCGTGTAGGCGATACGGTCACCGGTGCGCGTCAGCCTGCAACCGAGTCGCTGGGAGGCTATGAGGACCCCAAGCCCATGGTTTTCTCGGGTCTTTTCCCCATCGACGGTTCTGACTACCCGGCCCTGCGTGATGCCCTGGACAAGCTCAAGCTCAACGATGCCGCTCTCATCTACGAGCCTGAAACCTCGGCTGCCCTCGGTTTTGGTTTCCGCTGCGGTTTTCTGGGACTCTTGCACCTGGAGATCGTGCGGGAGCGGCTGGAACGAGAATTTGGGCTCGACCTTATTTCTACGGCCCCCAATGTTATCTACGATGTGGTCGATGAGTCCGGGCACCCCCGACGGGTCACCAATCCCAGTGAGTTTCCCGAGGGCAAGGTTGCCACCATCCGCGAGCCAATGGTGGCGTGCACGGTGATTGCGCCCAGCGAGTTTATCGGTGCGATCATGGAACTGTGCCAGCAGCGTCGCGGCATATTGGGTGGTATGGATTATCTCTCACCTGACCGCGTGGAGATTCGGTATCGTCTTCCCCTGGCCGAGATCGTTTTTGATTTCTTTGATCAGCTAAAGTCACGCACTAAAGGCTATGCTTCTCTGGATTGGAAGTTTGATGGCGAAGAAGAGGCAGATCTGGTGAAGGTCGACATCCTGCTGCAGGGTGAGAAAGTCGACGCTTTTTCTGCGATTACGCACCGGGAGAAGGCGTACTCTTACGGTGTCATGATGACGGGTAAACTGCGCGAGCTAATTCCGCGCCAGCAGTTTGAGGTGCCGATTCAGGCGGCAATTGGTTCCCGTATTATTGCCCGCGAAAATATTCGCGCTATACGTAAAGATGTGCTGTCCAAGTGCTACGGCGGCGATATTTCGCGGAAGCGTAAACTTTTAGAGAAGCAGAAAGAAGGCAAGAAGCGCATGAAGATGGTGGGCCGGGTGGAGGTCCCGCAGGAAGCCTTTATTGCCGCGCTGTCTGCCGGCGACCAAACCAAAGATAAATCTAAAAAGTGAGCCCGGCTCAACCGGTGGGGGAGCCCGCTCCACTGGACGGTAGGATCCCCGCCCTTTCCGCTTCAGCGGGTAGGGGCCGCGGTTTTAGTCTCTACGTGCACGTGCCGTTTTGCTCGGTACGCTGCGGCTACTGCGATTTTAATACCTATGCGACCGAGGATTTTGGTGGGGGAGTCTCCCTGGAGAATTATGCTGCCGATGCTATCTCCGAGTTGGAGTTTGCCGCGGATGCTCTTTACCGCTCGGGTCTTGATCCCTCCCCTCTGAATACGGTCTTTTTTGGTGGGGGGACCCCCACCAAACTACCGGCGGATGACCTGGTGAAGATCCTGCACCGAGCAGCCGACATTTTTGGTCTTGCGTCCGGTGCGGAGGTCACAACCGAAGCCAATCCCGATTCGGTGACGGCAGATGATATGCGGATCCTAGCGGCGGGCGGGTTTAGCAGAGTATCTTTCGGTATGCAGTCTGTGGTCCCGCAAACTCTTGCGGTTCTTGACCGCACCCATAGTCCGGCAAACGTACCATACGTGGTTGAGCAGGCTCGGAAGGCAGGCCTTCAGGTTTCCCTGGATCTTATCTACGGAACACCGGGGGAAACACTCGAACAGTGGCAGCAGTCGGTGGAGGCAGCCGTGAGCTACCGGCCGGACCATATTTCTGCCTACTCGCTCATCGTTGAGGAGGGCACCAAGCTCTGGGCACAGATCAGGCGGGGTGACTATCAGATGCCCGATGACGACCTGATGGCCGACATGTACCTTGCCGCCGAACGCACGCTGGCCGAACACGGCTACCGCTGGTACGAGGTTTCTAACTATTCGCTCTCTCCCACCAGCCGGAGCCGCCATAATCTTGCCTACTGGCAGAACCATAATTGGTGGGGGATTGGCCCCGGCGCCCACTCGCACGTCAACGGTACCCGCTGGTGGAATCTCAAGCACCCGCTGGCGTACGCTCACCGGGTGCGTTCCGGGCAGTCACCGGCGGCAGCTCGGGAGGTTCTGAGCGAAAGCACCCAAGCTTTTGAGACCGTTATGCTGCGCTTGCGCACGGCCGACGGTTTACCAATTTCTGTGCTGGAAAATATCCATGGGAGGGGAGCCACCGCGAATAAGCTCGACTGGCTACGGGGGCAGGGTCTTCTTGAGGAGGAGGCTCTGGAGGATGGGCGGGTAGTGCTCACCCTCCGGGGAAGGCTATTGGGGGATGCGGTAACCCGTGAGTTGCTCCCCGAACTCGAATAGACCCAGAGGCCGCCCGGGTCCACCTATTTTTTGGTGGTGCGGCTGGCCAAAAACCGGTCGTAGAGCTCGGTGTTATAGCGGTACTGGTAGGGGTTTCCTCGGTTGACCTTGATCCCCGCAACCAGGGACATGAAGGCGAGGTATATCCACAGGAGGGCGGCCAGTAGTCCAAAGAACCAGCCAATCACAGGGATTGCGGAAAGAAACATGCAGGCGATAATCACCAGGCTGGGCAGGAGGGTGAAGTTAAAGGCTTCTCGCGATTCTTGCTCGGTGAAGGGGCCTCGGCCGCGATAGAGGTAGAGGATAATACCCGAGGGTAGGCAGCCCATAAATCCGCCAAAGTGTGCGAGCGTGGCGATGTTGCGATCTTCGTGCACGGTAAGTTTTTTAGCCTGGGCGGGGGAACCCTCAAATGCGGACTCTCGTGAGGTAGCGGTCTTCAAAAAATACTCGCTCTTCTGTGGTGGTAGGGTACGGATACGATGATTAGCTAGGTCCTATTCTAGGGGAGGAAGGTGCGGATTGGGGGTAGCAGCTGTCAGGTTATCTATCTTTTATCGAGATCCCCGGCACATGCTCCTGGGTAGTCAGGAAATCGATAAGCTGTTCGACCGGACCGAGAATGTGCGGTTCTAAATCCGCGTAAGAATCTACTGCGGCAAGCATACGTTTCCATCCGGCAGCTATATCTTCCCGGTCTCGGTGGGGCCAACCGAGTCTTTTCAGCACACCTTTTTTCCATTCTTCACTGCGGGGAACCCGAGGCCAGGCCGGGATACCGAGGACACCGGGCTTGATTGCCTGCCACACATCAACGTAGGGGTGGCCGAGAATAAGCACGTTTCCGGCGGCACCCGGCACCTGCATGGCCTCAGCCACCAGGGAGGTCTCTTTGCTGCCGGTCACCAGGTGGTCGACCAGGATACCCAGCCGGCGCCGGGGCGAGGGGGTAAACTGTCGTACTGCCCGGGCAAGGTCGTCTAATCCGTGGAGGGGTTCTACCGCTATGGCCTCTACCCGCAGATCATGACCCCACACTTTTTCTACGAGTTCGGCATCGTGGATACCCTCAACCCATAAACGACTGGAGCTGGCAACCCGGGCAGGAGCATTGTCGACCACCCGTGACCCGGAGCGAGAGATACGTGCGGTCCCGGGAGTAGAGACCGGTGCGGGTGCGAGCACCTTGACCGGTTCCCCCTCGTAGAGGAAACCAAATCCCAGCGGAAAAGATTTTACTCTCCCCCGGGAATCTTCGAGACCAATCACCCGTATACCGCCAATGGTTTCGAGGGAGATGACGGCCCCCACCCAGCCGGTTTCAGCGTCTTCAAGGACGATACCCGGCTGGACTCTGAGGGCGCGAATTTTCTTCTCCCGCCTGTGTTCTCCGATTGAGGTGAGATCTTGCGACCCCCAAGAATAGTAGTCATTCACGGTTTGTTCTCCAGCCTCGACGTGATAGCCTCTCTCAACCTTAGCCCACAGCGTACCCGCTTCAAGACAGCGTAGCCCGGGTACTACAGTTGTATTAGCACTTACACTGAAGGAGTGCTAATTTCTTTTTGCCAAGGAGATAGGTGAGACCAAGGCTTCAACGCAAAGACAGGGTATTGCAAGCGATTGTCGAAGACTATGTTTCTTCGCACGAGCCGGTGGGGTCTAAAGCGCTGATCGCACGGCACGGACTTAACGTATCGAGCGCAACCGTTCGCAATGATATGGCGGTACTCGAAGAGGAGGGCATGATTACTGCCCCGCATTCCAGTGCTGGGCGTATACCCACGGAGAAGGGGTACCGGTATTTCGTTGATAAAATTACCGTCCCGCAGCCTCTTTCGTCCGGAGAAAAACAGGCTATTCTCCGCCTGCTGGACAGTTCGGATAGCGTCGAGGAACTGTATGTGCGCACCGTTAAAATCCTTTCACGGTTGACTCAGCAGGCCGCAGTGTTGCAGTATCCTGCGCCCACCCTCACTACTGTGCGTCACCTTGAGCTTGTCCCTCTTGCAGAACATCACATAAGTATAATTCTGATCAGCAATTCGGGGCAGGTATTGCAGAAAACAGCAACGGTCTCTCCCTACACTGAACAGGACCTTGCGGAGGCCCGGAGCGAGCTTTTACAGAAACTAGTAGGGGAGCCCATCGGGGATATAGGTTCCGGCCAGAAATTTCTCTCCGAGCTCTGTCGGCAGTTGGGGCAGAGCCTGACGCTTTTTGCGCGCGATGACGGGTCCTCACGGCTGCTGTTTGCCGGAACTTTCTACCTGGCGCAGTCCACCTCGGACTTTTCCTCGAGTATAGCCCCCATCCTGAACGCTCTCGAAGAACAGGTAACCATGGTTCGTTTGCTCAATGAGATGTCCGAGGATTCCCGCGGATTTAGTGTGCGGATTGGTGCCGAGACCGCGTCGGTGCCGCTTACCGAAACATCGGTTGTTGCCAGCGTCTACGGGAGACAGGATCTTTCGAGGGTCGGGGTCATTGGTCCCACCCGCATGGACTATCTCAGTATCGTATCGGCAGTCCGGGGTGTTGCTAGCTATCTCACAAAAATTTTGGGTATCTAGTATCCGGCATTAGAATTTCAACGCTAACATAAAACCTTGAGGTTTATTCACGGAAAGAAGTTATTGAGTGAGCGATCATTACCAAACACTGGGTGTATCACGTGATGCAAGTCCCGAAGAGATCAAGAAAGCCTACCGCCAAAAGGCACGTAAGCTACACCCCGATATTAATCCCTCCGCGGAAGCAGCCGAGGAGTTTAAGAGGGTCTCCCACGCCCACGATGTGCTCTCCGATCCGGAAAAACGCCGTATCTACGATCAAACCGGAAACGAGAACGGGCAATCCCAGGGTGGGTTCGGCGGGGCCGGCGGCTTTAGTGGGTTTGGTAGTTTTGGGGATATTTTTGAGAGTTTCTTCAACCAGGCACCGAGTGGGCCGGCGAGCCGCACCCGGCAGGGCCAGGATGCTCTGATCAATGTTCGGATTGATCTCAAGGACGCGGTGTTTGGTGTTGATAAACCCATTACGGTAGACACCGCGGTTACCTGTGAGCTCTGCCATGGTGAGGGTACCGCGCAGGGAACCCACCCCGAGACCTGCCAGGTCTGTCAGGGGCAGGGGTACACGGCGCGGCAGGTGCAGTCGATTCTGGGGACCGTGGTTCAGCAGGTTGAATGCGCTGCTTGCCACGGCTACGGCACCGTTATTAAAAATCCCTGTCCCGAGTGTTATGGGGAGGGTCGGGTACGCGAGCGTAAATCGCTGACCATTAAGATTCCGGCGGGTGTTTCCAGCGGGGCACGTATCCGTTTGGCCGGCCAGGGTGAAGCCGGTACTCACGGGGGGCCCAACGGAGATCTTTATGTAGAGTTACGGGTCAATAACGATCCGACTTTTAGTCGGGAGGGGGATGACCTTCACGCCACCGTTGGTATTTCGATGGCCGCGGCCGCCCTGGGGACAGTGGTGAAGATAGATACTTTTGACGGTACTCAGGAAATTGAGGTGAAGGCGGGAACCCAGTCGGGCGATGTGGTGACCCTCAAGAATCTCGGTGTCACCCGTCTACGGGGGAGCGGTCGAGGGGATCTGCGGGTACACATCGAGGTTCGAACACCCACCGATCTCACCGGTGAGCAGCGTGAGCTCCTTCGCCAGTTTGTGGCCAGTCGCAATGAGGACCTCAATGTGAGCGAAACGGTGTCGGAAAAACACGGTTTCTTCTCCCGCTTCAAAGAGCGCTTTGAGAAGTAGAAAAATCGGTTTCTTAGTTTCATGACTTCCCCCGTTTTTTACTGCGATACCGCGACCCTTGAGAATCTGGGGGTCGCCGATACCCTGGTGTTGGATGGCGATGAGGGACACCACGCAAAAAACGTGAAGCGGCTCAATGTTGGTGAACCTGTCGATGTCTCGGATGGGCGGGGTAGGCGGGTCCGCGGTGAGGTGCGCGCACTCCTGCCGCAGGGATTAGAGGTGACCGTGCGGGAGCTGGTTACCGAGGTAGCGGGCCCCACCGTATACCTGGTACAGGCGCTTGCTAAGTCTGACCGTGATCTGCTGGGTATCGAATTAGCTACCGAGCTGGGAGTCAACGGTGTTATCCCGTGGGCGGCTGAGCGCTGCGTGGTGCGCTGGAAACAGGATCGGGTAGCCAAGTCTCATGCCAAATGGGAGAAGACGGTTGCTGCTGCTGCCAAGCAGGCTCGCCGTGCCTGGATTCCGCCGGTGGACGATTTGCATACCTCGGCCCAGCTTGCCGAGTACATGCGCGCGCAGGGGCCGGGGTCCGCTATTTTTGTGTTGCATGAAAATGCGGATACGCGGTTGACCGGGGCTTTCGCTGACTTGCTCGGGGAGCGGGGGCTTCCGCAGAAGATTTTTGTGGTGGTGGGTCCCGAAGGCGGTATCAGCGAACACGAGCTGCAGCTGTTTACCTCGGCAGGAGCTTTGCCGGTGCGTCTGGGGAAGGAGGTCTTGCGATCATCGACCGCCGGGTCCGCTGCGTTATCGACCATTAATACGCTTGCGGGGACCTGGTCATAGGTGAGGTGAGGTCTGTCCTTTTCAAGGGTTCACTCTGAGCATGAGTGCCTGTCTTCTACTCGGAGGATTGTCCCCATAGAGACTAACCTTGTAAGAGGAAAACATAATTTTTATCCTGTAGCACTACCGTGAGGAGCTCTGATTTCGGCCTAGGCCGGTTATTTATGGCAACCACCGCTTCGGGCGCAAACCGCCCACTGTCTACCGCCCGAACTTTTTCTTTCGACAGCCGCGCCGAGATGGTGGCGGTTCTGGGCCCCTCGGACTCCAGTATCTCGCTGATCGAGTCAAGTTTCCCGGCTGTGTCTGTCCGCCCTAAAAATCTTGACGTGGTGGTATCCGGGCCCGCCGAAGAGGTCACCACCATTATTCGTCTGCTGTCTGAGCTGCGGCAGCTAGCACTGCACGATACGCTCATCACCCCGGACACGGTTTCGCGGATTATTACCATGTTGGCCGCAGAATTGTCCCCATCGGTTTCGGGTACGGGCCAAAATATTCTTAGTTCCCGCGGTAGAAATATACGCCCCAAGACGGTCAATCAGAAGGAATACGTGGATGCGATTGACCGTCACACAGTTGTTTTTGGTATAGGCCCCGCCGGTACCGGCAAAACCTATCTTGCTATGGCAAAGGCCGTGCAGGCTTTGCAGGCTCAGGAAGTAAACAGGATTATCCTGACCCGCCCGGCTGTTGAGGCTGGAGAACGCCTGGGATTCTTGCCCGGCTCACTCAGCGACAAGATAGACCCCTATCTACGACCGCTCTATGATGCCCTCCACGACATGATAGACCCCGGGTCCATACCCGGGTTGATGGAGGCCGGCACCATCGAGGTCGCCCCGCTTGCCTACATGCGTGGACGCACCCTCAACGACGCCTTCATTATTCTTGACGAAGCGCAGAATACTACCGCCGAGCAGATGAAAATGTTCCTCACCCGCCTAGGTTTTGGGTCGAAAATGGTGGTCACCGGTGACGTCACCCAGGTTGATTTACCATCGGGACAGTCTTCGGGTCTTCGGCAAATCCGGCAGGTTCTGGACGATATCGATGAGGTTTGTTTCTCAACTCTTGATGCTCAAGATGTGGTTCGGCATTCATTGGTCTCAGATATTGTTTCCGCCTATGATCGGTGGGACCGGGATAAAGCTGCTATGGAAAGAAAGCGGATGCGCAAGGGGAAAAGGCAGGCCCGTGAGGTGGCTGCGGAGCGGCTTCTTGAGAAGAACGAGATTGATACGGCAGGGGAGTAGGGCTAGTGACCATAGATTTTGACCTTGGGGAAGTGGCTGAGACTGACGATGCTTTTACCCGTTTGGCCTTCTCCGCTTTTGACGAGGTTGTCGTGCGCAACCTGATCAGCCACGCATTTTCTCGGCTAGGGGTCTCTGACGAAACAGAACTCTCGGTTGCCCTGGTGGGAGAGAAACAGATGGATCGGCTTCACCGTACCTGGATGGGGCTTGCCGGTTCCACCGACGTCATGTCTTTCCCCATGGATGAGCTCACTCCTGGGACCCCCGAAGAGCCAGCACTCGGTGTGCTCGGAGACATCGTGCTCTGCCCCCCGGTCGCCGCTCGGCAGGCTCAGCTTGCCGGCCACAGTACACTTGATGAGTTCTGCCTTCTCACCGTACACGGTATCCTCCACTGCCTGGGGTACGATCACGGTACTCGAGAAGAGGAGACCGAGATGTTCGGTGTTCAGCGTCAAATTCTGGAAGAGTTTTTGGGCAGACCGGCACCGGTGGAGACCCGCCACTGATGGTATATGTTCTACTCTGCCTGGGTCTGGCCTTCTTTCTCTCGGCAACCCTGTGTTACATTCTTACCGCCGTAGAAGCGGCACTCACCTACCTGCCACATAGCGATGCCGAGGAGCTGACCGATCACCGTGCCCGTCCGCAACTCAGCGCGATTCTTGATCAGCAGGAAGCCCACATGTTTTCTGTTCGACTGTGGCGGGTTGCTTTTGAAATGGTATCTGTGGTGCTGCTGTTTGCCGCGGTGCAAAATATAGCCCACAATCTCTGGGTCAGCTCGATGATCACCGCCCTGGTTATGACCCTGATAGGGTTTGTGCTGTTTGGGTTCTCGCCGCGCAGTCGGGGCAGGGCAAAACCTGACCGGTTTGTCAAACGTTTTTATCGGCTGGTTTTCTGGCTGACCAAAATTTTGGGGCCGCTACCGTTGGCGGCTAGCGGTCGTCAGCATGAGCGTACACGAGAAAACGATTCGGGAGGTTACTTCACCGAGGATGAGCTGCGGGAGTTCGTCGACCGGGCGAACACTTCGGCTGCTATTGAGGATGCTGAAGCGCAGATGGTGCACTCCATCTTTGATCTCGATGAAACCCGGATTCGTTCGGTGATGGTACCTCGCACCGATATGGTTACCATATCCATTGATGACCCCTTTGAGGAGACTCTTCACCTTTTTCTGCGTTCGGGCTATTCCCGTATCCCGGTCCTGGGTGAAGATTTTGATGACGTACGGGGTTTCCTCTATCTCAAAGACCTGGTGGAGGCTCATATTGCTCGCCGCGAAGGAACCGCAACGGGTATTGCAGAGCTGCTACGCCCCGCCCGTTACGAGCCCGAATCGAAGAGGGTCCTAGACCTGCTCAAAGAGATGCAGCGGGAGGCGACCCACGTTGCGATCGTTGTTGACGAGTACGGTGGTACCGCAGGGTTGGTCACCCTCGAAGACTTAATAGAGGAGCTCGTGGGTGATATATCCGACGAGTTCGATAACGAAAAACCCGAAATTTCCATGCAGGATAGCGGCCGCTTTAAGGTCAGTAGTCGTCTGAGCCTGGGGGAACTCGGTGAGCTTTTTGGTAAAGATCTTGAGGAAGACGGCGTAGAGACAGTGGGTGGTCTCATGTCGAAGCGGCTGGGCCGGGTTCCCATTGTCGGTAGCGAAATTGTGGTGGACGGTATCCACTTGCGTGCCGTGGGTGTGAGGGGGCGGCGTAACCGAATAGGTACAGTACTTGCCTGGTCGGATGCCGCGGTAGACGGTGTCTAGTCTCGCTGCCGGCAGACAGTTGTCTCGGGTGACCAAAGTTTCGCTGCGTAGATGAGGCTGTTCCGGCTCTTCCCCAAAGCTAACAGGGTAGAATGGGCATCTCTGCATACATCCCCGTTCCAGGAGCTAGCTTGAATTTTTCCCCATTCCCCGATGACTTTTCGGCAGGGTTCGCGGTCCTTGTGGGCCGCCCCAACGCGGGTAAGTCCACGCTCACCAATGCTCTTGTAGGGCACAAGGTTGCCATCACCTCAAACAGGCCCCAGACCACCCGCCACACTATCCGCGGAATGGTTCACCGTGAAAATTTTCAGCTTGTTCTTGTCGATACACCGGGCATCCACCGGCCGCGAACCCTCCTGGGGGAGAGACTCAACGACTTAGTGGCGCAAACCCTATCCGAGGTTGACGTGGTGGGGTTCTGTGTACCGGCTAACGAGGATATTGGAACCGGAGACCGCTATATCGCCTCGCAGATTGCTGCTGCAAGCCGCCAGCCCGTTGTCGCTATTGTCACCAAGGCGGATACCGTGTCATCGGAGCGCCTTGCCGAACAGCTGCTGGCTGTTTCCGCGCTGGGGGAGGAAGTGATGACCGCCGAGCGAGCCGCTACCGAGGTACGTCACAGGCGCCGAGGCCAGTCCAGTACCAACCTTCCCTTTCGCCGGGGTAGCGGCCCGGCAGCTCAGCGGGAAAAAGCTAAGAAAGCCGGGCAGTCTCCCGAGACAGCCGTAACCAACGACGGTATGGGAGGCTGGGCCGATATCATCCCGGTCTCAGCGGTACAGGGCTTTCAGGTGGAGCAGGTCGCCCGCCTCCTTGCCTCTTTCCTGCCCTCCTCACCGCCGCTGTATCCTGAGGGGGAGCTCACCGATGAGCCAGAAGAGACCCTGGTGGCGGAGCTGGTTCGTGAGGCTGCCCTTGAGGGGGTCCGTGATGAGCTTCCCCATTCTCTTGCGGTTACGGTTGAAGAGATGGGGCTCCGTGAGGGCCGCCCCGAGGATAAGCCGCTTCTCGATATACACGTTAACCTCTACGTTGAGCGTGATTCCCAGAAGGCAATTATTATTGGGCGCGGTGGGGAGCGGCTGCGCGCCATCGGTGCTAGGGCCCGCAAAAATATTGAGGCGATGCTGGCTACCAGGGTTTATCTTGATATTCATGTGAAGGTGGCCAAAGACTGGCAGCGTGACCCCAAAGCCCTGGGACGGTTGGGTTTTTAGCGGTACCGTTTTTTGGGTGTCTTCAGCGAGTGTATAGAATCTAGCAAGCTCTACCCACTAGTTTTAAAATCTTCTATATCATTTTGTAATCTTCCATGATTGGAGCCGGTGTGTCCACATCTGCAAACAGTGGGTCTTCGGAGAATAATTTGGTAGGCATGGGGCGGCATATGCGTCAGCAGCCTGTCAAGTCCAAACGCTACCGGTGGCTTGCCCTCTCCTGCGTTTTCCTGCTGCTCTTTGTGATTTCGGTGGCCGGTGTGAGTCTTTTACGGCTACGCTCTAATGTGCACACTGCTTCTTTGGATATTGGGCAGTACGCAGATGGGAATTTGAGCGACGGTGCTCTCGATATTTTGGTGGTGGGATCCGATACCCGCACGGGTAGTAATGCCCAGTACGGTGATTCTGAGGATGCTCTGTCAGGTGCCCGAGCCGATGTGATCATGCTGGTACAGGTGAGTGCAGATAAACAAAACGTTTCGGTGCTTTCTTTTCCCCGTGATCTCATGGTTGATATTCCGCAGTGTACCGATCCCGAAACCAACCAGGTTTATCCGGCTAGCGAGGACACCCAGATTAATGAGTCCCTCTCGCACGGTGGGCCCGGCTGTACCGTTGCCACGGTAAGTTCTATCACCGGGGTGAAGATTGATCACTTTATGCTGGCAGATTTTAACGCGGTGAAGTCGCTGAGTAGCGTGGTGGGGGGCGTACAGGTGTGTGTCACCCAGCCCATCGATGACTCCTACAGTGGTTTAAAGCTACCTGCCGGTGAGTCGACGGTAGAGGGGGAGCAGGCTCTCGCTTTCCTTCGTTCCCGGCACGGATACGGGGATGGCAGTGATACTAGCCGTATTGCCGCACAGCAGAGTTTTTTGGCGTCTCTGCTGCGAAAGGTCAATGAGGAGGGAACTCTCTCCAACCCCTCGCAGTTGATGAATATTGCTGAGGCTATTACCCAAAATGTAACGGTTGATAGCGGACTGACTAACCCCGCAACACTGGTCAATATCGGTGCCATGGTTGCCGGGGTGGATCTCAATAAGGTTGTTTTTGCTACCGTGCCCTATGAACCCTATGTGTACGACGATAATAAGCTGCAGATTTCTGATTCTGCCGATGAGGTGTTTGAGCGGCTTCGCCAAGACCGCGGTCTGACCGATGAGGCCGATAGCAGTGCGGAGTCTACCGATACGGCCTCGCCCGATGTGTCTCTGTCCTATGCTGCCCCGGTCACCGTGCTCAACGCCTCGGGCCAGGAGGGGCGCGGGGATGAGATCCGTCGTCTGGTTGAAAACGCCGGGTATACCCAGGTTGATGCCGAGGATTCAGTGACCCAGTACAGTTCCTCCGCCATCTATTACCCCACCGGCTATCAGGCGGAGGCGGAGGATATCGCGCACAAACTGGGAATCACCCAGGTGGAGCTTTCTGCCTCCTATCCGGCTATCTACATCGTGGCCGGTAGTGATTTTAGCGAGGGTGACACTCTCAACCAGCAGCCCAGCAATATCGCGGGCAACGCTTCGGGGCAGACCGCCGATCAGGTAACCTGTCAGCAGTCATACGAATACTAGTATTTCAGTACCGATAACCGTGGGCCGGTGGGTGTGGTTGCTATCCCACCGGTCCACATTCTAAGAAAAGATCTTTTCGCTGGGTCCCTTAGGTAGATTTTCGTGATACTTTCAAAATCCGGATGAGATTCGGCGCCCGCCCAGTAGGCTGTGCTCCGGTCCTGTTTTTGTACATCAACCCAGAGGCTACAATACCGTGAAAAATCTTCAGACTCCCGTATCGATGCCGGTTCACAAGTACCGCCCTTTTTCAGAAGAAATAGAGGTGAGTCTGCCCGATCGAACCTGGCCTGACCGGCACATGGTGAAGGCACCCCGCTGGTGTGCGGTGGATCTTCGAGATGGTAACCAGGCGCTGGTTGACCCCATGGATACCGAGAGAAAACTCGCCATGTTTAAGCTGCTCACGGGGATGGGGTATAAGGAGATTGAGGTGGGCTTTCCCGCAGCCTCACAAACAGACTTCAATTTTGTGCGCACCCTGATTGAGGACGGCCATATTCCCAACGATGTTACTATCCAGGTGCTTGTACAGTGTCGTGAACATCTTATCGAACGCACCTTTGAGGCGATCGAGGGAGCTCAACAGGCTATTGTTCATTTCTATAATTCAACTTCTGTTTTGCAGCGCAAAGTTGTGTTTGGCAAGGATCAAGACGGCATTTTGGATATAGCGCTCACCGGTGCCCGTCTGTGCAAGAAGTACGAAGAACAGCTAGCCGGCAGCACCGCTATCACCTACGAGTATTCACCGGAGTCTTTTACCGGTACAGAACTCGACTATGCGGTAAGAGTGTGTAACGCGGTAACCGATGAGCTTCAGATAGGCCCCGACCGCGAGGTTATTATCAACCTGCCGGCAACGGTTGAAATGGCCACCCCCAATGTCTATGCTGATGCGGTTGAATGGATGCACCGGCACCTCACCAATCGTCAGCATGTGGTGCTATCGCTGCACCCCCACAATGATCGCGGCACCGGAATCGCCGCGGCTGAGCTGGGTTACCTGGCCGGTGCCGATCGTATTGAGGGCTGCCTCTTTGGCAACGGGGAACGTACAGGTAACGTCGATTTGGTGACCCTGGGGTTGAATCTTTACACCCAGGGGATCAACCCGGAGATTGATTTTTCGCGCATTGACGATATCCGGCGCACCGTGGAGTACTGTAACCAGCTGCCCGTCCACGATCGTTCACCGTACGGGGGAGACCTGGTGTTTACCGCGTTCTCGGGTTCTCACCAGGACGCTATCAAAAAGGGTTTTGAGGCGATGAACCGCAGCGCCCAGGAACAGGGTAAGAGTATTGACGATCTGGTGTGGGAGGTTCCCTACCTTCCCATCGATCCCCGGGATGTGGGGCGCACCTATGAGGCTGTTATCCGTGTTAACTCGCAGTCGGGTAAGGGCGGGGTGGCCTACCTGCTCAAGAAGGAATACGGGCTCGATCTTCCGCGCCGGGCCCAGATTGAGTTCTCGTCTGTTGTGCAGGCACACACCGATGCGCAGGGCGGTGAGGTAACCAGCGAGAATCTTTGGCAGGTTTTTGCCAACGAGTATCTTCCCGCATCGAACGAGGGGGAACGCTGGGGCAGGTTCCGCATTGAATCGGTGAGAGCCGACTCGCGGGAGGGAGGTAAGACCACCCTGACGGTTGTTTTAAACGTTGAGGGACGCAGTTTTGAGCGCAGCTCAACCGGCAACGGCCCCATCGATGCCATGCAGTCTATCTTCCACCGGGAGGGCGTTGATGTTCGGCTACTCGACTATTCGGAGCACACCTTGTCCTCTACCTCTGACGCGAAAGCGGCAAGCTATATCGAAGCAGCCGTGGGAAACCGGGTGCTCTGGGGTGTCGGTATCGATTCTTCCACCACCTGGGCGTCTTTGAAGGCTATGACCTCGGCTGTTAACCGGGCTCTCCGCCAGAATTTCTAGCCTCTGTGCCCGGTGTGATTTTGTGGGTCTAGAATTTTGGGCCTGGACCGTTGCGCGGGTGTGAGAGAATGATTCCCGTGAGTTCTGAGTCGTCTAATCCGCGTTCCTACCGGCAGAACGCTCTCGTTTTACGGAACCAGCAGCTGGGCGAGACCGACCGTATTATCGTTCTCCTCACCCAAAACCGGGGAGTTGTGCACGCCGTTGCACGGGGTATTAGAAAAAGCGGATCCAAGTTCGGTGCCCGTCTCGAGCCTTTTATGCACGTGGATGTTGCGCTGGTTTCGGGGAGAAACCTCCACACGGTGTCGCAGGTTCACACCAGGCATGCCTACACCGCAGCAATTATGCGGGACTATGACTCCTACACGGTGGCTTCAACCATTTCGGAGCTCACCGAGGCGCTGGCGCGCTTTGATTCAGATGATTCGTCGCAGGGGTTCTATCGTCTTCTGCTCGGAGCCCTTGCGTCGCTGGCTGGGCAAGAACACCGCCGGAACGATATTTTTGTTGCCTTTTGCTTGCGCGCCATGCAGCTAGCGGGATGGGGCATATCGTGGGATACCTGCCCCCTGTGTTCCCGCCCGCTGGAAGAAAGCTGGTTTTCCAGCGAATACGGTCTCGTGTGCGACCGGTGTGCAAGAGAGTCTCGGGTTCAGGTTTCCACACGGGTTTCTTCTGCTTTAAAAAAATATCTTGAAGCGGTTTATGCTGGACGCTGGACGGACATAGACTCGGTTGACCACTCCACCCTCACGGCGCGGGGGTTTGATCTGGTGACCCGCTATGTGCAGTGGCATCTTGAAAAGCCCCTCAAAACCCTGACGATGATAGATAAGGACACTCCATGACCCCCGTTCCGCCTACCCCGCACCCTTCCGGCGCTCGACCTCCGGCGATCCCTTCCCGTTTTGTGCCCAGGCATGTGGCTGTGGTGATGGACGGTAACGGGCGCTGGGCTAACGAGCGGGGGCTCCCGCGCAACGAGGGGCATATGGCGGGGGAGCGGTCCCTCGTTGAGGTGGTTGCCGGTGCTATTGAGATGGGTATCCCCTATGTTTCCGCATACGCTTTTTCTACCGAAAACTGGAAACGCAGCCTTGATGAGGTCAGCTTTATTATGCGTTTTACCAGTGAGGTGCTAACCCGGCAGCTTCCCACCCTCCAAGCTTGGGGGGTGCGTGTGCTGTGGGCGGGGCGCCGCCCCAAACTCTGGAAATCTGTTATCCGTTCGCTTGAGGAAGTTCAGGAGCAAACCAGACACAACACGGTCTGCACCCTGGTGATGTGCGTCAATTATGGTGGGCGTGCGGAGATAGCTGACGCGGCGGTAAAAATTGCCCAAGAAGCTGCAGCGGGCACCATTAAACCGGGTTCAATCAGTGAAAAAACTTTTTCCCGCTACCTCTATAACCCGTCGGTTCCCGATGTTGATCTTTTTCTACGGTCTTCGGGGGAACTGCGCACCTCTAATTTTCTGCTGTGGGAAAGTGCCTATGCAGAGCTGGTTTTTCTGGATGTTCTCTGGCCCGATGTGGACAGGCGTACCCTGTGGGCTGCCGTAGAAGAATACGCTAGCCGCGACCGTCGCTACGGTGGAGCTATTGACAGGGTTCCCAAGAGGTCCTAATTTACTGTTACCCCCGAGAAAGGTAGATTGTGCGCATATACCGGGCACTGTTTAAGTGTGTTTTTGTTCCGATGGACGCCGAGCGCGCCCACCGGATAGGCTACCGGGGTATCCAGTTTTTTCGAGCCGCAAAGCTCTCCGGGCTGGCCAGAAAATTTTTCAGCCCACACCCCGATCTTGCCACCGAGGTAATGGGGCTACGTTTCCCTTCGCCCTTTGGTTTAGCGGCCGGTTTTGATAAAGAGGGCGGTGCTGTTAACGCTCTGACCGATATAGGTTTTGGGCATGTGGAGGTTGGCACGGTCACCGGGCAAAAACAGGCCGGAAACCCGCGACCGCGGCTCTTTCGTCTGGTGGATGATCGCGCTGTTATCAACCGTATGGGTTTCAATAACGACGGGGCGGCCACGGTTGCCCCCAGGCTGGCAGCCGCCCAGGCTGCCCTACAAAATGACTACGACGGGAAAAGTATTCGTCCTCTGATCGGTGTCAATATCGGTAAGACCAAGGTGGTTGAGCTGGAACATGCTATTGATGACTATCGAATATCAACCCGTATCCTGGCTCCGCAAGCGGACTACCTGGCGGTCAACGTAAGTTCCCCCAATACTCCCGGGCTACGCAGTTTACAGGCAGTACATAGCCTGAAGCCCCTCCTCGAGGCGGTGAGGGAAGAGGCCGATAGAGCTGTGAGCGGCAGGAGAGTACCGCTGCTGGTTAAAATAGCCCCCGATGCGGCAGACGAAGATATTGTTGATATTGCTCGCCTAGCCCTGGAGCTTAAACTCGACGGCATTATTGCCACCAACACCACCGTTGCCCGTGACGACCTGAATTTGAGGGTGGATCGACACCGCCTTGACCGTATTGGTGCCGGCGGCCTTTCCGGTCAGCCGTTGCGGTCACGCTCGCTGGAGGTCACCCGACTCATCAAAGATACCGTGGGGGACAGGCTCGCTATCATCTCGGTGGGCGGTGTTTCTTGCGCCCGTGATGTGCAGCAGAGGCTAGATGCCGGGGCTGACCTGGTACAGGGCTACACCGCCTTTATCTATGAGGGCCCCCTATGGGCCTACCGGGTCAACCGCGAACTTCTCCGCATAAAAAGAAGCGGGAGCCGACCCTAAATTCTCCGGGTAAATTGTGCAGGGGTGACGGTAGGTATGCTACCGTCACCCCTGCACTGCCGCTGTATTACTAGCGGGGAAACTGCCCGCGTTTGACCTGCGGCTTGGGTAGGCGAAACCGGCGAATCATCATCACCCGGTTAACGGTGTACATGGTAGAGCCGGGTTCCACCGAATCAAACTTGGCAATAATCTTCTTTTTGAGCTTGCGCCACATGAACCAGGTGTCAATAACCCAGATCAGGATGAACGACCACATAATAAGTGTCGATATCACCTGCAGGTTCTGTGAGAAGAGCCCCAGTATAAAGACCAGGAGCAAGACCGGAATAATGTAGTCGCCGATATTGAATCGTGCATCGATGTAGTCGCGGATATAGCGACGCTGAGGCCCCTTATCTCGGGCAGGTAGATAGCGTTCGTCGCCGGTCTGCATGGCTGTTTGCTCACGCAGACGCTGCTGGCGGATCGCCTGCTTATCCGCCTCTTTTGCAGCCTTGCGGTCGGTGGGTACCAGGGGCTGCCGTCGCGCGGCTTCTTGCTGCCTGCGGGAGGGGGTGGGGCGCCCTTTGGGAGCAGTGTAGCCTGTTGGCTCGTGACTCTTTGTGTCCGGGGTACTCTGCTCGGTT
The DNA here is from genome assembly GCF_055285355.1 of Rothia sp. 18CD1-1. Lineage (NCBI taxonomy): Bacteria > Bacillati > Actinomycetota > Actinomycetes > Micrococcales > Micrococcaceae > Rothia > Rothia sp. 18CD1-1. The sequence goes on along the minus strand of NZ_JBUZLI010000008.1, from coordinate 245,687 downwards.
TCTTCTGCCCCGGTAGATACTTCAGTGGATTTTTTCTTGCGACCAAACACCCCCTAAGGATATACGAGAAACGGGTGTAAAGCTAAGAAAGGCGTAGGGTTATAAGCATGAATGGTGCAGAGAATTTTAATTTTGAAGATCGGAAGCAGCTGGCTGCCGTCATTGAGGACCGGTTTGAAGAAACCCTGCGTAGACTCACCGAACTTGTAGCTATTCCATCGGTCTCATGGGAGGCTTTTGATCTTGACCAGGTGAGAAGGAGTGCAGAAAAAGTTCGCGATCTCGCTCTGGAGGTGGGGTTTGATACTGCCGATATTCTGACGAGCCGATACGGTTCACCGGAACGCGAGGGTATGCCGGCTGTTATTGCCCGCCGGGCTGCGCAGCCCGGTTTTCCCACCGTGGTGCTCTACGCCCATCACGATGTACAGCCTGCCGGTGATCCTGATCTGTGGGATACTGAGCCTTTCACCGCTTCACAGAAAGGGGACCGGCTTTTTGGGCGGGGAACCGCCGACGACAAGGCTGGGGTCCTCGCGCATCTTGCCGCTTTTGAGGCGGTGCGCAAGACACTGGGCGAGGATTTCCGTGTGGGGGTCACCCTTTTTGTTGAGGGGGAGGAGGAGTCCGGGTCACCGAGTTTCTCTGCTTTTCTTGCCGATCATCGCCACCTTCTCGCCGGGGATATTATTGTAGTTGCCGATTCAGCAAACTGGCGGGCAGGTGTCCCCGCGCTGACGAGCTCACTCCGAGGAGTTGCCAGCGCAACTGTCAGTCTGCGCATCGGTGCCCACGCCGTGCACTCGGGAATGTACGGCGGTCCCATGCTTGATGCGAATACCGCCATGGTGCATCTGCTATCCTCTCTGCATCAACCTAACGGTGCGGTTGCGGTTAAAGGTTTAAAAACTGCACCTCAGCCAGAACTTGAATATTCTGAGGAGGATTTTCGAAACGACTCCGGGATTCTTGACTCCGTGTCCCTGGCGGGGGAGGGAAGCATAGCTTCGCGGCTCTGGGCGCAGCCCGCTATTTCTATCATCGGTATGGATGTCACACCGGTGTCAGAAGCAGCCAACACAATAGCGGTGACCGCTCGGGCTAAAATCAGCGTGCGGCTGGCCCCGGGACAAGATCCGGCAGAGGCTCACGCCCTACTTGAGAAGCACCTACTCGAGTATGCCCCCTGGGGCGCTCGGGTTACCTACGAGGAGAATGACTCGGGGCAGCCCTACGCGGCAGATTCCTCCGATGCCGGTGTTCAGTTAGCCCTGGCAGCACTGAGCTCGGCCTGGGGAGTTGAGGCCGTACAAACCGGTATGGGCGGATCTATCCCCTTTATTGCAGACCTCAAGCGAGTCTTTCCCCGGGCGCACATTCTGATCACCGGAGTTGAAGACCCGGATACCCGCGCGCACAGCGCCAACGAATCCCTCTATCTTCCAGACTTCAAAAAGGCTATTCTTGCCGAATCGCTCATGTTGAGCAATCTCAGCCGGCGCAACGGGGTGCACCTGTGAGATCTGGAATATTGCCACCGACCGGTTTTGTTCTAAACTAAGACAGAAACAGATTATAGTTTCATCGGCGGCTCCGGCTGCCGCTGAAAGATCGAAAGGGTAAATCCAATATGACCGAGACCCTAGCTGAGCTCCCCACCCACGGTGTTGAACTCACCGGTGTCGCCGCAGACAAGGTGAAGACTCTTCTGGAGCAGGAGGGCCGCACAGATTTACGGCTACGCGTTGCTGTTCAACCCGGTGGCTGTTCGGGACTCATTTATCAGCTTTATTTCGACGAACGAGTACTCGACGGCGATGCCGTTCGAGATTTTGACGGTGTACAGGTGATCGTTGACCGCATGAGTGTTCCTTATCTTGACGGTTCGACAATCGATTTTGAGGACACCATCGAAAAACAGGGGTTCTCGATTGATAACCCCAACGCCCAGGGTTCATGCGCCTGCGGCGATTCCTTCCACTAGAATCGAACGGCTAGACTGTTTCGCGGAGGCACTTCACTTTCCAGTGGGGTGCCTCTTCGCTTGAGATCCCTCAATATTCATAAAATAGTTAAGAAATAACCGCACTTCAGTGACACAGTGTCACCGGAAATTGCCGAATAAGGGTAAGCTCGTATAGAAAGAATATTGAGGCACTGTACGTCCATACATAAACACAGCACCTCAATACACTGCACGCACATCGCTATAGGAAGGGCCGTCTGTGAGTTCGCAGCATCGAACCGACAGTCGAAGACTGAAGGGGATTACCACCGCCGGTATCACCCTGGCTTCCGCACTGCTCATCACCGGTTGTTCAGATAATGCCAAGGTAGGCTTTCTGCCCACTAAAAGGGGGGTCACCGACAACGCTGACACCATCATGGACCTCTGGATTGGTTCGTGGGTTGCAGCCCTAGTTATCGGTCTGATTACCTGGGGCTTGATGCTCTGGTGCATCATCGCCTACAGGCGGCGCAAGAACGAAACCGGTTACCCCCGTCAGCTGAGTTACCATGCTCCTCTTGAGGTTTTTTACACCATTATCCCGATCATCATGATCGTAAGCCTTTTCAGCTTCTCCGATCGCGCCGAACGGCAGATTACCGCGCCCAAGTCGGAGACAGCAGACGTTACCGTTGAGGTCTATGGCAAGCAATGGGCCTGGGATTTCAACTACCTCGCCGCCTACAATGACGGCAGCGGTGAGCGGCAAGACGTTTATTTCAGCGGTGTCCAGGCCCAGCTGACAGGTGAAGAGGGTGTTGAAGAAACCCTCCCCACCCTTTACCTGCCCGTTAACTCAACCGTGGATATTCAGCTGAAATCCCGCGATGTTATCCATTCTTTCTGGGTTCCGGCCTTCCTCGAAAAACGCGACACCATTCCCGGCCAAACCAATCATATCTACCTCACCACCGGCTCTGAGCCCGATACCTACGCGGGTAAATGCGCCGAGCTCTGCGGCGAGTACCACTCCGAGATGCTTTTTAATGTCAGGGTGGTCCCCCAGGATGAATACAATGCCTACATTCAGCAGCTGGGTGAGTCAGGTAATACCGGCCGGCTCGGCGACGAATACAACCGTAACCCCAACCAGAACGACATCAACTAAGAGGTGACCCGTGACTACTCTTGAGTATTCGCCGGATTCAGCAACCCAGGTTGCTCCGCGGGTGGTTCCCAAGTCAAAGGGACGCATTATCGTCAGTTGGCTGACCTCCACCGACCACAAAACAATCGGGTACATGTATCTGATTGCGTCCTTCATCTTTTTCTGTATCGCCGGTATCATGGCCCTGCTCATGCGTATGGAGCTCTTTGAACCCGGTATGCAGATTCTTCAAACCAAGGAACAGTTCAACCAGCTGTTTACCATGCACGGCACCCTCATGCTGCTGATGTTTGGCACCCCGGCTTTTACCGGTTTCGCCAACATTCTGGTGCCCCTACAGATAGGTGCTCCAGACGTCGCATTCCCGCGCCTTAACGCGCTGGCTTTCTGGTTCTTCCTCTTTGGCTCGCTGGTTGCGATGGCCGGCTTCCTCACCCCGCAGGGTGCCGCCTCCTTCGGCTGGTTCGCCTATGCCCCCCTGAACAGCACCACCTACAGTCCCAGTGTCGGCGGCGACCTCTGGGTGTTTGGTCTGGCGCTACAGGGTTTCGGCACCATTATGGGCGGTGTCAACTTTATTGCCACCATCCTGTGTATGCGTGCCCCCGGTATGACCATGTGGCGTATGTCAGTCTTTACCTGGACAACCCTGATCACCGGCATCCTGATTATCATGATCTTCCCGCCGCTGGCATCCGCTCTGTTTGCCCTGGGTATGGATCGCCAACTGGGCGGGCATATCTTTGACCCCGAGAACGGTGGCGCCATTCTCTGGCAGCACCTCTTCTGGTTCTTTGGCCACCCCGAGGTCTATGTTTTAGCCCTGCCCTTCTTCGGTATCGTCTCCGAAATTATTCCGGTGTTCTCCCGTAAACCGATTTTCGGCTACAAGGGACTGGTCTTTGCGACCATTGCGATCGCCGCCCTATCGGTGACCGTCTGGGCACACCATATGTATGTGACCGGCGCAGTCATGTTGCCCTTCTTCTCCTTTATGACCATGATGATCGGTGTACCAACCGGTATGAAATTCTTTAACTGGATAGGTACCATGTGGCAGGGGTCCATTACTTTTGAGACCCCCATTATCTGGGTGATGGGCTTCCTTGTGACCTTCCTCTTCGGTGGGCTCACCGGTGTTATTCTTGCGACTCCGCCGCTTGACTTCCACATCTCGGATACATATTTTGTGGTTGCCCATTTCCACTACGTCATTTTCGGCACTATCGTGTTCGCGATGTTTGGCGGATTTTACTTCTGGTGGCCCAAGTGGACCGGAAAAATGCTTAACGAGCGCCTGGGTAAAATCCACTTCTGGTTGCTCTTTATCGGCTTCCACATGACCTTCCTTATCCAGCACTGGCTGGGTGTGGACGGCATGCCACGACGCTACGCAGACTATCTTCCCGAGGATAACTTCACCTGGATGAACCAGCTGTCAACCGTCGGGTCAATGATTCTTGCGGTGTCCTTGATTCCTTTCTTCTGGAACGTCTACATCACCGCCCGCTACGGGAAGAAAATTGAGGTGGATGACCCCTGGGGCTTTGGCGGTTCACTGGAGTGGGCTACGTCCTGCCCGCCTCCGCGTCACAACTTCACCGCTCTACCCCGAATCCGTTCGGAGCGTCCGGCACTGGATCTTCACCACCCCGAGCTCTCCACCAACCTCGATATTGCTACCGCAGCACGGCAAGCAAGCAGCCGTTAGGAGGCCAGAGATATGAAAGCTCTTGCATGGCTATTTACGATTATCGGTGTTTTTCTTATTCCGGTGGGGGTAGTCTACGGATTCATGACAGATTTTGGTGAGTGGGCCGGGTTCCCGGCACTCCTCGCTACCGCGGTTATGTGCTTCTTTCTAGGGTTCTTCCTCTTCTTCACCGATAAGAAGCACCCCGATCAGCCTAACGATAACCTTGACGGAGAAATTGCTGACGCGTCCGGTGACTACGGCTTTTACTCGCCCTGGTCCTGGTGGCCGCTGGCAATTGGTATTGTCTGCGCGGTGCTGGTCGTGGGCGTTGCTATTGGCCAGTGGTGGGTGGCAATTATTGCTGTCGTCCTGGCGATTCTTGCCTGTGTTGGCTGGGTATATGAGTATAGTCGCGGTGATCACGCGCACTAGCGCAAAATTTATTAGGAGGGTGGGGTCTCAGCCGGTAAGGCTGAGACCCCATTTCTTTATTGAGTAGAAATCATCACGCTGAGATCGATAAGAGGAGCTACGCGAGATCCTTCTAAGGGCCCCTTATCCCGGCTTTATCCATCTGAGCACTGACTAGGTACTTTACGGGTATTTGGGCTGGTCCGAACCGGGCTTGCCCCTGCCGCAAAGGATGATCGAGACGCTATGGGAAAAAACCCACCGGTGCCCACGAATAATCCCACGGTGGGGGGCGATAATAGTTCTGTGAATAATGTGAGGGGGAGAGCGAGCCCTCTTCTTCCTTTCTAGATACACACCATCGCTTCCCAAGAAAAAATAGCGGCTTCCAGAGAGCTCAAAAGGCTGTTGCCCCGGTAAGATTACCGGGGCAACAGCCTACTTTATTTTTCCCTCTATTGTATTACTTGTCCAGCTCTTCCTGAGATGAGCCTTCAACAGCGTCCTGTTCATGATCGTGATGGGAAGCCTCAAGCTCTGCCGGAGTAACCGGAAGCACCCGATCCTGGAACCAAATCTTCGATAGACTGCCGCGGGTTTTCTCCAAGAGAGAGATTTTGCCCTTAGTGTTCGGTTGAGCGGGTATCGGAGCCGGAGACTCAAAAGAAACCAGCTTGTAACGGCGGTACTCGCTCACCGGTTTATGGACCTCGATAAACTCGCCGTGCGGTAGCTGAACCACCTGTCCCGATTCAACACCGTGCAGCACTAACTCGCGGTCTTTACGTTGTAGAGATAGGCAAATACGGTAGGTGATCAGGTATCCGATCAGGGGGCCAAAGATAAACATCACCCGCAAAACGTAGGCAACATCGTTCAGCGACACATGGAAGTGGGTTGCAATCAGGTCGGAGCTGGCCGCAATCATGATGGTCCCGTAGCCGATAATACCGGCAACACCGACACCGGTGCGGAAAGGGGCGTTTCGGGGACGGTCAAGAATATGGTGTTCACGGTTATCTTTGGTGACCCACCGCTCAATCCAGGGCCAAAACATCATGGCCATCATGACGGACCCCGCCATAAGTGCAAAAGGTAGAAGCACACTCAATACCCATGTTCCGCCCAAGAAATCAAACTCCCAGGGGAAGGGCCATACACCGGGCCACAGACGCAGAGCACCATCTCCAAAACCTACATACCAGTCAGGCTGCGTTCCCGCCTGCACGGGAGAAGGGTCATAGGGACCGTAGTTCCAGACGGCGTTGATGGTGAAGGTTGAGGCCAGGAAAGCAATAATACCGAAGACAATAAAGAAGAAACCGCCTGCTTTTGCCGCGTACACGGGGCCAACGGGGAAACCAACCACATTATCTTCACGACGGCCGGGACCGGGGTATTGGGTGTGTTTGTGCAGCACAACCATGAACATGTGTATGGCCACCAGCAAGAGCAGCATAGCCGGAATAATCATGATGTGCATCGAATACAGGCGCGGGATCAGTTGGGTTCCGGGGAACTCACCACCGAAGAAGAAGAGCGAGAGGTAGGTGCCCACCAGCGGGATAGCCTTCATAATGCCGTCGATAATGCGCAAACCGTTACCGGAGAGCACATCGTCAGGCAGCGAATAGCCGGTGAAACCGGCAAGAATACCCAGGATCAGAAGGGCACAACCCACCAGCCAGTTAAGCTCGCGCGGGCGCCGGAAAGCACCGGTAAAAAATACGCGCAGCATATGGACGGTCAAAGCCAGCATAAAGAGCAGGGCCGCCCAGTGGTGGATCTGGCGAAGTAGCAGACCTCCACGGATATCAAAAGAGATATGCAGGGTCGATGCGTAGGCCACCGACATCTCCGTACCCTTCATGGGCACGTAGGAGCCATCATAGGCGACGGGGGCTTGGGAAGGGTTAAACCACAGGGTCAAAAATGTTCCCGAAAGAATCAGGATCACGAGGCTGTAAAGAGCAACCTCGCCAAACATGAATGACCAGTGATCGGGAAAAATCTTTCGACCGAATTCTTTGATAATACCGGAGAGGCCAACCCGGGAATCCAGGTAGTTGGCTATTTTTCCGGTGTTGGTTTTCGGCTGATACTCTTTTTCGACTGAAGTCTGGGACATGATTAGGCCTCACTCTTCATTTCTTCAATCTGCTTTCCACGTTCCCAGTAGCCGGGACCAACCGGCTCCCGGAAGTCGCTTTGAGCAACCAGGTACCCTTCATCATCCACGGCGATGGGAAGCTGGGGCAGGGCATGACCGGCAGGGCCAAAAATAACCTTGCACTCGTTTGCTGCGTCAAAAGTGGACTGGTGACAGGGGCAGAGCAGGTGGTGGGTACGCTGCTCGTAGAGGGCAACGGGGCAGCCAACGTGGGTGCAGACTTTGGAGTATGCGGCGATACCGTCCACACTCCAGTTTTCGCGCCCCTCAGATATGTTCATCTCTGAAGGATCCATACGAATAAGCAGCACGACAGCCTTTGCTTTTTCTTCAATATAACCGTTTTCATGGCTCAGTGAAGACAGGGACTCAGGAAGTACATGGTAGGCGGAACCAACGGTGACATCTGCGGCTTTAATGGGGGTTCCGGAGGGGTCGCGAACCAGGCGTACCCCCTGATCCCACAGGGTGTACTTGAGGACCGAGGGGTCCGCGGGGCCGAGGTCGCGGAGCAGGGTGACAAAGGTCAGCGGGGCAAGAACTATAGCCCCGATCAGCGTGTTGCGGAGGAGCGGACGACGTTTAACACCGGATTCATCGATGATGGTCTCCACAATTTCCTGAGCATCGGCGCGGTCCTCTTCTGTGCGCACAGGGTGACGACTCTCAACCATCTCGTGGTCGGGCATCAGGGTTCGCGCCCACTGCACGATACCGATACCGATACCGAACATAGAGAAAGCAATTCCCAGGCCCAGCAGGAGGTTTTGCAAACGTAGATTATCGGTTGCCTCGGGGTTGAGAACATCGTAGTAGTCCCCGCCTATCTTGACACCAAAATAGGCTACCCAAAACAGCAGAGCCCCCAGCATAGAGAGAGCAAACAGCAGTACTGACTGCCGCTCTGCCGACTTAGCTTTTTTAGGGTCCACGTCGGTAAGGCGCGGAGCGTGGGGAGGAAGTCCGGGGTCCCGAAACTTCTCCTTGCTTTCCTCTTGAGAGGTAACTACGGCTGAGGAGTTCTCCTGTACACCGTCACTATGGTTTCCCATGTGTTGCCTCAATCTTCCTTGGTATGAATTCTAATGTGTGGGTGTTATGCAGAGCGTGAGGTGAGCCAGACGGTGAAGACCAAAACAACGCCCAGACCAAGGGTCCAAATCAGCAAACCTTCGGCAACGGGGCCGAGTGAGCCGAGGGCAAAGCCGCCGGGGGAGTTGTTGGTCTCCAGCGCTTTCAGGTAGGTGATAACGTCGCGTTTCTCTTCGGGGGTAATGTTGGCGTCGTTGAAGACCGGCATGTTCTGCGGCCCGGTTTCCATGGCCTCGTATATGTGCTGTTCCGAAACGTTCATGAGGGAGGGGGCCCACTTACCACGGGTGAGTGCGCCACCGGATCCCGCCGCGTTGTGGCACATAGCGCAGTTGGCGAGAAATACTTTCGCACCGTTAGCGGCATCGCCCCGAGCTACATCGAGATACTCGGCTTCGGGAACGGTAGGGCCGGCACCGAGTGAGGCGACGTAGGCGGATAGCTGCATGGTCTGTTCATCGTTGAACTGCTGGGGCTTGACCTGCGCCTGAGGCCCCTGCATTTGCATGGGCATACGGCCGGTACCCACCTGAAAGTCAACCGCTGCGGCGCCAACACCGATGAGAGAGGGGCCGTCTTCGGTGCCCTCAGCATTTGTGCCGTGACAGGTTGCGCAGTTTGAGACGAAAAGCTTCTGCCCGGCGTCAATATCATCTTGCGAGTAGGAGGTGGATGTATCTGCTTTTGCCTCATTGGTCGCGGTGGCAACAGCATAGAAGCCACCGGTGAAAAGTAGTGCAAGAGCAAGCAACAGGACGGCTGCTAGCGGATGCCGCCGCTTCTGAGAAAGTGCCTTCACGTTGGATGTCCTTATGGTGTGTGAGCTAGTTTGTTGGTTATCTGGTGTTCTGCATCAGCTTCGATCCCTACTTGAGGAAGTAGACGACAGCGAAGAGTACAATCCAAATGACGTCCACAAAATGCCAGTAGTAGGAAACAACGATCGCGCTGGTGGCCTCGTAGTGTCCAAAACGCTTAGCGACGTAGGCTCGACCGATAATGAAGAGGAAAGCAACCAGGCCCGCGGTGACGTGGAGGGCATGAAAACCTGTGGTGATGTAGAAAGCCGAACCGTATGCGCTTGAAGCGATCGTCATCCCGTCCGTGATGAGGTTCGCGTACTCAAACACCTGCACAGAGACGAAGAAGGCCCCCATCAGGAAGGTGAGGAGGAACCATTCGATCATGCCCCACTCTTTTACATTAAAGAGTGAGCCGGTGCGGCGGGGTTTAAGCTGCTCTGCTTTGAAGACACCGAACTGGCAGGTAACCGAGCTGAGCACCAAGATGATGGTGTTGACGGTTGCCAGGGGTACCTCAAGATGGCCTACATTCTCGGCCCAAATGTCCGGCCGGGAGGCGCGGAGGGTGAAGTACATTGCGAACAGACCGGCAAAGAACATCAACTCTGATGCGAGCCAAACTATCGTGCCGACCGCCACGGCGTTGGGTCGATTCAGAGTCGGATGAGCCGACTTACTTGGAGTATGGGTTGCAGTTGTCACATAGACATTATGTCTGTAAAAGTACTCATCCTCCAACTACCCAGGCCCATAAAGCGGGGGCGTGTTGAAAATTACCTCCCAATTCCTCGCGCTGTCGGGCCTCCGTCTACAGATAGCGACACGGTGTTTCACGAATTTTTTGCGTCGCCCGCTCGGGAATTGGACGTTGTGCGGCCGGGAGAAGCGGAGAAGCTCTACAATCGGGTCTATGGCTACAAAGAACTGGAAAGCAATCCTGAGTTCACTTCAGGACCAGCAGGACATTGACCGGGACAGGCTCCTATGGGCCATGAACGAGATGATGACGGGGCAAGCACCCGATACCGTGGTCGCTGCTTTTCTGATGGGGCTTCACACCAAGGGGGAGAGCGTCCACGAGCTTTCGGCACTTGCCGATGGGATGGCCTCAAAATCACGGCCCATCAATATTGACCGGGAAGCAGTAGATATTGTTGGCACCGGAGGTGACCGACATAATACGGTGAATATTTCGACCATGAGTGCACTGGTTATTGCCGGTGCCGGAATCCCCGTCATCAAGCACGGCAATCGTGCATCAACATCTTTGAGCGGTACCGCGGACACCCTGGAAGCTCTGGGTATCAATCTCACCATGGATGTGGCGAGAGTTGAAAAAGTTTTTCGGGAAACCGGCATTGGTTTCCTGTTTGCGCAGACTTTTCACCCGGCTATGCGCTTTGTGGCACCGGTGCGTAAGCAGCTGGGGGTACCCACCGTTTTTAACTATCTGGGGCCGCTCACCAATCCTGCCCGAGTCCGCCACTCTGCTATCGGGGTGTCCAGCTCAACAATGGCAGAAAAGATTGCGGGTGTCTTCCGCGACCGCGGTGGTCAACACGCCCTCATCTTTCGCGGTGACGATGGGCTGGATGAACTCACCGTGACTGCAGGTAGCCAGATCTGGGAGGTTGAGGGAGAGAAAATGATGCACCGCAGCTTTGATCCCCGCGAGTTTGGCTTCCCCCGGGCCAACCTTGACCAATTGCGCGGGGGAGACGCGCGTAAAAATGCGGAGACCCTTATCAGGGTTCTCGACGGTAGAGCGGAGGGACCCGTCACGGATATCGTGCTGATCAATGCCGCGGCGGGGATCGTGTCTTCACGGCCGAGCGAAAACCAAACATTTGATGAAAGGTTTAGGTGGGCTTTGGCAGAGGCCCGGGAGTCTCTCACCGAAGGTAAGGCTAAAGCAAAACTTGAAGAATGGGTGCAAGCGGGGAGGTAGGAACCGCCCGGTGCGCAGGCATCAAACTAGCGCAGTACGAGTCGGGCAACCAATCGCCATCCCAGAAAGAAGACCGCTAAGACGCAGAGGGTCACCATCACAAAACTCAGTGCGGATCCACCGCCAAAAGCGGTTCTCAGAAGGTGACCCAGCAACGCGGTAGAAAGCCAAACAGTGAGCCCTGCCGGAAAAACCGTCAGAGGCTTTCTGTGTACCGGGGGTACCAGCCAGGCCAGAGACAGGGCCAGCACAAAAGGGATCGCGGTAACCGGTGTTTCAGTGAGAGTCTCACCGTGAGAGATTCTACCGATCAGAACAAAGAGCACCGTCAGTAAAAGATCCACAAGGTAAGCCCGCCAGGGTCTAGCGGATTTGTGAGAGCCGAGCATCAAGAAAACCGTGCCTTTCGGTGGTGTAAGGAAAACTGAAGATGTTTGTTTCTTCCATTATCCACGGCCTCCACCGATCGGTGCGTACGCCGGGGAGGGCCATCCTCAACTTTACTTTACATAATGTAGATTATCGGCTATCTATTCAGGGTGGTTATCGCAAAAAATACCCGTCCGTTCATCGATACCCTCGCAATTCTCCCACCGATCAGGCATCATAAGCTGTAGGTACATAAAGGAGAATCCCTTGATCGAATGGTTCACTCACAACCTATGGGCCATGTGGCTCCTCGCGGCTCTTATCCTGGGCATCATTGAGATGTTTTCCCTGGACTTCTTCTGCCTCATGCTCGCCAGCTCATCGGCGATTACCGCACTGAGTACCACTCTTACCGATTCGTTTGCTCTCCAAGTGGTTATCTTTGCTGTATTCAGTGTTCTTCTGCTTTTTACCCTGCGGCCTCAACTCGTCAACCGCCTGCATAAAAATTCACCGCGGATCGAAACCAACGTGCAAGCTCTCATTGGACAACGGGTCGAGATCGTGGAAACCATCACCGAGAGCTCGGGCCTGGTACGCCTTGCCGGCGATATCTGGACCGCACGCACAGAAGATGAAACCGTACAGCTCCCACCCGAATCTCGCGCAACAGTAGAGAGCATTCGGGGCGCAACGGTCTACGTCAGACCCGACCGCTAAGAGCCCTATCCACCCCACCGCACTACCAGAAAGTAATACCCGTGTCACCCTCAACCGCACTGTTGATCCTGCTACTAGCAATCATCATTTTTGTGATTATCATGCTCTTTCGAGCAATCCGAATTATCCCCCAGGCGCGCGCCGGAATCGTCGAGCGTCTGGGGAAATATCAGACGACCCTCACCCCCGGGTTCCACGTGACCGTTCCCTTTATCGATCGGGTGCTTCCGCTAATCGACCTGCGCGAGCAGGTTGTTTCCTTCCCCGCCCAATCTGTTATCACCGAAGATAACCTGGTGGTCGGGATTGATACCGTGGTCTATTTTCAGGTGACCGACCCCAAATCTGCCACCTACGAAATTACCAACTATATTCAGGCCGTCGACGAGCTCACCTCCGCCACCCTGCGCAATGTTGTGGGCGGTCTCAACCTCGAAGAAACACTAACCTCTCGCGACCAGATCAATGCCCAGCTACGCGGCGTTCTCGATAGCACCACGGGGCGCTGGGGTATCCGAGTCTCCCGCGTTGATATTAAAGAGATCCAGCCTCCCGTCTCCATCCAAGACTCTATGGAAAAGCAGATGCGAGCGGAACGAGATCGTCGAGCCGCAATCCTCACAGCCGAGGGACAGAAACAGGCACAAATTCTTACTGCCGAAGGCGACTCTCGCGCGGCTATTCTACGCGCCGAAGGAGAAAAACAGTCCCAAATCCTCACCGCTGAAGGTGATGCCAAGTCCGCTATTCTACGTGCCGACGGTGAGGCCCAGGCCGTACGCAAGGTCTTTGCGGCTATCCACCGCGCTAACCCGTCGCAGAAACTTCTCACCTACCAGTATCTGCAAACCCTGCCCAAGCTTGCCGAGGGGCAAGCCAATAAGCTCTGGTTTATCCCCACGGAACTTGGTGACGCACTCCGAGGACTGGGCAACGCCTTCGATCCCAATTCGCTACTCCCCCAACCGTCAAATGATGCATCTCACACGCAGGACTCCCCCGGTGACCGGGAGGTCTCCCCGGAGGCGGACAGCGCTGTCCAAGAAAAAATTGTTGAGGTAACCCCCGACGACCTGAGCCCCAACCTCAACCGCCTCGATACCGGTATCGAGGTCTCCTCAGCGGAAGGCAAGTCGTTCCCGTCACCGGAGTCGCAATAGCGTCGCACCGTATATAATAGTGGTTTGATATTTCTACACTGCGGGAATAAGTGTTCAGCCCCATCTGTTTCTCACAGAGGTTCACCAAAACTATTGGAGGATAAGTCATGAGCGATCGCAGCCTACGCGGCATGCGTCTTGGTTCTCAGTCGATGGAAACTGAAGCGGGTGTTGAGCCGGCCCCCCGTCAGCGGGTTGAATACCGCACCGACGACGGCGAAAAAGTGTTTGTCACCTTTGCACAGGAAGCCGAGATACCCCAAACCTGGACAGCTAAATCAGGTAAGGAAGCTCGCCTGGTTAACGGCGAAGAATCCCCGGAAGAATCGGCCGAGAAACCGGTGCGCACCCACTGGGACATGCTTCTTGAACGTCGCACGACCGAAGAGCTTGAAGAAACCCTGCAGCAACGAATCAACTATTATCGGGAACGCCACGCGCTGTAGAACATATCTCGATGGGGTGACACCGGTTCAGACTCCGGTGTCACCCACTAACCGCAGCACTAGCTGCGGATCCTTGCCAGATATTTTTTAGCATCGGCCAACCGCGCGGTGAGACCCCAGCGGGTTACCTTGGTCATAGAATCAAAGATAATGGTGCCGTCCATTTTTGAATCGCCAATTTCCCGCTCAACAAACGTAATAGGAACCTCGGTTATTTTGAGTCCGGCCCGTTCAGAACGCCAGGCAAGGTCAACCTGAAACACGTAACCTTTGGAATCAATACCCTCAAGGTCCAGTCTTTGCAGAGCCTCTCTACGGTAAGCGCGGTAGCCCGCAGTAATGTCGTGGATCTTGGTGCCCAGAATAGCCCGGGTGTATAGGTTAGCGCCCCTGGAGAGAATCTGCCGGTGCACCGGCCAATTCTTGGTTTTACCTCCGGGTACATAGCGGGAACCAATCGCCAGATCTGCGCCGTCTTCAATCGCGCCGATAAGCAACGGAAGCTGTTCTGGCTGGTGGGAGCAGTCAGCGTCCATCTCAACCAGCACCTCGTAGCCGGCTTCAAGCCCCCAATCAAAACCGGCAAGATATGCCCCGCCCAGACCGTCTTTGACGGTTCGGTGCAGCACATGAATCTTGGGGTCCTGTTCGGACATCCTGGTGGCGATTTGTCCGGTTCCGTCGGGGCTATTGTCATCGACCACAAGGATGTCGCACTCTGGAACAGCCGCACGCAGACGCTCCACCACCACCGGTAAGTTTTCTTTTTCGTTATAGGTGGGGATCACGGTCAAAACGCGCATAAGTACTCCTGACATGCCTGCTTCTGGCACACTAATGAAAACAGGTTTCCAGTATATATTTTTGACGTTTCGGCCCCTACCTTTGGGGCCACTTATCCCCTTGATTTTTTATGTTCTTTTACTGGTGATGAGCTGACCGCTGCGGTAGGTGGCTGTCCAGCTCGGCAGATCGTCCTCCCCGAGCACCGGAAGAAGGGGAATCCTCGCCCTGGGATCCGTACTCCACGCGGTAATACGCGAATCGGGTGTCTGCACCGCAAACCTCTTGGCCTCCCACAACACAAAATCTGCGGGGGAACCCGCCACCAGCTGACCATAAACAGGGTCAGAAGCCCCCAGAGCCCGGTGCGCACCCCTGGTCATAGCGTTAAAAGCGGCGCGTGCAGATATACTGTCCCGATCACGGTGACGCGTGATGGTACTGCGCAGAAGATCCCAGCCTAAACGCACGGGATTATTGAGCGGGTCGGAGCCCAGCAGGACGGTGACACCGGCGGCAACAGCTTTCCTCAACGAATCATCCGCAACACCGTAGTCCGATGAAAATCCTACTGCTACTGCGCTGCCTGCCAGCAGATTAATATGCTGGTCAGTGAGTGCGGTAACACCGTCAATACGGAAACCCGCGCGATCCCCGGATATACCGCGTACCGACAACATCAGTTCAAGGGCCCTATCCACCTCGGCTAAGGATGCTCCCCGAAAAGAAACTTTGAGGCCGGTCTCCAGGGCCTGATCGAGTAACAGGGACGCATTGTCTGCTCGTGGATCGATCACAACACCGTGTACCGGCGCCCAATCCTGCACCTGACCGTCAACGTAGATGAAGGCGCTAAGACCGCCCGCCTCCACTACCTCGTGTATCCGAGAAACCTGTGTGGGGGGTGTAAAAGCGGTGAGGGCAACATAGCCCAGCCTCGGAAGATCAACGGCAAGCTGACGTGCCTGGTCAACAGTGTCAAGACGGGTAGCTCCCAATACAAAACCGGGAGTGACCAGCCTGCCCTCTGCATCCAGTTTTCTCATGGAGGGATCAAAAATTGACCGGGCACCGGCATCTGATCCGACCCAGCTCACGGTTGGCCCCTGGATCAGCATGGCCGTCGCAGAGGGATCTTCCGGGCTATAAACCACACCGTCGACAAGCATCAGTGCCTGCTGGCTCATGCTATATCTTCTCCTCTATCTGTGTTGCTACCACACCGCGGCGCAACAGATTGATGGCTGCCTCGCACTGGGTCCGCAGCTGAGGATCTACCCCACCTAAATGTGCAATCTGATCCAGTGTATCGATGACCTGCTTGATCCAGCGAACAAAATCACCGGCCGCCAGGTCAGTTCCCTCTAATACCCGGGTCAGCGACTCTCCTCTGGCCCACCTGTAGGTGGGCCAGACCATCCCAAAATCCGGGGACGGTGTGCGGGGCAAATAATGTTTTTCCTCGGCAGCGTTAAGACGCTCCCAGGAATGAAGAAGAACCCCCGCGGCTTTCTCAATTGAAGAACGCGGGTATCGGGTGAGCAGACCAGCCTCATCGCGTTTAGCCTCAAAAACCAGGGCGGACATCACGGATGCTGTAGCCGCAGGATCAAGCCCGTCCACCAGCCCCTTCTCCAGACAGATAGCTGTTAAAAGGTCTTTCTCGCCGTAGACCCCGCGAAGATTTCCGCCGCGAGCAGTGAGCACGGTTTTTCCTTCTCCGTTGACCTCCAGGTATCCGTAGTCGGTCAGTAGGTCACAGATTCTGTCAAACACCTGCGCAATAGTGGTGGTACGGTGGCCAATCTTACGGCGTAACCCCTCGGTTTCCCGCTCAAGTATCCACCACCGCTGTCCCCAGCGTGCATGATTTTCGCGCTCCGAACACCCGTGGCAGGGGTGGTTTTTGAGCCGGTTTCTCAGCTGCTCAATCTCATGTGCGTGCTTATTCTCCCGGTGATCAAAAACAAAAGCACGCGTTTCCTGACGGGGCGAAACCCCGTCATGGATTGCCTGCCTCATGCGTGCCGCCATATCGCGGCGCTGTTTGGGCGTTTTCCCCGTAAAATTTTTGGGGACCCTGGCACGAGATATCGGCTCAAGCGCACCGGCAAGGTCACCCGAGTCGAGATGCCTCAGCTGTGCCTGCTCCGTGATAATCGCCGGCCGCGGATTAAACTCCCGATCGGAACGACCGATCACCACCGCGTACCCTCTGTACCTCCCGTACGGAATATCAACGATATCTCCCGGTAGCAACCGGTGAATTGACGCCGCAGCCTGCGAAAGCTCAAACTTTTGACGGTCTTTTTCTGCCTTCTTCTCAAGGTCTTTGAGTTGCCGTTGTATCGCCGCGTACTCGGTAAAATCGCCCAGGTGGCAGCGCATAGACTCCGCGTAGCCCTCGAGTGCTCTTTCATTTTTCCGTACCCGTTGGGCAAGGCCCACCACCGACCTATCCGCCTGAAACTGGGCAAATGATGACTCAAGAATCTTCGTGGTTCTTTCCCGACCAAACTGTGCCACCAGGTTGGCACTCATGTTGTAGGTGGGACGAAAAGAGGAATTGAGAGGGTAGGTCCGTTTAGAGGCGAGAGCGGCAACCTGTTCCGGCTGCAGGCCCGGCTTCCAGAGAACTACCGCATAGCCCTCAAGATCTATACCGCGGCGGCCGGCCCTCCCCGTAAGCTGCGTGTACTCTCCCGGAGTAATATCGCGGTGGGTTTCGCCATTGAACTTGGTGAGTTTCTCCAACACCACAGACCGCGCCGGCATATTAATTCCCAGAGCCAGGGTCTCGGTGGCAAAGACCACCTTGATAAGACCCTCCGCAAAAAGTGCCTCAACCACCTCTTTAAAAACCGGCAACAGTCCCGCATGGTGAGCGGCAATACCGCGCTCAAGCCCCTCACGCCACTCATAAAAACCCAGAACATTGAGGTCTTTCACCTCAAGAGACGCGGTAGCTTCGGATACATAGGCGCGGATGGTCTGCGCCTCGGTTCCCGTTGTGAGTCGAAGATCGGCGTCAATGCACTGCCTGACCGCAGCATCGCAACCGGCGCGCGAGAAAACAAAACAGATCGAGGGCAGTAGCCCCGCACGGTCAAGGGCCAGCACCGTTGCGGCCCGCGATACACGATTCCCCGGTCTCTGCCCGCGAAAATTTTTATCTCCGCTCTTCGGCTGTCTGCGTTGCCGCAATCCGTTCCTACCCCCGCGGGATCTCTCCCGTGCCCGAGGCGGTCGATCCCTGTCAGTCACACGCAGCAGTTCGCGGTTGATCTCCGGCACCCTCGATTCTTTGGACTCACGTAACTCGGCAGCTTCCTCAACCGTGGTATCACTCATAAAAAGGTCACATAACCGGTTCCCCACCATAACCTGCTGCCCCAGAGGAACCGGGCGGTGTTCCGAGACCACCACGTCCGTAGCCCCCCGCACGGTATCGAGCCAGGCACCAAACTCTTCAGCATTAGAGATGGTGGCAGAAAGTGAAATAAGGCTAATGTGCTCGGGAAGATGGATAATAACCTCTTCCCAAACCGCCCCTCGAAAACGATCAGCAAGGTAATGGACCTCGTCCATCACCACATACCCCAGATTATCCAGCGTCGCAGAGTCAGCGTACAGCATGTTACGCAACACCTCGGTGGTCATCACCACAACCGGTGCCTCGGAATTGAGCGAAGTGTCACCGGTGAGCAGACCCACGCTTTCAGCACCGTAAACCTCTACCAGGTCGCGGTACTTCTGGTTGCTGAGAGCTTTAATGGGTGTGGTATAAAAGGCCTTTTTCTGCTGGGCTAACGCCAGATAAATGGCGAACTCCCCCACCAGCGTTTTACCGGCACCCGTCGGAGCCGCCACAAGAACGGCACGCTGCGCTTCCACAGATTCGCAGGCCTGCCGCTGAAAATCATCTATGGGAAAATCGAGGGTTCGTTCAAAATCAGCTAGCCGGGTATTCTGCTGCAGCGAACGGATTTTTGCTGCCCGATACTGGTCTGCGAAGTTTGGCATAGCCCCATACTAAGGGTAGCCGGTGCCGTCTCCTGCGGTGCTCATCTCTCAGCGTAGTTGAGCTAGCTTGATCTTACGTTATCTTCCACATACCCCAGTTGGTCAAGCTCTTCGGCACTGGTACTCCGGTTGATTTCCCGATCGGTAAGGCCTGCAGCTAGCTTAGCCATGCGCTTCTCTTTACGCTTGTCGTGGATAAGGCAAATAGCAATCGCCACAAAAAAGAAGATCAGAAGCGGTGCCGCCAGGTAGAACATGGTCATCACATCGGTACCGGGGGCGGTCATGGCCGCGATAACCGCCACAAAAACAACCACCCAGCGCCAGGCTTTCAGAATAGTCTTACCGGGCAGAACGCCCATAAAATTCAGCCCCACCAGAACTACCGGGATCACAAAGGCTAGAGCAAAGGAGACCATAAATTTCACCACAAATGAAATATAGACCTCAGCAGAAATAATATTCGAGGTACCTGTAGGGTTGAAGGCGGTCAGCGCATAAACCACCGCGGGCAAACAAATCCAGGCGGTAACCAGGCCAAAGAAAAACATGGGTACGGCGCTGAAGATAAACCCCAGTGCATAGCGGCGTTCCTTTTTATACAGGGCCGGAGTAATAAAAGCCCACAGCTGGTATAGCCACACCGGTGAAGAAATGGTCAACCCGATGTATAGTGAAACCGACACCAAGATGCTAAACGAAGAATCAACGGTGGAGTAGTTAAGAATCGCCTCACGCCCCTCCCGAGCATTAAGCTGATCCAGCGGCTGCTTGATCACCTCGATAAACGGCTTATAGAGGAAAAATCCGCCCACAGCGGCAATTACCGTTGCAACCGCAGATTTTATGACACGATTTTTGAGCTCCCGCACGTGCTCTTTCAGCGCCATATTGGCCTGAGGGTTATTTTTCCGGCTGTTCGCCTTGGCCATCATCTCTCAACCTTCACCCGGGTAGCCGATACTGCCCCCTGAGCACATTCAATACAATAAATGCTCGCAAGGAGCGGTTCAGCAACACACTATTTAGCTTCGTTTGAAGAGTCCGAGCTCTTATTGTCAACAACCTCGCCGGTCACTACATCGTCCGTAGATGCCGTGTTCGTGCTCTTTTTCTTGTCATCTTTCATGCCGTCAACCTCAGACTTGAAGATGCGCATCGACTGCCCCAGGCTACGGGCCATCGCGGGGAGCTTGGGAGCACCAAAAAGAAGAATAATAATCAGCAGAAGAACCAGCAGCATAACCGGATTATCAAATAATCTACCCATGAGTTGCACCTTTCCGTGCCTTGTATTTCAGATCCCCCACGCGCTGGGGCTGTCCCAGGGAATCTCTCTTTTGTATTCTACGCGAGATTCTCTCTTGTAAACGTTTTTCTTTGCCTCGTTCGTAGTCGGCGTAGGCTCGCGATACGGGAACAAATATTCCGGGATCGGGAGTGTCCCTCATGATCTGTGCCTGCGCCACCATCGCGGCATCCCAAGAATCGGCAAAACTGTTGTTAAGCACCAGAAACTGGTCGTAAGCCCGAGCACCCTTGCGGATCAGATGATAGATATGCCAAGCAAGCCAGGCGACCGACAGCACAACTATCGCGCCCCACAAGACAATCCAGAACCACCAAGGCATAGAGTCAAGTATATAAGTTTTCCCGCTCTTCAAAGCTGTAGACCAGCACACTATATACTGAGAAATTTGTCAATTTAGGCAGCGCTCTTCTGCAAATCGCTATACCGCTGTTCTATCTCACCACGCAACCAGGCAGGTTCTACAAGCTCCACCTCTCCCCCGTACCGAGCCACGATCTCCACCACCCAGTCACCGTGAGCAACCGGTAACCGATAGTAGACGTCCTCACCAGCACGTGCACTCTCGAGTGCCAAAGACGAAATATAGTGATCATCCCCTGTGGTACGAGCCAAACGAACCACAGCATTTTCCTGTACCTGACGTGCCCAGTCCTGAGGCAGAAGAGGTTTCCCCCTACTTCCCTCATCACCGACCATCGCCCCCAGCACCCCACCGGAAGAAGAATCACCGGATGGCGGTGTTCGGCTTTCGGGAACACTGTTTAGCTCATCGAGCAGCTCGATCCTGTCTACCCTAAAATTCCTCGTCTGCTGCCTCATACAACAGAAAGCACGCACATAGACCGTACCCAGGTCGGTAAAAACCTCAAGCGGGACAATGGTGCGCTCAGTTTCGCCGTTCCTTCCCCGATAACGAATACGCAAAGCCACCCGATCTTCAACCGCCTCACGAACAAACGCCGTCACAGAACCTTCCTCCGAATAGACCTTTACCCGCTGCACAATATCCCCGTCTCCGGAAGCGAGCACACCCAGGGTGAAGATAGCATCGTCAAGCGCAGCTGTCTGCGAACTTCCCTCGTACAGCACGGTCAGGGTCACAAAGAGCAAAAAAATCTCGAGCCTACTCAGCTGCACCGCCTGTTGAAGACGTGCGCCGGTACGCACGTGCACGCCGTCATCATCCTCATAAAACCCGTAGTTGGATTCGCCCAGGGCGAGGTTGAGAAAATTAAGCTGATCCCGCATAGCACTCGCACCCATACCAAAGTACTGTGCTAATTCTTTGATCGATATCCCTGAATATAGCTGCGCGTAGTGGGCGATGGACAGCAATTTAAGCGTGGTATCTTCTGCGCTGAGCCGACGCCTCTGCTGTATACCGGTTGTCCACTTCAGATCAGCGGGTACAACCGCGCGACCGCTATGGACCAGGCAGAGACGGTTGAGCCGATCGAGATAGAGATCCCGAGCCCGTTGCTGATAGTCCGCTCCTTGGCTATCATCCTCGTGGCTAACGGCAAGAACCCGGCCGGTATAAACCAGAGCATCGGCAACCGTCTCCTCGAGAGAATAAGATTTGACCCTGCTCCTGCGCCCGCGCGAGTCTTCAACGAGTACTCTAGCCGGCTGTGATCGCGAGATATCTGCCAGAGCCCGGTCCATATCTATAACTTGCTGCCGGTACGTATGGGTATCACCCAGTTTAATATTCCTCATACGGTCAAGCCGATAGGCTTTGACCGGTGCACCGGCAGCTGAGCTGTCCTGCCCAAATACATACCAGCGGCCAAACCTTCGGCCCAGACCCAGCACCTGCACGAGGCGCGCGGTATCGCTACCGGTCTTATCCGTGCGGTAGCCAAAAGACAGGGCTCGGTTCTCCACCAGAGCTCGGGCAGTGGGAAGTAGGCCCGCGGGCTCAACAAGGCTGGTAGAGAAAACGGTTCCGACCTCGGCAGCCTGCTGCGGAACCAGCCAGCCAAGTTTAGTGAGGGCACGGTGTAGTATCTTAGAGATACCGCCGCTGTTCCAGGCACGGGCCGCCATCAGAAGGGTCACAACACCCCGCTCCGACCGCGGTAGTACAGCAAATTGTTGCCGGTTGACAGCCACAGCCCGGTAACGGTAATCATCACCGTCTGTGTTTTCCGTAGCTTCTTCAAGCAGACCAACCTCGCGAAGTACCGCCTTATCACGCTCAAATTTTCGGGCGAAAGATGCCTCAATAGCGGTATCGCGGTAGTCGGGGATCAGCTGTTTAAGCTGACCTCGAGTCAATCCCCGTGTACTCTCCGACAGCAGATTAAAGAGCATGAGATAACGCTCAACAGTTTGCCTACTCATACATATAAAATAACCCCCGAAGCAGTTTTCGGGGGTTATTTGCCGTCCACTTTACCTGCGGACTTCTAGCAGGTCGACCACAAAAATCAGTGACTCGTTGGGGCCGATTGCCGCTCCGGCACCGCGCTCACCGTAGGCAAGATCGGCAGGGATTTCAAGACGGCGGCGACCACCGACTTTCATGCCCAGAAGCCCCTGATCCCAACCACGGATCACCTGCCCCACACCCACCCGGAAGGTCAAGGGTTCATTACGGTTCCAGGAAGCATCAAATTCTTCACCCGTGGAGAAGGCAACACCCACATAGTGGCAGGATACGTAGTCGCCGGCCACGACCTCCGCTCCGACACCTTCTATGTCATCGATGATACGTAGCTGCTGGGGAGGCCCAGATTCGGGAAAATCGATCTCGGGTTTGGTGCGGTCCAGCCTGCGCTGTCCAAAAGACATGTGTAACTCCTTAGTAAAAACGGAATTTTATTCTGATCCTGTATCGGTTTCGGCACCGCTACTAGAACCCGTGCTCTCGCCGGTGGGCTCAGTACTTGCCGTATCTGTGGCCTCCGAGCTGGCTGATGCGTTACCCGCCCCGGCAGCGGCATCAATAATATCGACGACAAAAACCAGGGAACCGGCGGGTGCTCCCTCCTGCTCGGGGGTCTCGCCGTAGGCAAGGTCCGCGGGGATGATCAGGAGCACGCGGGAACCAACGGTCTTACCGACAAGTCCCTGCTTCCATCCCTCGATGGTCTGCTGGCTCAGTGCAAATGTGGCTGCGTATCTATTGTTCCCGTAGTTGCCGTCTATAGGCTCCCCGCTATTCCAGTTCACTCCCTGGTAACGGACATAGACGGTGTCTGTTTCTTCTATTGTTTTACCATCGCCGGTAATCAGGTCCTGGGAAACCAGCTCGGTGGGCGAGTCTCCTCTGTCCTCGGCCAGGCTCAGGTTTGCGGTGCCGTCTTCAGGCGAGAGGCTGAAGGACTCTACCGCCGGATTAATCTCGTCCTGGGGGATCTGGGTGCCGGAGACCGTCTTGGGTAGCTTCTTCTGCACCGTATAGATTTCGACGTTGGTGGGGGTCCCCTGCGACGCTTGCACCGGGCTAGAGGTTGCAGATGTCTGGGTGAGATTGGTGGCGTAGGAGAAGGACATGCCCACCTTGTTGCTGGTCAGAATCTCGTAGATCTCGGGGGCACTGTTTTTAAGGTTCTCGGTAATGGGGACAACTATATCCGGGGTATCTGCCGTGTAGGTTGACCCTTGCGAGCTACCGTCCGTACCGCTGAAAATAGACGCAGAGAGCATAACTTCATCGCCCTCAGCGATATCAGCCCCCGTGCCCTCCTCGATAAGGTGGGTCTGGGTACCGTCAGCGGTGAACGGTGTTTCGAAGGCTACCGAGGGTTCAGCAGTGGCGTCGTTGAGAGCATATTCAACATCGCCGAGCGACGATGTTCCTGATACGCATGCCGAAAGCAGGAGGGCGCATACTGCCCCCGATACGGCTAGGGATATTTTCTTAGACACGTAGGGATACTCTTTTCTCTCACGGGTGCGAGGATATAACTCGCTGTCATACTAGCGGGGGAAACTGTGTTTTGTGTGTGAAATCCTTATATGAAAGGTGGCGTCCAGGGTTCGGCACTGGGCGAGCGCATAGTGTTGAGTAGCATCTGCACCTCATCGCTGTGGCTGGCGAAGGGGTCCTGGCATACCAGGTTGAACTGTGGCTTATTGTTGAGGCGCAGGTGTACCCAGTCTACAGTGAATTGTTCGCCCGCTGATCTGGCGGCGGAAATAAATTGGCCTCTTATCCGTGCCCTGGTGTTTGGTGGGGTCATGGTTGCTCGTTCGATGTCGGCCGGGTCTAGTAGGTTCTTGACTCGGCCTGCCTGTGAGAGGACGTTGAAGATTCCTCGGTCCGGGTCGATGTCGTGGTAGGCGAGGTCGAGTTGTTGGATTCGGGGGTGGTCGTATCCGATGGAGTCCCGTGCTCTGTAGGTGTCGAGTAGTTTCTTTTTGATGGCCCAGTCGATTTCGGTATCGATTGTTGAGTGGTCTCCGGTTTCTACCGCGGTGAGAGTTCTTTCCCAGAGGTCGAGGATGTAGGGGGTGTCGCGGTGGCTCTCTTCCTGTTCGCTGTAGGTTCGGGCGGATTCCAGGTAGTGTCTTTGTAGTTCTAGGGCGTTTTTGTGGCTGCCGTCTGCTAGCGTGAATCGCTGTTGTCCGCTGAGGTCGTGTGAAACTATTCTCAGTGCGGTGGCCGTGTCTTTTATTTCAAAATTTTTAAGGGGGTAGTGGTCCTCGAGCATTCTTAGTACGAGGTCTGTGGCGCCTACTTTGAGCAGTGTGGTTGTTTGCGACATGTTGGAGTCGCCGTTAATGACGTGCAGGCGACGGTATCGTGTGGGGTCGGCGTGGGGTTCGTCGCGGGTGTTGATGAGGGGGCGGGATCGGGTTGTTGCGGTTGATGAGCCCTCCCAGATGTGGTCTGCTCTCTGGGAGAAGGAGAAGCTGGGTTCGCCGGGGTTGCCGACGGGGGCTGTTCCCCACTGTTGGGGGCCTTGTGGGTGGGTTTTGCCCGCTCCCACCGCTATTTGGCGGGTGATGAGGAAGGGGACCAGTGAGCGTGCCAGCTTCGCGAATTCTACTTTTCGGGAGATCATGTAGTTTTCGTGGGATCCGAAAGAGTTCCCGGCTGAGTCCACGTTATTTTTGAAGAGGTAGAGGCGGCCTTTGTGATTGGTTTCTTCAAGGTGGTCTTGGGCTTGGTTGAGGAGGTCGGCAAAAAGTAGCTCGCCGGCTTTGTCTTGGGCGATGAGGTCTCTGAGTGTGGCTGATTCCGCGGTGGCGTATTCGGGGTGGGATCCTACGTCAAGGTAGAGGCGGGAGCCGTTGGGGAGGAATACGTTGGTGGAACGCCAAGAATCTACAACGGGTTTAAAGAGTATCCGGGCGGCTTCCTCCGGCCCTATGGGGCCTAGCGTTGTGGGTTGGTAGCTGATACCGTATTCGGTTTCTATTCCGTAGATTCTTTGTTTCATGATGTTTTCTGCCGATACGGCTGTTATTCTCCGCCTTTTTGGACGAAACCTTTGACAAAGTCTTCGGCGTTTTCTTCGAGGAGGCCGTCGATTTCTGCGAGGAGGTTATCTGTTTCTGAGACAAGCTCTTGGTCGACCGGAGCGGTGCGCTGTTGGATGTGCACCTCTGCCTGTTCTTCCGGTGTCTGGGTCCTGTTGTGGGTTTGGGCGTGTTTGCGTTCCACGGTTTTCTCCTTATATTTCTTTTGCTGTGAGACGGTCGATCAGTGTGCCTGCGTGGTCGAGCTGAAGCAGATGTTCGATATCTTTTCTGGTGTATTGTTCGGGTTCGGGGAGGGTAAGCCGGTGGAGGTCGGTGGCCAACGGGTTTCTGGTGACGATGGTGTCCCAGTTGATGCTGACGATTTCTTCGGGCCAGGTGCTGATCATTTTTCCGCGGAGGTAGGCGCGTGTGTCGTCCGGGGGGTTGTCAGCGGCGTGGCGGATTTGTTGGTGGGTGAAGAGTGTTTTCATCCTGCCCAGTTGTACCAGTTTAAAGTAGAGACCTTTATGCGGTCTGATATCTGCGTACTGGAGGTCGATGGCGGCAAGCTTGGGATTGTCCCAGGCGAGGCCCCGGTCAACATATTGGCTGAGGAGGCTGTACTTGGCCACCCAGTCGAGGCGGTTTGCAAGGCTAAACAGGTCGTTTGCTAGCAGATGGAGAGTTTCTTCCCAAAGGTCAAGAATATAACGGGTTTTGGGGTCGGGGTTGGTCTCGTGGGCACGGGCTGCAGCCAGGTAGGTCTGTTGGATTTCCAGGGCTGTGGAGCTTTGTCCCGTTGAAAGTCGCAGCGGGGCACCGAGGCTGAGATCGTGGCTTACGGTATGCATGGCTTCGACGGGGTCGCTCAGGCTTATATTGGGGGCCTTGTCCGCCTCGATGAGATTGAGCACCAGTGCCATGGTGCCAAATTTAAGGAGGTTCGAGGTGTGTGCGAGGTTGGCATCGCCGCTAATCACGTGCAGGCGACGGTACGCCGTATGGTTGGCATGGGGTTCGTCGCGGGTATTGACGAGGGGGCGGCGGATCGTGGTTTCCAGCCCCACCTCCCGTTCAAAGAAATCTGCGCGCTGGGAAATCTGAAATCCCGGTATTTCACTCTGTGTTCCGATTCCGACTCTGCCGGCCCCAACCATAATCTGCCGGGTAGCGAAAAAGGGAAGTAGGGCCGCTATCACGTTCTCAAAAGGAGTGTCGCGGGGCAGCAGGTAATTCTCGTGGGAGCCGTAAGACTGTCCTTTAGAGTCCGAGTTATTTTTGTAGAGGTTGATACGGGGTAGCCCGTGGTCTGCTGCGTGGGCCTCGATAGCCGCAACGGTTTGGGCGGCAATGTGATCTCCGGCAGCGTCCCAGAGGACCGCGTCAAACGGGTCGGTGACCTCGGGGCTAGAGTATTCCGGGTGGGCGTGATCAACATAGAGCCGGGCGCCGTTGGGCAGAATTGAGTTCATGGTTGCGGTGTCCCAGTCAAGGCGCTCAGCGTACATCCCTGATTCGTGAAGCGCCTCGGCCGCAATCTCTTCGCTGGTCAGTACCGGAGCCTGATGGGTGAGCTGGGAGGGGTGCGCCCGCTGCGGATCCATGTCCGTACCGCGGCTATCTGCAAGCGGGTTCTCCGAGCTGTATTCCCAGCGAGAGCTGGACTGTGCGCGAAGCTCCCGGTGAAACAGGGTGTTATAGGTGTTGACCACATGGGCAGAGAGAATGGTGGGATGAGTGGTGGGGTCCTCGGGGGCAAAGACACCGTATTCGGTCTCAGCTCCCATCACGCGGTGAACAGACACTAGCGAGCACTCCTCACTGTTGGTTCGGGTAAGAGAGGAGAAACCTTGGCGGGGGAAACCGAGATAACTTTTTGGCGAATGCTACGGCCCGTAAGCACATCCTCGATCTCTGCCGGTTGCGGGGTCTCCACCTGGTCTTCAAATTCGGCGCGGACAGCCTCAACAACATGCGCTGTCCGCACACCCCGGCTACCGGTGGTGAGCTGATCTTTGATAGCAAGTTTTTTTGCGGTATCAACAATGTTACGGATGACCGCGCCGGAAAGAAATTCACCGCGTTTAAGCCAGACGAAAGAGCCGTCGGCCAGCCCCACCCGCACGTACCTATTGCTCTGGCTATCGGCAAAAAGATTGTCCAGGGCGGTCTCGATAAGCGCAAAGCCTGCGTCCTTGGCACTGCCGTGCCGGCTGACTTCTTCCGGTGCCAGGGGAAGATCCTCATTCAAATAGAGCCTAAAAATTTCGCGGGCACCCTGCTCGTCGGGCCTGTTAATACGAATTTTGATATCGAGTCGCCCCGGCCGTAGCACTGCGGGATCGATCATGTCTTCTCGATTGGTGGCCCCAATAACAATCACATTATCCAGTGACTCTACACCATCTATTTCTGAGAGGAGCTGGGGGACAATGGTCGTTTCGACATCTGAACTTCTACCTGTCCCGCGGGTACGAAAAAGGGATTCCATTTCATCGAAGAAAACCACCACGGGGTTCCCCTCTTCAGCTTTTTCTCTGGCGGCGGTGAAGATATCACGAATTTGGCGTTCGGTTTCACCCACATATTTGTCGAGTAGCTCGGGGCCCTTGATATTGAGGAAGTATCCGGTGCGCTTACTCCCCGGGTGGAGTGCTTCCACACGGGATGCAAGTGAGTTGGCTACAGCCTTGGCGATAAGTGTTTTACCGTTTCCCGGAGGACCGTAGAGCAGGATACCCTTGGGCGGGGTTAGCCGGTATTCGCGGAAGGTCTCCGGGTGTAAGAAGGGTAATTCAACGGCGTCGTGGATCTGCTCGATCTGCGAGGAAAGACCACCGATATGCTCGTAGGTGATGTTGGGTACTTCTTCAAGAACCAGTTCTTGTGCGTCGGTATGCGGTACCCGATCCAAGATCATATTAAGTCGCGGATCGTAGGTGACGGTATCCCCCAGCGCCAGTTCCCGGGCGGTGATTGCACCGGATATCCGTGCCACTGTCTTTGCCTGGTTGGGCATATCGACAACTACCCGTTGGTTATCGAGTATCTCGCGCACGGTGACAACCTCGCCCAGCGACTCGAACCCCAGGGAGGCTACGGCCTGAGATTGGTCGTTGAGTAGCACGGTCATACCCGGTGCCAACTCGGTGTAGTTCAGCAGCGGAGAGCAGCTGATGCGCACCCGCCTGCCCGAGAGCAGAACGTCAAGATACTGCTCGGCCTCTGCGGGGGTTTTGCCCTCGGCGAGGTCCCGGTAACTCATGGTCCCGGTGCCGATTTCAAGAACCTGGGCAGAGTTCAGTGGCGGGGTTACCTCTTGGGAGAGAGCAAGACGTAGGCGCTCGATTTCTACCTTGGTCTTCTGTAGGGCCAGCACGAGCTTTTGATTTTTATCCGATGCGGCCCGTAGCTGCCGATCAAGGTTTCTGCGATTGTCATTAGCTATGTTGAGCTGACGGAGGATTCTCTCGTAATCTCTGGGGGAAACAGCTTCTTCTTTTGATTCACTCATTCTTGAAATTTTTTCTCTGGCTTTTCTACTGCCTGTCTAAGAGCTCTGCGGGAAGGTGACGAGGCTAGCGGGATTGTGCCCGTGCTGTCTCGGTGGAGGTGGCTGATTTTCGCGCAAGCTCTTGGGCGTCGCGGGCAGCCCGGCGCAGTTTGCGGTCTGACACGTTTCTCTCCCCCAGGGAAAGCGGGGTCCAGGCGTTGAGGTCTTCGTCGCTAAAGTCGGTTTTTGAGGCCCTTCTCTTGGGCGCAAGGCGCGGTGCACCGTCTGCGAGCCTGCGGGAAGTGATCAGGAAGCCGGTGTGGGCGACCATCCGGTGATCTGGGCGGACCGCTAGCCCCTCAACATGCCATCCTCGAACCATGGTCTCGTGGGATTCCGGTTCGGTGAAACGGCCGTCAGCACGTAGAGCTTCGGCGAGACGGGAAAGCTGGGTTACGGTAGCAACATAGCAGATCACCACCCCTCCTGGCGCCAGGGCGAGAGCGACAGCATCAAGACATTCCCAGGGGGCTAACATGTCGAGCACCGCGCGGTCTACGCTGGCCGGTTTTTCGACCTCCCCCAGCGTCTGCGCAAGGTCTCCCAGAGTGATGGACCAGGCAGGGTGGGGGCCACCAAACATGGTTTCAACATTTCCCCGGGCGATATCGGCAAATTCTTGGCGACGCTCAAAGGACCGCAGGTGACCGGTATCTCCCACAGCCCGCAGCAGTGCGATAGAGAGTGCACCCGAGCCCACACCCGCCTCAATCACCCGGGCACCGGGAAAAATATCGGCCATGGTGATAATCTGTCCGGCATCTTTGGGATAGACCACCGCGGCCCCGCGCGGCATGGAAAGCACAAAATCTTTGTAGAGCGGGCGTAAGGTTTGGATTTTGATTCCCGCGGAGTTCTCAATAACGGTGCCTTCCGGGGAGCCGATGAGGGTATCGTGCCTAAAATACCCCTTATGGGAGTGGTATTCGCCGCCTTCTGCCAGGGTAATGGTGGTGATCTTTCCGCTCTCGTCGGTCAGCTGCACCCGCTCGCCCGGGCGAAAGGGGCCGCGCCTATTGACGCTGCCGGTGGGCATATCCTGTGTCATCGGCTGGGGAATCTCCTTGAAAAGGTTGACGTTGTCTTAGGTTTATTGTCTCAAAAATACTGCCGGCTTGCCCACAGGGTGAGCCTAGGCTCACCTTATAATGGCTTGAACCTGAACTAATTGTTCTGCTCCGCCGCCAGTGCCCGGTCTATCGCCCGGTGGGTAATAATTCCGCGGTAGTTCTCTGCCTCCCCCACCACCCAGGCTATGGGAGTGTACCCGGTCCGCATAGCCTGCGGTAACTGCTGATAGCGGTAGCCGTTGAAGTAGTCCATGAGGTCTATCCGCAGCAGATGAACCGGTAGCTCGGTGGGGGCTAGCGGATACAGGTAGCGGGAAAGCGGGGTGCTGTCGGGCTCGTGGTCCTGAAGGTACCGAAGAGTCTCGCGGGAGACCCAGCCCAGAGCTTTACCGTCTCTGGTGAGGACAACCGGCGTGGCTGCTGCCGGCAACTCGGCGTTCCAATACTGCCTGTACTCTGCCAGGGTCGCGGTCTCATCGAGAAAAACCGCCGGTGACATTAGATTGGCAGCGGCAAGGGGATCCCCACCGCTTCTCTGGTTTTTGAGCGCTTTAATCACCGGGTAGGAGGCGGCAAAAATGTAATAGCACATCAGAAAGATAGCGGCCAGCCCGGTAACAGTCAGGCGTCCGGCATAGTAGAAAGCTGCGATGAGCATAAGGGGAATAAGGCTCAGCCCCACGAAGGCTGTCACGAGAGCACCGAAAAAACGGCGCTTACTGACCACCGTAACAACCGCTTCGAGGCTGTGGCCACCATCCAGCGGGTAAGAGGGCAGCATATTGAAAATAGAGATAAGAAGATTTGCCCCGGCCGCAAGCCGGACACCGAACTGCGCCGGTGAATCGTCAAACATCCCCGCAACAAAACCTAGACCGACCGCATAGAGCGCATTAGCAACCGGGCCCGCCAAGGATACCAGTAGAGAGGTCACCGGTGTTCCGGGGCTGAGCTTGGTGAGTCCTCCCCACAGTGTCATCGAAATATATTCGACGCTGAGGCCCCGGGCAATACCGCACACAGCGTGGGCTACTTCGTGGATAAAAACACCCAGGGCAATGAGGAAGGCAACCGTGGTGGAGACGGTGAAGGCTGATACGTAGGTAACCCCCGGGAGCCGCCCCAAATAGATACCGTAGCCACCGATAATGACCGCCATGAGCACAAACCAGGAGGGCTGAAGATAGATGGGTACCGAACCAAGTTTCACAACGCGGACACCGGGCCTCTGTGTCATATTCACCTCACGGATTTGTGTGATCGATAACGGCGACGTTTTACGGCCTCCCGAGAACATATCAAGCCTACCGGTTGTTTGTCTTTGAACGCATTCGGCGAACACTGTATTCGAAATACCCCGTCAATGTTTAAGATAAACAGGTGAACACAGCAAATAACTCCCCCAAGAATGTCTACGGGTCCGCCGCGGACAGAGACGTAACAACCGTCATGGTATGTGCCTTTGAAGGCTGGAACGACGCCGCCTCGGCAGCGACCGAGGCGGTTTCTTTCATGGAGAACACCCTGGGGGCAGAGGGAATACCCGGTTTTGATACCGAAGATTTTTACGATCTCACTCAGACCCGTCCGCTGCTTCTCTCCCACGATGACGGCAGCGGCGAGCTGCGATGGCCTCGTATCGTGGTCACCGAGGCCCGGGATACCTCCGCGGCTCTGAGGTTCCTATTTGTCACCGGGCCCGAACCCAATTTTCGGTGGCGCACTTTTATGCAAGAACTGTTTGCTTTTGCCCGCCAGCAGGGCGTGAGCCATCTATTTCTTTTGGGCGCTCTTTTGGCGGAGACTCCGCACACCCGTGATTTTCCTGTGTCGGTGACCAGCTATAACGACCAGCTTCGCGGTATCGCCGGTATCGAGTCGCAGTCCTATACCGGGCCCACCGGGATAACCGGCGCTCTCGCCCATAGTGCGTCTGCCCACGGGCTGACCGATGTGAGCGCCTGGGTCTCGGTTCCGCACTATGTTGGCCACCCACCGCACCCTAAAGCCACCTACGCTCTGCTTCTTCTCCTCGAATCAGCCCTGGATATCTCTCTTCCGCTTCAGTCTCTTGAAGAAGAGGCCCGGGCCTGGGAACGCGGTGCCGGTGAACTTATGCAGGAAGAACCCGAGCTTGCCGAGTACGTTTCCCAGCTTGAAGCTGAAACGGATAGCCCGTCTCTCGATAGGATTTCGGGAGACGAGCTTGCCGAAGAGCTGGAGCGTTTTCTGCGCCGTCGCGACCGGTAAACTGTGACCTCTCAGGTAACAGGCTAGAGCTTGACGCCCAACCGCGTGCTGAGAATATCGTTAATCAGTTGACCGCCACCGGGCTTCTGCCCCGCTTCTAGCCGGGCAAGAGCGGAGTTTGCCCAGTTGTCGAGTGTTTCAAGTGCTGCCGGCGCATCGAGATCATCGGCCAGCTGCCGCCTCACCCGGTCAAGGACAGCATAGGCGGCGGGGTCTGCATCTGCCGTGGCTTGTTCTATTGCCCGGGTGTAGTCCCGCTGCCTCTGCTGCGCCCTGGCAAGCAACTGCGATGTCCAGAACCAATCTTCACGGTAGTGGTGAGCCATGATAGCAAGGCGGATCGCTGCCGGATCCACGCCCTCGGCCCTCAACCTCGATACCAGCACCAGATTCCCCAGCGATTTACTCATTTTCTTTCCGTCAAGACCCACCATCCCGGTATGCGCATAATGGCGGGCCATAGGTTTACCGGTGAGAGCGTAGGCGTGGCCTGCCCCCATCTCGTGGTGAGGGAATTGGAGGTCAGCACCGCCGCCCTGCACCGAAAACGGGGCCGGTAGAAGTTTCTGGGAAATCGCGGTGCACTCAATATGCCAACCGGGACGGCCGTCCCCCAGCTTCCCACCGGGCCAGCTGGGCTCCCCCTCACGGGCAGCTCTCCATAGCAGCGGGTCCAGAGCGTGACGTTTACCGGTCCGCTGCGGGTCCCCACCGCGTTCGGCAAAAAGGGGCAGCATCTGTTCCCGGCTCAAATGGGAAACCTGCCCCAGGAACCAGTGCGCAGGATCCTGGGGATCGAGTCCTGCCGCTTTCCGCACATCAAAATATATATCGCTCACACCGGTCTCGTCCCCCACCTCAACCGGGTAGGCCACACCGCGGGACAGCAAATCCTCAACGGCCTCAACCACCCAGGGAATCGACTCCACGGCACCCACATAGTGGTCGGGCGGTATCACCTGCAATGCTTCCATATCGGTGCGGAAAAGCTCTGTTTGTTCCTCCGCCAGCTGCCGCCAATCACGGCCGTCTCGCTGGGCTCTCTCCAGCAGAGGATCATCAACATCCGTTACATTCTGTACATAGGTAACAGCGACCCCCGAATCACCCCATGCACGATGAAGCAGATCAAAAGCGACATAGGTGGACGCATGCCCCATATGGGTGGCGTCGTAGGGAGTTATACCGCACACGTACATGCTCGCGGTATCCTCCGCTTCCAGCTGCACCTTCTGGGAAGCAGCGGTATCAAAAATTCTGGGAAGTGGCGCGCGACCGGGTAGCTCCGCACAAACAGGAGCCTGCCATGCCTTCATAAACATCCCTCGCTTGGACAACTTATTAATTTTCCGTGGCTACGATACCCGCCCACCGACCGGTGGGCGGACACCCCAAATTTAGCTGTAGGGGGTCAGGATCCCCATGCCCAACAAGACAAAAATCAGTAAGCCGAGAGCAATCCGGTACCACACAAAAATCGTGAAATTATTATGTGAAATGTACTTGAGCAGCCAGCCAATCACCAGGTAGCCAACCACAAAAGCAATCGCGGTGGCCAGCATTGTTGGCCCAAACCCGTAGTAGCCGGTAAAGCCCTCTTCCACACTTCCCGCAAGCTTGTAGAGGCCCGATGCAAACACCGCCGGCACCGCCAGCAGAAAAGAATAGCGAGTTGCAGCCTCACGGGTATACCCCATGAGCAGACCCGTCATAATAGTACCGCCCGAACGCGACACACCGGGAATGAGCGCCAGCGCCTGCCCCAGACCATACACCATGCCGTGTTTGACGTTGAGGTCTTCAAGACTCCTCTGCTCCTTACCGATACGGTCCGCAATAGCAAGAAAAATGGCAAACACAATCAGCATGGTGGCAACAATCCACAGCGAACGGAAACTGCTGTCGATATAGTCCTCAAGCCAGACACCCAGAATAGCGATGGGCAGCGAACCAATGATAATAAACCAGCCCATCCGCGCATCGGGATCGCGACGATCCACCCTACCCACCAGGGAGCCGCACCACTTACCGATAATACGCACAATATCTCGCCAGAAGAAGACCAGCACCGCGGTCTCTGTACCCAGCTGCGTGATAGCCGTAAAAGCCGCACCGGGGTCGGTGCTGTTGGGAAGAAACTGGCTCACGATACGAATATGGCCAGACGACGAAATCGGTAAGAATTCAGTGAGCCCCTGAACCAGGCCCAAAATAACTGCTTGTATCCATTCCACGTAGGGAACTTTACCCGTAAAACACGAAACACAGCGTGTATTTTGCGCACGCTGTGTCCGTTTTAACAGTAAATTTATTTCGGCCCACCCGCTGGGACCGGGCTAGCTATCCCCGTCGGATTCCTCGTCAAGGTCTTCGTATTCAATATCTTCTTCCTCGTCAAACGGCTCATCAAAGTCGTCGGGGTCATCTTCTCCGTCAATGTACACCTCTAGCGGAGTAACCTCTTCGTAGGTGTCGAACAGAGCCTCTTCATATCGCTCGAAAGCGTTGGCGATAGCCACGTAGGCGTGATCAACCGCCGGATCGTTTTCACCGCGTCGGTGGACGATAGCGGTAAGATGCTCTTCGAGAGCATTCGTTAGGATTGCCAGTGCGGCACGAGGGTCATTACTCATGTAATAGACCCTATCGGCAAATGGCTCTCTCGGGAACTATATTGGAGGAAAATTTTGCGAGAGCACATGACCGGCTACGGACACCGCCGGTACGGTACCGGTGACGATCAACGCTTTGAATACCTCACGGTCACCGCAGATCCCCGGGATAGTATCAAAGATGTGCGTTCCCGGTTGAGTGAGCATTCCGAATACGGACGCTGGGAGCTGGCCCGGTCCGTTATCCTCTACGGTGGCCGCCGCCGGTTCCTACTGCGGCGCCGCGTGATAAAGGTGGAAAAGACGGTATACATTGCCTAAAGAGGACTACCGGTAAACAGGTAACGGGGGAGCAGTATACTGCTCCCCCGTTACCTGTTTATTTATGTGCGCGGAGGGGGACTTGAACCCCCACCCTCGTTATATGAGGACTAGCACCTCAAGCTAGCGCGTCTGCCTATTCCGCCACCCGCGCGGGTGCGTTCACGATCAGGGCTTTTCTCAACCCTCTCGCGGCAACAGATAATAATCTACACGGAGGCCACCGGCAGCGCAAATCAAAGAACTATTTTTTTATATGAGGCCGCGCACAATAATTTTTGGTAGCCGCACGGTGGGACCACCGGGAACCGCCGCAACAAACAGCGGTTCCTTATCAGACTGTTGTTAAATAGGATTATGAGGAATGAAAATCTTACCCGCGATGAAGCAGCCACTCGTTCAAAACTACTCAAGGTCGAATCCTACGATGTACACGTAGACCTCACCCACGCGGCAAACCAAGATTTCATCTCCTACCCCACCGTCACCACGGTGCGGTTTTCCGCCCGCCGCAAAGAGAGCACGTTCATCGACTACATTCACCATTCGATTGATGAGGTCAAGCTCAACGGCACCCACCTTGACACCGCGCAGGTGGTGAGGGGATCCCGCATTATCCTCCCCCACCTTGACGACTCGAATGTGCTGACTATTCGAGGTCGCTCCTATTTTTCTCGTTCCGGAGAAGGTCTGCACCGCTACATCGACCCCGGCGACGGCAGGGTCTACCTCTATACCCAGTATGAGCCTGCCGACTGTCGCCGGGTGTTTCCCAACTTTGAACAACCCGACCTTAAAGCGGTTTTCAATTTTCGCGTAACCGCACCCAAACACTGGGTGGTAGCTTCGAACAGCGAGCTCACGCGTGAGCTTGAAGATCCAGCGGATTCCAGCATCACCAAACGCGTTTTCAAGGCGACTCCACCCATCTCCACCTACATCACGACCATACTAGCCGGCGACTATTTTGTGGCGCACGATATCTACACCCCGTCCTCATCGGTCAACTCGGGCAAGATCCCTCTCACCGCCTACTGCCGAAAATCGCTTGTCTCTCACTTCGACCACGAGAATATTTTCTCCACCACCAAAAAAGGTCTCGATTTCTTCCAGGACCTTTTCGACTACCCTTACCCCTACCCCGCATACAAGCAGGCTTTTGTCCCCGAATACAACCTGGGCGCCATGGAAAACCCCGGCCTGGTCACCTTTTCCGAGCACTATCTCTTTGATTCCGGGACCACCGAAGCCCAGATGGAGGGACGAGCCAACGTCATCTACCACGAGATGAGCCACATGTGGTTCGGGGACCTGGTTACCATGAAATGGTGGGATGACCTCTGGCTCAAAGAATCTTTTGCCGAGTTCATGGGGACACTTGCTGCCCGAGAAGCCGGTGGCTTTGATCAGGCATGGGTAACTTTCGCCAACCGCCGTAAAGAGTGGGCCTACGCCCAGGATCAGCTACCCACCGCTCACCCCATTGTGGCCGAGGTCCCCAACCTTGAGGCAGCCAAGCTGAATTTTGACGGAATAACCTATGCCAAAGGATCATCGGTCCTCAAACAGCTGGTTGCCTACCTGGGGTTTGATACTTTTACGGATGCTATCCGCACCTACTTCAAACGATTTGCCTGGGGAAATACCGAGCTCACCGATTTTCTCTCGGTGCTTGATGAGGTCACCGATCAAGACATGTTCACCTGGGCTCGAGCCTGGTTACAGACCAGCGGCCTCTCAGAAATTTCCATGGTCAGGAGCACAGACAAGAGCACCGCACCCTTCGTTCTACAGCAGCGACTGCCGGTGCAGGTCCCACCATCCCTGGGGAGGCCGCACCGTCTCAAGTATGAAACCTTTGTTGTGAACAAAGACCGTCTCGTCTCGACAGGCAGGAGGCCGGTGAATATTGAGGCGGGCCCCGGCCGTCTCACTCCCCTGCGGTTGACGGCCGCACAGCGCAATGAGCTCGAACGCGCCGACCTGCTGGTGCTCAATGCCGAAGACCTCACCTACGCCAAAGCGCGTCTGGGCCAAGACGACGGCCGTGACACCGCCCTCAAGCTGGTATCTACGGTAGAGGACCCGCTCACCAGGGGCCTTATCTGGGGTAGTCTCTGGAACCAGGTGCGCGATGCCGAACTCTCCAGT
Source organism: Rothia sp. 18CD1-1 (assembly GCF_055285355.1). NCBI lineage: Bacteria > Bacillati > Actinomycetota > Actinomycetes > Micrococcales > Micrococcaceae > Rothia > Rothia sp. 18CD1-1. The sequence continues at coordinate 208,266 of NZ_JBUZLI010000008.1, read as the reverse complement.
TCCCGCTTTGTACACGCTGTCGAACGCAGCCTCTCTGATGAGCGTTCCGCCACCCTACTCGCACACCTCCTGGAACAAGCTCAGGCGGCAATCTTTACCTATTCACCGCCCTGGAAGCGTCAGGGTCTCAGCGACTCCCTCTATCGAGCTGTTGAGAAAGCCCTGGACGGCACAGAAGCCGGAAGCGATACCCAGCTCATCATGGTCCGCTCGCTGCTCTCCCTCGCCGCACACACCCCGCTCGGTAACGATTTTGCCCGCGCGGTAGCCGCAGGTGCCGGGCAGCACGATGAAGAAACTCCCGTACTCCCCGGAGTCCCTCACAGTCAGGCCCTGGGCTGGTCAGCCCTCGGCGCCCTTGCCTCCCGGGGAGAAACCACCGTGGCTCAGCTTGAACGGGTCAAAAACAGCGCGGTATCCACCGTGGCCGAGCGAGGATTCGCCTTCGCTGCCGCAGCTCTACCCACCGGTACAGCAAAAACTGCCGCCTACCGGTCCGTCGTCACACAAACCGACCTTTCGAACGAGATTCTCACCTCGACGGCCCGGGGTTTCCAGCAGGGATCGGAAGAGTTACACCGGGAATTCATTACGCCCTACTTCTCCGACATTCTCACCGTGTGGGAAACCCGTTCCATTGTGATGGCTACCCGAACGGTCAACGGCCTCTTTCCTCGGGCAACCCTGGGGCGGGGACAGGACCCCCAAGAAAATGGCGTTGTTACCGCCGCCCATGCCTGGCTTAACGACAATCCCCGGGCCTCTACGGCCCTGTCACGGCTTATCATCGAGAATCTTGACAGGGCTCAGCGGTCTTTGCTGGCCCAAAAATTCAACGGCTAAATATCTTTTATCTGCCCGTCCATCTATCTGCATAAAACTGCTCCCGGTTTGATCCCGTTATTTCCGGTATCAAACCGGGTTTTCATGAGAAGCTATAACTTGAAGATTTTGCCACTATTCAAGGAGAACGCATTGACCGATTACGTATTGGGTGACCGTGGCACAGTCGAAATCATCACCGACGACTTCTACGATGCAGAAATCCTTCAGGTCTTTGAAGAACTCCACGTTGACCGCGAACGAATCTGGAACGGGGAAGCCCGCCTGGTACCCGAACCGGATAACCCCTATGAGCCTCACAGTATTGCCGTTTACATCGACGAGCTGAAAATCGGCCGTCTCAACCCCGCAGACTCCGCCCACTACTGGCAGCCTATTACCCGCGTCGTTGCCTCGGGCTACGACGCCATAGCCCAGCTGCAGCTCTCCGCCGTGTTACGGCATATCGGCGGTGAGAACACCATCGAAAGTCAGGGACTTCTCTCTCTGAGTGCGCCCGGTTCCCTCTTTCCCCTCAACCAGACTCCGGCTCAGGCCGCGCTTCTTCCCCAGGGGCCCTCCATGAAGGTTCTTGACGAAAAAGACTATGCCGATTATCTACGCGGTATCCTTCCCCCCAGCGGTGAGGGCAGGGTTATCCTCACCCTCGAAGCAAACCGGGTCAGGCACGCCGACGGTAGCTTTGTTGACACCGTGGAGGTTTATCACGACCGCAAACAGGTGGGGCGGCTCAGTACTCAGATGGCGGAGCAGCTTGCCCCGGTGATTCGTTATGTTTTTGAGCATAATAAACTGACCAGCGCCTGGGGAACCATCCGCGGGAACACCTTTGAAATATCTCTCACCGTGCAGGCCTTACGCTCTGCCGATATACCCCGTGACTGGTTTGATGAATTACCCAACAATGTGCCCGAGCTGCTGCCGGCAGCTGAGACCTACCGGGTAGAACCGGCCTATGTGCCCACCGAGGGCGAACAAAACCGGCAGTCGCACAGAAAGAAACGCCCCTCAGCTACTGCCCCCGCACATACTAGCCACCAGATCACCGGTGCCGGTGACACCGTCGGTGCCCCGGCCTCCCACCAGCGGCTGGCCCTGCTCCTCGGCCTGGCCGGGGCTATCATCCTGTGCCTGGGTATCGTGCTTGTCTTTTGGAAGGCTCTTGTGGGTGTGATCGGTATTGTACTCGGTAGCTCGGTGGTTTTCCTGGGGCTGTTTATGGGCAGGACCGGGACAGAAGACTACGGAGATAACCCCGACAGCTCCTTCTAACCCGCCCCCCCTTTCGAGCGCGAGACTAGTCTTCGCCGTAGACTGCGGTGTAGCTACCCATTGTCTCCTGCCGTAAAGAATCCTTGAGGGCGGCAGTGGCCGTACTGTCGAGCACCACAATCGACTGGCCATCCATGGACCACCCGGTACCGGCGTTAGGTAGGGTGAGCATATGCACGTTAGCCCCTCCCCCGGTCATATAGGGGCCCGCAATACCCACAATTTCACCGGCGGTAAGCCCGCTATCGACGGTCACGTAGGGGGCAATAGACTCCACCACGTTTCTAAAATTGGTGACATTTCTGAAAGCTCCCTGGCTCTGGACGGTGGATAGAAACCCCTGCATGTAGGCCCGCTGGTTACGCACCCGCTGATAGTCACCATCGCTAAAGGCGTAGCGCTGACGCACAAACTCGAGCGCCTGGCCACCGTCAAGATGCATGGGGCCCTGGGTGTAGGTATAACTATCGCTTGAAAAAGAAACCGGCACGTTGACGTCAACGCCGCCCACCGCATCGGTCATGCTTTTAAAGCCCTCAAAATCAATCTCTGCGGTGTGATCAATTTTGATTCCCACCAGCTGCTCAATAGTTTCCACCTGCAAGTCAACGCCCCCGTAGTTGAGGCCCGCGTTCACCTTGGCAGAGCCGTAGCCGGGAATATTCACCCAGGTGTCACGCATGATGGAGATCAGATAGGGGTCGCTGCCGTCTTGGGGAATGTGCAGGAGCATAATGGTGTCTGCCCGCTGACCAGAAACAGTCGCCGCCTCGGCGGTTCCCGCACGGGAGTCAGAACCCAGCAGAAGAATATCGGTGGAACCGGTCTCCTGCGGTGCGTCTGTCACTTTTCCGCCCTCAACGTCGTCGGGGATACCGTTTCCGTTCCGATCGATATCGCTGGTATTATCGATTCCCTCCCCGTTGTCGAGGTTGCCCGAGGGGCTGTTCTCCTGCTCGTAGCGGGAACGAAAATCATCGATATTTGTGGTGGAACTATCAAATTTTTTGGTGTTGTCATCCCAGACTTTTCCGATGCTCACCAGATAGGCAAAGCTTCCGATGCCCAGAAGAAGTACCGTACCCAAGATAATTCCGATAACGATCCTTCTCTTCTTCTTTTTCTTGGGCTTAGTCTCCACAGATTCACCGGTCATTGTAGTTCTCCTCATCCAAAAATAAGTTTTGGGGCCGGCGTCGCACCGGGGATAGATTCTCTGCCATTGTACTCGCTTGTCCCCTCAATGACCCACACATCAAAAACGCCCCGCCGGTGGTTGAAGAAAACCACCGGCGGGGCCTTGTCTGGCAACCAGCTTAACTAACCTAGGAGGTCTTACCGAAGTTCTTGAAGCGTGCGTTGAAGCGCTCCACACGGCCAGCGGAGTCCATGATGCGCTGTTTACCGGTGTAGAAGGGGTGCGATGCTGAGGAAATCTCAACCTCCACGAGCGGATACTCGTTACCGTCTTCCCATGTCTCGGTCTTATCTGAAGTCATAGTTGACCTGGTCAAAAAGGTCTCCCCCGATGCCAGATCACGGAAAAGTACGTAGTTGTACGCGGGATGAATACTCGTCTTCATAGTTATACCTTCTTCTGCCCTGGATTTTGCCAGTGCCCTAGGATTTGGAATAGGGTGTGCGCCTTCACAGCACACGGTGGTTTTTGTTAACCAGCTACCAACAATAGCACTGACCACAATTTTTTGCGCGGGACGCAGCCGCGGGCAGATCAGCGTGTGGGCCGTGTCTCCCAGAAGGACACCGCTGCGGCGGCGGCAACGTTGAGTGAATCCACACCGGCAGACATGGGGATTGTTACCGTATGGTCGCTTTCGGCGAGGGTGGCTTTCCCCAGACCGTGACCCTCCGAACCCACGATGATGGCAAGTTTTTCATAGTCGAGGTCCGCAAGTTCAGTGAGGCTGAGCGAATCTTTTGCCAGGGCCATAGCGGCGGTAACAAAACCGTGCTGTCTCAGAAGGTCAAGGTCAGAAGGCCAGCAGTCAAGCCTTCCCCAGGGTACCTGAAAGACAGCCCCCATGGACACTCGAATCGAGCGCCGGTAGAGCGGGTCCACACAGCGCGGTGTCACCAGTATAGCCCCGACACCAAGGGCTGCTGCCGAGCGAAAAATTGCTCCCACATTGGTGTGATCAACAATGTCTTCCAGTACCGCTACCCGCTGCGTGAGACCAAGCAGGTGGTCGAGGGGAAGCGGAGCCGGGCGGCGCACAGCGGCAAGCGCCCCTCGGTGTAGATGGAAACCCGCGATCGTTTCGAGTTCCTCCTCGCTCCCCACATAGGCGGGTATATCAGGGTGGGTAGCAAGGATATCAGCGAGGTCATCCGCCCATTTTTCGCTCATGATAAAGCACAGCGGCAGGTGTCCGGCGGCTATTGCCCGGCGAATCACTTTGGAGGATTCTGCGATGTATATCCCCCAATCTGTTTCACGGAGAGTGCGTAGTCGGGTGTCGGTGAGGCTGGTGAAATAGCGTACGTGTTTTTGTGGTGCCTGTGAAAGCGGTATGACGGAGGCAAGGGCCTGAACCCGCTGTGCGCGGGCTGTGAGGTCTGCGCGGTCTAGCTGTTTCTTGTGCACGTCGGGATCAATCTAGCCGGCTACGGCGCTGTAGCGGCCGTTGGGGTTGACCGTAACACTGAGGTCCATATCGTAGGTAGCTCTGAGGTTTTCGCTGGTGATAGTGGTGTGTAGGGGACCCGAGGCCGTTATTTTTCCGTCACGAACAAGGAGCGCGTGAGTGAAGCCGCCGGGTATCTCTTCGAGGTGGTGGGTGACCATGACCGTGGCCGGAGCGAAGCTGTCTTGAGTGAGCTGGGTGAGCCGGGCGAGGAGATCTTCTCTGCCTGCGATATCCATTCCTGCGGCGGGTTCGTCAAGGAGGAGGAGCTCGGGGTCTGTCATGAGGGCCCGCGCGATGAGGGTGCGCTTTTTTTCGCCGTCGGAAAGGGTTCCAAAGCGGCGGTCGGCGAGATGGGCAACCCCCCAGTCTGCGAGAAGTTCGGTGGCTCGCAGGGTGTCCTGTGTGTCGTATTCTTCTGTCCAGCGGCCCGAGACAGCATAGGCTGCGGTCATGACAACATCGAGAACTTTTTCGTGCTCGGGTACGGTGTGCGCCAGGGCTGCCGAGGACACTCCGATACGGGGGCGTAATTCAAAAACATCCACTGCACCGAGGATTTCGTCGAGGATATCGACGGTACCGGAAGTGGGATGGAGACGGGCCGCGGCGACGGCGAGTAGCGTCGATTTGCCGGCACCGTTGGGGCCTAGAACAATCCATTTTTCGCCGTCCTTCACCTGCCAGTCGAGAGAGTCGAGGAGTTTTTTGTTACCGCGGGTTACGGTTACCCGGTGGAGGTCTAATACTGCGCTCATAGAAGACACTTTATCGGGTCTGTACATGGGTTCTAAAATTGTGTGCTCCAGCAGGAAAGCGGGACGGTGCGATACCGGTTTTTCTGTACGATGGGTGCCATGGCTATTTCGGTGAATATAGTTGCTCTCGGCCCGGCATCGGAGATGCTGCGGGATCAAAACCGGGTTGATGAGCTTTTGAGGAGGATCCCTGCACTGGAGTGTGAAGCGGGGACTGCGCACTCTGTCCCTGCCAGCTTTAGTGGGCGTGAAGTGGCGGGGAACGCCTACTATGTCTACCGTGTACCCGGCCGTTACCGGGGCCGGCTAGCCGATGCGAGACGGCAGGTGAAGGAGCTGGGCGGGATCGTCGAGGTTACCGGCGCCACTGTCAGTGTGGTGCCGGCAGAGCTAGCTTCTCGCGAGAAAAAGCTGGTGGTCACGGATGTTGATTCGACTCTCATCGCTCAGGAGGTTGTCGATGAGATTGCCGCTCGATCCGGGTGCGGTGATCGGGTTGCCGATATTACCGAACGCGCCATGGCTGGTGAGCTGGATTTTGAGCGGTCTTTGCGCGCCCGCGTTGCCCTGCTGAGAGGTGTTCCTGAAAGAGTCTTGGGTGAGGTTGCTGATTCGGTTCTTTTAAACCCCGGGGCCGGAGAGCTGGTGCGGGTCTTGACGGAGGCTGGGCACCCGGTGGGCGCGGTTTCAGGGGGTTTTATTCAGGTTCTGGAGCCGCTGGCACAGCGTCTGGGCCTGTCCTATGCTTGTGCTAACCGTCTGGGTGTTGAATCCGGTGTACTCACCGGTGAGGTAGTTGGCGAGATTGTTACTCCCCGTATGAAGAGGCACCTTCTCACGCAGTGGGCCGAGGCTGAGGGGGTTTCGGCCGGGCAGGTGCTTGCTCTTGGTGATGGTGCTAACGATATGTTGATGGTGGAACGGGCTGCCCTGGGGATTGCTTTTATGGCAAAAATCGGGCTGAGAGAGGCCGCGGATGCGCAAATTAACATAGGTCGTCTGGATGCTGTGCGACATTTTATTGGCCTCTAACACCCAGCCGCTGTGACACGGGAACACCTACGAAGAGGGGTGGGGCAGCCTAGATAGTGCTGCCCCACCCCTCTGTCATTCTCAGGTGCGCCGCCTAGTCGATGAAGCCCCGTGCCCCGCCAACCAGTTCGACATGGCCGCTATCGACATCTGCGGTTACCATTGCGGCTACTTCTGTAGCAAACTCATGAACGGTATAGAGCTTGCCCGCTTCCCTGCGGCGCTCCTCGATAGCGCCGGGATACATGCGGTTGAGCAGCGAAGCGGTAACGGTCCCCTCAATCATGTCCGCCGAAACCACCACCAGCGAGATTCCGCGTTCGGCTAACGCCGGAACCTCGGCCAGGAGGGCATCTTCACCGGCGCGTTTCGAGAGAGCAACCGGGGTGTACTGGTCGAGTGTTTCCACCCGATGAATAAAATGTGCCTGGTGGCTGGTCACAAACACAATGCGGGACCCAGCACCCATTTTCTCGGCGGCGAGGCGCGCAAGACGCAGCTGGGAGTCCCGGTTGAGCACCATGGCGTAGTCGTCGGCCATTCCGGTCTCCATGCCACCGGAGGCGTTGAGCACCAGATAATCGATGCCGCCAAAGGTAGCCACCGCGCTATCAATAAGTGACCGGGCTTCATCTTCTTTGGTGATATCTGCGCCCACGGCGATAGCCCGCCCGCCGGCCTCTTCAATAGCGGCAACCACCTTGTGAGCACGGGGTGCCTTAGAGCGGTAATTAATAACGAGGTTAGCGCCGGCCTCTGCCAAAATTTGAGCGGTGTCCGCACCCACCCCGCGCGATGATCCGGTCACAAGAACGGTTTTGCCTGCAAGCTGTTTCACTGTTATTTAATCTTTCTCGGTTCGGTTGTAGCTATAGATGAATTGCCGGCTGATCAGTGCCCCATACCCAGTCCACCGTCCACCGGGATCAGGGCGCCGGAAATGTAGCTAGCCCCGTCACCGGCAAGCCACGATACCACTCCGGCGATTTCTTGGGGCTCGGCAAAACGTCCAGCAGGAATAGACTCCCTGTACTTTTCGCGGGTTTCCTGCGGCAGTACCGCGGTCATTTCGGTGTTGATAAAGCCCGGGGCCACCACGTTGGCGGTGATATTACGGGAACCCAGCTCACGGGTGATGGATCGGGCCATACCCACCAGGGCCGCCTTAGACGCAGAGTAGTTAACCTGGCCGGCGCTACCGTAGAGCCCCACCACCGAGGAGATAAGAATAATCCGGCCCCGCTTGAGCTTCAGCATCCCTTTAGCTGCCCGCCGTACCACCCGGAACGCCCCGGTGAGGTTGGTATCAACAACTTCGGTAAAATCCTCTTCTTTCATGCGCATCAGCAGCATGTCCCTGGTAATCCCGGCATTCGCAACTAGGATTTCTACCGGCCCAAATTTCGCCTCGATCTCCGTGAAAGCGGCGTCAATGGAAGCAGCATCACGCACATCCGCCCTCACCGCAAAAAATTCCGGAGGGGCCTCACCGCTACGGTAGGTCACACAAACATTGTGCCCCGCGGCTTTAAACTCCCGGGCAATAGCGTATCCAATACCGCGGTTACCACCGGTGACTAAAACGGTCTTCGACGTAGTTTCGCTCATGTTTTATCCTCGATTCACGTACATTCTCTAGGCAATCTTACGCGGTGAGGAGCACCCGAGCGCACCCGCAACGTCGCAAAGATACCGGGAAAGTTTTAGACTGTAGGTAGATTTTTTCACATCACGAGCGAAAGCGGGTGAACGATGGCCGGTAAGGTATGGACCGCCGAAGACCTGAAAGCCTACGGTTTTTCCACCGGCCAGGAGCCGGAGGTACACTCCATTACCAGTGCCGAAAACCGGCGCTCAGAAAGTATTGACTACCGGTTTCGCAGTTACGCTCTCAAAATGCTCCTGCGGATTATCTGCATTGTCTGCGCCCTTTTTTCGAGTGGCTGGCTCATGTGGGTCTTCATTATCGCTGCCGGAATTCTTCCCTGGGTCGCCGTTGTTTTTGCCAACGGCACAGACCGCGCTCGCAACGGCGATTTTTCCGCCTACCTTCCCCCTCACCAGCAGAAACAGCTAGAAGATGCCCGCCCAGACCGTGCTGGGAGAACGGAGAACGCGATGGGGCCGCACAGCCGCGACGGGTCCACCGGATTTTTTACTCGCCCAGACCCGTCTACCGTTATTGAGGGCGAGGTTATAGCCCGGTGACCGATGTGATCGGCCCTCGAGTACCCCCGCCATCTGATGAAAGTACTGACCCATGGATCTTCTCAGCTCCCTCGCCCAGCACGACCGGCAGCCCCACAACACGTGTTCCCGCCGGGGCTGCCAGCAGGCTGCGCGCTGGCAGATAGTATGGAACAACCCCAAAATACACGCCCCGGACCGACAAAAAATCTGGTTGGCCTGCCACGATCACCGAGACTACCTGCAAGATTTTTTGGGTGCGCGAAAGTTTTGGAAAGAGACACGACCCTTCAGCTACGACCAGTAGTTTTAATCGATGAGTAAGAGAGATCTATCCCGTGAAACGCTACCGTTTTCTTCTCAGCGGCCAGTGGGTCGCCGGTTTCGTTCTCGCCGTAATTTTTTCTCTCCTCTGCCTCTACCTCGGAAACTGGCAGATGGGGCGTAAAGAAGACCTTGACTACCGTAACTCTCTCATTACCGAGAACTATCATGCGGCACCTCTGAGCTTTGCCGAGCACACCTCCATATTCTCGGATTTTCAGATGGACAATCAGTGGAAACCCGTATCCCTCACGGGTCACTACCTCCCCGACCACCAGCTGCTGGTGCGCAACCGCCCCTACGAGGGCCTCAACGGTTTTGAGATACTTGTGCCTTTTCTCACCGACCAGGGGGAGACGGTTGTGATTAACCGGGGGTGGGTCGCCGCCGAATCTCTGGATGCGTCACAGCCGGCGCACGACGTGCCCTCTCCCCCGTCAGGGAGGGTTGACCTGGTTGCTCGGGTTCATAGCGGTGAGGCAGACACCGGCAAATCCGCACCCACCGGGCAGATTTCCTCTATCGACCTTGCGGGGGTGGCTCAGCTGACGGGTCTTGATACCGCTGAAGGGGCGTACGGCCGGTTAGCCAGCGAAATTCCCGCTGCCGCCAACACACCCCAGTTAGCCCAGGAGCCGGAGCTTGATACCGGACCCAATCTCTCCTACTCGGTTCAATGGTATGTCTTTGCCCTGATGTGCTACGTGGCCTACATCTGGCTTGCCCGGCAAAAAGTACGCAACGACGAGCTTGACTCGCAGGTCGCCGCCGCGCTCGAAGAATATTACGGTCAGTTCTATGACGAGTCCGGCAACTACCGCGGTACCGGCGACGAAAGTGTGCTCCTTCGCAGGATGGAGATGATCGATGACATGCCCGCCCATATGAAAGCTATCGTGCGACCCAAGATTACAAAAAAACGCGCGTTTGCCTCCGATGAGGAGATTGAAGACGCGATACTTGATGCCCGCGACGGCCGGTGAGGGTTTGGCTGTCTACCGCAGAGCAGAGAGGAACACGTGTTCGAATCGTGGTAGTTTAGAAGACGTTTTACCGTGAAAGGATAGGCTTCTACCATGATGGGTTACTCTCACTCTGTCAGTGCCGCCGCCACCTGGCTGGTGCTTCAACAGCTGGGGGTTACCCGAGAGCTTGCCCCGCTCCCACTGGCCGTGACAACTTTAGCCTGCGCCGGTGCCGGTATGCTACCGGATATTGACCATCGCAGCGGTACTGTGGCTCGCTCGCTACCGCCGGTATCCGGCTGGGTGTCAACGGCGGTGGCTAAGCTCAGCGGCGGACACCGCAGAGGAACCCATTCGCTGGTGGGGATCTTGACTTTCTGGGCTGTAGCGGCCGGTGCCGCCAAGCTCAACTACGGGGGCATCCCCTGGGCTTCTGTTGTTCTTGCCGCCTACGCTGGAGGCTTAGCACTGCGGGTATGTGGCGCCCCGGGCGGCTGGATCGGAGCGGTAGCTCTGGGTTACCTGTCCTGGGCAACCGGCTCTCTCGATGTTCTCCCCTGGGCCATCGGCGTTGGTGCCACCGTCCATATCATGGGTGACCTTCTCACCACCCGGGGGATAAACCTTCTCTGGCCTTTTCGGCTCAAACCCGCATTCGCTAGCCGACTGTGGCGGACATCCGGTTATATGGCGCTGCCCGTGCTCGGTGATGCCGGTTCACGCCGGGAACACGTCCTGAGCAGCCTGTTCACCGTCTATATCATCTGGTACTCGCTTGCCCTGTTTACTCGAATATCCTACCCCCTGGATTTTTGACGGCCTACCGTATAAAAATAACCGCCGCAGCGGGTACACCAACGGGTTCTTCCTGCTGCGGCGGCTGGCGCAAGAGCTGTCCTCTAGGGTTTAGGATTCGCTGTCCTCGACCCAGAAAACGTCAACCTCTGCGTCGCCTTCAACCGAGTCGGGGTACATTGCAAAAGGTGAATCAACCATTTCACCTGCTCCTTTTCTCTCATGAATTTTTCCGCAAGTAGACTTCTTTGTTCACTGCGGGTGGCTTGATGCGCCAGCGTTTTACCGATCGACGAGCCTGCCACCGGCGGGTCTCTTCGTCGCGTGAGCGACTACCGGCACGTGCACCAGTCTAGGCAGACATGCGGTGAACCTTCAATACCCGCCCCCAAAGTTATCAAATCGTGACTTTTGGTGATCCCCACTATTTCAGTCTCGACCACTTCCAAAAATTATGTAGATCACATGGTAAGTGCGTCATTTTTCGGACTCTGGGGACTTTGGTTCGTATCTATCTTGGGGGCAACGGGACAGGCACCTGACTCATCATGTGCTACCGCTTCACATACCGGTGATCGCACCCGTGCGATAGCGCTAAGCCAGGGTAATAAGGTCCCGGTAATCCTTGCTCCACAAGTCTTCGACGGCATCCGGCAAAAGCAGAACCCTCTCGGGGTTCAGAGCCTCCACCGCGCCCTCATCATGAGAAACCATCACGATAGCGCCCTCATAGCGGGCGAGGGCACTCAAAATCTCACCGCGCGATGCCGGGTCAAGATTGTTGGTTGGCTCATCAAGCAGCAAAACATTGGCCCCGGAAGCCACCAGTGTTGCCAGCGAGAGACGGGTCTTCTCGCCACCGGAGAGTACGGAGGCAGGTTTCTCCACATCGTCACCGGTAAACAGGAAAGACCCCAGGATAGTGCGGCATCGGGTGGCGCCCAGGTCGGGGGCCGCCGACTGCATATTCTCTAAAACTGTGCGCTGCCCGTCCAGGATCTCGTGTTCCTGGGCGAAATAACCGATTCTGGCACCGTGCCCATATACAACCTCACCGGTGTCGGGCGAGGTGGCATCGGCAAGTATCCGCAGAAGGGTGGTTTTCCCGGCACCGTTGAGTCCGAGCACCACCACGCGGGAGCCCCGGTCAATAGCCAGATCAACATCGGTAAAAATTTCAAGAGAGCCATACGACTTTGACAGCCCCCGAGCGGTTAGGGGAGTTTTACCGCAGGGGGCGGGTTCGGGAAAGCGAATGCGGGCCACCCTATCCTGTACCCTTTCCTCCTCCAGCCCGCGCATCAGCCTCTCAGCGCGCTTAATCATCTGCTGGGCGGCAACAGCCTTAGTCGCCTTGGCCCGCATTTTTTCGGCCTGCTGCATAAGCGCCGACGCTTTCTTTTCAGCATTCGCGCGCTCACGTTTACGCCGCGCCTCATCCTGCTCCCGCTGTGCAAGATAGTTCTTCCAGCTCATGTTGTACACATCGATCAGGCAGCGGTTAGCGTCCAGGTAGAGCACCCGGTTCACCACCAGCTCCATCAGCTCAACATCGTGGCTAATCACCAAGAGCCCGCCCGAAAAGTTTTTGAGAAAATCACGAAGCCAGGAGACCGAGTCGGCATCGAGGTGGTTGGTGGGTTCGTCCAGCAGCAGAGTATCGGCATCCGAAAAGAGAATTCTCGCCAGCTCAACACGGCGACGTTGCCCTCCCGAAAGCGTGGACAGGGGCTGGTCGAGTACCCGATCGGGAAGGTCCAGGTTGTGGGTGATGGTTGCCGCCTCCGACTCCGCAGCATACCCACCGCCGGCAATAAATTCCGCCTCCAACCGATCGTAGCGGCGCATACCTTTGGCCCGTGTCGCGTCGTGGTCACTGGCCATCTGCTCCTGAGCCTGGCGCATTTTACGGGCAATACCGTCGAGGTTGCGGGCAGAAAGGATACGGTCTCTGGCAATCAGAGACATGTCATCGACGGCGGGGTCTTGGGGTAGATAGCCAATTTTTCCACCGCGGTGCACGGTTCCACCGGCGGGAAGGGCACTGCCAGCTAACACCTTGGTCATGGTGGTTTTTCCCGCACCGTTTCTGCCCACCAGGCCAATCTTGTCTCCCCGGTCGACCCGAAAGCTAACATCTTCCATGAGCAGGCGGGCACCGGCACGTAGTTCAAGGTTTTCTACTGTAATCACGGTGTGCCTTTCATTGAGGTATACATAACGCAGTGTTTTATTCTAGTGCCCCGCCTGCGTGACACCGCGATACGGGTGGGGAGCATGGTAAAGCTCATAGCCAGAAAGCTGTTTTGGCCGGGTCTCACCCACCCACTTTTGAACACTGTTCAAAAGTGGTTTATATTTGTGCCCATGACTACCTCTGCTACCGCACAGACCTTCCGGGGGCGCGATACCGCCCTCATTGCCGTCTTTGCCGCCTTTATCGCTGTCTGCGCCTTACTTCCGGCTTTCCCCGTGGGTCCCGCGGGTGTACCCATCACCTTTCAAACTCTGGGGGTCTACCTCACCGCCCTGGTGCTGGGGGGTCGACGGGGTAGCCTGGCTACCCTGCTCTATCTGGTGGTTGGCCTCATCGGCCTGCCCGTCTTTGCCGGCGGCAGTGGCGGACCCGCCGCCCTGGCGTCCCCCTCAGCCGGCTACCTGATCGGCTTCCCCCTCGGTGCCTGGGTTGCGGGCGCTCTAGGCTACCTGTTGCTCGCAAAATCAACCGAGCCGGCGGCACAAATCTTTCTCCAAGCCCTGGCCGTGATGGCCGGGTCATCGGTAATCACCGCAGCCGGTATCGTGGGGATGATCGTCAATGCCCAGCTCAGTTTTACCGCCGCCCTGGCCGCCTCGGCTATATATCTACCCGGAGACCTCATCAAATGCGCTATCGCTGTTTTTGTGTCTCTGGCAGTGCACCGCGCCTTCCCCTCCCTAGCGCGGGGCTAACAGGTGTTCTTCAAAAAAAGGTCTGATCCCGCTCAACCAGAAGCGATGTTTGACCCCACCGCAGGATTTACTCTTGACGCTGTCAAGGTCACAGGTTTAGCTGGATCGCAGAAGATCACCATCCTCCACCGGGTGTCGGTGCAGATGAGATCCCCCAGAATAGCGGTGCTGGGCCTCAACGGCAGCGGCAAATCAACCTTTCTCAAACTCTTCAACGGCCTGGTAAAACCGGCTTCCGGACGGGTAGAGGTGGGGGGTATCGAGGTACAAAACCACCTCGAGACGGTGCGGCAACTGGTGGGTTTCCTTTTTGCCGATCCACAGACCCAGCTGATCATGCCCACCCCGGTCGAAGACGTAGAGCTTTCCCTTCAACGCACCCTAGCGCACCCGGCAGAACGCCGGAAACAAGCTATAGAACTACTCACCCGGCAAGGTCTTGCAGACCGGGCAGAAAGCAGTGTCTACGATCTTTCCGGCGGTGAGAGACAGCTGACAGCGCTCACCTCCCTACTCGCCGTCAAACCGCAGATCCTCCTTCTCGACGAACCGACAACCCTGCTTGACCTGCGCAATAAGCTACGGCTCATGAATCTGCTTGATAGCCTGCCCCAGCAACTGGTCATCAGTACCCACGACCTCGAACTAGCGGCTACCTGCAGCGAAGCGGTGGTAATTCACCGGGGTCGGATATTTGCCCACGGTCCGGCACCCGCGGTGATCGAGCGCTACCGGCACTGGTGTGCCACCCGGTTCCCCCCGTCACCTCAGCTCTCAGGCGGAGACGGGGGCGAGATATAACCGTGCTCAACCATCTTTTTAGCGCCTACCGCAGCGCCGACACCCCCGCGCACAGGGCACCCCTGTGGGTAAAATGGCTGACTCTTCTCGTTATCGCAGCGCTGTCGGCTACCACCCAAACCTGGCTGGTACCGGCAGCACTATTAATACTCGTACTGTCGCTGGGACTGCTCACCGGCATTACCGTCCGCGAATGGCTCGCAACCCTCGCCTCCCTCAAATGGCTACTGTGCGCCATGGGTCTTTACTACATTGCGTCGCACAAAATCGACCGCGGCGCAGACATTCTACTCGCCCTCATCGCGCTTCTCTGTGCCTCAAAAATCCTACTCCGCTCCACCCCCATGACCGTAATCATTGACGGCTTTGTGCGCTTCTGTTCACCGCTTTCAGCACTGGGTCTCTCCCCCTACCTGCTGGGGCTTGCCATTGCACTGATGATCCGCTCTATTCCCGTTATCATGGACCGCTGGCTGCTCATACAAACCGCCGTAGCAGCTCGCGGACTCAGAGTGAGCCCGGCGAGGCTGTTCACCCCCCTGGTGATCACCAGCGTAGCCTACGCACAAGAGACCGGCGATGCCCTGATAGCCCGCGGCCTTGATACCGCACCGGCACCGTAACCGGGCAGGACACACCCGCTCCGGATAACACACCTTCACGTTCCCGAGCAACAAACAACCACCGCATCCGGTGGTCTCAGGCACATTTAGATAAAAAATTTTGGCCTCAGCCCCACAAGCACCCAAAAAAGCGTCAAGATAGTCCTATGTCTTCGTCTTCTACCAAGCTTCTGAGCCCGCGCGAGTGGACTCTTATGGCCCTGGCCCTGGTCACGATTGTGGGGCAGGTCTACCTAGACCTTAAAGTGCCCGACTTCATGCAGACCATTTCAACAGAAATCGCCTCCCCCGACAGCGACATCGCCGAAGTCCTAGAGCAGGGAGCCTGGATGCTGGCCTGCGCACTCGGCTCGATGGCCTGCGCAGTGGTCACCGGCTACTGTACCGCGGTCATCGGCACCACATTTGCCCGCAACCTACGCTCCACAATCTTTCAGAAAACCCTGGTACTGTCAACGGCCGAAGTCAACAGCATCGGAACAAATTCCCTCATCACCCGCTCCACCAACGACGTCGTCCAGGTACAGACCTTCCTGGTCATCGGTATGCAGATGCTCGTCAAGTCCCCCATCATGGCTATCTGGGCCAGCTCAAAGATCGCCAGCCAGTCGTGGGAATGGACGGTCCCCACCGCACTCGCTGTGGTAGCGGTGCTGACGATTCTGGGGGCCACCGTAGCTATTATGTTCCCCCGTATGATGCGCATGCAGAAGATTACCGACAGTCTCAACCGGGTTACCCGCGAACACCTCACCGGTCTCAGGGTCATACGCGCCTATCGGTCACAGAAATTCCACGCCGACCGTTTTGAAAAAGTCAACGCCGACCTGCGCAATAACACTCTCTTTGTCGACACCGGTTTTTCCCTCATGATGCCCATGCTCACCGCGGTCATGAGCGGTCTTTCCCTGTCAATCTATGTGATCGGCGCCTACCTTATTAACGAAGCCGCCAACGGGCAAGAGCGTATCGTGCTCTTCGGGCAGATGATCGCTTTCAGCACCTACGCTCTGCAGGTGGTGAGCGCCTTCATGATGCTTGCCGCTGTCTTTATTTTTGATGCCAGGGCTCTGGTATCTTGGCGTCGTATCCGCGAAGTGCTCCGGACTCAACCGAGGGTGAGAGACGGCGCGCAGCGGGAGGGGGTTGCCGGTAGCACAGGCACGGTAGAGTTCCGCAACGTCAGTTTCCGCTACCCCGATGCAGACGGGGACGCCCTGCACCAGATCTCGTTTTCGGTTGACCCCGGTGAGACACTTGCCATTATTGGTTCCACGGGTTCGGGCAAGTCTTCGCTGGTTAACCTTATCCCCCGTTTCACCGACGTGCGCGAGGGGTCCGTGCTGGTAAACGGTCTCGATGTTCGAGACTGGGTGCAGTCTGACCTGCATAACCAGATTTCCTTTGTGCCGCAAAAGGCGACCCTGTTTTCGGGTACTATCGCCTCCAATATTGCTTTGGGTGAGGCGGCGCAGCCTCTCACCGCCGAAGACATCGTGTCTGCGGCACATATTGCCCAGGCATCGGAGTTTATTGCTGCCAAAGAAGACGGTTATGCCTCCGCCGTCGCCCAGGGCGGTACCAATTTTTCGGGGGGACAAAAACAGCGGCTGGCTATCGCTCGTGCTCTTGCCCGGCGGGGAAACATTATGATTTTTGACGATTCTTTTTCCGCCCTTGACTACAGGACCGACCATGCTATCCGCCAGGCTCTGCGCACCTACGCCGAGCAGAGCACCCTTATTATTGTTGCTCAGCGTATTGGAACTGTTCGGCAGGCGGATAAAATTTTGGTGCTTGAACAGGGAAGAATCGTGGGAATGGGGAAGCATGATGAGCTCATGGCCCACAATTCCGTCTACCAAGAGATAGCGCTTTCACAGCTGAGCGAGGAGGAACTTGCATGAGCAGGTTGCATTATTCGGCCGGGGAGATCGAGTCGGTCCAGCGCGGTCTGGAGCGTGCAGACGATGCCCGCGATAGAGAACTATCTTCTGTTGACCGGGGCGAAAGCGACCCCGGAGGAATGCCGGCCGCCCTCTTTACCTCGGAGGGTGCATCGGTGTCCGCAGTTTTTCGTAAACTCCTATCCTATTCGAGACCCGTCATACCGCTGATGGTTATAGCCCTGATCTTTGCTGTTCTCTCCGTGGTGACGACCGTGGTTTTCCCCGAATTCCTGTCCCGGATTACCAATGAAATCGAACGGGGGCTGAGCGGGCCCCTGAATACGGACGAGGTGCAGCGGCTGACTATGATCTCCGCGACCCTCATTGCTGTAGCCTTCGTGTGCAACGCTATCGAGGGTGTTCTCATGACACGGGCGATCGTATGGATGTCCCGCAGTATGCGAACCGACCTTGACCGCAAGATCGATAGGCTACCGCTGTCCTATTTCGATAAAACCAGCACCGGCGATAACCTATCGCGGGTCACCAACGATGTCGATACCCTACAGCAGACGCTGAGCAACTCCATTGCCACCATGATTACGGGCATTATCACCCTGGTGGGAGCTACTTTCATGATGTTTGCCACCAGCTGGCAGCTGGCGTGTGCCGCCATCCTCTCTTCCCTCCTGGGCATTGCCGGGTCAGCCCTGATCGTGGGAAGAAGCCAGAAATTTTTTATCGCCCAGCAGCAACAGCTGGGCAGGCTGAACGGACATATCGAGGAGTCTTTTTCGGGGCACCCCATCATCCGTACTTTTAATGCTGAAAACAGCACTCTAGAAGAGTTCGACAGTCGCAACCATTCACTTTTTACCAGCGCCTGGAAAGCCCAGTTTCTCTCGGGTCTCATGATGCCGCTGATGACTTTTATCAGCAATCTGGGCTATGTGGTGGTGTGTATTGTGGGTGCGGTACTGGTACTCAATAACACGATTAGTATCGGTGTGATTGTTGCCTTCATCGTTTATATTCGTATTTTTACTAATCCTCTGAGCCATATCGCCGAATCCGCCACCAGTTTTCAAAGTGCCGCTGCCGCCGGCCAACGGGTCTTTGAGCTGCTAGACGCCGAGGAGATGGAAGAAGAACCCGCAGCCCAGACGCCTCTGGACCGTCCCCGAGGTAGGGTAGAGTTCTCGCACGTCAAATTTGGCTATCTACCGGAGCTGGAGGTTATCCATGATTTCTCAGCGACGGTGCAGCCCGGACAGAAGGTTGCTATTGTGGGCCCCACCGGTGCCGGCAAAACAACCCTGGTGAACCTTCTCATGCGTTTCTATGAGCTGTGGTCGGGCAAGATCTTGATCGACCACCGGGATATTGCCGGTATGACGCGTGAAGATGTTGACTCACTTTTTGCCATGGTGCTGCAAGAAACCTGGCTTTTTGAGGGGAGCCTCAGGGAGAACCTGATCTACCGCGCCGAGGGCGTCAGTGAAGAACGTTTGCGCACAACCGTGGAGCAAGTAGGCCTAAGCGAGCTGGTGAACCAACTACCGCAGGGGCTTGACACCGTGCTCTCAGACGACAGTGCTCTCTCAGCCGGGCAGAAACAGCTGGTTACTATTGCCCGGGCCATGCTGGCTGACCGTCCCCTGCTCATTTTGGATGAGGCGACCAGCTCGGTTGATACCCGCACAGAGCTGCTGATACAGCGGGCACTGGATTCTCTGGCAGCCGGCCGCACCTCTTTTGTGATCGCTCACCGGCTGTCGACCATTCGCAATGCGGACGTCATTTTTGTGATGAAAGACGGCGATGTCATTGAGACCGGAACCCACGAACAGCTCCTCCAGCAGGGTGGATTCTACGCCGAGCTCTACAATAGCCAGTTTGCCGACTCCACCAGCTAAAAAATCTGAGTACATCGGAACCCGTATCCAAAAACAATGATGCCGTTTCCTTGCTCACTGGCAAGGAAACGGCATCATGGGTGAGAGGACACGAATACACGATGTCTCGGTCGGCTACCTAAATATTGAAGCCAAGGGCTCTCATCATGTCGCGGCCATCATCGGTAATCCGCTCGGGGCCCCAGGGCGGCATCCACACCCAATTTACCTGCCAGTCATCAATGATAATTTCCAGGTTCTGCTTCACCTGCTCCTCAATGACCTCCTGCAGAGGGCAGGCGGCCGTGGTGAGAGTCATATCAAGGATAAGGGTCCCCTCGTCGCTCCACCGCATTCCGTAGAGCAGACCCAGGTCAACAATATTGACGCCCAGCTCGGGGTCAATCACGTTCTTGAGGGCATCCTCAATCTCTTCCTGCGGAGGGCGCACTGCCTCACCTATCCCGGTCATCTTTACTCCTTAGAACTTGCCCGTAAAAACTATTTACCCTCGTAGGAGATATAGCCTTCTTCTTCAAGACGATCGGCAAGCTCGGGACCGCCCTGGTCAACCATACGTCCGTCAACAAACACATGCACAAACTGAGGCTTGATATAGCGCAAAATACGCGTGTAATGGGTAATGAGCATTACACCCATCTCGTTGGTCTGGTGGGCGCGGTTAACACCCTCAGAAACAATCTTCAGGGCATCAACGTCAAGACCCGAGTCGGTCTCGTCCAGCACAGCAAATTTGGGTTTGAGCAGCTCCAGCTGCAAAATCTCGTGACGCTTCTTCTCGCCGCCCGAGAACCCCTCATTCACGTTACGGGCCACAAAGTCGGGGTCAATTTTGAGCTTCTCCATAGCGGTTTTCACGTCTTTGGTCCAGGTGCGCAGCGCCGGGGCCTGCCCATCGACGGCGGTTTTAGCCGACCGCAGGAAGTTGGACATGGTGACACCGGGAATCTCCACCGGGTACTGCATGGCAAGAAAAAGGCCCGCCCGAGCACGCTCATCCACCGACATCTCGGTGACATCCTCACCGTCGAGCAGAATCTCGCCGGAGTCCACGCGATACTTGGGATGGCCCGCGACAGTGGCGGCCAGGGTCGACTTACCCGAACCGTTGGGGCCCATGATGGCGTGGATTTCTCCGGATTTAATCGTGATATTTACGCCCTTGAGAATGGGCTTAGAGTTCTCGTCATCCAAAATCACGGAGACGTGAAGATCTTTAATTTCAAGAGTTGACATTGTTCTCCTTCTAGTGTGCTGGGTGTTTAGCTAGTTGTTGCTCAGTGCCAGTTCGGCTTCAAGAGCTGCGGTCAGCTCTTCTTCCAGCTCGGGGATTCGCACCTGCTGAATAATTTCGTTGAGGAAGCCGCGCACCACCAGCCGGCGGGCTTCAGGCTCGGGGATCCCGCGCGCCTGCAAATACCACAGGTGCTGCTCATCAAGCTGGCCGGTGGTTGAGGCGTGGCCGGCGCCCGCGATGAGCCCGGTTTCGATCTCCAGGTTGGGTACCGAGTCGGCCCGGGGACCGTCTTCAAGAATAAGGTTACGGTTGAGCTCGTAGGTGTCCGTCCCCTCGGCTTCTTTTCCAATCAGCACGTCGCCAACCCACACCGAGTGGGCGCCCCGGCCTTGGAGGGCACCCTTATAGGTCACCCGCGAACGGCAGTGAGGTACCGAGTGGTCGACAAAGAGACGTGACTCCAGGTGCTGGCCCGCATCGACAAAATAAAGTCCGTACATTTCGGTATTGGCACCGGGAGCGGTGAACTTGGTGGTGGGAGTAACCCTTACTGTTTCGCCACCCAGCGAGATATTGACATGTTTGAAGAAAGAGTCTCTTCCCAGCTTGGCGTAGTGGGCTGAAGCATGAGTGGAATCATCGTTCCACTGCTGCACGGTAATAACGCTGAGATCAGCAGAGTCTCCCACAATAAATTCAACATTTTGACCGAGTACAGCTGAACCGGTGTGGCGCAGTACCACCACGGCCTTCGAGAAAGGCTTGGCCTCGACCACGATGTGCTGGGCAGCGGGGTCAAGAGACACACCGTTAATATCTATTTCCACGCGCTGCTCCAGCTCGGCATCCTGTGGAATAGTAACCACGGTCGCCTGACTAAAACTACTCCAGGCATTTGCCGCCACCCGATCTTCGGGTATGCCCGCCCGCCCGATCCTGGGGTCATCTCTATCCGCGGTTTCAATCAGAACCTGATCGGGCGCATTCAGCCCCACTTCGGGGGGAACACCGTTGAGGACCTCGGTGTGCAGTCCCCGTAAACGTTTGAGCGGGGTAAACCGCCAGTCTTCTTCGCGACCGGTCAGCGGCGCAAAATCCTCCACCCTGTAGGAGGTGGGGCGGCCCGCACGGGAAGAGTCAAAGCTCTCCTGCCGGTGCACATTTTTTACCCGCAGAGTATCATCGCCAGAATGCTCAGAACCCAGCTTCTCCCCCTCCTCGGTCATACCGGGAATAGCCGGGGCAGCGTGATCCAGTTTTTCAGTGTTAGACATATTTAGCCCACAGATCCTTCCATCTGGAGTTCAATCAGGCGGTTGAGTTCGAGAGCGTACTCCATGGGTAGCTCGCGTGCGATGGGCTCGACAAAGCCGCGCACGATCATTGCCATCGCTTCTTCTTCGGTGAGACCTCGCTGCATCAGGTAGAAAAGCTGCTCTTCTGACACCCGGGAAACGGTGGCCTCGTGCCCCATCGTCACGTCGTCTTCACGCACGTCAACATAGGGATAGGTATCCGATCGCGAGATGGTATCAACCAGCAGAGCATCACAGACCACATTAGATTTTGCGTGTGAAGCACCCTCCCTCACCTGCACCAACCCCCGGTAGGCTGAGCGCCCACCGTTGCGGGCAATCGACTTGGAAACAATCGACGACGAGGTGTTGGGGGCAATATGGACCATCTTTGAGCCCGTATCCTGGTGCTGGCCCTCCCCGGCAAAAGCGATGGAGAGGGTCTCTCCCTTGGCGTGCTCACCCACCATGTACACCGCCGGGTATTTTTGGGTGACCTTGGAACCGATATTGCCATCGACCCACTCCATGGTCGCGCCTTCTTCACAGATGGTTCGCTTGGTGACCAGGTTGTAGACGTTATTAGACCAGTTCTGGATAGTGGTGTATCGGACACGTGCGTTCTTTTTAACCACGATTTCAACCACAGCCGAGTGCAGCGAATCCGATTTGTAAATGGGCGCGGTGCAGCCCTCAATATAGTGCACGTAGGAGCCCTCATCGGCAATAATGAGGGTACGCTCAAACTGGCCCATATTTTCGGTATTAATACGGAAGTAGGCCTGTAGCGGGATCTCCACATGCACCCCCGGAGGCACGTAGACAAACGAGCCACCCGACCACACGGCGGTGTTGAGCGCGGCAAACTTATTGTCACCGGCGGGAATAACGGTGCCAAAATATTCGCGGAAAATATCCTCATACTCGCGCAGGGCGGTATCGGTGTCGACAAAGATGACCCCCTGCTTTTCGAGGTCTTCGCGAATCTGGTGGTAGACCACCTCGGATTCATACTGGGCCGCAACACCCGCTACCAGGCGCTCACGCTCGGCCTCCGGGATACCCAGTTTCTCGTAGGTATTACGGATATCCTCGGGGAGGTCCTCCCAGGTTTTAGCCTGCCCCTCGGTGGAGCGAACAAAATATTTGATGTTGTCGAAATCAATCTCGGATAGATCTGCACCCCAGGTGGGCATGGGTTTGCGGTCAAAAAATTTAAGGGCCTTCAGACGCATATTCAGCATCCATTCGGGCTCGTCCTTTTTGGCCGAAATATCACGCACGACGTCTTCGCTCAGACCTCGGCGCGCAGCTTTACCCGCTTCGTCGGAGTCGTACCAGCCGTACTCGTAGGTACCGATACCTTCGAGTTCGGGGTTTGCCTCCAGAATTTCTGAAATGACGGTGTCGTTGGCCTGACGCTCAACCTGTTCAGTCATTTTAACCTTTCTTCTGTGGGGATCTTTTAGCCATCGGGCCAAAAGAAGTATTTATTCCTGTGTTTCTGCCACCGGCGCATCGGTGGGGCGTTCCAGCGGAACATGGGTGGTACATACGTGCGCGCCGTCAGCCATAGTTGACAATCTACGAACATCCACACCGAGAAGGTCGGCGATCACCCTGGTTTCCTGGTCACAGAAAATGTGGAAATCCTCGGCAAGGTCGCGTACCGGACAGTGTCCCTGACACAGCTGAATACTTGCAAGAATGTGGCGGGCCACTGCGGTATCTGCCTGCGGCTCCATAACGTTTGCCGATGCCACAAAGCCATCCTTGGTCATGGCAGCCGCCAGTGCCGCCGCCCTCTCCGCGATATTTTCTCCCGCCGCATCGACGACGGGCCGATATTTCTTTTCCATCTCCGCCGCTCGCGCTGAGGCGAAAGCTCTCAGGGCATCATCGCCAACGGTCTGCTGCAGCATGATGAGTGCATCGCGGGCTATATCCAGATAGTCATTACCGATCTGCGAGTGCCCCTGCGGAGCAATCACGTAGCGACGCGCGGGCCTGCCCGCGCCCGCCCCGTACTGCTTCAGGGGGGCGACAATAATAAGATTATCCGCCTCAAGAGCGTCAAGATGCCGTCGCACCGCTGCGGGAGTGAGGTTGAGCTCCTCGCCGAGACTGGCCGCAGAAACGGGGCCGTGGTTGAGAACTCCGCGAAGAACCCGATCTCGGGTTCGCTCCTCTGTTTCCGCGTTGCGCACACCGGGACCGGGATGGTTTTGAGCTTGTCTTACGGAATACACAACTAAAGTATGTCCTAATTATTGTGCACTGGCTAGTAAGGCTCCCCTTTCTTCACTATCGGCGCAGAAAGACTGGAAGCGGTCGAACCGCAGTTCCCCGCCACGCGAAAAGTGTACGGGGCAGAAGAACAACGTAGAATGAAACAGTGCCGCACACAGAAGATTCCAGATCCACGGAGAGAACCAGTGCCCCCGCGCTGGAGATACAGTCTCTCGTTAAAGAGTTTCGGCCCTCCAAAAATTTTAGAAACAGGCATCCCGAAGCCCTGACAGACCGAGGCACCGTGCGAGCCGTCAACAATATTTCCCTGCGCGCCTATCCCGGCCAGGTCACCGTACTGCTGGGGGCCAACGGTGCCGGCAAGAGCACAGCTTTAGCCTGTGCCCAGGGGCTGATCAACTGCGACGGCGGCAGCATTTCCCTGCTGGGCCAAGATCCTTGGGGCGCCGGCCCAGATCTGCGCGCCAGGGTGGGTGTCATGCTCCAGGACGGCGGACTCCCCCAGTCTGTACGACCAATAGCCCTTCTTGAACACGTGGCAAAAATGTATTCTGCACCGCTCAGTGTTACCGACCTCGCCCGGCGTCTGGGTATCGATTCGTTCAACGGAACCTCCATACGCCACCTGTCGGGCGGGCAAAAACAGCGGGTTGCACTAGCCGCCGCGCTGGTGGGCCAACCGGATCTTCTCTTTCTCGATGAGCCCTCCGCCGGTCTTGACCCGCAGTCGCGGCAGGTGGTGTTCACCATCATTGAAGAACAAAAAGAACGGGGAACCGCCATTATTCTCACCACCCACCTTCTTGATGATGCCCAGCGGCTAGCCGACCACGTGTACATTATTGAGCGCGGGGAAAACCTGGTTGACGGCACGGTGGCCGACCTTCTTGAAAAATCCGCGGGTGACACCAAAACCGTTAGTATCACGCTCCCGCAAGAAAACCTTGTGACAGCGGACCTGCTGCCCCGCAGCCACCGGAGTTTCTCGCTGACTCACCGGGGCCACGGTCGCTACCTGCTCACCGGCCCGCTCACCAATGAGGTTCTCATTGAGTTCACTACAGCACTGGGGCATCACCGGCTGATGCCCACCGCCATAGAGCTTGCTCCCCGAACCCTTGAAGACGTATTTTTAGACCTCGCAGGGCGTGATATTCGATGACTTCCCCCCGAATTTCACGCACAGAGCGCAGCATAAAACTATCTTCCGTAGCGGCCCAGCGTCGCGCAGGCACGGTCCCCCATAGGCTCTTAGCCCAGGGGAAATACGAGCTGCTAGCCATGCTCAAAAACGGTGAACAGCTCATGCTCAACATCGCCTTCCCCCTGATGGCTCTTTGCGCCATGAGCTGGACAAGCTTTCTCGATCCTTTCGCCCGGGAGTTTGGTACCAGCAGAATCGATGTCGCCGTTCCCGGTGTGCTCGCACTCTGCGTTATTTCCACCTCCCTCTCTGGGCAGGGTATCGCAACCGGGTTTGATCGGCGCTACGGTGTGCTTCGCTTTCTCTCCACCACTCCGCTGGGCAGAAACGGATTGATTGCGGGAAAAATCCTAGCTGTACTCGGTGTGCTGACGGTACAGTTTTTTCTGGTGGCCGCTGTATCGCTGACCATGGGGTGGAAACCCAGTTTTACCGCTGTCCTCATGTCACTTCCCACCCTGTTTCTGGGGGCGGCTGCCTTTACTTCGCTAGGTTTACTCATTGCCGGCACCGTTCGGGCAGAGGCTACCCTGGCCATCGTCAACATGGCATGGGTAATCCTTGCCGCCGCCGGCGGAACCCTTATTCCCGCTAGCACCCTACCGGGTCCCCTGAGTTTCCTCGTGAACCTTCTACCGTCGGGCGCACTGGGCGAGGCGCTGCGCGGAGAATACCTCAGCCACCAGGTCCTGCTGGCCCCGCACCTCTTACTCATTGTATGGACGGGGATATGCGGGGGCCTCGCCACCAAATTTTTTAAATGGTCTGCTTAGTCCGCCTCCAAGAGAAATAGGTTACCCTGTGATGTCTACCGACACCGCCCCCAACACCCGGGCGCCCCTTTCCCGTTTGAACGCCCGCATACTGCCCACCGTCTATACTCCCTGGGTGAGATCAATGGCTTACGCCCTGGTCCTTGCCAACATCGTCCTTATTATTTCGGGAGGTGTTGTGCGACTTACCGGATCGGGGTTAGGCTGCGATACCTGGCCCAGGTGCACCTCCACCGGATCGTGGACGACCACCCCCGAGATGGGGATTCACGGCATAGTCGAGTTCGGAAACCGCCTACTGACCTTTGTCCTCATGGTGGTCACTGTTCTGGCTTTCCTGTCCATTCTGCGCATTGCCCTCCCCCGACTCACGGGCCCCAGGCAGCTTTTTCCCAAACTTTTTATCGGGGTAAGGCCGGAGGAATCGCGCTACTATGACCTTTTTAATCTCACCCTACTCCTTCTCTGGGGTATCCCCCTCCAGGCAGTTGTGGGTGGTATCTCGGTATGGATGAAACTCAACCCCTGGATGATCACAGCCCACTTCTGTCTGAGCGCCATCATGATTGCTCTGGCCGCTATCTATCTCAACAGAATATTGCGTTATTTCAACAGGCCCACCCAGCAGGCAGAAGACATTACCGCAGAACAGCTTCCCCCAAGGGCCACCGCCATGCGTGTGCTGGGCTGGGTAGCCGCCCTCCTGGTGATCTTCCTGGTATTGATGGGAACCATTACCACCGGCACCGGCCCCCACGCCGGAGACCCTCAGGCCCACCGTCACGCCTTCGATCCCTGGCTGGTCACCCGCCTACACTCGTTCTCGGTGTGGGGTTTCTGCCTCGTCGCCCTCACCCTTTATATCCTGGCCAAAAAATACGCCTGGCCGGCCACGTTCACCACACTTCTCCGGTACATTTTTGCGCTGCTGACCTACCAGGCAATCGTCGGATACACGCAGTTTTTCAACGGCCTCCCCATCTGGCTGGTGGAGCTGCATCTCATCGGTTCGGGCTTCTTTATCTGGGCGGCCAGCTCTCTCATCGAAAAACAGCTAACGCTCAGCCACAGCGGTGCGCGAGCTCGAGCCCGTGGACTCTCGCTAGAGGGGCATGAGAGCTGATCCCACAAACGGGTCGATCGCCAGCGCAACAAACAGCACCGTAAGGTAGGTGATCGACCCGTGGAAAACCGTCATTGCGGTGCGGCTGGTTGCTTCCTCTGCCAGCGCCAGACGGTGGAGCTTGTGGCAGTGGTAAAGGAACCACGCCCCAATTGCGACAGCGGTCAGGGTATAGACCCAGCCTGCACCACCCAGCGGCACCAACAGCAACGAGCAGATAACCATAGCCCAGGCGTAGAGAACCACCTGCACAGAAACACTCTTGGCGCTGGCAATCGCACCGAGCATGGGTATCCCAGCCCGCTGGTAGTCTTCGGCATATTTCATCGACAGAGGCCAATAGTGCGGTGGTGTCCAGAGAAAAATAACGGTAAAAAGTACCACCGCCGCCCACGAGATAGTGCCCTGTACCGCGGCCCAGGCGATGAAAACAGGCATACACCCCGCTAAGCCGCCCCACACGATATTCTGCGCTGTGCGCCGCTTGAGGAAAAGAGAGTAGAACACAACGTAAAGCAGAATCGCGACCAGACCGAGAACACCGGCTAGAGGGTTGACCAGAGTCCAGAGATAGACGATGGAGATACAGGCTAGGACCCAGGCAAAAATGAGGGCTTCGCGGTCGCTCAGTTCCCCCGTGACCAGGGGACGCTTCTCGGTACGCCGCATCTGCCTGTCTGACTCCCGGTCAATGTAGCAGTTGAAGGCACCCGCGGATCCTGCCGCCAGTGTACCGCCAATCATGGTGTTGAGAACCAACCAGAGGTCAGGCATACCACCGGCAGCAAATATCATTGTTGGGGCGGTGGTCACCAGAAGCAGCTCAATGACCTGGGGCTTGGTGAGGTGGATATAGGCTCTCACCCTGCGCCAAAAAACCACCCTAGCCGGACCGGTTTGGGCAGAAGTTTTCTCTACATGCGCTGAAGACTGAGCTTCTAGCACGCTGTTGGTGTTCAAACCCTTCACTGTAGCTGGGCTCCTACCGAGTGTGTTGGTGGGTAATTGTCTTGGTAAGACACCTGTGCCTGGCGACCTGCGGTTCTCCTGCGTGTATCTGACGGTGACACACGAGAGGTCTCCTCAGCACCAATATCGCACATCTGTTCATCGGACCCCGGTTAACCTCCGTGAGAAAACAAGCATCCCGCCGGCACCGGCCATTGAGAGCGCGGCAAAAGAACAGATAGTCAAGTACATGCTATACCGTTTATTTCTCGAACGCTAATATTTCCCTGATCAAGAACACCGGAGCAAAAATACGGCGATAAACATATTTTCATCCTCTACTTTGAACTATTCTTGTGAAGAAACACCTATCAATTCCGCAAAGATATAACTACCGTTGTTAGTGGGCTCTGCAAGCCGCAGCCGTACACCGATGAGCCTGAGCTGAGTTCGGGGTGCGGGCCGGCGTACGAGACCACCAGGGTATATCAGCTAGAGAAAGAGACATTGACGTGCCAAATCTTGGGAACAAGCTGGAGTGGACGGAACTGGACCGCCGGGCGGTGGATACCGCGCGCGTTTTGGCCGCTGACGCGGTTGAGAAAGTTGGGTCCGGCCACCCCGGAACCGCGATGAGCCTGGCCCCGGTAGCTCACCTGCTCTACCAGAAGATTATGCGCCACGACCCCGCCGATGACCGCTGGGCCGGCCGCGACCGTTTTATCCTTTCCCCCGGACACACCTCCCTCACCGCCTATATTCAGCTTTTCCTCAACGGGTACGGGCTTGAAATGGAAGACCTTGAATCTCTGCGTACCTGGGGTTCCCTCACCCCCGGACACCCCGAATACGGTCATACCAGGGGGATTGAAATCACTACCGGGCCGCTGGGCCAGGGGCTGGCCTCCGCCGTAGGTTTCGCCTATGCTCAGCGACGCATGCGCGGACTCTTTGACCCCGAGGCACCCGCGGGGACCTCACCCTTTGACCACACTATTTACACGATTGCTTCCGAAGGTGACCTTCAGGAGGGTGTCACCGCCGAGGCATCCTCTCTTGCCGGCCACCAGCAGCTGGGTAATCTCATCGTCATCTTTGACCGCAACCATATCTCTATCGAAGATGACACCGATGTGGCTTTCACCGAAGACGTGCTCAAACGCTACGAGGCATACGGCTGGGATACCGCCCGTGTTGACTGGACGAAAACCGGCAACTACGAGGAAGATATCGATGAGCTCTACCGGGCTATTATCGCTGCCCGATCGGTCACCGACAAACCCTCTATTATTGAGCTGCGCACCGTTATTGGCTGGCCGGCCCCCACCAAGCAGAACACCGGAGCCATCCACGGCGCTAAGCTGGGTGCCGACGAGGTGGCCGCCACCAAAGAAGTTTTGGGGTTTGACCCCGCGCAGTCCTTCGCGATTGACCCCGAGGTACTTGCCTACACCCGCGAGGCTGCCACCCGCGGTGCCTCCGAGCACCGGCGGTGGAACGAGGCGTTTGAACAGTGGAAAACAGCCAACAGCGAGAGGGCTGCCCTCTACGAGCGTCTTGAATCCGGTGAACTACCGGAGGGCTACCGCGATGCCTTTCCCGTATTTGAGGCGGGGACCTCGATAGCCACCCGTGCCGCCTCCGGCAAGGTGATCAATGCCATCGCTGGCACCTTCCCTGAGCTATGGGGCGGGTCTGCCGATCTTGCCGGTTCAAACAATACCACCATCGATGATGCGGCCTCCTTTAATCCCGTTGAGTTCTCCACCGACACCTGGACCTCCAGCCCCTACGGTCGGGTACTGCATTTTGGTATCCGTGAGCACGCGGCGGCGGCAATCACCAACGGTATTGCGCTGTCTTCGCCCACTCGGCCTTTCTCGGGAACCTTCTTTGTGTTCACCGATTACCAGCGTCCGGCGGTTCGGCTGGCAGCACTGATGGGTGTGCCCAATATCTTTGTGTGGACCCACGATTCCATCGGTCTGGGTGAAGACGGCCCCACCCACCAGCCGATCGAGCACCTGTCAGCTATGCGGGCTATCCCCAATCTCAACCTCGTGCGGCCGGCAGACGCTAATGAAACCTCCGTCGCCTGGCGCAGGATCATGGAAACTCGGGACCGCCCCACCGGCCTGGTTCTCTCCCGTCAGAATCTTTCCGTCATTGCCAGGGAGGATATCCACGCCGACGCTGAAGGCGAAAAGTTTGCCTCCGCAGAGGGAGCGGCGCGCGGGGGCTACATCGTGGCCGATACCCCGGAACGTCCCGACGTCGTGATTATTGCAACCGGATCCGAAGTGGAGATCGCCCTGGAAGCCCGCAAGCTTTTGGCAGACAGAGGTGTGCGGGCAAGGGTGGTTTCTATGCCCTCACGGGAGTGGTTCGACCAAGAGTCCACCGACTACCGCGAGTCCGTGATCCCCGCAGATGTTCGGGCCCGCGTGGTGGTTGAGGCGGGCTCGGCTATGAGCTGGTATGACCTCCTTGGAGACCACGGCCGTGCTGTCTCGCTGGAGCATTTCGGCGCCTCGGCTGCAGCCGATGTACTCTACCGCGAGTTCGGGATCACACCCGAGGCAGTGGTGGCAGCCGCCGAAGAGTCGATTGCCGCAGCTGACTAAAACTCATCTGACCGGGCCCGCAAACCCGCGGAAGGCTGGCAGCGGGCCCGGGTCAGAGAATTCTGTTCACCCTATCGTAATAAGGACCAAACTCAATGACAGCTTCAACCCAAAAAATCAGTGATGCCGGTGTCTCCCTCTGGTTTGATGACCTTTCCCGAGAGCGGATTACCTCCGGTAAGCTGCAGAAAGTCATCGATACCCAAAACGTTGTTGGTGTGACCACCAACCCCACTATCTTTGCCGGCGCACTGTCCGACGGTAAATCGTATGCTCAGCAGGTGGCTCAGCTGGCAGAAGCCGGTACCGAGCTCGAAGAAGCCGTTTTTGAGATCATGACCGATGACGTACGCAATGCCTGCGATATTTTTGCCCCCATCTATGAGGCCACCCAGGGCCGTGACGGTCGTGTATCTATCGAGGTTGACCCTCGTCTGGCCCGTAAGCCGGCGGAAACAGCGGCTATGGCTAAAAAGCTTGCTGCCCAGGTTGACCGCGACAATGTCATGATCAAAATCCCGGCAACTGTGGAGGGTCTTGAGCCCATCGCCAAGACCCTTGCCGAGGGAATCTCGGTCAACGTTACGCTGATTTTCTCTCTGGAACGCTACCGTGCGGTGATCAATGCCTTTATGCTGGGGCTCGAAGAGGCTCTGGAGAACGGTAAGGATCTCTCCAAGATTCACTCGGTGGCGTCCTTCTTCATCTCCCGCGTGGATTCCGAGGTCGATGGAAGGCTTGATAGTATCGGGACCGATCAGGCGCTAGCGCTCAAAAGTAAGGCGGGACTGGCTAATGCTCGTCTTGCCTACCAGGTGTTTGAAGAGGAATTTTCCTCTCAGAGGTGGGAGCGTCTGGCGGCTGCCGGTGCACATATTCAGCGTCCGCTCTGGGCCTCAACCGGCACCAAGGACCCGTCGCTGCCGGACGACCTCTATGTCTCCCAGCTGGTTGCACCCAACACTGTCAACACCGTCCCCGAAAAAACTCTGGCAGCTTTTGCCGAACACGGGACCGTCGCGGGGAACACCGTTGAGGGTACCTATGACGAATCAGAAAAGATCCTCAACGATATTGAGGCCCTGGGGATCCCCTACCGGGATGTTGTTGCCAAACTTGAAGAGGAAGGTCTTCAGAAATTTGATACTTCCTGGGAAGAACTGCTGGAGACTGTGCGCGCTGCCCTGGCCGCGGCATAATAGATCACGTAGTTGACGATAGTTTTTACTACCGTTGCAGGTGTATAAATTATTGGCGGCGGCAACCACCGGTATCGACGGTGGTTGCCGCCGGAACCGTATACATAAGAAATATTTTTCTAAGGATCAACCGTGCCAAATAGTCACGAAAAAAACCCCCTGAGAGATCCACGCGACCGCCGACTCACCCGTGTTGCTGGGCCCAGCACACTGGTTTTCTTTGGTGTAACCGGAGATCTCGCCCGGAAGAAACTCCTGCCCGCCGTTTATGATTTGGTGAACCGAGGGTTGTTACCTCCCAGCTTTGGACTGGTTGGTTTTGGCCGCCGTGATTGGAGCAATGACGATTTTCGGGACCGTGTGCACGAGTCGGTCGAAGCGCATTCTCGCACCACCTTCCGCGAAGACGTGTGGAACCAGTTTGCGCGCGGTATTCGCTTTGTACAGGGTGCTTTTGACGACGATGCCGCTTATGAGCGTCTCAAGCAGACTCTGAAGGAACTGGAGGAAACCCGCGGTACCCAGGGTAATCACGCTTTCTACCTGTCAATCCCCCCCAAAGCCTTTGAGCAGGTACTCAAGCAGCTTGCCCGGCACAAGCTGGCTCAGCGGGGCGAGGGGGACGGCTGGCGCAGGGTCATTATCGAAAAGCCTTTTGGCCACGATCTCGACTCTGCCCGCGAGCTCAACTCTATTGTCGAAGATGTTTTCCCGGCCGATTCGGTTTTCCGTATCGACCACTATCTGGGCAAAGAAACCGTGCAGAATCTGCTGGCTCTGCGCTTTGCTAACCAGATGTTTGAGCCGCTGTGGAATGCCAACTATATCGACCATGTACAGATCACGATGGCTGAGCCCTTTGGGATAGGCTCCCGTGCCGGCTACTATGACGGCGTGGGTGCTGCCCGCGATGTTATTCAGAACCACCTGTTACAGCTTTTGGCACTGACCGCCATGGAGGAGCCCATTAGCTTTAAGGCCGGTCACCTGCGGGCGGAGAAAGAGAAGGTGCTTGAGGCTGTTGAGCTGCCCGAAGATCTTTCCCGGTCTTTTGCTGTAGGCCAGTATTCTTCTGGCTACCAGGGGGGCGAGGAAGTGGCTGGTTTCTTTGGGGAAAAGGATATTCCCGCAGACTCACGCACGGAAACTTTTGCCGCTATTAAGGTGGGGATCAATACGCGCCGCTGGGCCGGGGTTCCCTTCTATCTGCGTACCGGTAAGCGTCTGGGGCGCAGGGTAACCGAGATCGCTCTCATCTTTAAAAAATCTCCCAACCGCCTTTTTGAGCAGAATGAAGATTCCGGGCAGAATGCGATTGTGGTGAGGGTGCAACCCAATGAGGGTATGACCATCCGCTTTGCCGCTAAGGTTCCCGGAACGCAGAGCGAGATTCGCGATGTCAACATGGACTTTGGCTACACCCACTCCTTCACCGAGGAATCGCCCGAAGCCTACGAGCGGCTGATTCTCGATGTGCTTCTGGGCGAGCCTCCGCTGTTTCCCCGCCACCAAGAGGTTGAGCTTTCCTGGAAGATTCTTGATCCCTTTGAAAAGTACTGGGAGGAGCACAGGGTTCAGCCCGAACCGTACGAGCCCGGTTCGTGGGGGCCCGAGTCGTCATATCAGTTGTTGGCTCGTGATCACCGTGTTTGGAGGCGCCCGTGATACACACACTAGAGCACACCGATGCCATTGAGATAGAGAAGGAAATTTCGCGCCTGCGCGAAGAAACCGGTAGTACCACGTCCGGGAGCGTGCTGACCCTGGTTATTCTTGCCGATTCCGGGCATTCATCGGCTGCCCGTGAGGCTGCCCAGCGAGCATCTCACGAGCATCCATGCCGTATTATTGTGCACGTCGCAGAAGATTCCGGGGCCGAAGATCGCCTCGATGCCGAATTGGAGATCGGCGGGGAATCCGGGGCGTCCGAGCTGATTGTGTTGCGCGGCTGGGGCCGGGCAGGGCAGGCGACAGAGTCTCTGATTTCCGGTCTGCTGCTTCCCGACTCCCCGATTGTCGCCTGGTGGCCGCACTCGGTCCCCGGAAATCCTTCCGAGCATTCTATTGGGAAAATTGCCCAGCGTCGTATTACCGATTCGGCCCGTGCCGATGACCCCATGGTTATTCTCAGCCAGCTGGCTGAGAACTATGCTGCCGGTGACACCGATCTAGCCTGGATCAGGCTGACGCTCTGGCGGATTCAGCTCGCCGCCGTGCTTGATCAGGTGCCCTATTCACCGGTGAAGCGGGTTGTTGTTGCCGGTTCGTCAAAGTCGCCCTCGGTGGTTTTGCTGGGGGCCTGGCTGGGGGATAAATTCGATGCCCAGGTGCACCTGTCAACCACCAATACCGAGCGCGGCCTCTACCGGGTGGTGCTTGAACGTGAGGACGGCGATATTGTGATTGACCGTCCCGGACGTAACATTGCGCTGCTCTCCTACCCCGGTGCACCCGACCAACAAATCGCTCTTCCGGTGCGTACCCTTGCCGAGTGTTTGGCTGAGGAGCTGCGCAGGCTTGACCCCGATGAGGTCTACGGTGAGGTGCTCACCCGGGCCCTACAAAAGGGCAATATTGTGGTGGATCTCAGTGAAACCGAAGAATTTGATCCCGGTATCGAGCCCACCGAGGTTTTCGATGCCTAAACCACGGTTTGTGTCTTACCCCACCAGGCAGCGGCTGGGTAGTGCAGCGGCCCGCAGTATTCTTACGGTGATCACCGATGCGCTTGAGCGGAAGGGCATCGCCCATCTATCGCTCACCGGCGGCGGTATGGGCACCGCTGTGCTCGCGGAGCTGGCTACCCTACCCGAGTTTATTTCGCTGGATTTTTCCCGCGTTCACTTCTGGTGGTCGGACGAACGCTTTGTGCCCACCGGTGACCAAGACCGCAACGAGCAGCAGGCCCGTGAGACTCTGCTGGATAAAATCGATATCCCTAGAGAAAATATTCACGTGATGGGGGCCTCCGACAGGTTTGATTCGCCAGAAGAAGCCGCTGCCGCCTATGAGGCTGAGCTGGCGGGCTTTGCCGGGGAGGGCCGGCTCGGTCCGATCTTTGACCTGGTGCTACTGGGTATGGGACCCGACGGACATATTGCTTCGCTCTTTCCGCATCGCGGGGAAATTCAGCTGGGCCAGGGGGCGGCTGTGGCGGTGCACGACTCCCCCAAGCCGCCGCCCACCCGGGTTTCGCTCACGCTACCGGTGATACGGAGCTCTCGACGTATCTGGTTTCTGATTTCCGGTGCCGATAAGGCGGAGGCAACAGCTCGGTTACGGGTAGCCGCTGACCTTGAGGACTCGGAGCTGGGGCCGGACACACTCGATGAGACACCGGCCGCCGGGGCCCGCGCCGGGCACGGGGAGGCAGAGACCCTGGTGCTCGCTACCGCCGATTCCCTCGCCGGCTAGATTTTCCCGTTTCTCTACGCAAAAGGTTCCCGCTGAAAAATTTTTTCAGCGGGAACCTTTGACTATGCAAGTTTTTAGACGGTGACGTCGAAACGCAGTACCAGCCCGTAGGCGATAATTGCCAGCACCCATAGGATCGTAACGGTCACGGTGAGCCGGATGAGATTCTTTGAGGCTGATCCCGACGAGTTCAGTGAGGTAGTCATACCGCCACCAAACATATCAGAGAGCCCGCCACCCTTGCCGCGGTTCAACAGAACCAGAAGAATGGCGAGAATGCTGGTCACGGCGATAACAACCATAATGCTGATTTTCAGAGTCTCCACGAGAACCTTTCAATGTTGAGGAAAGTGCCGGTCTCCTAGCACTTTCACACTATACGCCACCGTCCCTGTTTCTGCCCAATACCGGGCCGGAAACAGGCTGACTTCTTAACGGTTGAAGCGGGCGATACTGGCAAATTCTGTGGCATCGAGAGATGCACCGCCCACGAGCACACCGTCGACGTCCTGCTCAGCCAGGATCTGCGGAGCCGAGGCAGCCTTCACCGAGCCGCCGTAGAGAACACGGACCTTTTCGGCAATATCCGCCGAAAATAGCTGGGCGATTTCGGCACGAATCGCGGCAGACATTTCTTGCGCGTCCGCGCTTGTAGCCACCTTACCGGTGCCGATTGCCCATACGGGTTCGTAGGCAATAACCAGCGTTTCGGCCTGCTCGGACGTGAGACCCTCCAGGGATTGGCGGGTCTGCTCCAGGGTAAAGTTCACGTGGTCCCCGGCTTCACGCACCTCAAGCCCCTCACCGACACAAAGTACGGGAACGAGGTTGTGCCGGTATGCTGCCTGGACCTTTGCCGCGCAGAGTTGGTTGCTTTCACCGTGAATGGTGCGGCGCTCTGAGTGGCCAACCAGCACATAGGTGGCCCCCAGTTTGTTCAGAAATTCACCCGAGATATCGCCGGTATAGGCACCGGAGTCTTGGTCAGAGAGGTCCTGTCCGCCGTAGGTGATCTGCAGTTTGTCACCGTCAACCAGGGTCTGTACCGACCGAAGATCGGTAAAGGGAGGGAACACGGTCACCTCTGCCTGATCATAGTCAAAGCCGGTGTCCGCTAAAGTCCACGCCAATTTTTGGAGCAGGGTCACCCCCTGGGCGTGGTCCAGGTTCATTTTCCAGTTACCTGCAATAAGAGGCTTACGAGCCATGATTGTCCTATCCCCCGCTGCAGCGCGGGTTATCGTAAGAGGTCGATATAGGGTTGTGGGCTTGGTGCCCCTGTAACAAAGATAGCGGGTTACCCCGCAAAGAAGTAACCCGCCACCTATAGATTCAACTATGCGCCCAGTGCGTCAAGCCCGGGCAGAGTCTTGCCCTCGATGTACTCCAGCGATGCACCGCCACCGGTGGAGATATGACCAAACTGCTCATCCGCGTAACCAAAATTACGGACAGCCGCAGCAGAATCACCGCCGCCGATAATCGAGAAGGCATCGGATTCGATAACCGCCTCCGCAACAGCCTTGGTACCGGCAGCAAAATTTGAGAACTCTGCCACCCCTACCGGGCCGTTCCAGAAAACGGTCTTGGCCGCCCTGATCTTCTCAGCGAAAAGCTGAGCGGTCCGGGGGCCGATATCCAGCCCCTCACCGTCTGCACCCAGCTTGCCGCCCTCGAGATCCTCAATCGGGCGAATCTCCCTCTCGGCGTCGTTGGAGAAATCAGATGCGTACACGACATCGACACCGGTGATAATCTCGGTACCTTGTGCGGCAGCTTCTTCCATGTAGCGCTTAACCGTGGGAATCTGGTCGGCCTCAAGAAGCGACTTGCCCACCTTGTACCCCTGCGCGGCCGCAAAAGTATAGCCCATGCCGCCACCGATGAGCAGGGTGTCCGCCTTACCGATGAGGTTTTCAATCACGGCCAGCTTATCCGATACCTTGGCCCCACCCATGATCACTACAAAGGGACGCTCGGGGTCGTTGAGGGTCTTGGCAAGAACATCAACTTCCTTTTTAACCAGGTCCCCCAGGTAGGCGGGCAGCCTCTTGGCGACATCGTAAACCGAGGCGTGCTTGCGGTGCACCGCACCGAAAGCGTCGTCCACATAGGCACCGTTGTCGCCGGTGAGAGCAACCAGTTCATCGGCAAAGATACCGCGCTCCGCGTCATCCTTCGAGGTTTCTCTCGGATCGTAGCGCACGTTTTCAACAACCAGTACTTCACCGTCCTGAAGACTGCCCGCTTTAGCCCGGGCATCTTCACCAACAACGTCGGTTGCAACAACCACGCTGAAATCGGCGAGCTCTGCCAGACGCTTTGCTGCCGGAGCAATGGAATACTTGGGATCAACCTGCCCCTTGGGGCGACCAAGGTGGGCGGTTACGATAACTCGCGCACCGGCCTCGGTCAGCTTTTTGAGAACCGGTAGCGAGGCCCGGATACGGCCGTCGTCGGTCACCGTGGTGCCGTCCAGGGGCACATTCAAATCTGAACGAACCAGAACCCGGCGGCCGGACACGCCTTCAGCGATGAGCTCGTCAAGAGCTTTAGCCATGGTGCTTCATCTCCAATATCTAGCGGGATGGTTTCTGAATATCTCTCGACCCGGTCGGGTTAGAGTTCCGATACAACCTTGTTGGTGAACATCACCAGGCGTGCAGTGTACCCGTATTCGTTGTCGTACCAGGCGATCACCTTCACCTCGTTACCGATCACCTTGGTCAGCGGTGCATCAAACACGGTAGAAACGGGCTCACCCTCGATATCTTTGGAGACGATGGGGTCTTCGCTGTAGGTGATAATTCCCTTGAGGTCGCCCTCAGCTGCTGCCTTCAGAGCCGCGTTGACTTCTTCAACGGTGGTCTCCTTGGAAGCCTGGAAGGTGAGATCAACGATGGAGCCGGTGGGGGTGGGGACGCGGACCGCGAAACCGTCCAGTTTACCCTTGAGCTCGGGGAGAACCAGGCCCACAGCTGCCGCCGCACCGGTGGAGGTGGGGACCAGATTGAGGGCTGCGGCGCGTGCACGGCGGAGGTCACCGTGGGGGGCGTCCTGCAAACGCTGGTCTGCGGTGTAGGCGTGGATGGTGGTCATGAGACCGCGCTCAATACCGACGGAGTCATTGAGTACCTTGGCCAGCGGTGCCAGGCAGTTGGTGGTGCAGGAAGCATTGGAAACGATGTTCATGGTGGCGGAGTCATACTGGTCATCGTTGACGCCCATCACGAAGGTGCCGTCAATGTTCTTGCCGGGTGCGGAGAGAATAACCTTCTTCGCCCCCGCTTCAAGGTGAGCTTTGGCCTTCTCACCGTCGGTAAAGAAACCGGTGGACTCGAGAACGATATCGACGCCCAGGTCTTTCCAGGGCAGGTTAGCGG
Source organism: Rothia sp. 18CD1-1 (assembly GCF_055285355.1). Classification (NCBI taxonomy): domain Bacteria; kingdom Bacillati; phylum Actinomycetota; class Actinomycetes; order Micrococcales; family Micrococcaceae; genus Rothia; species Rothia sp. 18CD1-1. Next base: position 169,814 of record NZ_JBUZLI010000008.1, on the reverse strand, counting down.
GGTCGCGCTCGGCCAGGACCCTGATCTCCTGACCGTTAACGATCATGTCGTTCTCGTCGGAGACAGCGACTTCGCCCTTGAAACGGCCCATAATAGAGTCGTACTTGAGCAGGTGGGCAAGGGTTTTCACGTCTGTCAGGTCGTTGATGGCGACGATCTCGAATCCCTGACCGTGCTCCTGGGCTGCGCGGAAGAAGGTGCGGCCGATGCGGCCAAAGCCGTTGATTGCTACGCGTACAGTCACTGTAGATCAAACTCCTCAGTTAGTATCAGTGAATTTCCTGGACGATTGTGGGTTTCACACCCGCTCAAGAACCCTATCCCTCTCGGGTCAATCCTCGTTTGGTGCGGGCTTCCGTCCGGTTCCACAACTATCTTACGACAGATTATGTGAGTTTGGGTGTGATTTTGTGTTTTTTGTTGGCGAAATTTTGCCCAAAACCCGCTTTTTCCCTCACATATGCGTGGTTTTATCCGTTTTTCATTGCGTTTGAGCTTGTTTTCACCGTGACTTTTACCCGCGCAGAAAATCCCACGCAGCCCGATAGCTCTACCCGGTGAATATTTTTTAGTACTCCGTGCCGCTGCCCAGATCGGTTCCGGGAATGCCCAGCTCCTGCGCCCGCTTATCCGCCATCGCCAGAAGACGGCGGATCCTACCGGCAATAGCGTCTTTCGTCAGAGGCGGGTCAGCCAGCCTACCCAGCTCATCCAGCGATGCCTGCTTATGGGCTACCCGAAGCTCACCCGCATAGCGTAAATGTCCCGGCACCTGCTCACCCAAAATCTCCAGGGCACGCTCCACCCTGGCACCGGCGGCCACAGCTGCCTGTGCAGAACGCCGCAGATTAGCGTCATCAAAATTAGCCAGCCGGTTTGCCGTGGCCCGCACCTCTTTGCGGGCGCGTCGTTCCCGCCAGCTCGCCAGGGCATCGGTTGCACCCATCCGCTCCAAGAGCACACCGATGGTTTCACCGTCACGCACCACCACGCGGTCAACGCCGCGCACCTCGCGCGCCTTAGCAATAACATTCAGGCGCCGGGCCGCCCCCACCAGTGCCAGGGCAGCTTCTGGACAGGGACAGGTGAACTCCAGCGCCGAGGATCTACCGGGCTCAGTCAGCGAACCGTGGGCAAGAAAGGCACCGCGTATCACCGCCTCCGCATCGGCAACAGAGCCGTTCACCACGGCGGGGGGCAGCCCCCGCACCGGTCGACCCCTACCGTCAAGAAGACCCGTCTGCCGGGCAAGAGCCTCTCCCCCCTCAATCACCCGCAAAATATAGCGGCCACCGCGACGCGGCCCACCGCTTGAAATAACCGTAACCTCCGACTCGTGGCCGTACATTTCAAAAATATTGTGCTGAAGCCGGCGCACGGTTGGCTCCAGGTCAACCTCAGACTCGATCACAATACGACCGGACATCAGGTGAAGTCCGCCGGTAAAACGCAGGATCGCTGCAATTTCTGCTTTACGCACCGAAGATTTTGTGGTCTCCTGGCGCGCGAGTTCTTCTTTAACCGATAGTGTGAGAGCCATACGGTGATTCCTCCAAATACCTTGAATCCGCTGAGTACCCGTTGCCGCCAGGTAAAACCTCAGACGTGCTGGCGAAAGACCTCTTCATAGGCTGCGCCAAGCTTGAGGGGGTGGTGCACATTCTGATCGTTGCTGCTTCTCACATGCGCCCAGGTAACCTGTGCCCCCATGCTCAGGGCTGCCTGCTCAAGCTCAAAGCGGTCCCCCATGCCATTGTGGTCAGCGATAACTGCGTTAAGCCTAAATTCTGGAACGTATTTCTGCAAAATCCGAAGATGCTCGGCAGCTGACATACCGCTGGTCTCTTTCCCCTCCAGCTGCAGATTCATGACCACACAGATCCTGGCAGAGGTCTCAAGAAGTGCATCCCGGATACCGGGCAGCAGCAAATGGGGCAGGACAGAGGTGTACCAGGAGCCCGGTCCTAAAATCACCCAGTCCGCATCGAGAATAGACTGCACAGCCTCGTCAGAGGCCCGCGCATCCTGCGGGGTCAGGGTGAGGTTTTCAACGCGCGCAGCCCTGGCAAGGTGGCACTGCCCCACTAGATGTTCACGTTCTATCTCACCGCTTTCACCGATACCCACCGAGTCCCCCTCGATAACCAGCGGTGTACACGACATGGGCAACACCCTACCTCTCGCATTGAGCAGGGACCCCACCCAGTCCAGGCCTCCCACGGTATCACCGAGCAGCTGCCAGAGAGTCACGATCAGCAGATTACCCAGGGCGTGGTCATCCAGGGCGCCGCTGGAATCGTCTTTGAGCGATACGAAACGGTGCTGTAGTGCGTCCCGCCAGGTGCGCCCCCAGTCAGAATCATCGCAGAGTGCTGAAAGCGCCATGCGGAGATCCCCCGGCGGCAACACATCAAAATCCTGGCGCAACCGGCCCGACGACCCGCCGTCATCTGCAACGGTCACCACCGCCGTAATATTGGTGGTGATATGCCGCAGCGCGGACAGCGACCCGTACAGGCCGTGCCCACCACCGAGCGCGGTCACCCTCACTGCCGGCCTCAGCCCCATACTATTCACGCCCCATATCTCGATGCTGCACACTCACATGGACATCGGGTAACTCCTGCACACGGCGAGCAATTTCTTGGGCCACAGCAACCGAACGATGCTTACCACCGGTGCAACCGATCGCAAGGGTGGCATAGTGTTTACCCTCGGTACGGTACCCCTCAAGCACCGGAACCAAAGCCTTCACGTAGCTATCAACAAAAGCCTCCGTACCCGGATGGGCAAAGACGTAGTCACGCACCGGCTCATCAAGCCCGGTGTGCGGGCGCAACTCGGGTATCCAGTGAGGGTTGGGAATAAAACGCATATCAGCCATAAAATTGGCGTCGTGGGGCGCACCGTATTTGAACCCAAAACTCATCACGGTCAGGTTCAAAAGCTTAGGCCCGGTAGACGAATACATTTCCCGAATAGTTTTCGTCAACTGGTGCACGTTAAGACCCGACGTATCAATCACCGTATCAGCGGTTTCTTTCAACTCCGAAAAAAGCTTACGCTCACGGTTGATGCCGTCGAGCACCCGCCCACTGCCCTGTAAAGGATGCGGACGGCGCTGCGCCTCATAGCGGGCAATAATGTCTTTGTCCTTGGCATCGAGAAAAAGCATAGAAAACTCAACGTTTGACTTACGCAGCGTATCTATTGCCGCCGGTAAATCGTTAAAGAGGGCCCGCGAACGAATATCTATCCCCACCGCAAATTTGGGCATCGATTCGGGGGCGCGGGTAATGAGATCAGCCAGGGCCTGAAGCATCTGCGGGGGAATATTATCCACCACATACCAGCCCTCGTCTTCGAGCGTGTTGGCCGCCGTACTTCTTCCCGCACCCGATATACCGGTGATCACCAGAATTTCCGGTTTGACTTCCTTCATTGGTTCTAAACGCTGGCTCTCGCTCACAGCCCTGTCCCTCCACTCATTGTTTTCAACTACCAGACTAGTATGTACTGTCGCCATACCGGTAGCCCTATTCCCCCAGTATTTCCCCGGTTGCGGGGTTAAAACCTCCCGGCGGGATCTCGTCAAGACCTTCGTCTTGTTCCGGTGCCTCTTCGTCTGTCCCAGGATCGGACGGGCTATCAAAATGCTCAACAATCCTGCGTGCCATTGCCGGCCCAATACCGCTGACTTCTTGCAGCCGCTCCTCACCCGCGGCGATAATCCCCTTCAGAGAACCAAAATGCTTAATCAGCGCCTCGCGTTTAGCCGGCCCCAGACCCTCCACACCGTCAAGAGCAGACTTCACCATAGCCTGCCCACGCTTAGACCTGTGAAAACTGATAGCGAAACGGTGGGCCTCATCCCTGAGCCGCTGCACCAGAAACAGTGCCTCGGATGAGCGCGGAAGAATCACAGGAAAATCGTCGTTGGGCAGCCAGAGCTCTTCAAGACGTTTGGCTATTCCCACCACATGAACATCGGTGATCCCCAGGTCGGCCAGGGCAGTAGAGGCAGCGGCCACCTGGGGTGGGCCACCGTCGACAAGAACCAGGTTAGGAGGGTAGGCGAACCTGACAACTTCCTTCTCTGCCGCCTGTTGAGCCGATATTTCTCCGCTACGCGGCGGAGCTTCTGTCCTCTTCTGAAGGTCGGCCAGATAGCGGCGGAAACGACGCGAAATCACATCGTACATGCTCGCGGTGTCATCGCGAGCGGCCTCCCCCGAGATAGAGAATTTTCGGTAGTCACTTTTCTTGGGCAGACCGTCCTCAAAAACCACCATGGAGGCGACCACATTGGTGCCCTGCACATGCGAAATGTCATAGCATTCTATCCGCAGAAGAGGGTCGGCAATCTCCAGGGCCTCCTGCAACTGCACCAGGGAAGCCGAACGGGTGGTGAGATCGGTGGCCCGCCGTGATTTATGCAGGTTTAAGGACTGCCTCGCATTCTCCCCAACCGTTTCGAGCAGGGCCCGCTTATCACCGCGCTGGGCCAGAGTAATCCGGGCTTTCGACCCCCGCACACCGCTCAGCCATTCCTCTAATTTCTCCCGATTGTCAGGGAGGTGAGACACAATGATCTGGCGGGGAATATCGTGCTGGGCCTGCTCCAGCTCAAGCCCGGAGGAAGCGGCAGCGACTTCCGCCACCTCACCGTAAACCTGCATGAGCAGCTGTTCAACCAGGGCCGAGTCCGTGGTGTCCTCGACCTTTTCAACAATCCAGCCACGCTGCCCCCGAATTCTTCCGCCACGCACGTAAAACACCTGCACAGCGGTCTCCAACTCATCGCTGGCAAAAGCGAAAAGATCGGCATCGACCCGGTCGGAGAGAACCACCGCGTTTCGCTCAAAAGCTTTTTTCAGGGCGGCGATATCATCGCGCAGTACCGCCGCTTTTTCAAAGTCAAAATCTGCCGCCGCGCTCTTCATGTCACGGGTGAGGTCGCCCATCAACTTTTCTGCCCCGCCCCCCATAAAACGGCAGAGATCCTCGGCAAGTTTAAGGTGGTCCTCACGCGAGATTCTACCCACGCACGGTGCCGAACACTTATCGATATAGCCCAGCAGACAGGGACGCCCTGTCTGCTGGGCTCTGCGTAGAACCCCCGCCGTGCAGGTGCGCACAGGAAAAACCCTCAACAGAGCATCAAGGGTTTCACGGATAGCCCATGCCTGCGAAAAAGGCCCGAAATAACGCACACCCTTCTTTTTCTCGCCCCGCATCACCTGGGCGCATGGAATCGGCTCGTTCAGGGTCACCGCAAGATAGGGGTATGATTTATCGTCGCGGAAAGCAATATTAAAACGCGGTGTAAACTCTTTAATCCAGGTGTATTCAAGCTGTAACGATTCGAGTTCGCTCGAAACCACCGTCCACTCCACCGAGGCTCCGGTGTGCACCATGGCATAGGTTTTGGGGGAAAGGGACCCCGGGTGGGCAAAGTAAGAGTTTAGCCGATTCCTCAGATTTTTGGCTTTGCCCACATAGATAACCCTGCCGTATTCGTCGCGAAACCGGTAAACACCGGGCAGGGTGGGCACCTCCCCCGCCGCAGGCCGGTAACTTGCAGGATCAGCCACTACACTCCTCGAATATTTTCTCTACACGCTCACTATCTTGCCCGGTATCTTTGGACAGCGGACAGTCCGCAACACCGTTATATACCCACCGGGAAAACTAACCTGCCCGGCTTTTACCGGAAAGACACCGGCGAATTTCTATCTCAAGTTCTTGGGGGCTGCCGACAACGTCATCAAATTCTGCACTGAGTTCATCTGCCCCACCGAACCCCCAGCCCACACCGATACTCGCGATACCGTTGAGAGCCGCGCCGCGGCCGTCATAGAGCCTGTCCCCCACCATGACACTTCTACCCCTGTCCAGCTGCTGACCTGTTTTTTCTTCGAGATTGTCCACCGCATAGGCGATAATTCCCGGTTTATCGGCTGGCAGGCTCTGGTCCCCGGATCCCAGCTCATCGGGGGCACCGGCAAGAACCGTAAAAAATTGGGTGAGACCAAAATGATCCAGTACCTCATGGACCAGGTAAAGGGGCTTTTGGGAGGCCACCGCCATAGCGATACCTTCTCCATGCAGCCCCTCCAGCAGCGACCGCAGACCGGGATAGAGCCGAGAACGAGCGATACCCTGGCCGCGGTAAAAATCCCGGTAGGTGCTAATCACCTCACCAAAACGCTCGTGAGGGACCTCGGTGAAATGGGCCAGACTAAAATTCACCGGGGGCCCCACAAACTTCTGCATCTCAGCCTCACTGGGCCGCCGATAGCCATGGGCCTCCAGGGCGTCGGCCATCCCGCCCGTGATAGCCGACGCCGGGTCGACCAGGGTACCGTCCACATCCCACAGGACCGCAGAAATCATACCGTTCCTCTCCCTCACGCTGGTCAGATTATCAGTTTACCGGGAGGCTAAAATCTCCCTCAAAAAAGCCCCGGTGTATGACTTCTGGACACCGGCAACCTGCTCGGGCGTACCCTGGGCGATGACCGTGCCGCCCCCGTCGCCGCCCTCGGGCCCCATATCAATAATCCAGTCGGCCGACTTAATAACATCGAGGTTATGCTCGATAGTGAGCACCGTATTTCCCTTATCAACCAGCCCCTGCAAGACCTTGAGCAGCTTACGAATATCCTCGAAGTGCAGGCCGGTAGTGGGCTCGTCGAGCACGTAGATGGACCTGCCGTTGGAGCGTTTCTGAAGCTCGGAGGCAAGTTTCACCCGCTGGGCTTCACCCCCCGACAGGGTGGTGGCCGGCTGCCCCAGCCGGATATACCCCAGGCCAACATCGACCAGAGTGTTGAGGTGGCGGGAGATAGGGGTAAAGGCCGCAAAAAAATCGGCGGCTTCTTCAACCGGCATTTCTAGCACATCGGCGATCGATTTACCCTTGTATTTGACCTCCAGGGTTTCACGGTTATAGCGCTTACCGTGGCAGGTTTCGCAGGGCACGTAGACATCGGGCAAAAAATTCATCTCAATTTTCAGCGTGCCGTCACCGGAGCATGCCTCACATCTGCCGCCCTTGACGTTAAAAGAAAACCTGCCGGGCTGATAACCGCGCATTTTTGCCTCAGCGGTCTCGGCAAAAAGCTTACGAATATGGTCAAAAACCCCCGTGTAGGTTGCCGGGTTCGAGCGAGGAGTCCGCCCAATAGGCGACTGATCAACGTGGATGATCTTATCAAGGTGTTCAAGCCCCTCAATGCTCTTGTGTCTTCCGGGCACCTGCTGGGCACCGTTGAGCTTGTTGGCCAACGCGGTGTAGAGGATCTCGTTGACCAGGGTTGATTTACCCGAACCCGACACCCCGGTTACCGCGGTAAAGACTCCCAGAGGGAACGCGACACTTATATTTTTAAGGTTGTTTTCTTTAGCGCCCACCACTTTCACCCGCCGCTTTTTATCGACAGTGCGGCGTCGAGAAGGAATCTCTATGCTGCGGCGACCGGCCATATAGTCACCGGTAATAGAGTTTTCGTTGTTCAACAGCTCGGCATAAGTACCCGAGTGAACCACCTGACCACCGTGTTCACCGGCACCTGGCCCCACATCAACAATCCAGTCCGCCTCTTTCATGGTGTCCTCATCGTGCTCAACCACGATGAGGGTGTTACCCATATTCCGCAGCTTCGTGAGGGTTTCGATCAGCCGGCGGTTATCGCGCTGGTGCAGACCGATGGAGGGCTCATCCAGCACATAGAGCACACCCACCAGGCCCGAACCGATCTGGGTGGCGAGCCTGATTCTCTGAGCCTCGCCGCCGGAGAGAGTGGCTGCCGGTCGCGACAGGGTAAGGTAGTCCAACCCCACATCAAGAAGGAACTGCAAACGAGCGTCTATTTCTTTGAGCACCAGCTCAGCGATCTGCGCTTCGCGGTCGGTGAGCTGAAGAGACCTCATAAACCGTAAAGATTCACGCATGGGCATCTCGGTGACCTCCGCAATGGAGGAGCCTCCCACTTTAACCGCCAAAATGGTGGGGTTGAGCCGGGCACCGTGACAGGCAGAGCAGGCAACATTGCGCATGTACTGCTCATAGCGGTCCTTCGACCAGTCCGATTCGGTTTCTTCGTGTTTACGCTTAATGTACGCGTAGACTCCCTCAAACCCCGAGGTATAACGGCGCTCTCTGCCAAAGCGGTTGCGGTAGGAGACGGTCACCTTAAAATCTTTACCCCGCAAAATAGCCTTCTTGGCTTTCGCCGGAAGATTTTTCCAGGGAGTGTCCAGGCTAAAACCTAGTTCCTCGGCCAGGCCCTGAAGCAGCCGCAACCAGTATTCGCTAGTTGCTTTGCCCAGCGACCAGGGAGCTATTGCCCCCTGCCCCAGAGACAGATCCGGGTTAGGTATCACAAGGTCTTCATCAACCTGCAATTTTGAGCCGATACCGTCGCATTCGGGGCAGGCCCCAAAAGGCGAGTTGAAGGAGAAGGCACGGGGCTCAATCTCATCGATCTGTAGCGGGTGATTGTTGGGACAGGCAAGATGTTCGCTAAAGCTGCGGGTGCGCTCGGGCGAATCAGCCGGCCGGTCAACAAAGTCAATGAGCACCCTGCCCTCGGCCAAATTCAGCGCCGTCTCAATAGAATCAGTCAGACGCTGCTGCACCGACTCCTTAATAACAATACGGTCAACAATCACGTCAATGGTGTGCTTGTACTGTTTGGCGAGTGTGGGGGGGTCGGCAAGCTGCACCTGTTCGCCGTCCACACGGGCGCGCGAAAAACCCTGTGTGGTGAGGTCTTTAAAGAGGTCTGTAAATTCTCCCTTCCGTGCCGAGACCACAGGAGCTAGCACCTGTAGACGGGTACGCTCGGGAAGGCCCATGAGCTGGTCAACGATCTGCTGGGGTGTTTGCCGAGAAATTTTTTGGCCGCAGACCGGGCAGTGCGGGCGACCCACCCTGGCCCAGAGCAAACGCATATAATCGTAGATCTCGGTGATGGTACCCACGGTGGATCGCGGGTTTTTTGAGGTGGATTTCTGGTCGATCGAGACCGCCGGTGAAAGGCCCTCAATAAAATCAACGTCGGGTTTATCCACCTGTCCTAAAAACATGCGGGCATAGGAAGACAGCGACTCCACGTAGCGACGCTGTCCCTCAGCAAAGATGGTGTCAAAGGCAAGCGACGATTTACCCGACCCCGAAAGACCCGTGAAAACCACCATTGCGTCTCGGGGGATAGTGAGATCAACGTTTTTGAGGTTGTTTTCGCGGGCACCCTGTACCCGCACCTGGGCGAGGTCTCGAGAGCCGGTTGCAGCAAAGTTGTGGGACATCGTCTTCCTTCGCATCGGGTATGTTCGAAAATATATTCTATGCCCGCAGACCACCTGTGCACCTACGCTCTGCCGTGGTGTTGGCTACGGGCACAATTGCCCCCTAAACTGTGAAAGATGAGCAGCCTTTCAGATCAGCTATTTTTAAATAATCGGCAGCTAACGGTGCGGTCTATCTCCGTCTCCGAGATGGAAAACAATGTTTATCTTCTCACCGGCAAATCCAGTGGACAGCAGGTAATTATTGATGCCGCCGATTCCTTTACCGAACTTCAAAGGTTTATCAGCGCCACCCTGGAACATGATTTTTCGGGAAACGGAGAGCCGGAAGGGCCGGTTGCGGTACTGACCACGCACGGGCACTGGGACCATATCAGGGCGCTGAGACAGGTGGCGCACCACTACGGTGTGCGCACCGTGGCGGGGCGGGCAGACTTCAAGCTCATCAGGTCTCAGGAAAATGTAGAGGTTTCCACGCCTATAGACGGCGGTGAGGTTTTTGACTTTAAAGATTTTTCCCTGGAGGCTGTCGCGCTGGTGGGCCATACGGCGGGCTCTATGGCCTACGTGCTTCGGGGCCTTGACGCAACACCCACCGTGATTTTCTCGGGCGATTCGCTGTTTCCCGGTGGCGTGGGTAAGACCGATTCGCTACGGGACTTTAGGCGGCTATTCGCCGATGTATCCGATCGGCTTTTTGACCGTTTTGACGACAACACCCTCGTGCTGCCCGGCCACGGCAGCCCAACAACCCTGGGTATCGAGCGCCCCCACCTGCCCACGTGGAAGGAGCGGGGCTGGTAAACCCCTCCGGCCTGCGCCCCGTCCGTTTGACAGCTCGTATTCGGCGTCAGAAGATGACTAGTGAACCCATCCTCCACGCAGTGGCCTTACCGCTTGGCCGAGGCGAAAGCAACTACTGATAGGAAGATTTGAGATGACTTCTCCCCACAAAACAACGGGCGCAGAACACCGGGTACTCGAAGTTTTCAAGAATATTGTTGGTGCAGAAAACGTGCTCACATCAGAGCGGGCAACCATGCCCTACAGCAGGGGCTACCGTTTTGGTGGGGGCCCCGTCTTAGCCGTGTTGCGTCCTTCCACACTGGTTCAGATGTGGAAGTCTTTGCAGGTCTGTGTTGACAGCGATGTCATGGTGATTATCCAGGCCTCAAACACCGGTTTAACCGGCGGTTCTGGGCCGGGCTTTCAACCCTATGACCGCCCCGTCGTGGTGATCTCAACCCACCGCATCAACCGGGTGTACCTCATCAATGATGCCCGCGAAGCCATCTCGCTCGCCGGTACCACGCTGACGCACCTCACCGAAGAACTCGCCCCGTACCGGCGTGAGCCGCACTCGGTTATTGGATCAACCTCTATCGGCGCATCAGTGATCGGCGGTATTGCCAACAGCTCCGGCGGCAGTCAGATCCGCAAGGGCCCGGCTTTCACCCGCGAAGCCATATACGCCCGTGTCACCGACCGGGGTGGGGTAGAACTCGTCAACCACCTGGGTATCGAGCTCGGGGATGACCCCGAAGTTGCCCTCGACCGCCTACAACGCGGCGACTGGTCACCTGCCGATGTGACCCCGGCTCCCGCCGACAGCAGCGAGACCGAATATGCTGAGCACCTGCGCAAGCTGGAACCGACCCCGGCACGCTACAACGCCAACCCCGACTACCTGTTCGAGGCATCAGGTTCAGCCGGGAAAATCATGGTTTTTGCCGTGCGTACACGCACCTTCCCGATGGAGCAGAACCCCACTACGTTTTACATCGGCACTCGCAGCCCGCGGGAGCTTGAAGAAATTCGTCGCGCATTCCTGACAGCTGATATGCCGCTACCGATTTCGGGCGAGTACATGGGCCGCAGCGCCTTCGATTTGGCCGAGAAATACGGTAAAGACACCTATGTTTTTCTGAAGTATATGAGCCCCGGTTTACAGGCCCGCATGTTCGCTTTCAAAACCTGGGCCAACGGTGTTTTCAGTAAGATTCCGGGTATCGGCCCGACCTTTGCCGATACGGTCTCGCAGACCGTGTTTAACCTGGTACCCAACCAGCTGCCCCAGAGACTGAGAGAGTATCGCAACCGCTTTGAGCATCACCTGCTCCTCACCGTCAGCGCCGCTCAGGCAGGTGAGAGCGAAAAAATACTCGGGGATTTCTTTGCCGACCCCGAGCACGAGGGTGATTTCTTTGTGTGCACGAAAGACGAAGAAAAAAGTGCGTCGTTAAACCGTTTCGGTGCCGCCAGCGCCGCAACCCGCTACGCCAGCATGAAACGCAAGCGCATCTCCGGGCTGATTCCGATTGATGTGGCGCTACGCCGCGATGACTGGGACTGGCTCGAGGTACTCCCCCGGGAACTCGCCGACCAGCTGGATGTGACCGCCTACTACGGTCATTTCTTCTGCCACGTCATGCACCAGGACTACGTCGCTAAAAAGGGTGTTGACCCGGAGAAACTGCACGATCGGATTCAGGAGCTGCTTGAAGCGCGCGGCGCGAAGCTGCCGGCAGAGCACAACTACGGGCGTCTCTACCGTATGCCCGAGGACATGGTCGAGCACTTCAAAGAGCTCGATCCGACCAACACCTTCAATGCCGGTATCGGTGGCACCTCGCCCCGAAAGAACTGGGCGTAGCGGGATCGAACCCGCCTACCGTTCCCCGCGGTGAAAGGGGGTCCTCGCCCAGGAGGGCCCCCTTCACCGCACGCAGTAGGGCTAGAAGAGTCCCACCATTTTACCGTCGTCGTCAAAGCCAATACGCTCTGCCGCCGGCGATTTAGCCAGCCCCGGCATGGTCCGCATAGTACCGCAGATAGCGTAGACGTAGCCCGCCCCCGCAGCCAAGCGTACCTCCCGCACCGGCAGAGTCCAGCCGGTGGGTGCCCCTTTAAGGGCCGGGTCAGAAGAAATCGAAAGATGGGTTTTAGCGATCACCACCGGCAGTTTGCCATAACCCAGCTCCTCAAAACGGGAGAGCTGTTTACGGGCAACCGGTGCGATCTCAATACCGTCCGCACCGTACACTCCGGTAGCGACTTTCTCAATTTTGGTCTCCAGCGAATCATCGTCGCTGTAGGTGTATACCAGCTCGCTCTTATCCTCACAGGCTTCGGCAACAGCATCAGCTAACTCGGTGGTACCGGCACCGCCTTCAGCAACACCTCGATGAATCGCCACGCGGGCACCGGCCTGCTCGGCAATCTCGCGAATCACCGCATGTTCAGAATCAAAGTCGGTGGGGAAAGCATTGATGGCCACCACAGGTTGCACCCCAAAACCGCGCACGATCTCAATATGTTTCTTGAGGTTGGCTGCACCGGCCATCACGTCTTCGGGTGATTCCCGGAGCATCTGCTCGGGTAGGGGTTTGCCCGGGACAATCTTGTAAAGCCCCGAATGAGACTTGAGTGAGCGCACGGTGACCACCAGTACTGCGGCATCGGGTTTCAGTCCCGATACACGGCATTTGACATTGAAGAACCGTTCGGCTCCCATATCTGCCCCAAAGCCTGCCTCCGTGATGACGTAGTCGGAGTATTCTAGCCCCACGTAGTCGGCGACGACGGAAGAGTTTCCGGTGGCAATGTTGCCGAAGGGACCGGCGTGAATGAGTGCGGGGGTGTGCTCGAGGGTTTGAAGCAGATTGGGGTTGATGGCGTCGGCGAGAATGACCGCGAGTGAGCCATCGGCTTTGAGGTCTTTGGCGGTAACGGGCTTACCCGACGTGTTGTAGCCGATCACGATTTTACCCAGGCGGGTACGGAGGTCATCGAAGCTGGTTGCTAGGGAGAGAATCACCATGATTTCGGAGGCACTGGTGATGTCGAACCCCGTTTCGCGCGGCACACCGTCCATGCGTTCGCCCAGTCCGATAATGACGTTGCGCAGGGATCGGTCATTGATATCGAGCACTCGACGCCAGGATATGTTGCGGGTATCGATGTTGAGTTCGTTGCCGTGGTGGAGGTGATTATCAATCATGGCGGCAAGGAGGTTGTGTGCTGCGGTGACCGCGTGGAAGTCGCCGGTGAGATGGAGGTTGAGTTTTTCCATGGGGACAATTTGTGAGTATCCGCCGCCGGCGGCTCCTCCTTTGATACCGAAGGTGGGTCCCATGGACGGTTGGCGCAGGGTCAGCATTGCTTTACGCCCGGTGTGCGCCATACCCTGGGCTAGAGAGACCGAGGTGGCTGTTTTGCCCTCACCGAGCGGGGTGGGGGTGACGGCGGTGACCACCACGTATTTGCTGCCTTTTGCTAGGGCGGTTTCTGCCGTGGTGGTTTCGTCGAGGAGTACCTTAGCCACGTATGTGCCGTAGGGTTCTAGTCGGTTTTCTGGGATATCTGCCTCGGCGGCGATCCGACTGATGGGTTCTAGCTCGGTGGCCTGCGCTATTTCGAGGTCGGTGGGGAAGGTTTTTCCCATGATGTGCTCCTTTGGACTGTGGAGTGGTTGTTATCTCCGTTACCTACTCTAGCAATTGGGGGTGGCTGATCTCTTCTTTTCTCTGTCTCCTGACACGCACGGTGTGGCGGCCGGTAGACTGGTGGCACCATGAAAAATATTCTTGAGTTTCTTGATCCGGGGTTTGCTGATCCTTCTCGCCGCTATTTTCGCGGTGATTTTGCCTCTAATCCGCTGACAGGCGAGGAGATTTACGAGGCTTTTCTGGCCTGGGTTGCCTCACAAGGCATGGAGCTCTACCCTGCCCAGGATGAGGCTGTTATGGAGATTGCGTCGGGGGGTAACGTTGTGCTGGCCACCCCGACGGGTTCGGGTAAATCTATCGTGGCTGTCGCCGCTCATTGTGCGGGGTTGGCTACCGGACAGCGTTCCTACTATACGGCCCCCATTAAGGCGCTGGTGAGCGAGAAGTTTTTTGACCTGGTGGAGATTTTTGGTGCCGAGAATGTTGGTATGGTGACCGGTGACTCTTCCATTAACTCTACTGCCCCCATTGTCTGCTGTACGGCCGAGATCCTGGCCAATATTGTGCTGCGTGAAGGGGAGAACGCCGATCTGAGGCAGGTGGTCATGGATGAGTTTCATTTCTATTCTGATCCCCAGCGTGGCTGGGCTTGGCAGGTTCCTCTGCTTGACCTACCGCAGGCACAGTTTCTGCTGATGAGCGCGACCCTGGGTGATACCACCCGCTTTGAACGCGAGCTGACCGAGCTAACCGGGCGGCAGACCTCTCTGGTAGCCAGCGAAACCCGCCCTATTCCGCTTAACTACGCTTATTCCCGTGAGCCCCTGGTGGAGAAGGTAGATGAGCTGGTCTCGACCCACCAGGCCCCGGTCTATATTGTGCATTTTTCCCAGTTGCAAGCCATCAATACCGCCGCATCGCTGATGAGTTTGGCCATTGCGTCCAAGGAAGAGCGGGAACGCATCAACGAGCTGACCGCCGGATTCCGCTATTCGGCGGGCTTTGGCAAGGTTTTACAAAAATACATCAAAAACGGTATCGGTATCCACCATGCCGGTATGCTCCCCAAGTATCGCCGTCTGGTCGAGCAACTGGCCCAGGCCGGCCTGCTCAAAGTGATATGCGGTACCGACACCCTGGGGGTGGGTATCAATGTGCCCATTCGTACCGTACTCATGACCGCTCTTTCTAAATTTGACGGGCGGCGTACCCGCCGTCTCAAGTCCCGCGAATTTCACCAGGTTGCCGGCCGCGCCGGCCGCGCCGGATTTGATACAGCCGGTTATGTGGTGGTTCAGGCCCCCGAGCACGATATTGAAAACGACCGTCTTGAGGCTAGGGCTCGCGAGAAATTTAACGGCGACGAGAAGAAGATGGCCCAGTCGCTGCGCGGTAAAAAGAAGAAACCTCCGCAGGGGTTTGTGGCGTGGAGTGAGAAGACATTTGAGCAGATGATCTCTGCTGAGCCCGAGCCGCTCACCTCCTCCTTCCAGATAACCCACTCCATGATTCTCAATATGCTCCAGCGTGAAGCCGATCCCTTTGAGACTGTCATGCTCTTTTTAACCGCTAACCATGAGTCGCCCGTCAAGCAGCGGGCTCTGAAACGCAAAGCTATCGGTATCTACCGGGAACTGCTCAATGCAGGTGTGGTGGAGCGCCTGAGCACCCCCGACGAGTTCGGTCGAACGGTGCGCCTGACCGTTACCCTGCAGGAGAACTTTGCGCTTAATCAGCCGCTCTCCCCTTTTGCCCTGGCCTCTCTCTCCCTGCTAGATACGGGCTCTGAGACCTACGCACTCGATGCGGTATCGGTGATCGAGTCGACCCTGGAGAACCCCCGTCAGGTGCTCACGCTGCAGGAGAGGAAAATAAAATCTGAGGCCCTGGCCGAGATGAAGGCCGACGGGCTTGACTATAACGAGCGTATGGCGGAGCTCGACAAAATTACCTATCCCCGGCCTCTAGCAGACCTGCTGGAACATGCCTTTGAAACCTACTCGGCAGGTGCCCCCTTCATGAGGGAGTTCGAGGTGGAGCCCAAGAGCGTGGTACGCGATATGTACGAGCGCGCTATGGGCTTTAGTGACTACGTCCAGTTCTACGGGCTCGAACGCTCCGAGGGTATCCTGCTGCGCTATCTGTCGGACGCCTACAGGGCCCTGCGCCAGACTGTCCCCCTCTCAGCGCTGACGGAGGACCTCACCGATATGATCGAATGGCTAGGCGAAGTTATCCGACAAACCGACTCTTCTCTCGTCGACGAGTGGGAACGTATGGCCGCCGGCGAAGAAGATACCCCGGTGCAAGACTCCCTTGAAGAACTCCTTGCCGACTCAGCCCCCAAGGTGACCGATAATGTCCGCGCCTTCAAGGTCATGGTGCGCAACGCCCTTTTCCGCCGCGTAGAGCTCTTTGCCGATGAGCGTGACCGCACTTTAGGTGAATTGGACGGCGAGCGCTCCGGTTGGGATGCTGACCGCTGGTCTCGTGCCATGGACGACTATTTTGATGAGTACGAGGATCTCTACACCGACGCTGAGGCCCGGTCCCCTCATCTTGTTCTGATCGATGATAACCAGCGGGAGCACCCCGGGCTGTGGAGGGTGCGCCAGATTTTCTCTGACCCCGACGATAACCACGATTTTGGTATCGCCGCCGAGGTTGACCTGGTGGCCTCGGATGAGGAGGGTGCTCCGGTTGTGATCGTGAAGTCGGTGGGAACCGTCTAGCGGGGCGGGTATATTTGTGGCCTTCGTTTCCGCCTGTGCTGTGGGTTTTACCGCAGGTTTATCGCAATCATTGTGCAACCGGTTGCCCACAGCAGTGAGGCAAAGGTGCCCACAATAAATTTTTCGGAGGCTAGCTGGCCGGCTTTGATTTCTGGGTACCGGGCTAAACCTTTGACCGCAACGATTACTGCCAGTGTGCTCGTCTGAGAGGCGGCCAAGCTCAGGGATAGGGCTAGGCGTTCGAAGATGCCGATAAGTCGGCCTCCGCCGGCCACTTCTGTTTTTGTGTGGGGTTTTGTCAGGTGTGCATTCACTGCCAGAGAACCGAGTTGTCCCGTGAGTTGTTGCCCCGCTGGTTCTTCGTTGGCCGGGTGGGCTTTGAGGAGTCCCACAAAGTATGATGCGGGGGTGGATCCTCCCAGCGCGCCGAGAAGTATGGACGAGGCTGTAACTATTTCTGAGGCGGGAGATTGCACGCTCGGTGTGATGGATGATGTGAGCACTGTCGTGCAGAGCAGGAGAATCAGGGTCCATGCTTTGAAAGCGGTGATTTTTGGCGTTGTGAGCCAGAAAGTTGATAGTAGTAGCAGTATACCTAGCATGACATACGTGGTGGCGAGCATGCTATACCTCTTCTTCCAGCAGTAGATGAAGTTCTTTCATGATCTGGCGTGTCTCGTGCCACCGTCCCTGTTTGAGGGCACGGCTGATGGACGGTTGATGGGTTCCCAGCTGTTCCGCGATGGCTCTCTGTGTCATACCTCGGTCGTGGAGTTGTCCTATTTCTTGCCAGAAATTGTTACGGTCTTCTTCAATCCCCATGACGAGCTGTAGGGTTGCCTGGATCAGCGGGGCAAATTTTCCCGGCCCCTCGTAGGCGATGTGTCCGGATGCCTTTTTGGCGCGTTCAACCGCTATTCGGGCATTTTTATATGCCTCTCCGCTGCCCTCTCGGGCATTTTTCGGTAGCGGTGGGTTGATCTTTCCTTTTCCAATGCCAATGTGCCATGATCCTGTGCGCGATAGAAGTATGGCTGTGGCTAGTAGACTGTGGGGGTTGTCAAAGATGGCCTGCGCTTCGTCTCCGGCGGTCCGCTGGAATGTTCTGAGCGGAGCGGTGATATTGGGGTTGTTGACCGTATCATGCTGTAGCTGCGGTATGAGGTCTTTCCCGTTTGATGAGTTTCGCTGGTCAACGGTCATCACGTACATAGTTATAACTGTATAGCATTATAAATCGTTTTATAGCATTATATTGTTATATTTTTCGACACTGGGTACCGAGGCTTGGGGTTCCGGCCGCTATCCTCTGTCAAGAGCAAGCTCGCTGAGGTAGCCTAGAAAACAGTTGGTCTGCCACGCCTAGCTTCCGTCATCAACCCCAACACCTCCCTGTCAGCCCAGAAAGGATAACCCGTGACCGGTCACCTCACACTTCCCCGGCCGACCCACCGAGTCGGCGCTACACACACCATTGACTCGCTCAAGCTGATCGATCACTGGTTTACTGTCCCGCTCACCCACGGTCTGGTGTACGGCAAGAGTAAATCGGCCGCGCTCGAATCCCGATTTGCGGATGAAAGTATCACCGTTTTTGCCCGGGAAGTCATCGATACCTCAGACGCATTGACCACCCCCGTCGACAGGCGCCCCTACATGGTCTATCTTCAGGGCGGCCCCGGCGGTAAAAGCCCCCGCCCCGTCTCCGAAGGCGACTGGGTACACGAGCTTACCAAAACACACCGCCTGGTTCTGCTTGACCAGCGCGGTACCGGAAACTCCACTCCCCTGTCCGCCCGAGTCATCACTAGCCGGGGGACCCCCGAGATACAGGCCGAATTCTGCGAACTCTTCCGTGCCGATTCCATCATCGCCGACGCCGAGGTTATCCGCGAATTCCTGCTCGCTGACCGCACCGATAAGCGCTGGTCAACCATGGGCCAGAGCTTTGGCGGCTTTCTCACCCTCAGCTACCTCTCCTTCGCCCCCGACTCCCTCCAGGATGCCCGCGTAACCGCCGGCCTGGCGCCCATCCGCTCCCACATCGATGATGTTTACCGCTCCACCCTGGAGCGCATGAGAGAACGCACCGAAGAATACTACGGCTGGTACCCCGAAGACAGGGAGTTAGCCGTCCGTATCACTGAGCACCTCGCCACGAATAAAGAGTACCTACCCACCGGTGAGCGTCTCACCGGCCACCGTCTTCAAATGCTGGGCAATATTTTGGGCGGCAACAGCCGCGCTCGCGGTCTGCACTATGTACTGGAATCTGCTTTCGCCGAGTCGGAAAAATGGCTATCAGACCAGTTTCTCGCCGCGGTGGGTACCCAGGTAAGCTTTCAGCCCAACCCTCTCTACGGCCTGCTCCACGAAACAATTTACGCAGACGGTGCTGAGGATTCACCGTCATCTTCTCCCACCCAATGGTCCGCTGCCCGCATGTACGCCGACCGCCCGGATTACGCTGAGGACGCCACACCTCTACTCTGGACAGGTGAACATATTTTCCCCTGGTACTACGAGGAAGACCCAGCCCTGCTTCCCCTGGCCGAGCTAGCTCACCTACTAGCCGAGAAAAAGGACTGGGGCCGCCTCTACAACCACAAACAGCTGTCCCGAAACGAAGTCCCCCTGGTTGCGGCAGCTTACCTCCCCGATGTGTACGTGGACTACGCCCACTCCATGAAAACCGCCGAGTTCGTGGCCAACACCCGCGTATGGACTTCCCAGACCCACCATCATGACGGGCTGGGCACCGACGGCCCCAAAATTCTGGGACACCTCAAGAATCTACTCGCCGATATGCGCTAGCACGTCCTCTGATACCCCGGCACTTTGGTTTAGGAGTGCCCCGTGTGGGCAGAGCGCGCCCGATTCACCAGATCACGGTAGTCATTCTCGGATTCGATAAGTTCATCGCGGTATTTTTGCTTAATCCGCTGCGACTTCTCCATTTCTTCATCAAGCTGCCGCTGAATCTCCTCACGCTCCTGCTGCGGGGTGTCCTCGGGAAGGTTCAGGTACTTTTCGGAAAGACCGCGCACCCTCTGGATGGTGGCCAGCGCCCTGCCCTTGGGACTGTAGAGGGAAGCCAGCACGGTAATAACCAGTACACCGATAATCACCGTCAGAGACATACCGATGGTTACCTCAACCACGTGCACCGGCTGCCCATCGTTAATGAAGAAGAGGTTGTTTTCATGCAGGGCATGCAGCAGCAGTTTCACGCCGATAAAAGCGAGAATAATGGATAGCCCCCAGGAGAGGTAGATAAGGCGGTCCAGCAGACCGTCGATCAAAAAATAGAGCTGACGCAGACCCATCAGCGAAAAAGCTGTTGCGGTAAAAACAATATAGGGTGACTGTGTGAGCCCAAAGATGGCCGGAATGGAATCGAGGGCGAAGAGAATATCGGTACCACCAATAGCAACCATCACCAGCAGCATAGGAGTCATTACCCTCCTACCGTTTTCAACGGTAAACAGCTTATCGCCATCATAGTGGTCGGTGGTGTGAAAAACCTTCTTGGCAAGGCGGATCACGATGTTGTTCGCCTGGTCTTCCTCATCCCGATCGGTCACCTCATCTTTGATGAGGTTACCCGCGGTATAGATGAGAATAAGACCGAAAAGATAAAAAACCCAGCTCCAGCGCTCGATGGCGGCCGCTCCCGCAAAGATGAATACGGCGCGGGCAATCATGGCAAAGATAATACCGAACAACAGCACCTTCTGCTGATCTTCCCGCGGCACCTTGAAAGAGGCCATAATAATCAGGAAGACAAAGAGGTTATCCACGCTCAGCGCCTTCTCGGTGATATAGCCACCATAGTATTCTGCGGCATACACCGGCCCGTCCACCGCCAGAATATAAAGGCCAAAAAGCAGCGCAAGAGCTATATAGATAGCGGACCATACCGCCGCTTCTTTCATGGTGGGCTCGTGTGCCTTACGCACATGAAAAATAAAATCATAGGCCAGCATCGCCAGGATCAGAA
The DNA here is from genome assembly GCF_055285355.1 of Rothia sp. 18CD1-1. Taxonomy (NCBI): domain Bacteria; kingdom Bacillati; phylum Actinomycetota; class Actinomycetes; order Micrococcales; family Micrococcaceae; genus Rothia; species Rothia sp. 18CD1-1. Next base: position 149,319 of record NZ_JBUZLI010000008.1, on the reverse strand, counting down.
CCAGCGTGACAGTCCACTGAAGAGCAGAAATTTCCACGGAGGAAGCCTTTCTTGTGGTCGGGTACACAAATAACCACAAGTCTCTCCCGCCCGGTGGGCACGCTCTTCCGGATCGGCTACGCTGGCTCTCGTGTTGACGAAAAAACGGTTTGGGGATACTCCCTTGCTCGGACCCAGTTTACAGTATCAGCGCCTATACCAGAACTAGGCGTGGCCAGCCTGTCTCATCTGCCGCAGCTCCTTCTTGAGATCTGCAACCTCGTCACGCAGACGCGCCGCCAGCTCAAACTGTAAATCCTCGGCCGCCTTCATCATCTGCGCGCTCATCTCCTCGATCAGGTCCATGAGGTCCTCGGCCGGGGCCGCGGCAAGACCGTCTTCACGCACCCTCGCCTGTGCCCGCGCCAGCACCTCGTCAGCCTCCGGGCTGGAGGCAGATACCTTCCGCCCCTTTTTCTGGGCCGGCGGCGCTGTCTTACCACTTGCCTGTTTGCGCAGCTGAAGAATCTCTTTGGTGTCCTCTTCTTCACGAGCCAGCTGATCGGTAATATCGGCAATCCGTTTACGTAGCGGCTGCGGATCAATACCGTGTTCGGTATTGTAGGCCTGCTGGATACGGCGGCGGCGGTTGGTCTCGTCGATCGCAGTCCGCATAGAATCGGTGATCTTATCGGCGTACATGTGCACCTGCCCCGAGACGTTTCGTGCCGCCCGCCCAATAGTCTGGATCAGGGAGGTGGTGGACCGCAGAAAACCCTCTTTGTCAGCATCAAGAATAGCCACCAGGGACACCTCGGGAAGGTCAAGACCCTCACGCAGCAGGTTAATACCCACCAGCACATCAAAAGAACCCAACCGTAGTTCCCGCAGCAGTTCCACACGCTTGAGCGTATCCACATCGGAGTGCAGATACTGCACCCGCACCCCGTGCTGCGAAAGGTACTCGGTGAGGTCCTCGGCCATACGCTTGGTCAGTGTGGTCACAAGTACCCGCTCGTCGCGGTCTACCCGCAACCGAATCTCCTCCAGCAGATCGTCAATCTGCCCCCGAGTGGGCTTCACCACAACTTCGGGGTCAATAAGTCCGGTCGGCCTAATAATCTGCTCCACATACCCGTCTGACCGGGTCAACTCGTACTGACCCGGTGTTGCCGAAAGGTAAACGGTCTGACCAATACGCTCCAAAAATTCATCCCATTTAAGCGGCCGGTTATCCATGGCCGAGGGCAGACGAAAACCGAAATCCACCAGGGTGCGTTTCCGACTCATATCCCCCTCATACATACCACCGATCTGCGGCACGGTCACATGCGATTCGTCGATGATGAGCAAAAAATCATCGGGAAAATAGTCAAGCAGACAGTGCGGTGCCGACCCCGCCGCACGGCCGTCGATATGCCGCGAATAGTTCTCGATGCCGTTACAGAATCCCATCTGCTCCATCATCTCGAGATCGTACTGGGTGCGCATGCGTAGCCGCTGCGCCTCAAGCAGCTTATTCTGCGACTCCAGCACGCTCAACCGCTCAGCCAGTTCATCTTCGATAGAAGCGATTGCCTGAGCCATCCGCTCGGCACCGGCAACATAGTGCGATGCGGGAAAAACGTACATCTCCGTCTCCTGCCGAATAATCTCGCCGGTCAGCGGATGCAGCGTATAGATCGCCTCAATCTCATCACCAAAAAACTCGATACGGACAGCATGCTCCTCGTACATGGGAATGATCTCCACGGTGTCACCGCGCACCCGAAAGGTGCCCCGGTGAAAATCCATATCGTTACGGGTGTACTGCATGTTCACAAACTGCCGCAGAAGGTCATCGCGGTCGACCTCTTCCCCCTGTCTGAGGGTCACCATCTGCTCGATATATTCCTCGGGTGTACCCAGACCATAGATACAGGAGACCGTAGAAACCACAACGACATCGCGGCGGGTGAGCAGAGAGTTAGTGGCACTGTGCCGCAACCGCTCAACTTCGTCGTTAATGGATGAGTCTTTTTCAATAAAGGTGTCTGTTTGCGGCACATAGGCCTCGGGTTGGTAGTAGTCGTAGTAGGAAACAAAATATTCCACCGCGTTGTTGGGCAGCAGCTCGCGCAGCTCGTTTGCCAGCTGCGCGGCAAGAGTTTTGTTTTGCACCATAATGAGGGTGGGCCGCTGAACCGACTCAATAAGCCAGGCGGCTGTCGCCGACTTACCGGTGCCGGTAGCACCCATGAGCACAATATCTTTTTCTCCCGCTTCTACCCGCCGAGTAAGCTCAGCGATAGCTTTGGGCTGGTCTCCGGCGGGCTTATAATCAGAGATCACTTCAAAGGGGGCGACGACGCGCTGAATATCCTGGGCAAGACTCATGCACACCAGCCTACCCGTAACAGGCTTCCTGCGGGCAGTCACGGCCGCAATTTTCTCTTCAGGCTAGTTTTTCCGCACTGCCCTGTGGGCGTTGACCGCATGGGCTGAGGAAAGATATCTTTACCCTACCGACCCCTGTATCTCTGCCCACACCGTAGCGGCTTGGGCCTCGGTCTGCTCAAGGCCCCCCGAATTATCAATTATCCAGGTGGCAATAGCCGCCCTCTGCTCATCGGTCGCCTGGGCTTCAATCCGGGCAAGGGCCTCAGACTCGGTCATTTTCCGCCGGTCCACCAAACGCTGTATCCGGCTGCTCCGGTCAGCGTAGACCACCACCACGGCGTCAAACCTCCCCTCCTGCCCTGTCTCCGTCAGCAGGGGAATATCCTCCACCACCACACCCGAAAAGTCTGGGTTTCTTTGAGCCTCGCGCACCAGCATAGCCGAACGGTAGCGCACCGCGGGATGCACGATCGCGTTCAGTTTCTCCCTCGCCTTCCGGTCAGCAAAGATGATCTCGGCCAACCTCGCGCGTTCCAGGTGGCCGTCGGTGGTGAGAATCTCATCTCCAAAGGTATCGGCAACCTTGGCGAGGGTTTCCGACCCCGGGCCCATCACTTCACGCGCCACAGTGTCAGCGTCAATAACCGTGGCACCGAATCCGGCAAAAATGTTGGCCACTGTCGACTTACCAGCGCCAATACCTCCGGTCAGACCAATATGTTTCATAACCCTCCCAGGCCGAAAACAACCGCGTACACCACCCATCATAGGCTCCCCCGGTGGTAAGCGGTATTCTGGATTCTTACCCCGCCGGTGCAATATATTTGGGGTAGTCCACCGTCAAGGAAAACCTCTCCCTATGATCTCTCAACCCGATAAGGCCCGCTACAGCGTATTAGCTGCCCCCACCCCGGTGACATCGAGGATAGATATTAAGCGAAGCGAATTCATCTGCTTCCTGTACCGGGTGGAGACCGAGCAGGAGGCTCGCTCCCATATTGCTAGCCTACGCGCAGAGTACCACGACGCCCGCCATGTGTGCAGCGCTTTTGTGCTGGGACCTAACCGGCAGATCCAGCGTTCCTCTGACGACGGTGAACCGGCCGGTACCGCCGGTATCCCCATCCTCCAGACGCTACTGACGCGCCGGATAGCAGACGGTAGCGGCCAGGAAAAAGTCGATCTGTCAGATATCTGTGCCGTGGTGGTGCGGTATTTTGGCGGTGTTAAGCTCGGTGCCGGTGGTCTGGTGCGCGCCTATACCGATGCGGTGGTTCACGCTCTTGACGCCGCTAATTTTACAACCCGACGCAGGTTGCGGTCGGGGGTCGTATCCGTTTCTTTTGCCGAGGCCGGAAGATTAGAAAACGATGTACGAGCCCTGGGACTGCGGGTGATGGACACCAACTATACTGACCGGTGCGCGCATCTCAGGCTGGGGGTGTGTGACTCTGCCGCCGACATGAGCGAGGCGCAGGGAAGGCTGGATGAGGTTACCGCCGGCCGGCTAGGTATATCTTGGGGGGAGACGTTCTGGGCCGATTCAGCCCGGACTTAGGTGTGTCCGGGGCGAGGGCCCGCCGTCCCCGGCGGAGAAAAACGGGGGGCTACCCAAGGAAAAACTCTTGGGTAGCCCCCCCGTTGTCGTCGGGTCGGGCGGTTAGCCCGGTTAGCTGCCGGTTTTCTAGTTACCGGTCAGTTTCTTGCGAAGATGGAAGCGAGAATTCCGAGCAAGCGAGGGCTAAAATTCTCGCTGGAATCGGAACTTCGCCACCAATCCTCTTCTAGTTACCGGTCAGTTTCTTGCGAAGTTCCGCAAGAGCCTCATCGGATGCCAGGGTGCCGGATTCTGCGGCCTGGTTATCTGAGGAGTAGGAAGCCGGTGCCGGCTCTGTCTCGGTACCTGCTGCTGCGGTAGCTGCCGCTTCGGCGTCGGCTTCCAAAGCCTTTGCAACCTGCACCTTGTGGGCTTCCCAGCGTGCCTGGGCGTCGGCGTACTGCTGCTCCCATGCCGCGCGCTGGGCTTCGAATCCTTCAAGCCATTCGTTGGTTTCGGGGTCGAATCCTTCGGGGTACTTGTAGTTGCCGTCTTCGTCGTACTCTGCGGCCATGCCGTAGAGTGCGGGGTCAAATTCGGTTCCCTCGGGGTCGACTCCCTCATTCGCCTGTTTCAGGGACAGGGAGATACGCCGGCGGTCAAGGTCGATATCGATTACCTTCACGAATAGCTCATCCCCCACGGAAACAACCTGCTCTGCAAGGTCGACGTGGCGCACTGCCAGCTCGGAGATGTGCACGAGACCCTCGATACCGTCTTCGACACGCACGAAAGCACCAAAGGGTACAAGCTTGGTCACCTTGCCGGGCACTACCTGACCCAGCGCGTGGGTGCGGGCGAATGCCTGCCAGGGGTCTTCCTGGGTTGCTTTCAGCGAGAGGGAAACACGCTCGCGATCGAGGTCGACTTCGAGCACCTCCACGGTGACCTCCTGGCCAACCTCCACAACCTCCGAGGGGTGGTCAATGTGCTTCCACGACAGCTCGGAGACATGCACCAGCCCGTCGACACCACCAAGATCCACGAAGGCACCGAAGTTGACGATGGAGGAGACCACGCCGGTGCGCACCTGGCCCTTTTCGAGCTGATTGAGGAAGGTCGAGCGGACCTCAGACTGGGTCTGTTCAAGCCACGCGCGGCGGGAAAGAACAACGTTGTTGCGGTTCTTATCAAGCTCAATGATTTTAGCTTCAATCTGCTGGCCGATGTAGGGGGCCAGGTCTCGCACACGGCGCATCTCGACGAGGGAAGCGGGCAAGAATCCGCGCAGACCAATGTCAAGAATAAGGCCGCCCTTGACCACCTCAATAACGGTTCCGGTAACAACACCGTCGTTTTCTTTGATCTGTTCGATGTCGCCCCAGGCACGCTCGTACTGTGCGCGCTTCTTCGAGAGGATAAGACGCCCCTCTTTGTCTTCCTTGGTGAGAACGAGGGCCTCGATCTCATCGCCAACGGTGACGACCTCACCGGGGTCTACGTCGTGCTTGATGGAGAGTTCGCGGGAGGGAATGACACCTTCGGTCTTGTACCCGATGTCAAGTAGAACTTCGTCGCGGTCAACCTTAACAACTTCGCCTGAAACCAGGTCACCGTCGTTGAAGTATTTGATGGTTGAGTCAACCGCCGCCAGGAACTCTTCTTCTGTTCCGATGTCGTTGACTGCAACCTGAGGAGTGTTGGTGCTCATGTAGTAAAGGGCTCCAATATGGATAGATGTTGTAGGTCGATACAGCCGCACTTGACCCACCTATCTCTCATACGGTGATGATTGATAGAGGTGTTTCCCGCGTGTGGTTCCCCTGTACCGAGCATTTATTCGGACAATTTTTATGCGTATATAACATACGCACCACTAAAGTTTATGGGTGTATGCTGGCCGGGTCAACGATTTATGCTTCCGTTTCTCCGATTTTTCTAGTGCGCGAGGAAAATTTTCTTGTTCGGGTACGCACGCGCCTTTTCGGGTGTGTCGTGTCGCGGGTGACCGTGATACGTTCTCCCACTCACCTATTCTGCCTGATCTTTAGCGAGCAAACATGGATTCCCAGGAACTCAGCGGCTGTTTGAGTACCACCTCACGGTGAGTATCCCGTCGGAAAATGTTCATGCCCCTCCCCAGATAGTTAGCCAGCGCATGGGGCCCATCAAGATCGCAGGTATGCACCCAGACTCTACCCACCGGCGGTAAAGGGTGCCTCTCATGGAGTGTCCAGGCGCGGTCGATCACGGTTTCAAGAAAGAATCTGCCGATCCCCCTACCCTGCGCCCAATCTATCAGCCCAAAATAGAGGATTTCGGTGTCGGTACTACCCCCACTGTCTGTTGTCGTATCGGTGACCGCGGCGTGAAGCTGACAGTATCCTGCGGGCGTGCCCCGCACATGGACAAGCCATATTTCACTACCCACTTCATCGAGTTCCTCCTGCCACGTCTCTCGTGCCCACCCCAGCCGCTCATACCAGCGGTAGGGGCCACCCACCACAGCGTAGAGCCAGCGGGCAAGCTCCGCGGTAGGGTGGGCAGCACGCTCAACCCGGACCCCGTCGGGAGCCTGGCGAACGGGGGTAGCTGGTCGGGCAAGCATCTGAAGGTAAGTGATGGTGACATCGCGCGGAGCCGCGTCACTTCCCCATTCCGCGTCGTCCTCATACGCATCGTGTAGCGGGGTAGACACTAGTGTCCGGCTTTCTGCCAGGAGGTTCCCCACCCCACCTGCACGTCCAGGGGAACAAGAAGCTCTACCGCCCTCGACATTTCTTCGGTCAGTAGAGTTTGCGCCGCCGTTTCCTCTCCGGGGGCAACTTCAAGGATGAGTTCGTCGTGGACCTGTAAAAGCATACGGCTCGCCAGTCCCTCCCGCTCTATCCGTTTCTGCACGTTGATCATGGCTATTTTGATGATATCGGCAGCTGTGCCCTGAATAGGTGCGTTAAGAGCTGCGCGTTCTGCCGCTTCGCGTCGCTGCCGATTAGAGCTGTTGAGATCGCTCAGTATCCGGCGGCGGCCAAACATGGTCGCGGTGTACCCGTCCCTGTGCGCCTGCTTAACCGTTCCACGCAAGAAACGACCCACATCGCCAAAACGCTTGAAATAGTTCACGGTCAGCTCGGCAGCTTCCTCCACCGGTATACCCAGCTGCTTAGAGAGACCAAACCGTGAAAGCCCGTAGGCCAGCCCGTACGACATGGCCTTGACCCTCGCACGCATATCGGCGGTGACCTCGTCCGGTGCTACCCCAAAAACCTCGGAGCCCACAAAGCGGTGCAAATCTTCGCCATCCTGATAGGCCTGTATCAGTTTCTCGTCCCGGGCCAGGTGCACCATAATGCGCATTTCAATCTGCGAGTAGTCAGCGGTGAGCAGGGTGGTGTACCGAACCCCGTCTACCGGCCCGGGATCGACCACAAAAGCATCACGAATTTTGCGACCCTGTGCGGTACGGATGGGAATATTCTGCAGATTAGGGTCGGTTGACGACAGACGGCCGGTGGCAGCCACATTCTGCTGGAAGGTGGTATGCACGCGGCCGTCCTCAGCTATTGCTTTTTGTAGGCCTTCAACAGTTTGTTTAAGCTTTGTATAGTCACGATACATCTGCAGAGCTAGAAGAAACTGGGCGCCCCTGCTCTCGGGGCTGATCCTGGTGAGAAGGTCAGCCATCGACTCGGCATCAGTGGAGTATCCCGACTTAAGTTTGCGGGTGGTGGGTAGACCCAGTTCCTCAAAGAGCACACCCTGAAGCTGTTTGGGTGAGCCCAGGTTAACCTCGTGATCAATAATCCGGTAGGCCTCCTCGGTAGCCTGATCAATAAATGAGGAATAGTGATCTTTAAGTTTTTGGAGCACATCGGAGTCGACCGCAATACCCGCTCTTTCCATGGAAGCCAACACGGTGACCATGGGTAATTCGATAGTGCGGTAGAGCTCAAGCTGGTCTTGGGCCACCAGGTCAGCGTGCAGAGCATAAGCCAGTTCCTGAATATACCGGGCCACCAGAGACCGGTAGCTGAGATCCACTGCCGGTTCCACCGAGAAAAGCTCACCCTGGGCAATCTCGTTCTCGGGTTCGGCAGGAAAGTCGGTGTGCAGATAAATCTCGGTGAGATCCTGCATCATTGCCGCAAAACCCCGCCGCCGTGCAGCGGGTATATGGCCGCAAACGTAAGAGCTTACCAGTGGGTCCTCCACCAGACCGGCCAGGCTAAAGCCACGGGCTGCCAGTGATTTAATCTGCTGTTTAGCGTCAAACACAATCTTGGCTTCAGCCTCATTAGCCAGCCAACCGGCTAGAGCCTGTTCGGCCGCAGGTTCCAGCAGGGAGAAATCTACCCAGCCGGCAATCTCGCCCCCCACAACCATCAAACCCAGAAGGTTTTGCTCGTGGGCCACCCCCGCCTCCGGCGCTACCTCGTCAACAACCGGGTAAAGGGTGAGTGCACCGGCGAGCCTGTCGGGAACGGGCGAGGGACGCTCCAGTGCCCCGACAGACTTTTGGGCAGCGGAGAGAAAATCGGTCAGCTCCCGTTCGGTAGAGAGGCTCAGGGTCTCCTCCACCGAAATATCGACCTTCACCGCTGCCACCTGCGCACGATCGGCAAAAAGTTCCGCGGTACGCTTGCGGATAGCGTTGAACTCGAGCTCATCAAAAAGCGCGTCAAGGTTGGCGGGATCTACCGGACCATAGTCATCAGCGTCATCAAGATCAACCGGCAGTTCAAGATCATCAACCAGTCGGTTGAGGCGCCGGTTGCGCAGTACGTCGTCAAGGTGCTCCCTCAGCGCCTGCCCTTTTTTACCCTTGATCTCCTCCCTGTGCTCGATCACAGCGTCTAGGCTCCCGTACTCGTTGATCCACTTGGCGGCAAATCCGGGACCCACACCGGGTACGCCGGGGAGGTTATCGGCCTGCTCACCGGTGAGCGCGGCCAAATCGGGGTAAAGGTGCGGGGGAACCTTATATTTTTCTTCAATCGCCCGGGCATCCATAACGCGCAGCCCCTTGGACGGACCGGTTGTCACCGGGTAGAGCACGGTGACCCCATCGTGGACCAGCTGGAAAGCATCACGGTCTCCGGAGACGATCCGCACCTGCATACCGGTGTCTCGCCCTATTTTTGCCAGCGTTGCAATGATGTCATCTGCCTCGTAATTTTCCAGGCTCACCGCCGGAATATTCAGTTCGGCCAGCAAACGCTGAATCAGCTCTACCTGACCAAAAAACTCCGGGGGCGTTTCGGAGCGTCCCGCTTTATACTCATCGTATTCTTGCGTACGAAAAGTTCCACCGGCTAGATCGAATGCCGCCACAATATGGCTGGGTTCTTCGGTTTTGATCAGGCTAAGCAGGGTGGAGAGAAACCCGTGAACGGCGTTGGTGTGCTGCCCAGTACCGGTCACAAACACCTCTGCGGGGGTACCGTAAAAAGAGCGGAAGGCCAACGAATGCCCGTCAATTAAAAGTAGCTTCTGCGGGTTGGTTGCTGCGTCTGAAGTAGTCACATCTTCCATCCTAAACGCTGTACGATGAGGCTACTACTTTCTGTTCTGCCTGGTGTTTTTTTGCCCAATGCTAGATAATGATTCTGTTTCGTAGGAAAGGTACCCCATGTCTGAGTCTCCGCACACGCCCATAAGTCCCGCCCAGCAGCTTCGCGATCACGGCGTACCGGAGCACGCCCTCTACCTGTTTGATGGGTCAGCCCAGGGCCTGGGGGAACTCATCCCCAAGCTCGGTATACACTTCCTTGAACTCACCCCCCAGCAAGCAGTTGCCACCATGCCGGTGGCCGGTAATACCCAGCCGGTAGGGCTCCTGCACGGTGGTGCTAGCGCCGCGCTGGCAGAGACCCTGGGGTCCCTGGCTGCCGGTCTTGCAGCCGAGTCGGGAAAGATCGCGGTGGGTACCGAACTCAATATCAGCCACCTGCGCCCAGCCGTATCGGGGCTGGTGACCGCCACGGCCCGGGCCGCAAGAATCGGGCGCACCCAGTGCGTGCACACCGTTGAAATTGTTGACCCCCAGGGCAAGCTCATCAGTATAGGGCGGATAACCAATGCGATCATAGACCGCCCCTCACCCGGACCGGTACCCGGCCACCACGACAGCGGAAAGAACACCGCTGCCGAAGAAAAGACTCCCACCCTCTCGCCGGTACACGGTTCACGGGCGGAGGCCCGACGGGCAGCAACACGAAACATCGATACCTTCCGGCAATAAGAATCGCTAACACACTCAACCGAGGCACCTAAAACTGTGTGGGATTTCCCACGAGTTACCGCATTTGTTTCAAACGGGTCACACCTCGGCACGCCTCCACGTAGTATGGAAACCATGCCCTAGCCGCCCACTCGGCACACGCGAGCTCAGGGCGCTATCATCCGCATTCATGTTCCTCGTTCAAAGGTTTCTACCGTGAAGAAGATACCTCTTCTTGTATGGATCATCGCCGCTATCGCGGCCGGTGTCCTGATCGGCTCGTTCACGCCGGGAATGATAGACAGCGTCAACAGATCCTTTGGCTGGTCTGTACCCACCGATCTCATCGTTCAAATTTTTGTGTCCTTCTCAACGATCTTCAGCGCTTTCCTCAGTTTCGCTATCCCGCTGATTATTCTCGGATTTATTGTTCCCGGAATTGGTTCGCTGGCAAGCGGGGCCGGCAAACTTCTGGGTACCGCTGTGGGCCTCTCCTATTTCTCCAGCGTCTGCGCGGGGTTCTTGGCTCTTTCTACAGCTTTCTTTCTCTACCCTACTCTTCTGCGCGGCCAGCAACTCACGGCATTCGATAATCCCGAGGAAGCCCTGTCTTCCGGGTACGTCGATTTCACCCTTGACCCGCCCTTCACGGTCATGACAGCCCTGGTGCTCTCTTTTGTATTGGGCCTGGGGCTAACCGCGCTCAAGACCAAGACCATGCTGAACCTTTTCATCGATTTTCAGGTGATTATTGAAAAGCTCCTCTCCGCCGTAATCATTCCTCTACTGCCGATTCATATTGTGGGTGTCTTTGCCAACATGACCCTGGCCGGTGAGGTCGCCATGATTCTGGCCGTCTTTGGCAAAGTCTTTGTGATGGTGCTGATTCTGCACTGGCTGATGCTTCTCATCCAGTACACCGTTGCCGGGTTGCTCACCCAGCGCAACCCCTTTACCATGCTCAAAACCATGCTGCCCGCCTACTTCACCGCCCTGGGCACCCAGTCCTCGGCGGCAACTATCCCGGTAACCCTGAGATCAACCAAAAAAACGGGCATCTCAGCAAAAATCGCTGACTTCGCCATACCGCTGTGCGCAAACATCCATCTATCAGGATCGATGATCACCATCACCTCCTGCGCTATCGCCGTGGTCTTTATCACTAGTGGAGATATCGCCTATATGGATATGGTTCCGCTGGTACTCATGCTCGGTATCATGATGGTAGCCGCCCCCGGAGTACCCGGTGGCGGAGTCATGACGGCTATCGGCCTCCTCCAGTCCCTGCTGGGCTTTGACGACTCCATGATCGCCCTCATGATCGCCCTCTACATGGCACAGGACTCATTCGGTACCGCAACCAACGTCACCGGTGACGCCACCATCGCGGCGGTCACCGAAAAAATCGGGGGCCGGATCAGCCGCAAAGACCTGGAGCGCTCGCGGGATTCAGCTGCCGTATTTGAGGAAGAAAATAGCGCACCGGCCTAACATAGGATGGGCGACAGGAAGGCAGTGATGAAACGAAAAATCGGCATGGTTTTTCTGGTTTTTACTCTTCTACTCATAGTTGTTGCCCAGCAGCAGGGCGGCTGGTGGTGGCCGGTGGTGGCGATCAGTATAGCTATCACCCTGTGGGGCATCGGCTTTACTTCACCCAGAAAATAGCTTTCCTTCCTCGTCGAGAACCCCGGTGTTGGTGTATCAGAGTCTGATACGCCAACACCGGGGTTCATCGTGCATACCGGACCTGTTCTTATATTTATTTTCCCGGTTTTACGGAACTATTTTAGGAGACCTGCTTGACAATGGTCTCTGCAACCTCGCGCATCGAGAGCCTGCGGTCCATAGATGTTTTCTGAATCCAGCGGAAGGCTTCCGGTTCGCTGAGACCCATCTTGGTGATCAGCAGGGATTTTGCCCGGTCAACCAGCTTGCGGGTTTCAAACTGTTCCTTGATGGAAGAGACCTCCGCTTGCAGAGCTATAATCTGCTCGTAGCGGCTGATAGCGATCTCGATGGCAGGCATAATATCGTTGGGGGTGAAGGGCTTGACCACGTATGCCATAGCACCCGCCTCGGTTGCCCGGTCAACCAGTTCTTTCTGGCTGAAAGCGGTGAGGAGCACCACCGGTGCCAGCTGCTGTTTGGTAATTTCTTCGGCTGCCGTAATTCCGTCCATAACCGGCATTTTGACATCCATAAGCACCAGGTCTGGTCGATGTTTTTCGGTGAGCTCCAGTGCAGTCTTACCGTTATCGGTCTCAGCGACTACCTCAAACCCCTGATCTTTGAGGGTTTCAACGATATCCAGGCGGATAAGTGCCTCATCTTCCGCAACAATAACGGTTCGTGCAGTTCTTTCTTCAGTAGCTGCTTCTTCAGGATCGGAATCTGTTACTGTCGGCTCTGACATTCTTGACTCCTCGGGTCAACATCGACTGTGTGCGCTTGCTTTATATATTTCTTCCGGATAAACAGGTCTGCCGGCTCAATGCTGCAAGGGGCGTGTACCTGTACATTATTAAACACCACTTGTATGGACAGTTCAAAGCATTTCAACCCCCGCCCCGTGTGATCCTGTGCAGAGACGGTGCACTAACCTTAGCGGACCGCAACCCGGAAGATTTCATTTTTGCGCGATTGCCGGTGTAGTATTTAAAGGCGCTTATTGCGTATGCCCAAGTGGCGGAATTGGCAGACGCGCCGCACTCAAAATGCGGTTCTACGGAGTGTGGGTTCGAGTCCCACCTTGGGCACAAACGGCCTCTGACATGGGAAAGCACCCCGTGCAGAGGCTTTTCTTATGGCCTACAGAAAAACCCTTGACCACCATTGTGACGACCAAGCAGATGAGCATGCCTATGCGCTGAATCTCATCATCTGTTCGGCGATTTTTCTCGGCTTCCCGGTAGAGAATCTTCTATCCGTCAACGGTCAGATAGATATATGAGGGTGAAATATATGGGCATAGCCGTCACTTGTTTCCTGCTATGGTCAGGACGGTCTTGCCCCGTGATTTGCCGGAAGCCACTTTGTGAAGCGCTTTATTAACCTGTTCAAAGGGGTACACGGTGTCGACAGAGGGCTTCAGCTGAAGCTCGGTCAAGAGGTCTGCCACCTGGATCAGCTGCGGGCCGCTGGATTCAACAAAGATGAAATCGTAGGTAACCCGGTGGCGTTTAGCCATACGGTCGAGCCTGCGCCCGGCAAGACCAAAAAGTAGCTGCTTGAGCTTTGAGAACCCCATTCGTTTGGCGAAGGCTCTATTTGGTATGGCTCGCAGGGAAACCAGGTGACCACCGGGTTTGAGAATACCCATCTGCTTTTCAGTTTCTGCACCGCCGAGGGTGTCTAGAGCGTAGTCAATGGTAGATAAGACAGCGGTATAGTCCTCGGTTTTATAGTCCAAAAACTGATCCGCTCCGAGGGTCATGACTCGTTCCCTATTGGGAGCTGAACCGTTGGTAATAACGGTTAGTCCTTTGGCTTTGGCGATGGGGATAGCCATGGCTCCCACCCCGCCGGTGCCGCCGGAGATAAAGATGGATTCACCCGGTTGCGGCTGCATCAAGTCCAAGGACTGCACGATGGTCAGCGCGGTCAACGGTACGGCTGCGGCTTCAACATCGCTCAGATATGCGGGAACTGGCGCTAGAGCATCGGCATCTACCGCAACATATTCGGCAAAAGCGCCAATACTGTCAAGCGGTAGGCGAGCAAAAACGCGGTCTCCCGGGGCAAAAGCGGTACCGGTTACATTCAGGTCTTCGATGACTCCAACAACTTCATTTCCGGCGATAAGCGGCACCCGGTAGGGGACGATAAGTTTAACCTCGCCCCGGGTAATCATATTGTCTAGCGGGTTTACTCCGGCGGTAAGGACGCGAAGGAGGGCCTGCCCCGGCCGAGGTTTTGGTTTCGAAGCGTCACGGATCTCTAGCTCAATGTTATTCCTAGCGTAGGAGCGGACCTGGGCGGTTTTCATCTCAATCCTTACATTTTCTGGCTATATAGCATGGGTCGGTAGAACTCACCACAGATGAGTCATCTAAAATCTGGTTATTCAGCACATAGGTGAGCCATTGGATGCTCAAAATATCCATACTACCTCCACAAAAGAAGGGAGTTGTTCCCGTCTCTGACGGGAACAACTCCCCTCATATTCAAGCAGGGGCCCGCATATTTTTACTCTACGCCCCAGGGGCCCAATTTCTCACGTTCCTCGGGAAGCACCGCGCCCGCATCGTCAAGATCACCAATACGATGAACCTTCAGCAGGTTGGTCGACCCGGCGACACCGGGGGGTGAGCCCGCTGCCATAACAATCAGGTCATTGGGCTCAGCAACCCCGTGTGCCAGCAAGAATTTGTCGACCAGCCCCGTCATATCATCGGTGGTACCCACAAACTCACTCTGCACCGCTTGCACTCCCCACAGGAGAGCCAAAAAGGCACGCACCTTGGGATCAGGGGTAAAGGCAATCACCGGCTTCGACGGACGCAAGCGGGCAAGCCGGCGAGCGGTATCACCGGACTGGGTAAAGGCAGTAATAAAATCGACGTTGAGCTGATCAGAAACGGTGACCGCGGCCCGCGTGATCGCTCCCCCGCGGGTCTTGGGGTCGGTCCCCAGCTCGGGCACCCGGTAGAGTCCGCGTTCCTCGGTCGAAGAAATAATGCGGGCCATCGTCTGAATGGTAATAATCGGGTATTTACCCACAGAGGTTTCACCCGAAAGCATGACAGCATCAGCACCGTCGAGAATAGCGTTAGCGCAGTCCGAGGCCTCCGCGCGGGTGGGTGCCGGGTTCTGAATCATCGACTCCAGCACCTGGGTTGCCACAATCACCGGTTTTGCCCAGCGGCGGGCCAGCTCGATAGCGCGCTTCTGCACCAGGGGCACCTCTTCGAGCGGGTACTCGACGCCCAGATCACCGCGGGCGACCATAATACCGTCGAACTTATCAACAATATCCTGAAGGTTGTCTATGGCCTGAGGTTTCTCGACCTTGGCAATCACGGGAAGGCGAATACCCTCTTCGTCCATGATCTCGTGCACCCTCAGAATGTCATCCCCCGAGCGCACAAACGACAGGGCAATAATATCCACCCCCAGATTGAGGGCAAACCGCAGGTCACGCTCGTCTTTTTCGGTCAACGCCGGAATAGAAACGGCGACACCGGGAAGATTGATACCCTTGTGATCTGAGACCGGGCCACCAACGATCACCCTGGTGGTCACGGTGGTGTCGCTGACCTTGACAGCTTCAAGACGGATCTTGCCGTCATCAATCAGCAGAGTATCTCCGGGATTCACGTCGGCGGGCAAGCCCTTAAAGGTGGTCCCGCAGATATCTTTGGTTCCCTCAACATCTTCAATGGTGATCTGAAAGGTAGCGCCAGGTTCCAGAATTTCCGAACCGTTTTTGAAAGTTTCCAGGCGAATCTTGGGCCCCTGGAGATCGGCGAGAATCGCAACGTTTTTCCCCAGTTTCTGGCTCTGATCACGGATGGTGGTGAACGACTCCGTGTGAACCGTATGGTCTCCGTGACTCATATTGAGGCGGGCAACATTCAATCCCGCCTCAATAGCAGCCGCAATTTTCTCCGGGGAAGAAATTGCCGGGCCGATAGTACAAACAATCTTTGCGCGTCTCATGCATCTCACCTTAATAAGTTTGGGGTTGCTACACCGGGGTTTGTCTACCGTTCTTTTGCGAAAGTGCCCGAAGGGCAGGATGACGCGGTCAAATCCCCACGCATTCACAACAAGTCAGTAAAAACCCAACGTGTACGTATCCCAGTATATGCGAAAACCTGCTGCTTTGGACCAGAAGCCGGCAAGTCGTCACGATATTAACGTATAGCTTCCAACAAAAACACACATCTGCGGCTCCCGGTATCAATCCGCAGATTCTTGTTCTATCCTTATGGTGGTACCGCGTAGCGGATACAGTTACGCCCCCAACACAGCGAATATAAGAGGTACATAGTGAGCAACAAACACGTTGTGATTCTTTTCGGCTCCAACTACGGTTTCACCGAGCGTTACTCCACCTGGATCGCCGAGGATCTTGGTCGTATTCCGGACGCCCCACAGGTCACACTCTCATCCATTGCGGAGGCAACCGATGAACTCATAAAATCAGCAGATGTACTCGTTGTGGGGGCAAGCTATCTGGGTGGTTTCCTCACCGGCGCACCCACCCTGCGTAAACGCCGCGAAGCTATGCTCACAGTAGCCCACCGTGTTTTCTTTACCGTCTGTTTCAACGGTCTAGCGGTCTATCCCCGTGACTACCTCGATAAGCGCGTGATGAAATCCTACAAAGAGGATGTTGCCGGAGGCCGCCCCACCTTCCACTTCAGGGGCGGACTTGACCTCTCGCAGATGACCCGCACCCATAAAACCGTGCTCGCCGGCGTCCGCACCGCCTACAAACTCAAACCACACGCCAACGAATATGACAGGCAGATGGTGGAGTCTTTCGATAACGGTGGTGGCGACTACAGCAACCGCGAAGACATCAACCCCCTGGTTGAGACCGTTACCGGCTACCTGAGTTAAGGTAACGGCATGAGCAGGATTCTTATTCTTTTTGCGAGCCAGTACGGCTACACCGAAACCTATGCGCGCTGGATAGCTCAGGACCTGGGCAACTCCGCCACCGATCGTCGGGTACAGGTTCAGCCTATCGCCGAGACAACCGCCGCAGAGATTACCGCCGCCGATCTTCTGATAGTAGGAGCCAGCGACTACGGTGGATCCCTCACCGGAGCCGCCGACCTCAAAAAACTCTCCCCGGCCTGCGAAGAAAAGACCCGGATTTTCTTCACCGTATCTTTTAGCGGCCTCGACGGTGCCTCCCGGGAAAAACTCGACGGAATCGTGACCAAGAATTTTGGCGACCTCGCCCGCGGAGCAGAAATGTTTCATTTCCGCGGCGGCCTCGACCACAGTCGGCTTTCCCTCAAACACAAAGCTGTAATGATGGGTATCCGCACCGCCATTGCTGCCCTCCCCCACAAAAATACCGCAAACCAGCAGATGCTCGATAGCTTTGACCAGAAAACGGTTGACTACAGCGACCGGCAGGCAATCGCTCCCCTCATAGAGGCAGCCCTCGCCCGTCTGGGCAAGGGCTAGACTGGGGCGAGCGACGATGAGTTAGCTTTCCAGCCGATCGGTGATGGCGTTTTCACCGGCCGTCTCTTTTTTTCTCGCGCGTACCCCGGCGGCAAGGAAACCCAGCAGCCCCAGGATAATCAGCAACCCCGACGTCCACACGTGAACACGCATACCCCAGAGCATATCTGCGGTGTCGATTCTAAGGAAAATCTCAATCGCGCAGCGCCCCACACCGTACCACAACACGTAGAGCCAGAAAGTCTGCCCCAGCTTAAGCACCGATTTTCGGCCCAGGTAGATCAGCAGTAGGGCACCGAGTAGGTTCCACACCGACTCGTAGAGAAAGGTGGGATGAAAGAGCGTTCCCTCAGCGTACTCCCGAGGAAAATTAGCCGACCCGTAGTCAATCTCCACCCCCCAGGGCAGGGTTGTCGGTCTGCCAAAAAGTTCCTGGTTAAACCAGTTACCCCACCGCCCGCACGCCTGTGCTACAAGGATTCCCGGTGCGGCGGCATCGGCAAACTTCGCTAACGAAATACCGTAGCGTCGGCAGGCGATAAAGGCCCCCAGGGCACCCACCGAAATTGCTCCCATAATACCAATGCCGCCCTCCCAAATTTTGATCCAGCCCCAGGGATCAGCCCCGGCACCAAAATAGGACCCCGGATCGGTGACGAGCACATGGTAGGCTCGAGCCCCCACGAGGCCGAAGGGGATGGCCCACACAGCCACATCCCACACCCGCTCGGGGTCCTCCCCCCAGGCTTTCCAGCGGGTCGATGTCAGCCAGAGACAGAGGGCTATACCGGCGAGAATACACAGGGCATAAATATGTATGGTGAACGGCCCCACCGAAAAAGAACTGATCGACGGCGACGGTATAGACGCAATAATCCCCGCAGATAACACTATTCTCTCCCCCGTTCCCATCCCGCCAGCTGCCGGGCAAGAGCACCAACAGCCCGAGGGCCGCCCTCGCCCAGAGCCTGCACCAGAGCTGTTCCCACAATCACGCCGTCCGCATATCTACCGATCTCTTCAACGTGCTCACGCCGTGACACCCCCAGGCCCACGCACACGCTCGGGGCACCGGCAGTACGCAGATCTTCCACCAGCGTCTCAGCGGCAGAATTCACCGATCCTCTCGCGCCGGTAACACCCATCACCGATACTGCATAGACAAAACCGGACGAAGCCCGAGAAATAAGATTGATCCTCTCGGTTGAGCTGGACATAGCCGCCAAAAAAATACGGTCAAGTCCGTAGCGCTCGGACACCTCAAACCATTCAGAAGCCTCGTCGGGCACCAAATCAGGGGTGATGATACCGGCGCCCTTGGCCTCGGCAAGATCACGGGCAAACCGCTCGACCCCGTAGCTGAGCACAGGATTCCAGTAGGTCATCACGACCACCACGGCATCGGTGGCCTCGCTGATCTCGCGCACCGCCCGAAAAATATCCCGCAGGCGGAAGCCACGAGTCAGAGCTTGCTCGGTTGCCCGCTGAATCACGGGGCCATCCATCACCGGATCCGAATAGGGCACACCCAGTTCGATCACGTCCGCCCCCTGCCCACCTAGCTCAATACCGGCGGCGATCGATTCCTCAAGGCTGGGGTAGCCCACCGGGAGATACCCAATCAGCGCGGGCCTCCCCTCTTTTTTACAGGCTGCAAGCTTGGCCGCCAGCGGGGAATCAGGATTGGGAGACGGAAGCCTCTTCTCAAGAGCCGAATACCGTGCGGTTGCGGAAATTGTGTGATGAAAAGTCATTGCGCCCCCTCGCCTTCTGCGGCATGACGCTCAGCAGCCGCCTCGGTATTTCCTGTCAGTAACGTCGATGACGGGATGGCCTTCCCCAGACCAAACCATTTCAGAGCAGTCTCCATATCCTTATCCCCTCTGCCCGAGAGACACACAATCATGGATTTCTCCCCCGCCGCCGCGGGATCCTTCTCGGACCAGTCACGGCAGACCCGGAGAGCACCAGCTAAAGCGTGAGCCGACTCCAGGGCGGGAATGATACCCTCGGTTCGGCACAGCAGCCGCAAGGCATCCATAGCCTCGGTATCGGTCACCGGCTGATAGCTCACCCGCCCAAGGTCAGCGAGGTGAGAGTGCTCGGGCCCCACACCGGGGTAGTCCAAACCGGCAGAAATAGAGTGAGACTCAATAATCTGCCCGTCATCATCCTGCATCAGGTAGGTCATTGCCCCGTGTAACACCCCCGGTTTACCCAGGGTGATAGTGGCCGCATGGCGACCTGTTTCCACGCCGTCACCAGCGGCCTCAAAGCCGTAAATCTGCACCGCGGAGTCATCGAGAAAAGCGTGGAAAAGCCCGATAGCGTTTGATCCACCCCCCACGCAGGCGGCGATACCGGTGGGAAGCCGGCCCGTTACCTCAAGAATCTGCTCACGGGCCTCGTCACCAATAGCCTGATGAAAGAAACGTACCATAGCCGGAAAAGGGTGGGCACCGGCGGCAGTCCCCAGTAAATAATGGGTGGTCCCCACGTTCGCCACCCAGTCGCGTAGGGCCTCGTTAATGGCGTCTTTAAGGGTGCGTGAGCCCGTCTGCACCGCAACAACCCTGGCACCCAAAAGCTGCATTCGAGCAACGTTAAGCGCCTGCCGCTCGGTGTCCTCCTCCCCCATATAAATCACGCACTCCATACCGAACAGTGCTGCCGCGGTTGCTGTGGCAACACCGTGCTGACCCGCACCGGTCTCTGCAATGAGCCGGGTTTTTCCCATGCGCCGGGCTAAAAGAGCCTGACCAATCACATTGTTAATCTTGTGGGACCCGGTGTGATTGAGATCCTCACGCTTCAAGAAAACGCGCACTCCGCCCGCATGTTCAGAAAAACGCGGCACCTCCGTCAGCAGCGAAGGTCTGTTCGAGTACTCGCGAGAAAGCCTGCGAAAATCTTCCATGAAATCGCGGTCTTCCCTGGCCTTATGAAAGGTCTCCTCCAGCTCCTCCATGGCCGCCATGAGGGACTCGGGCATCCACCTCCCACCGTAACGGCCAAAATACGGACCCGGCGCGTTCCTCAGCGATTCAGGGCCACCGTCTAAAAATGTATCCGCCAAATTATCTGCCATAACCTATCTCTTCCTTCCCTAGCTACCAAGGTACCGTTCTCGAGCCCTCATACCCGCCCGCCGAAAATCTGCTACCGCCCGAGAAGGATCACCAGACTTCACCAGGGTCTCCCCCACCAGTACCGCCTGGGCACCGTGGGAGGCGTAGGCGGCAACATCGTCGGCCGACTCCACACCGGACTCGGCCACAAGAACCGTATCCTGGGGTAGGTAAGAGGCAAGACGGGCGTAGTGGGATCGGTTGACCTCTAAAGTTTTAAGGTTGCGCACGTTAACTCCCACAATTTTTGCACCGGCCTTCTCCGCGCGCACCACCTCGTCGGGGGTGTGCACTTCTACCAGCGCGTTCATGCCCAGACAGTGCGTAAGATCGAGAAAAGAGCGCAGGGACTCATCATCCAGGGCTGCAACAATGAGTAGCACCAGGTCAGCACCCCAGGCACGCGCCTCCCAAATCTGATATTCATCAACAATAAAATCTTTACGCAACACCGGGATAGTGACCCGCTGCCGCACTGCCGCCAGGTCATCGAGTGCGCCACCAAAACGACGCTGTTCGGTCAGCACCGAGACAGCGGCCGCCCCACCGGCCTCGTAGGATGCCGCTAACTCGGCGGGATCGGCAATATCGGCAAGCGTCCCGCGAGAGGGAGATGACCTTTTCACCTCGGAAATAATGCCAAAAGATCCGGGGGATTTTCCTCTCAACGCAGCCAGCGCGTCTAACGCCGGTAGCTGTTTCTCAGCCCGGTCCCTCAGCTGGTGTAAGGAAACCTCGGCCTGGCGCACCCGCATATCCCGGCGGACACCGTCAATAATGCTCTCAAGAACAGTTGCCATACTCTTTGGCCCCTCCCTGGCTCACACCGCAAACTTTTAAGAGAAGCGCCCCGCATCGGTGCGGGGCGCTTACCCTGGTCACGTGTCGGTAGGCTAGTGCTTCCTGTACCTGGTCTTGGAGCCACCCTGGCCGTAACCCATAGCCCTCAAAACAAGCCCGGCCGCAATACCCAAAACCATAATGACGGCACCCACGACCACCACGGGCCAGTGAAAAGTATCAAAACCAACGGCGGCAATGATTGCGCCCACCACCATAACAATGACCATGGTCCAGGAAGCCACGGTGTTGCCGTGGTTGGGGTAGGCTAGCGGGGTTTCAATGGCAATCTGCTTTTCCGCCATATTTTCTCCTCCTGCAAGATAACGCCCGAAAGATCTCGGGCAGTAGGTCTTCCTTTTGATTGTATGCTAAAGCCGGACTCACACCACTATTTGTGCGCAATGTTGCCCGATTAAAGGCTACCGGGTTGGATCTATCCCGGCTGTCAGCGAATCCCAGGTATCGATACTATCTATCTCGGTTGTATCGGCGGGCCGCGCATTACGCTCATACTTGCGTCCAACCGGCCAGGACACACTTACCCAGGCAGCCCTGAGAGATACAACAAAAACCACCAGGGCGCACAGAGCCGCAACCCAGGGCCAGAAGCTGAGACTGTAGTCGGCATCAGCACCCTCCATCCCCGTGGCTTGAGCCACCTCTGTCAGCGATGCCGCCGCCGGGTCAGCTACCGCAGACAGGATTGAAAGACCCATACCCACCGCTGCTATCAGCATCATGGCGCACACCACCCAGCGGATTTTTGGTCCCGCTATCCGCAGCGCAACCGCTGCAGCCATCACCACCAGCGCTAAAGAGGTCACCGCCGGAGCAGCGTTCGCCCCGGCAATCTCGATATTTGCCCGGTTCAGCGATGTGTGTGTGTGCACGGTGATCCACGGGAGGAGACTACTCCCAAAGGCAGCTGCGGCGGCCAGCAGCAAAGCCCCCACGGTCCACCCCGGAGATAAACCTCTTTTCCCGGTCTGGACCCCGTCACTGCCGGATACTCTCGCGATCTCTTCGCTCATTCTCCCCCACCATTATTTACCATTCTCCCCCACCATTATCTACACCGTGATCGAGTGGTGTCAGCCCCGAGGCCAGCACGACCGCACGCAGCGGTGCAGCAGACTTATTCACCGTCTCCGCTAGCTCCGATTCGGCAACAGAATCCATGACAATACCCGCTCCCGCCTGCACATAGGCCCGTCCCTCCCTGAGGACCGCCGTACGAATTGCAATGGCCATATCCATATTCCCGGCAAAATCAAAGTACCCGCACACCCCGCCGTAAACCCCTCGAGCAGTGGGTTCATAGTCATCAAGAAGCTGCATAGCGCGCGGTTTAGGCGCGCCCGAGAGGGTGCCGGCGGGGAAGGTGGCCCGCAGTACATCGTAGGCGGTCATACCCTGTCCCAGCTGTGCGGTAACCGTCGAAGAAATATGCATAATATGGCTAAACCGCTCCACCTCCATAAACTGGGTGACATCTACCGTGCCGGGAACCGCAATACGCGACATATCGTTCCGGGCAAGGTCTACCAGCATCAGATGCTCGGCACGCTCTTTCTCATCGGCAAGCAGCTGCTGTTCCAGTTCACGATCCCTCTGAGGGCTCTCCCCGCGAGGCCGCGAACCGGCTATCGGGTGCGTGCTCACCCGCCCATTTTTAAGCGTGACCAGCGCCTCGGGAGACGAGCCCACAATCTGGTAGGGCTCGCCCTGCGGGGTCTCAAAATTATAGAGATACATGTAGGGTGAAGGATTCGACTGACGCAACATACGGTAAACATCCAGTGCTTTTGCCCGGTTTTCAATCTCGAAACGGCGGGAAATAACTATCTGAAACACATCACCGTCACGAATATTTTTCTTGGCCTTCTCAATCGCGTCGAGAAAACCCTGCTCCGCCCAGGTATGCACCGTATCCTCATGTATCCGACGCTCAACCCGATCGGTTCCGGTCAGGGTTGAGACCGCCATATCTGCCGGCGGGCTAGCCAATTTCTCAAGCATCGCCCTCACCCTGTCCGCCGCGTCACGGTAAGCGGCATCAACGTTGTCGGTGCTGCCGTTAAAGTTGATCGCGTTAGCCACCAGCATCACCGTGCCGTCAACATTATCGTGAATCGCCATGTCCGATACCAGGTTCAGGGCAAAATCAGGAATGTTGACATCATCGTGGGGCCTGCGGGGCAGCTTCTCCCAGTGACGCACCACGTCCCACCCCATGTAGCCCACCAGTCCGCTGGTCAACGGTGGCAGCCCCTCAAAGGTCTCGGTGTGCAGCAGGGCCAGTGTCTCCCTCACGGCCTCTACCGGGTCTCCACCGCGCGGGGCGCCCGCCGGCGTGTCTCCCTGCCACAGAGCCTCACCGTCGTGGCAGGTCAGTGTCGCCCTGGAATTGGCCCCAATAAACGAATAGCGGGACCACTGCCCGCCCTCGGCTGCCGACTCCAACAAAAAGGTCCCCTTCCGCGCCTCCCCGTCCGGAGCCGCAAGAGACCGGTATATGCCGATAGGACTCAGCGAATCGGCGAGCACCTTCACCCGCACAGGGATCACGCGGTTGTACCGGGCGAGCTCTCGAAACTCCTCCAGGCTCGGTTCAATGGTGCCAAGATCGTGCATTCTTCACTCCTGAATATTACCGGCTACTCCGGCGACTGTGAGTTTTCCACCGGCCTCAAAACAGGTGGCTGCGCCGGTATGGCAGGCTGCACCGACCTGGTCGACACGCACCAGTAGAGCGTCACCGTCGCAGTCAATACGGACCTCTTTCACCAGCTGTAGGTGCCCCGAAGTATCGCCTTTACGCCAGTACTCCTGGCGCGAACGCGACCAGAAAGTCACCCGGCCCTCGGCGAGTGTGCGGTAGAGCGCCTCGTCATCCATCCAGCCCAGCATCAGTACCTCACCGGTATCGTGCTGCTGAATAATAGCGGCAACAAGCCCGCACGAATCGCGCTTGAGTCGGGAGGCCAGAGCCCGATCAAGATGTCCGGGAACAGCCCTGTCTCTGTGCTGGTCAACTTCTTTCATCGCTATCTATAGTAGCGGCTGTCGTGTTTTCCACCTTAATGTCGGCAACTTATCACCGACAATCCACCGCAATACAAGCAGACTGTGTCACATTAGAACTATGACCTCTTCTACCGATCTGTCCCTACCCGCCAACCTGGTGGGTACCGAACGTTCCGAACTCATCAACACCCTGCACTTTGCCTCACCCACCGACCCCACCCTGTGCGAGGGCTGGGAGTGCCGGCACATGGTAGCCCATCTTCTGCTGCGAGAGACCTCGATACTTACCGCGGCAGGGGTTGTGGGTGGACCGCTAGCCCACCGGACAGAACGGGCAACCAACGAACTTGCCGATACGCTTCGTGACCGCCTCGCCTACGATAACGCGCTACACCGCTTTGCCTCACTCTCCGGGCATCTGGGAATGCGCCACCGTTTTCCCTCACTCGACTGCACGCTCAACCTCATCGAATATTTTGTGCACACCGAGGATATCCGCCGGGCCCAAGACCCCTGGGAGCCACGCGAGCTCGCACCCGAGATTCAGCGTAAAATTTGGCATGACCTCGGTGGCAGGGCCCGACTTATGGCAGGTTCGAACTACCCCGGTGGCCTGGTCCTCGAAGCCCCCGGGCACTCCCCCAGAACACGCACGGTGATTGCCCCGCCCAGAGGCGGTACAGCACAGGTGCTCAGCGGTGAACCCGGTGAGCTGGTGCTCTACCTGTTCGGCCGCACCCGGGCACAAGTTACCGTGAGCTAAACCAGTCACCGCACCCCGATCCCCAGGGTAATCAGAAACACGGTACTAGCCCGTCATAAGATCGTGCATGTGTGATCCGCCGATACCCCCAGATAAAGAGCCCCCACCCATGAATGAAAAACTGGTCGTCGCCGCCAAATCTGCCAAGCATCTGGCCTACATCAAAACCAAGAGAATTCCTTCACTCACCAACACTGCTTTCCACGGCGGCCTAGACCTTTATTTTCATACCGCCGAAAAACTCCACACCTACACCTATCAGCCCGAAAAGTACCGCAGGTCATTTCTTTTGCGCAGAGACTCCGCTGGATTGGCACGCCCGGCGGGGCTCCCTGAGCAGGTACCCGCCGTAGTCTATGCCTTCTGGACCGGAACAAACCCCCTCACCAGAAACAGGAAAAACAGCCTCAGCCAGATTGAAGATACAATCGGTATCCCGCTCAAACTCATTACCCCGGATAACCTCGACACCTTTGTGGTTGAAGGCTTCCCACTCCATCCCCTCTACGAAAAATTATCCCTCACCCACCGGGCAGACTACCTGCGCGCCTACCTGGCCGCCTACAAAGGCGGAGGATACACAGACATTAAAGTCCCCCGCGGAAACTGGAATAAGCAGCTCAACCGCTTAAACACCGATATTGATCTCTGGTATATCGGCGGTCACCACCGCAGATCTCTCGATGTGGCACACATGAGCGGAAACCTGGGCTGGGACCTCAAAAAATTCCACACCCGCATACCCGGAAACGGAGGGTTTATCGCCCGCGCAGGCACACCCCTTGCCCTCGAATGGCTCAGGGAGGTCAACCGTCTGCTCGACTACCATGCTCCCCAGCTAGAAGATTTTCCCGGCGCTATTGTGGGCGAGCGCGTAGGCTACCCGCTGTCCTGGAACAGGATCCTCAACCAGGTGCACCACCCGCTCTGTCTCAAATATATGAGCCATGTGGGTACCGACCCTGTTTTTACTTTTTCGAGGCAGGATTACCGCTAGGGTGTGAGCGCACCTCATAGCCTGCACGGCTCAGTGCTGTTTTTACCTGTGCGATGGAGACGGTACCGAAATGAAAGATTGATGCGGCCAACACGGCGTTGGCACCGGCGGCAACGGCCGGAGGAAAGTGCTCGGGGGAACCGGCGCCACCGGAGGCTATGATGGGTAGGCCGGTGATCGTGCGTACCGCCTCGATCATTTCAAGGTCAAAGCCTGTTCCGGTGCCATCGGTGTCTATCGAGTTCAGGAGGATTTCGCCAGCCCCGCGCTCCTCTGCCTCCCTGACCCAGGTGAGGGCGTCAATTCCGGTGTTTCTTCTGCCGCCGTGGGTGGTTACCTCGAAGCCCGAGGCTGTTGCGGTGGAGCGTTTGGCGTCCACCGACAGCACCAGCACCTGCGCACCAAAACGCCCAGCAATCTCACTGATCACCGGTGGGCTGCTCATCGCTGCGGTATTGATCGACACTTTATCGGCGCCGACGCGTAGGAGCCGGTCTACATCGTCGACACCCCGTACACCGCCGCCCACCGTGAGCGGGATAAAAACTGTCTCTGCGGTTTTTCCCACAATCTCCAGGGTTGTTTCACGCTGGCTTGAGGAGGCGGTGACATCGAGAAAGGTCAGTTCGTCCGCGCCCTCTCTGTTATAGCGAAGACCCAGTTCTACCGGGTCCCCGGCATCGCGTAGACCCTCAAAATTGATACCTTTGACCACGCGGCCGGCGTCCACGTCAAGGCAGGGAATAACCCGTACCGCCACACCCACAGGGGTCTCCTTTCTGCCGATAATACAATGCGGTTACAGGCGTGCTGCCTGAATCGGTGACACCAGGATAGCGCGGGCACCGATATCGTAGAGGGTATCCATGATCCTGTTCACCGAGCTGCGCGGGACCATTGAGCGTACAGCAACCCAGCCTTCCCGGTCCAGCGGTGAGATGGTTGGTGCTTCAAGACCCGGGGTGATCTCGGTGGCAATCGGAAGCAGGTGCCGCTGAATATCGTAGTCAACCATGGCATACTGCCGGGCGATGAGCACTCCCTCAAGTCTGCGCTGTAACCGCTCCAGCCGATGGGTATCGGCGACGTCGGCGCGCTTAATGAGCAGGGCCTCACTGCGCATGAGCGGTTCACCGAAAGGTTCGAGGCCGGCAGTGCGCATAGTGTTTCCAGTCTCCACCACATCGGCGATCGCGTCGGCAACACCCAGCCGGATAGAGGACTCTATGGCGCCATCGAGCCTGATCACACTTGCCCCGATCCCCCGCCGACGAAGATAGGTCCCCACCAGGCTGGGGTAGGAGGTGGCGACCCGTTTGCCCTCGAGCTCGCCAGCGGTACTGAAGGTGTCTGCGGGGCCGGCAAACCGGAAGGTGGACCGGGCAAAGTCCAGACCCAGCACTTCCTGTGCCGGGGCCTGCGAATCCATGAGCAGGTCTCTGCCGGTGATCCCCACGTCGAGTGTCCCCTGCCCCACGTACACCGCTATATCTCGCGGGCGCAGGTAGAAGAACTCCACCTCGTTTTCCTCGTCAACCAGTACCAGCTCACGCGAATCGCGGCGCTGAAGGTAACCGGCTTCTTTGAGCATCCGGCTCGCCGCTTCAGAGAGTGCGCCCTTATTGGGAACCGCTAAACGCAGCATACAACAATCCTCACCAACTAGAGATAACGGTAGATATCCCGGGGGTCCAGGCCCCGGGCGATCATCATAACCTGCACATGATAGATCAGCTGGGAGATCTCCTGAGCACACTCTTCGACCGACTCGTATTCGGCCGCCATCCACACCTCGGCGGCTTCCTCGACAATTTTTTTACCGATACCGTGCACACCCCGGTCAAGTTCGGCAACGGTCGCGGAGCCGGCCGGGCGAATCTGCGCTTTTTTAGAAAGTTCAGTAAACAGTGACTCAAATGTTTTCACGGTCTCCACTCTAGATCATGGTCTCTGCCCCGGCTGAAACGAGTACCCCTGTATTTCACAGGGTGGACGCGCGGCAGCGGCACTATCTGGGATCATCGCGCACCACATCGATAGAGGGGTCGAGGTGGCGGGTCTGCACCTGCACCCGCCCCATCTCACGGTTACGGGTAGCCCACCACACAAAGAAACCGGTCAGCGTAAAGGCACCGTAGAAAACGTACATGAGCGCGGTAGCGTAGTAGCCGGCCGACCACAGCAGCGGAGTACCCACCACATCAACCGCCACCCACACCAGCCAGAACTCAACCCAGCCCCGGGCCATACCGTAGGTTGCAAGTAGAGAGCCCGTAAAAATCCAGGCGTCGGACCACACCGGCTCGTAGGATCCCAGGGCCCGGAAAAGAGGGGTGAGCACACCCGTACCCACCAGCATAAAAGCCACCATCAATGCGCGTTGCCGCCAGCTTGCCCACTCGGGGACAACGGCCGCACCGACCTCGTCTCTGGAGGTCTTCCAGCGATACCACCCCCAGGCTGAGACCGCAATAAACATGACCTGCCTACCCGCCTGTCCCAGCATATTGGCCGCGTGTGCCTGCCCGCCGAAAAGTGTACCCATAAAGACGGTGAAGAGAAGAAGGTTGCCGCAGATACCAACCGGCCAGGCCCACACTTTACGGCGCATACCGCCCAACGCACTGGCTAAACCAAAAAGATTACCGAGGACTTCGCGCACAAGCACTGACGAACCGCCAATATGCCACTGGGCGTCGAAGAGCCACCGCAGAAATTCCATGATGTTTCCCTTTCGCGGAGGCTCCGGGATGAACACATGGGTACCCGCACGGGTACGGCAAATGTTCGTGCTACCTTCCATCCAGACTGTAACTGTCTGCCAAGGAATTTCACCTTGCAGGTATCGGGCCTCATCAAGGCCGTCAATTAGCGGGCTATCACCGCAGGTTCGGATTTTCACCGGGTCCCGGAGCACGATGAACATTTTTGATTATGACACACATGCCGGGTGAGCGCTAAAGAGGCAAGCCGCCTACACCGGTAAAGAACCTGCGGGACAGGTTGTCCCCGCCCACGGCGCTACGCCCCAGAGCATCTACCGGCCGTCTGCCGCAGCCCCCTGATGGCCGCCGCCACATCCTCACTTCCGTACACCGAGCTGCCGGCCACAAAGGTGTCTGCCCCGGCCTCAGCCGCACGAACGATAGTCTCTTCGGTAATACCGCCGTCAACCTGTAAGCGTAGCTGCGCTCCCGAGCCCCGTATAGCCTCAGCGGCCCTGCGAATCTTGGGCAGAGTGACGTCAAGAAATTTTTGCCCGCCAAACCCGGGTTCTACAGTCATGATCAGCAGCATGTCCAGCTCCTCGAGCATATCCAGGTAAGGCTCAACGGCCGTCGCCGGCCGAAGAGCCATACCCGCTCCGGCACCGCTCTCTCTCAAGGTGCGGGCCAGTTTAATCGGGGCTACCGCAGCCTCGGCGTGGAAGGTGACGGACTCGCACCCGGCCTCAGCGTAAGCCGGTGCCCAGCGGTCAGGGTCCTCAATCATCAGGTGCACGTCGAAGGGAACCGGTGACACCTCCCGCAACCGAGTAACCACGGGCAAACCCCAGGTGAGGTTAGGCACAAAATGGTTATCCATGACATCGATATGGGCGGCATCGGCAGTGCTGATTGCGGCCAGATCACCGCCGAGATCCGCAAAATCCGCGCTTAAAATCGATGGGTGAATACGGGAATCTGCCATGATGCCTCCTCGTGTTATATCCCGGGGTGCGCCCGGTTTAGAAACTGCCGTCGATATCAGCCACTGCAATGACCTTTTCGTTCACAAATTCTTTAATGCCCAGATCAATCAGTTCATGCCCGTAGCCGGAAAGCTTCACTCCGCCAAATGGTATATCCGCTTTCACGCCGGTGGGCTGGTTAATGAAAACCATACCGGTATCTATCTCACGCGCCAGCTTCTCTGCCCGGGCAATATCGGTGGAGAAGATCGAACCACCCAAGCCGTAGGGCGTATTGTTTGCCAGGCGAATAGCGTCCGCCTCATCTTTGGCCCGGTATACGGAGGAAACGGGACCGAAAAATTCCATCTGACTGGTCCGGGAATCATCGGGAATATCGGTGAGGATCAACGGCCTGTGGAAGGCGCCCTGCTCGGGAAGATCAACCTCTACCTCGTCGATAGTGATCCCCTCCGAGCGGGCAATCTCAACCTGATCTTTGAGCACATCAAGTGCCACCTGAGAGGAAAGCGGTGCTAACGTGGTGTCCGGGTCCATGGGATCCCCCAGCCTAAACTCGGCGAGGATCCTCCGGTACTCGGCGAGGAATCGCTCATAGACTTCATCGACCACGATAATCCTCTTGGACGACACACACACCTGACCGCCGTTCCAGTGCCGCCCAAAGGCTGCCCAGCGAGCCGCCTTGTCTACCTCGGCATCGGCGAGCACCACAAAAGCATCCGCCCCACCGAGCTCAAGGGTTGATTTTTTGAGATTTTTTGCGGCAAGCGATGCGATGGCCGCACCGGCTTTTTCGGAACCTGTCAGAGCGGCACCGCGCACGCGCGGATCGGCAAGAATCTGTTCCGAGGCCTCGTGGGAGGCAAAAATATTCACCAGCAACCCCCGGGGTGCCCCCGCCTTCACCAGCAGCTCCTCCATGGCGAGAGCAGACTGGGGCACGTTTGAGGCATGTTTGAGCACCAGGGTGTTACCGGCCATGATTTGCGGTGCAGAAATACGTATCACCTGGTAGAAGGGAAAATTCCAGGGCTCAACCGCGTAGAGTACCCCCAGGGGCTCGTTGACGATCTTCACATCTGTATCGCCAAAACCGCGGGCACGAATATAGCGGGGAGCAAGGATTTCGGCACCAAATTTTACATAGTAGTCGAGCATCTGGGCACAGAGCTCCACCTCCAACTCGGCTTCCCCGATCAGCTTACCCATTTCGAGGGTGAGGATTTCGGCGTACTCACGTTTATTGTCGCGTAGAAGGCGGGCGGCTTCCGCCAGTATGTCTTCACGCTCCGGAAAGCTGCTGGTCTTCCACCGGTGAAACGCTGTATCTGCTCGTTCGATAGCGGCAGAAACATCTTCCCTACTGGCGGTAGGAAATTCTCTAACGGTTTCACCGGTGTAAGGATTAGTTGTTGCGTATGCCATGATAATACCTCTTTGTTTTGTCCTGGCACCCCGGGCACTACGATGTGCCCTGAGGCAGCTTGTTGTCTATAGTACAACTTCAGTTTTTAGCCGGCTACTTTTTTACGAAAGAGCGCAAAAAACATGGCATCTGTACCGTGTACGTGCGGCCACAGCTGGGCGGTGGTTGCCCGCGGGTTTGAGCCATCGGGGGTGTAGGTGGGGTCTAGGTCACCGCTGAGTATGCTGTTTCCGCGTTCGTCGGTGAGCGCCGCGGCAGCCAGCGCGGCCGCTGAGTCAAGCAGCTCGACCCCACCGGTGCGCGCAATATCGTGCACCATGTTTTGGGTTTCCGCCGCGTGGGGGGAGCAGGTGACGTAGGCGATCAGTCCGCCGGGCCGGGTTACCTCGGCGGCGGCGTCGAAGAGCTCCTTCTGCAGGGCCAATAACCGGGCAACGTCGCGGGGAGTCTTACGCCACCGCGCCTCGGGGCGTCGCCGCAGTGCCCCCAGCCCCGAGCAGGGTACATCAACCATGACCCTGTCAAAGGTGGAGGGAATAGAAGACCCCGATTTTGCCAGTTCTTGCAAGGTTTTCGAAATCTTGCGACCGTCGCCGGTATGCACCCGGTATGAACTGGCGGGGAGGGGTTTCAACGATGACTCCACCAACTTTGCTCGGTGCGGTGCCGATTCGTTGGCAAGCAGCCATGCGCCACGGGAGCCGGCAAGGGCCGCAAGCAGTGCCGCCTTACCTCCGGGGCCGGCACAGAGATCTAGCCACGCGGAATCTTCCCCCTCCAGCGGTGCCCGAGCCAGGGCGCGGGCAACCAGCTGAGAACCCACATCTTGGGCGCGGACCACCCCCTGCGCCACCGATTTTAACCGGCCCGGATCCCCACCAGAGTAGTGGGCGGAGCCGGTAACAAGTCTCCCGGGTTCTGCCCCCTCCCCCTCTGCCTCCCGGAGGCTACCCAGGCCGGGCAGAGCAACCAGGTCGACGGGCGGGGCCGCATTATCGGCAGCAAGCAGCTCAGAAATTTCACCGGGGTCTCGCCCGTGAGCGGCCAGCGCCTGTCTCAAGGCCCTCACCACCCAGGCGGGATGCGATGAGGCCAAGCCAAGGCGGTGCACCTCGTCCTGCGCATCTTCGTCAAGCACCTGCCGCCACTGCTGCTCACTGCGTTCGGATACACGGCGAAGCACCGCGTTGATAAAAGAGGACGGACCCGACCCTATTTCAGAGCGTGCGAGAGCCACCGTGGAGTTGAGCGCCGCGTGGGCGGGAACCCTCATGGACAGCAGCTGGTGCACCCCCATACGCAGGGCCACCAGAATTTTGGCTCCCGTCTTGTCCAGGGGCCGGTCGAGGCAGTGGGCCAAAATAGCGTCATAGGTTCCCATATGGCGCAGGGTCCCGTAGGTGAGTTCGGTTGCAAAAGCGGCATCGCGATGGTTGAGCCGGTGCCTTCTAATCGCCGCGGGAAGCAGCAGGTTAGCGTAGGAGTCGTCAAGCATGACCGCGCTCATCACCTCAAAGGCGGTGAGGCGGGCGGGATCACCGGTACGGCGACGCTGCCCCGGGGCTAGGACCGATTTTTTGCGCTCGTCCAGTGGGCGGCGGTTACGCTCGCGTCCCCTGCTGTTTCTGCGATTTTTTCCCCGGTAGTTTTCGCTCATACCAGTACCACTTTCTCTTGGTTCGGGGAATTCTCTACACCGCGCAACCAGTCTGCGGCCTTCATCATTTTTTTACCGGCCGGCTGCACCAGAAGTAGTTCCAGGCAGCCATCGGCGCAGGTGACCACCGGTTTCTTGGCAACGGTGTGCACGGCCCCGGGCTCACCCTGCGGCGTGGCATCGCTGGGGCGGACCGCACCCACTTTAAAACGGGCTCCCCGAAAATAGCACCAGGCTCCCGGTTCGGGCGTGACGCCGCGAAAATGCGCCAGCAGCTCCTGGCGGGGCCGGTTCCAGTCCACCCTCCCGTCGGCCAGGGACATTTTAGGAGCGTAGCTTGGCTGACCTTTCTGCACGCTACCGGACTGCCCCGATGCGATGGCGTCAAAGGTTGCCGCCAGCAGAGCCCCGCCACCCAGCGCTAGTTTTTCGAGCACAGTGGCGGCGTTGTCGTTCTCTGCTACCGGTACCGACTCCCGTAAAAACACGGGGCCGGTGTCCAGGCCCTGATCGATACGGAAGGTAGTCGAGAATATTTCTCTCTCCCCCGCCATCAGCGCCCGCTGCACCGGGGCTGCACCCCGCCAGGCAGGAAGCGATGAAAAGTGCAGGTTAATCCACCCCTGCGGAAGCAGGGTTAGCGCAGAGTTCGGCAGCAAAACACCGAAGGCAACCACCGCGGCGATATCTGCCCCCGTGGCGGCTACGCGGGTAGCCGTCTCCTCGCCCCACCTATTTGCCTTGATAACCGGCAGTCCGAGCTGTTCGGCATAGCTGGCTACCGGCGACGGTGCCAGTCGGCGCTGACGCCCTACCGGGGCATCCTCGCGGGTGAGCACACCCACCACCTCGTAGTCGGTATCCATTATTCCGGCCAGTACCGTGACAGCGACTTCCGGTGTACCCGCAAAAAGAACCCGGTATGTCATCTGTCACCTGCCTCGTGTGCGGCACCAAAAGCAGAGCCCACAGCCCCGGAGCGCTCCCGGTTGACGGTGCGAGTTCGGTTTTCAAACTCTGACCCGCGCAGGGCGCGCATGACACTTTTTTTCTGCTCACCGGCAAGCCTGTCTATGAAAAGGCGCCCGGAGAGATGATCGGTTTCGTGCTGTAGCATGCGGGCAAAGAGCCCCTGCCCCTCGATCTCAAGCGGCCTGTTCTCGGTATCAACACCGGTCACTTTCGCCCAGTTTTTACGGGGGGTCTCCGACGAAATACCGGGTACAGACAGGCAGCCCTCACCGCCGTCCTGGTTCTCATGCCCAACTTCGATAGCGGGGTTAATAATGTACCCTTCACGCCCGTCGATATTGCCGTAGGTGAAAATACGCTTGCTGACCCCCACCTGCGGCCCGGCCAGGCCCACGCCCCCCACCCGGTACATGGTCTCCAGCATGTCGTTCACCAGTTTTTTGAGGTCATCGTCAAAAACAGTTACGCTGTCGCATACCGTACGCAGCACGGGATCTCCGAGGGTGCGAACCGTCAGTATGGTCATTATTTTTCCTTTGTCCAAAAACTATATGTACCGGCTACGGTAGCAGCTAGGCGGTTTTCTCTTGCGATCGCGGGCCCGGTTCTGCCCGCGTGACCCGTTCTCCCCGTATTGCTGTGGCGGCCGGAGGTGGTACCACGGGCATGAGGGGGTCCCCGGTTTGCTCACCCAGCGCCCGGTTATACTCCCACACCCTTTTGAGAGCACAGAACTTGTACCAGCTCGTTTCAAGCAGGTCCGGATTTGCTTGCTGGGGCACCACCTGTGTTTCTCCCAGGGCCACCCCCATGAGAATGGGCGCCTTACCGTGCTGCCAGGGCTCCCACTGTCCCCGCTGCGGGTCCACCAGAGACTCTTCGGCTTTCACCCCAGCAACCAGCTGCATCACCACTTTGGGGTCAAGTGCCTTGACCCGTCCCGCCCGGTCTGTACCTTTGGTCTTGTAGTCGATAATGCAGGTCCGCCCGGCGATCTCTGCCACCAAATCCAGGGTACCCGCGTAACCTACCGTGGTATTCCACACGGTAATCTCGGTGGCTAGCGGCCTCGGCCGGTAGAGCTCCCACCATTCATCAAAACGGTCGGCAAAAGCCTGCTCGCCCTGGCTCAGCAGAATCTCGCGGCACTCCTCTACCCGGTGCGGAAGACCCATCGCGCGTAGAGCAATATTTTCGGCATAGTTGTGCACCCGGTCCCCGCGCGCTGCCGCATGATCCCGATAACGCTCCGACGCACTGGCTGCATCGCGAATAATCGCAAATTTGAGCCCCGATGAGCCCGAAGCACGGTGGGCCCGCTGATCTTCCAGGGCGGCCTTGGCCGCCATGTACCCGTGCCAGCCGCCAAGGTCTACCGCCTGCTGCCCGATCACGGTGGTGATAGAGGGAACCATCAGTTCGCCTCCGGTCTCACGCGCGTACATACGACCGTGCTCGGTGGCGGAGGCCAGCATAGGTGAGGTCAAAGGCAGTGTCCTGACGTCAAGAAGAACGAATAGTAAAAATGCTCTCTTGATTATACGCGTTCCACAAAAACTCACATTCCCCGAAGCCGGGTTAGCTACACTACTTCCCCCGGCAGCCCGCCAGAATACGGGCGGGCAAAACAACTCCACACACAGGCAAAAAAGCTTCCCCGAATCTGATTCGGGGAAGCTTTCCACGTGCGCGATACTGGGTTCGAACCAGTGACCTCTTCGGTGTGAACGAAGCGCGCTACCACTGCGCTAATCGCGCTCAACACCCGTAAAATTCTACCCCTCCCACTCTGCCCGGTCAAATTACCGGTAAGCTGGCACCGAAGCGGGGAAGGCTATACGAAGAGAGGGCCCCTGTTCTTAGGGGCCCTCTACCTATAGAGCGGTTGACGAGACTTGAACTCGCGACATCCACCTTGGCAAGGTGGTGCTCTACCAGCTGAGCTACAACCGCATACTTCTTAATACAAGAAGTAGTGCGCGATACTGGGATCGAACCAGTGACCTCTTCCGTGTCAGGGAAACGCGCTACCGCTGCGCTAATCGCGCTCAACAATTATTCAATTGTTTGCGAGGTGAGGACGGGATTTGAACCCGCGTACACGGCTTTGCAGGCCGCTGCCTAACCACTCGACCACCTCACCGTATCCTTGCGTGAAGGCTAGGGCTTGCACTTGGAAATTCCAAGCAGCACGCGAGCGGTTGACGAGACTTGAACTCGCGACATCCACCTTGGCAAGGTGGTGCTCTACCAGCTGAGCTACAACCGCATCATCGGTTATCCCTTACAAGCTATCCTCTCAAGCTTGCCGGCTAACAGGTAAACACTCTACACATTTTTTAGCCACCTGCCAAATCGCTCCTATCCTTTACCATGCCGCGGCGCCGAGTCAGCCTTTGCCCGAGGAGAGCCCTTCCCGTGCCAGGGCGGTAAGGCGCGATACCGCCCTTAAATATTTCTTTTGGTAGCCGCCGGTCATCATCTCTTCTGTAAACACCCGGTCGAAGGGGACCCCCGATGCGATGATGGGCAGGTCAAGGTCGTAGAGCCGGTCAGCAAGCACCACAAACCGGAGGGCGACCGCCTGCTGAGTAATAGTTTGCACATCTTTGAGGCAGATACCGTCAAGACCCTCAACAAGCTGCCTGTAACGGGAGGGGTGCACGCGGGAAAGATGTTCTACCAGGTCAGAAAAATGATCAATAGCGATACGCGCACCGTCGGTGAATCTCCCCTCAACAGCGGCTTCTTCCCCACCGGATTCAACGGGTTCCGGCGCCGACGGCAGATCTCGGTGCCTGAAATCGTCGCCCTCAATGCGCAGAACGGTGAACCGATTCGCCAGCACCTGAATTTCCCGCTGAAAGTCAGCGGCAGCAAACCTACCCTCGCCCAGGGCTCCGGGGAGAGTGTTAGATGTTGCCGCAATACTGACCCCCGAGTCGGAGAGCTCTCGCATGAGCCGGGACATCAGCACCGTATCACCGGGGTCATCAAGCTCAAACTCATCAATGCAAATCAGCCGGTAGCCGCTCAGAGCCTCCACCGCTCCGCGGAAGGTGAGGGCACCCACCAGGTTGGTATACTCCACAAAAGTACCGAAGGCCTTGGGGCCTTCAACCGCGTGCCAGAGGGAGGCCAGCAGGTGGGTTTTTCCCACCCCAAACCCGCCATCAAGATACACCCCACCGTATTTTTTAGGGGTTTTTCTGGATTGAGATACCCCCAAAAATTTGGAGAGAAAGCCACCCGCCGACCCGGTGATCGCACCGGTTTTCCCCGCAAATTTTTTGAGCGCCTCAACCGCTTCAGCCTGGGAGGGCTGATGCGGGTCTGGGCGGTAGTTTTCAAACGAAACCTCGCCAAACCTCTCCGACGGTTTAAACCCGTCAAGAAGCTCCTCTGAGGACACTCGGGGAAGGCGGCTGGTGAGATGCTGGTAGTAAACCACTGATCTTCTTTCGTGTACCGTTTACGCAAACCTGCCGCAGCATAGGCGCTACAGCAGAACTGTTCTCTAGCCAGTGTAGTTCACCGGTCTCCCGGTACCGACCGGAGGGTCGCTGAAACCGGGGTTACGGCCCTCTAAAGTATCTTTTCACGCAGCCAGCACGTGACCGAGTCGGTC
The DNA here is from genome assembly GCF_055285355.1 of Rothia sp. 18CD1-1. Lineage (NCBI taxonomy): Bacteria > Bacillati > Actinomycetota > Actinomycetes > Micrococcales > Micrococcaceae > Rothia > Rothia sp. 18CD1-1. Next base: position 111,920 of record NZ_JBUZLI010000008.1, on the reverse strand, counting down.
CACAGCCGGGGGTCAACATTCCACTCCCTGGTATGCCCGGCCCCGTGAAAGGGAACAAAATCGACCAGAGGCGACTCTTCGGCCAGTTTCTCGCTACTGGCCGCGGGAACATAGGTGTCATCGAGCGAGTGCAGAATGAGTGTGGGAACGATAATATCCTGTGGGCGGCGGGTCCAGGATAGGCTGGCCAAATCAATGGGTTTTTCCAGTCCTGTAAAGATATTGAGGGCGGGCTTAGAGATCATCGAAACCCCGAGCTCCCCCAGGCGCAGGGGAATCCTGTTGAGCTTGGTTTGATAGTGGATCAGTTCCAGCCAGTCAACCACCGGACCGTCCAGCACCAGTGCCGCAATAGCGCTGCGGTGACGTGCACGATCGGCAGCCTGAAGGGCGATTGCCCCTCCCATGGACCAACCAAAGATCACCACCTGCCGTGCACCGCTGTTGAGGGCGAACTCGATGGCGGTATCGACATCTTCCCATTCGGTAAAGCCCAGGCCATAGCGGCCATCGTCGGCCGGCGGTGCCTCGCGATCGGTTCGGTAGGAGATGTGAAGCGAGGTCATACCCAGTGCCTGAACCGCGTCGAGAGCCCGCAGTGTTTCGGCTCGAGTAGCCCCCATACCGTGCACCATGATCGCCCACGTATCGGAGGGCTGAGAGCTAGTTTGCGGAGAAATCAACCAGGCGGGGGCACTCCCTACTGACAGTTCCAGCGACACGTCGGCGGCCTCAAACCCGGCCCGAGACGGAGTGGTTGCTACCATACCGCTCAGTCTCCCCCGTGTCGCCCGGGCAAGGTCTCCGCTGTCCACCGACAGAACCTGCCGGGTCAGTGAGCCGTCAACGGGTGAATACGAGCTCACCGGCCCGAGCAGGGCAAAGCCCTCACCGCCGTTGAAATAGAAACCGTAGTTTCCGCGGGCGGCGGTGGCGCCTGTAGCGGGAAGACGGATACCAGTAGGTGCTTGTCCCTCGACTGGATTGGGGGCGTCAAACTCCACCGAGAGCACCCTCAAATTTTCGCTGGGACGCTTAGGCGGCACCACCACCTGCCGGGCAAAATACGCGGACACCCCCGCAGCCGTGATCAGACCCATCGTGGCTATGCCCGCTCCCACCACCGCACCGGCCGTCGCCGATATCCACTGTGTAGCGCTGCCGCTACGATTTATCTGAACTTCTTCCTGCCCGTGCCCGCCCATGTTGTACCTCCCTCTGGCCACCTGTACCGCGGTCCGTATCTCCACTCACCTTAATTAAACCTAGCATTTCACCCCGCTACCCCTGCGTCTGCGGCAATATGAGCTATCCTTTTTCTCAACTGACGGAATAGCCGGTGTCCACGCGTTGTTTACCGTAGGCGGGGTTTACCCGACACAGCCATATTTCTTATATCAGGAGTACACATGAACGATGCTAAGCCCGGTGTAGGCAGGATTGTTAAAGACTGGAAGCAGGTGCTTAACCCTGAAGAATACGCTGTTTTGCGGGAATCGGGCACCGAGCGTCCTTTCACCGGTGAGTACTGGAACAGCACAGCAGAGGGAGTATATTCCTGCCGGGCCTGCGGTAGCGAGCTATTTCGTTCGAGCGAGAAATTTGATTCGCACTGTGGCTGGCCCTCTTTCTTTGAACCGATGGCAGAGGATCGGGTGCGCTATATTGAGGATCTTTCGATGGGTATGAAGCGGGTTGAGGTGCGCTGCTCGGCTTGCGATTCACACCTGGGACACGTGTTCGAGGGTGAGGGCTACGACACCCCCACCGACCTGCGCTACTGTATCAACTCTATTTCGCTCACCTTTGATGAAAATCCCGTGGGCGAGCAACGCTAGGTAGGCGCCAAGTTACCGTTTCGCGGCCCCCACCCGTAGAATGGTGGGGGCCGCACAAGTTTTGTGGGTCTTTTAGCGGACAACATATGTGTGAAACGGTGAAAGGGTTCATGGGTAAAGCTGCTCAAGGAAAGTCTCTCACGTGTGAACAGCTTGGCCTTGAAGGGCTCACCATTCCCCGTGTGGTAACCCTCGACCAGCCAGCAGACGGCGTGCCCGCGGTGGTCTCCACCCAGCGCGGTCTAGAGAACGCGGCAAAACTTTTGGGCAGCGCCACAGGGCCCGTGGCGATCGACACCGAGAGAGCCTCGGGAATCAGATACGGACAACGCGCCTTTTTGGTGCAGCTCAAACGCGGCGACTCCGGCATTATCCTCATTGACCCCGAGGCCTTCGACAATCTGGCCCCCATTAACAACGCCCTACGCGGCTGCGAATGGGTGATCCACGCGGCAGGCCAGGATCTTCCCTCCCTCCGTGAACTGGGCATGAGCCCCGACCTGCTTTTTGACACCGAACTCGCTTCCCGTCTCGCCGGTTTTGAGCGGGTTGCCCTGGGGACAGTGGTCGAGCAACTGCTGGGGTTCCGGCTGGCAAAGCAGCATTCGGCTGAGGACTGGTCAAAACGTCCGCTCCCCCAAGAATGGCTCACCTACGCCGCACTTGATGTTGAAATCCTCGTTGATCTACGCGACTGTCTCGAAGAAATTCTCGACCTACAAAAGAAACTCGACTATGCTCATCAGGAATTTGCTTATCTTGCAGCCACCGCACAAAAGGTAGAGCCGCAGGACCCCTGGCGGAAAACCAAGGGTATAGGTCAGATCAAGAACCGTCGACAGCTAACCGCCCTGCGCAACCTCTGGTATGAGCGGGAAAATCTAGCCCGGGCAAAAGATATTGCCCCCAAAAGACTCCTCCCCGACCTGTCCCTTATTCAGGCGGCCCACCGTATGCCTCCCTCTGTGCCCGCGGTCCTCAACATTCCCGGTTTTCAGACCCGGGCGCTGAGGCGTGAGGCACCGCGCTGGGTACGCGCCATTGCACAGGCACGGTCCACACCAACACCGGTTCCTTTCACCACCCCGGCCACGGGTCCGCCTCCCCTCAAAGCCTGGGAAACCAAAAGGCCTGAGTCCTACATTCTCTTGCAAAAATCGAAAGAAGTCCTCAACCGGCTAGCGGAACAGGTCGCTATCCCCCAGGAGAATATACTCCTGCCCGATTCTCTGAGAAGATTGTGCTGGGAGCCTCCCGGCATACCCAGCGAGCAGAATATTGCCGCTAGACTCTACGAGCTGCAAGCCCGGCAGTGGCAGGTTGATCTGGTATTACCGGTGCTTCTACCCGTTTTTGAGTCTTCCATGTCAACATCATCACCGCAAGAAAAGGATAACCCGTGACACAGGACAGTAACCGCTCAACCACCGTCGGGCGGCCAAGCCGCCGAACCGCGATCAGCGGTGCCGGACTCGGCGCCGCAGCTATCGGCCTCACCGCCTGTGGAGCGGATTCTTCGACGGAAAACACCGAACAGGGTGGGCCCATTGACTCCCAAGGGCCCAGCCAGCCCACCGATGTAGCCGCCTCAAGCGACGTTCCCCTGGGAGGAGCCTACAAGGCAACCAGCGGGGACCTGACCGTGATGCTCACCCAGCCCACCGAGGGCGAGTACAGGGCTTTTAGCTCAATCTGCACCCACCAGGGATGCGTGCTCAACGTTCAGAATAAAGCCCTTGCCTGCCCCTGTCACGCCTCCCAATTCTCCATCGACAACGGGGAGGTTATGGGCGGGCCCGCACCCTCCGCCCTGCCCGAATTTACGGTGGAAGAAAAAGATGGCAGGCTCATCGTCTCCTAGCTTTGTGTCTAGGCGGCGTGGTTGGGCAGCTCTCCTTTACCGCGGGCGTAGGGAACCTTTTCCCCCTTCAGCTGCGCCAGAATATCACCGGTGATCTTCTGGGCAGTCAGCCCAACCTCCTCAAAAATTTCGCTGCGGCTTGCATGTTTGATGAAATCCGCGGGTAGGCCCACCTCGTTGAGCGCGGTGTCAACTCCCCGCGATCGCATCTCCTGGCGGATACGCGATCCTACCCCGCCGGCGCGTACGCCGTCTTCGAGAACCACCACAATACGGTGTTGGCGGGCCGCAGCGATCACCGAGTCGGGTACGGGCATCACCCAGCGGGGGTCAATCACCGTGCCGGTCACCCCGGCGCTCTCGAGGGTGGAGGAAACCTCAAGGGCCAGTGCCGCCATGGCGCCCACCGCTACCAGAAGAACATCGCGCTGACCAGTATTGGGTTCCGCTTCACCGGTGACGGCCAGCAGGTCTGTGCCGTCTTGAAAACGCTCCAGCGCGGGGATGTCTGCGCCCACATTCCCCTTGGGGTAGCGGATAACCGTGGGGGCATCGCTGATCGCCACCGCCTCACGCAGCTCTTCGCGCAGGGTGACGGCATCGCGCGGTGCCGCCATAAAAAGGCCGGGAATAAACTGAAGCATGGCTAAATCCCACATGCCGTGGTGGCTGGGACCGTCGGGGCCGGTGATACCGGAGCGATCAAGCACCAGGGTGACACCTGCCCGGTGCAGGGCAACATCCATGAGCAACTGGTCAAACCCGCGGTTGAGAAAGGTGGCATAGAGGGCGACCACCGGGTGCTGGCCACCGTAGGCGAGGCCGGCGCTCATGGCAACGGCGTGCTGTTCGGCTATACCCACGTCGATGACCCGGTCAGGGTGTGCCTCCTGCATGGGTTTGAGCCCTACGGGGATCGTCATGGCACCGGTGACACCCACAATATCGGGGCGTTCGTCAGCGATCTGTTTTATCTCATCGGCGAAGACGCCCGTCCATGAAAGCCCGGTGCTGGCGCTGAGCGGTTTGCCGGTGAGGGGGTCGATTTTGCCTACGGCGTGGAACTGGTCGTCGGTGTTGGCCCGCGCCGGAGCGTATCCGCGGCCTTTCTCGGTGATGGCGTGGACAATGACCGGGCCGGCAAATTTCTTGGCCGCACGCAGAGCCTGCTCAATGGTTTCCTGGTCGTGTCCGTCGATGGGCCCCACATATTTCATGCCCAGGTCCTCAAAGAGGCCGTTGGGCACCACTATATCTTTAATACCGGCTTTCATGCCGTGGAGGCCGCGGTAGACGGTGTTACCCAGAGGCCCAGACCGTTGAAGGGTACGCCGCATACGGTCCAGGGTGCGATCATAGCGGCGGTCTAGACGAACCTCGTCCAGTTTTTTCTGGAGTTCTAGCTGGAGTTCTGCCATGTGGTTGGCGAAGCCGCCCACGGTAGGGGCATAGGATCTGCCGTTGTCGTTGACCACGATGACCACCCGGCGGTTTTTATCGGCGGCAATATTGTTGACGGCCTCCCACGCCATGCCGCCGGTCAGGGCACCGTCGCCGATAACCGCCACCGTGTAGCGGTCTGGCTCGCCGTTGAGCTGGTGGGCGCGGGATATACCGTCGGCCCAGCTCAGCGACGATGATGCGTGGGATGATTCCACAATATCGTGCGCCGATTCCGCTCGCTCTGGGTAGCCGGCGAGCCCGCCCTTCTGTCTCAGGGTCTCAAAGTTCTTGCGCCCGGTTACAATCTTGTGCACGTATGATTGGTGGCCGGTATCAAAAATAATGGAGTCACGCGGTGAATCAAAGACCCTGTGGATACCCAGGGTAAGTTCCACCACACCCAGGTTGGGGCCCAGGTGGCCGCCGGTCTGCGCAACGTGTTCGATAAGGAATTCACGGATTTCTTGGGCGAGAGCTTTCGTCTGCTGTCCCGAGAGGGATCGCACATCTTTGGGCTCCGAGATATTCTCAAGAAATCCCACAGTAGTCTCCTTATCATCTGCCGATATGAGGCACTGTCAGTGCCCCTTCAACTTTACCCGCTTTAGCTAGTGGACACAGAATTGTCTTTGTCTGTTCCCCGCTCGTCTGACGGGTCCTCAAACACCAGGCGGGTGGGCCTTGTCCGAAACTGTGCAAATGTGACCGGAGCGGTGCCCTCGGTTTCTTGGCTGATGCGTCTGAACCGGTTTTTCATGGTCTCGTAGGCGGGCTTATTTTTATCGATGACCACGAACCTGCGCCCAAGCTGTAGGGCCGCTTCACCGGTGGTTCCGCTACCCCCAAAAAAATCGAGGACCCAGTCGCCCGGAGCGGAGCTCGCCTGCACTATCCGGCGCAGAATACCCAGAGGTTTTTGGGTGGGGTATCCGGTTTTTTCCCTACCCGAGGGACTCACAATAGTGTGCCACCACACATCTGTGGGGAGCTTGCCCAAAGCCGCTTTCTCGGGGGTCACCAGGCCGGGGGCCATGTAGGGTTCACGGTCAACTTCACCGCTGTTAAAGTAGTAGCCGGCGGGATCTTTAACATAGACCAGGATATTATCGTGTTTGGTTGGCCAGCGTTTCTTGGCGCGGGCACCGTAGTCGTATGCCCAAATGATTTCGTTGAGAAAGCATTCCCGCCCAAAGAGAGAGTCAAGAAGCACTTTGGCGTAGTGCACTTCCCGGTAGTCAAGGTGCAGGTAGAGGGTTCCGCTGGGCTTGAGTAAGCGCCAGGCTTCCTGGAGTCGGGGCTCTAAAAACTCCCAAAAGTTCTCAAAAGAATCACTGTAGCTGGTGATGTCACCCTTCACCGTCTCATAGGTTTTTCCCTGGTAGCCGATCCGGCTGCCCCGCTCAGAACGCACCGTGGTGAGGCTCTGTCGCCGCTGTATTTTTCCGGTGTTGAAGGGAGGATCCAGGTAGATGAGCTGAAAGGAATTATCCGGTAGCTCACGGATAAGTCTGAGATTATCCCCCCGCACCACAAGATTGGGTGAATGGGGAGTCCAGATAGGGTCTTGGGGCATGAAAAATATTTTAACAGGCTTGGGAGAATCCACCGGCCGCCGGCCGTGAACATCCCAACTAAAAATAGGGCATGATAAAAATATGAGCACTCTACACCCTTCGCCGCTGGGCGGCCGCCGACCTCGCAAAGACGAACTCCCCCACTTCGAAAACGCCCGGATCAGCGATAGGCTCCCCAGCCCCGAGAACCCCTATCCGGTGCGGCTACTCATCGTGGGAATCAACCCGGGGCTGTGGACCGCCGCAGTCAACGCCCCCTTCTCTCACCCCGGTAACCGTTTCTGGCCATCCTTAGACAGGGCATCCATCGTAACCCCTGCGGTCGATGCGAGCGCCGGTATGAGCGACAGCGACGAAGAGCGGCTTCAAAAACTGGGTATAGCTATCACCAACCTGGTGCCGAGAGCCACCGCCCGAGCCGACCAGCTCAGCAGAGATGAACTCCGGTCCTCGCTGCCGCGACTCATAAGAGTAGTAGCCGAAACCGCCCCGGAGGCCGTTGCTGTGGTAGGGATTACCGCCTACCGTATCGCTTTTGACAGGGGCCGTGCACAGCTGGGTAAGCAGGACACCGATCAGATCCCGGGCTGGCCGCACGAAAGCAGCCTCTGGGTTCTTCCCCAGCCCAGCGGGCTCAACGCCCACGAAACCATCGACAGTCTCGCTGACAAATGGCGCACCCTGTGGGCAGATATGAACACGTACGGCTCGCCGGAATCCTCCGAATCCGGCGAGCCGCCTCACGACCTATGATCCGCGTACCAGGCTGCGCAGCACATACTGTAGGATACCGCCGTGACGGTAATAGTCAGCTTCGCCCGGTGTGTCAATTCGCACCGTGGCATCAAAGACGGTACGTGTGCCGTCCTCAGCGACCGCGGTTACTTTCACCGTCTTGGGTGTGGTACCCCGGTTGAGCTCGGTCAGCCCCTCGATGGAGTAGGTCTCGGTCCCGGTCAGGCCCAGGGACTCGTGGGATTCACCGGCGGGAAACTGTAGCGGTACCACCCCCATACCGATGAGATTGGAGCGGTGGATACGCTCGAAAAATTCGGCGATGACCGCCCTCACCCCCAGAAGCGTGGTTCCTTTCGCCGCCCAGTCTCGGGAGGAGCCGGTGCCGTATTCTTTCCCACCGAGAACCACCAGCGGGATGCCGGCGGCCCGATAGTTCTGTGCGGCATCGTAGACGGTGGCTTGCTCCCCGGAGCGGGTGAAGTCGCGGGTGAAACCGCCCTCCACCCCGTCGAGGAGCTGGTTTTTGATGCGGATATTAGCAAAAGTACCGCGAATCATAACCTCGTGGTTGCCTCGACGGGATCCGTAGGAGTTGAAATCTTTACGCTCTACTCCGTTTTCAATCAGATACTGACCCGCCGGGGTAGTCGAGGCGAAGGAGCCGGCAGGCGAAATGTGGTCGGTGGTCACCGAATCTCCCAGTTTGAGCAGAACCCGGGCGCCGATGATATCTTCCACCGGGTCCGGCTGCATGGTCATACCCTCAAAATAGGGGGGCTTACGCACATAGGTTGATGATTCATCCCACTCAAAAGTGTCTCCGGTGGGGGTCTCCAGAGCCTGCCAACGCTCATCGCCGTCGAAGATGGTGCCGTACTCGCGCGAATACATGTCAGTTTCCACCGCCGAGGCGATGAGCGCATCGACCTCGCCGGGGTCTGGCCAAATATCTCTCAGGTAGACATCCCTGCCCTCGGGGTCTTGGCCCAGAGGATCCCGGTCAAAATCAAAGTCCATGCTGCCGGCCAGTGCGTAGGCGATCACCAGCGGCGGTGAAGCCAGGTAGTTCATCTTCACGTCGGCAGAGATACGCCCCTCAAAATTCCGGTTCCCCGAAAGGACCGCGGTAACCGCCAGATCGTTGTTCTGGATACTCTCCGAAATCTCGGGTTCCAGGGGCCCGGAGTTGCCGATACAGGTTGTGCAACCGTAACCCACCACGTAGAAACCCAGCGCCTCAAGGTCGGGCAGTAAACCGGCTTTCTCGTAGTAGTCGGTCACCACTTTTGAGCCCGGGGCGATAGACGTTTTTACCCAGGGTTGAGCGCTGAGACCGCGAGCGGAGGCATTGCGGGCCAGTAACCCGGCCGCCATCATCACCGAGGGGTTGGATGTGTTGGTGCAGGAGGTGATAGAGGCGATAGCTACCGCCCCGTGGTCCAGCTCAAAGGCGCGTCCATCAGCCATCTCCACGGGAGAGGGGCGAGAAGGCCGGTCGGTTTCAGCCACCGCCGAATCGGTCACCCCCGATCTTTCTGCACCGCGGTCGATTCCAGCCACGTAAGCCGGCAGGTCTTCCCGGAACTGTTCTTTGGCGTGGTTGAGCTCAATACGGTCCTGGGGCCGCTTGGGGCCTGCGATGGAGGGGACCACGGTGGACAGGTCGAGTTCCAGGTATTCCGAGTACTCGACCTCCGCCGAAGGATCGTGCCAGAGGCCCTGCTCCTTGGTGTATGCCTCTACCAGGGCCACCTGTTCCGGGGAACGACCGGTCAGACGCAGGTAATCCAGGGTGATGTCATCAATGGGGAATATAGCGGCGGTCGAGCCGAACTCGGGGCTCATATTACCAATAGTTGCCCGGTTGGCCAGCGGCACCTGGCCCACGCCCTCGCCGTAAAATTCCACAAACTTGCCCACCACGCCGAGCTCGCGAAGCATCTCTGTGATGGTCAGCACCACATCGGTTGCGGTGGCTCCCGATGGGATAGAGCCGGTGAGCTTGAACCCCACCACCCGGGGGATCAGCATAGAAACCGGCTGGCCAAGCATGGCTGCCTCGGCCTCAATACCGCCAACCCCCCAGCCCAGCACACCCAGGCCGTTAACCATGGTGGTGTGGGAGTCTGTTCCCACCAGAGTGTCGGGGTAGGCCCGCAGCGAGCCACCGGTTTCGCGGGCCATTACAACCCGCGCCAGGTATTCAATATTGACCTGGTGCACGATACCCATACCCGGGGGGACAACCTTGAAATCGTTGAAGGCACCCTGGCCCCAGCGCAGGAACCTATAGCGCTCGCCGTTGCGCCGGTACTCGATGTCCATGTTGCGGGTCAGCGAGTCCGCGGTGCCAAAAGCGTCAATCTGCACCGAGTGATCGATCACGAGCTCAGCCGGTGCAAGGGGGTTGATCTTGGAGGGGTCCCCGCCCAGGTCTTTGACCGCCTCGCGCATGGTCGCTAGATCCACCACGCAGGGCACCCCGGTGAAATCCTGCATAATCACACGTGCGGGGGTGAACTGAATTTCGGTGCCGGGTTCCGCTTTCGGGTCCCAGTTAACCAGAGCCCTTATATGATCGGCGGTAATATTGGCGCCGTCTTCGGTGCGCAGCAGATTCTCTAAAAGGATCTTGAGCGAGTACGGGAGCTTCTGCGAACCCTTCACTGACCTCAGGCGATAGATTTCGTATTCGGTGCCGTTGACGTCTAGCACGCCCTTTGAACCGAAGCTGTCTACAGTGCTCATGTGGGACTCCTCTCGACACTGTCTGTTAGCAATGCTGGTCGCACTGTCGATACTTCATACAAAGATGTCGAAGACCAAAGCGGTGTGATGCTCTTTTATTAGAGACAGATTGACACTAAGCATGTTCAATACTTCAGTGTACTACCCTTGAGCGCATCTTTAATTTGTACAAGAAAAATATGACCTAATACGGGCTTGCCTCCTGCCGGTAGCTCGTTGCGGTCGTTCCATTTTTGCCCCGCTAGCGCCTAAAAACCGCCAGCGTCTCCACATGGTGGGTATTGGGAAACATGTCATAAGCTTCAAGATGCACCGGACGCCACCCCAGGTTTCTCAGGTAGCCGGTATCGCGGCCCAGGGCTGCCGGATCACAGGCAACATAGACAAGGGTCTGCGGAGCCAGCTCAGAAACCCGCCCGAGTACCGACCTGCCGCAGCCTTCACGGGAAGGATCAAGGATTACCAGGTCGGGGCGGGGGTAGCGCCCGTCAGCCACCTCACGGCCCATACGTCCAAGCACCCTACCCACATCGCCCTTTTCCACCCGTACCGCGGTACGCTCCGACCGGTGGGTGCGAGAGACTCCGGTATCCGAAAAATTGTGGGCGGCGTTAGCGCTGGTCACCGCAGACCCCTCAACCGCCAGCACCCGCCCTCGCGGGCCCACGGCATCGGCGGCCAGGGCTGTGAAAAATCCCGCGCCCGAGTAGAGGTCATAGACGGTCTGGCCCCGGCCTATACGCGCGGCTTTCAACACGGCATTACCCAGTACTTCCGGGGCAGCTCGGTGTACCTGCCAAAAACCGGTGGGGTCCACCTCCCAGTAGAAATCTTGGGCGTAGACGGTGGCGGTCTCAAGCAGCTGACGCTGGCCGGCACCGCACACAATATCGGCGGGTTTGGTGCCGCGGCAGCGTCCTCCCCTTTTCTCTGCGGTAAAAATGAGGGTGATAAGACGGTCCTCCAGGGACCCCCATGCTTTTCGCGCTTCTGCCTCAAGAGCCGGGGCAACTTCGGCCGGAGTCGTCCCGGCGGTGACGGTAAAGACCAGAGTGACCATATCGGTGGCCGATACCGCAGCATCCAGGCGGTTTATACGATCCAGGTTCAGTTGTTCTAAGCGCAGCTCTGCCAGCCGCCGGTCGGCAAGGGGAAAGGTGGAGACCGGCACCGGTGTTGTGCTGCCGTGGGGAAACATGGCCGCACGGTGGCTGGACGGGTCAACGGCGTAGTGTATTCGGGTACGCCAGTTGAGGTCGCTGTCCGTGGTCAGCGGCTCCACTGTCAGCTGCTGTAGCAGGCAGTGAGTGCGGGAAATCCCACCCAGGCGGGTCAACTGCTCAACGACCACCTGGCGCTTGTAGTCTCGCTGGGTTTCGGGTGTCAGATGGCCGTACTCCATACCGCCCACACTTGGTTCACGGGTCAGCGAGTCGGCGGCTGCCCAGGGGTGGGGCCGCCTGTTCTCCGAGGGTTCAGTCACGGAGACTACGTCGGCAAAGAAGAACCTTCCGCGGGGGTCCCTGCCGGTAATTTTGGCCGTGGCAGGCTCCCCCAGCACCCCGTGGCGCACAAAGATTACCCGGTTATTCAGGCGGGCGACCAGGGCACCGCCGTGAGCCACCCGCTCGGGAGTGAGCTCCACCTGCTCCCCTGTTTCCAGCTCCGCGGGGATTTCTATCCTAGCCACGGTTGTCCTTTCGTCGCGATCGCACTGTGTCATACCCAAAAACTATGTCCTCTTCTTCGCCGACCCTCCAGGGTACTGTGGCAACGATTAGGCCGCGCTCGTGCTTGAGCGCCCGTGCCAACCGGGCCGCCGTACGGCGGTGGATCAGACGCTCCCACCAGTGCTTCACCAGATAGTCGGGAAGATAGACCACCAGAAGGCTGCGCGGCGACCGGGCTGCGAGGCCGCGAACATAGTCCACAACCGGCTGCACATAGTCCCGGTAAGGGGAATCAATCACGGTGAGCGGCACGGGGATACCGAGTTCCTCCCACTGCTGCACCGTTTTCCGAGTATGTTCTTCAACCACGTTGAGGGTGACCGCCTCGATTGTTGTCGGGCGGGCAGCACGGGCGTAGGCGACTGCCCGTACTGCCGGTTTACGCACGCGGGGCACATAGACGATGGCGTGGGTACGGGAGGGAAGCCGACGTGCCTTGGCCAGAGCCTCTTGATCGCTGTCCAGGGCGAGATCGCTGTCTATTCGGGTGTAGTGTTTTCGGACCACGAGCATGATTCCTGCGGTTGTGAGAATAAGAAGAACGGTCGCCCAGGCCCCCTGGGTGAGTTTGGTGAGGAGCACAGCCAACAGGGAAACCGCGGTAGCCGCCAGCCCCAGCCCGGTGATGAAAACCCCGCGAATAATGGTGCGGCGTTTAAACCGGTCAAGGGTGAGGCGCAGCTGCTGGGTGCGGTGCCTTGTCACGGCGGTTTGGGTGAGCACCATGGATGTTAGCACACCCACGATATAGAGCTGGATCAGCGAGTTGACATCGGCGCCGAAGATGACCACCAGCACTATGGCGGTTGCGGCTAAAAGTATCACCGAATAACCGTAGAGGTTTGCCGAGGTTCTGGCGTTCATCTGCATGGGAAGGTAGCGGAACTCGGCGATACGGGAGGTGAGCACGGGGAAGCCGAGAAAGGCTGTAGCTGCCGCCATGAGCAGGATTCCCACGGTGGCGAAAGAGAGCAGCACCGGCATGAGTGACCCGGCGAAAACAGCATCTGCCACCTGGTAAAGCAGAGGTTTTTGCCGAAAGCTTTCTCCCGCAAGTTCCCCGTTGACCATGAGGTACCTGTGGGGTTCTTGCACAATTTTTGCCCCGGTTTCACGCACCAGGTAGAGCAGGCTGACCAGAATGAGGGCTGACAGCAGCCCCGTCAGCATGAGCGTCTGGGCGGCGTTGTGTTTTTTGGGGCGGGCAAAGAATTTAACCGAGTTGTTAACGGTTGCTACCCCGGACATGGCAATGGCTCCCGACGAGAAGGCGCGCGCCAGGAGCACGGTGAGTCCAAACCCGGTGAGGAGGGAGTCGGTGGCTGTGCGGGGAATGATGTAGTAGGCGCTGCTCTCCGCCGCCGGGAGGGTCCCCGCCATGTTCTCGACCAGGCCTACCCCTATGACCGCGGCGAGGAGGGCAAGAAAGGTATAGGTGAGGACCTGGGCGATTCGCCCCATAAAGTGCCAGCCGCGTAGGCAGAGGAACATCACCACGAGCACCAGTGCCGCTGCAACCCAGCGGGTGTGGGCGGACAGCTGGGGAAACACCGCCGCGATGTAGCCCGACCCGGCGGCAGCTGAGACTGCCACGGTGAGCAAAAAATCGACCATGGAGGATGCACCCAGCACGGTGGCCGGGATCGGGCCCAGCCTCCGGTAGACCAGCAGGTAGTCTCCCTGCTCTGCAATCTGAGAGATATTATAGCGGTAGGTTCCCACGACGATGAGCAGCATAGCGGCAATGCCCAGCGCCACCCAGGGAGAATAGATCAGGCCGGCTGTTCCGGCAAAGGCCAGCATGAGCACAATTTCATCGGGGGCGTAGGCGGCGGAGGAGAGGCCGTCGGCCCCTAGCAGCGGCAGAGCCCGCCGCGTGGGCAGGGCCAGGCCGGTCAGGGTTGACCTATGCCGGGGGGAGCCCACCACGGTGCGCTCGATCCTGCCCAAAATTTTCTTCACAGCTCATTACGGTAGTACCTGCCGGCCGGAAACGATAGTTACCCCGCCTAGGGATGTAAACTTTTTGTTGGTCCGCTTCCGGATAGGCTTTCCCGCACCCGCTCTCTTGGCTTTTAGTCTGCGGGCGGTAGTCTTGTATCGGTACTGTTATGGGTACAGTACGTGAGGTTGGTTGAGTATGCCGTGGAGGGTTTGAGTGCCTCATTTTGTGATTATGGGTGCGGGCCGTGTGGGCGTTATGCTCGCCCACACCCTTGAGGATTCTGGTCATAGTGTTGCCGTGATTGACCATGATGAGCAATCTTTTCGTCGGCTTCGCAAAGATTTTTCGGGGAAGAAGGTCACCGGTATCGGTTTTGACCGTGACACCCTCAAACGGGCCGGTATTGAAGACGCCTACGCTTTTGCCGCTGTTTCCTCCGGTGATAATTCAAACATTATTGCCTCCAGGGTGGCGAGGGAAACCTTCAGGGTGCCGCACGTCGTGGCCAGGATCTACGACCCCAACCGGGCCGAGTTTTACCAGCGGCTGGGTATTCCCACCGTTGCCGCCGTGCGCTGGTCAACCGACCAGGTGTTGCGCAGGATCCTGCCCGAGCAGGCAATGGCCGGAGATTTTCGGGAAGCCTCCGGCCGTCTTATCCTTGCCGAGCTTCAACTCAACGACGAGTGGGCAGGCAGGGCGCTCAGCGACATTGAAGAGGCCGCCAATGTGCGGATCGCCTACCTGACCCGGTTTGGTGAGGGAATTCTTCCTCCGGCGGATGCCAGCTACCAGCAGGGGGATATTGTTCACGCCATGATGCGCACGGTTGATATGGGAGAGATCTCCCGGATCCTAGCGGCTCCCCCGCTTGATCCCGATGACAGCGAGATAGTGAGGGAGAGGTAAACGGTGATTGTTCTTATTGTTGGTGCCGGGTCTGTGGGTTCTTCGATTGCCCGCGAGCTTATCGCCCACGGGCACCGCATTAATATTATTGACAAGAAACCCGAGGCTATCGGACGCACCGATCTTCAGGGAGCCCAGTGGTTTATCGGTGACAGCTGCGAGCTGTCGGTGCTGGGTCGGGCCAAACCCGAAAACTGCGATGTGATTGTTGCCGCTACCGGTGACGACAAGGCCAACCTGGTGGTTTCCCTCCTCGCCCGGTCCGAGTTTGGGGTTCCCCGTACCGTGGCCAGGGTGAACAACCCCAAGAACGAGTGGCTTTTTAATGATTCCTGGGGCGTGGATGTGGCGGTTTCCACCCCGCGGCTGATGACCGCCCTGGTGGAAGAGGCGGTAGAGGTGGGTGATGTGGTGCGGCTTCTCCAGCTGCAGGCCGGAGGCGCCATGCTGGTTGAGTACACGGTGCCCAGCGAACACCCCATTATTGGTCAGACCGTCGATACAATCCAGTGGCCCGAGCAGGCCACTCTCACCGCGATCTTACGCGATGGTACACCGATTGTTCCGACCGGTGATGAGTCGATCGAGGGTGAGGACGAGCTCTTCTTTATCACCACTGCCGAGGGGGAGGAGGACGTGAGAGCGCTCTTTAGCTAGCGTCTGCCGTGTTCTGTGCATCCGCGGTACCCGACTGTTTGCGGGTCATCATCCAGGTGAGCCACAGCACCGCCGCGTAGAGGGGGGTTCCCATGAGTAGCCGGGCCGTGCCCAGAGCGGCCACGTTGTCAGAGAAGTAGAGGGGAAGCTGCACGGTCAGGCGCAGAGCAAACATGCCGCACAGCACCCAGGTGGCTGCCCGGTAGGCCCGGTACCGCTGCGAGTTTCCCCGCCAACTGCCGGTTTCATCGCGGATAAAACCGTAGACGAGGCCCAGCACCGGCCAGCGGACAATGATCGTGGCGAGCACCGCGATACCGTAGCCCAGGTTAATCCAGAGGCCGGGAACGTAGTAGTCGGAGGCTTCACCGGTTCTGAGCGCCACCACCGCGCAGATGATCACGCCGATACAGCCCGATAGCGACTGGAGTAGCGATGATCTTTGAACCAATCGTACCAGCGCAAACACCAGGGAGACGGCCGCGGCTACCGCCAGAGCAAGGTAGAGACTGTTTGCCACCAGAAAGACAACTAAAAAGAGGAAACCCGGCACAAGGGCCTCCGCGATACCGCGTACACCGCCTACCGCGTGCATAATATCAACATCACCGGATTCGGTGCGACGAAACTGCGAGCCCAGAGGGAGGGGTCTCTCTGAGAGCGACCCCGGCTCGCGGGGTGAGGGTGTGGGCGAGTCAGTCACTGACGGTCAACCTATTTCTTTACTCGTGGAAGGGGCACAATCTCGTATCTGGGGTTGTAGATTCTTGCCTGCTGGCTGTTGTAGGCGAGCATACCCGAACAGCGCAGGTAGGTTCCGGTGACCACACCGGGCACCGACCGCTGTCCGTGCCAGATCAGCACTACTGTGCTGCCCGCGGCCACCGGTGGGTAGTCGGGGTAGAGCGGGGCCGGTTTTGAGCGGTGGCGGTGTACCCGGTAGCGGGGAAAATTCTGTGACTCCTCGGCCAGGCTATCGTCGATATCCGGCTCGTCGGTGTCGGAGGCGACCTCTGGGCTACCGTCAAGATCGTCACCGATCACCTCAACGACGGGGATACCGCTGAGGGCGTGCACGCTGATTGGCGGTAGCGGCCGCGATCTCTCCACCTCCAGCACCGCTTCATAGAGGCTGGGTTCACCCGGTGGATAAATTTTGATGCGCACTACCCTACCCGCTACGCGCACTCTGAGACGCTGCGGATAATGCTCTAACCGGTCCCGGACGGCGGTGTTGTCCGACCCGGTACCGCAGGGATGGGCTAGATCGGGCATGGGTTAGCGAATCTCGGCGATCTCGGGGCCTCGACGGGGCATCTCGAGTTTCCTGCCCTCGGTCCGTGAGGTCTGGGGGTCCTGAGCTTGCTGGCCCGAAGGGTTTCCCGCTGAGTCTCTTGCCTCTGCGGAGCCGGTATCCTCCCGCTGAGATGCCGGGGTGTCTTTTGCCGCCTCCTGTTCCTGGGCTTGGCGGATCGAAGCGGGAACCTTCATAGGTAGCAGGTCACGCGGCGGAAGGGGCTCCTCACCGCGTACCACCACGATGCCGCGAAAAATCTTCTCCATCTCGGCAGCCGCCTCAGGCTTCATCGCAGCTTCACCCGAAAATACGCCCCGCAAAAACCAGCGGGGCCCGTCAACACCCACAAACCGGGCCACCCGGTAGCCTTTGCGTCCGTCGGCTGTTTTTGCCGGCAGACGAGAATACATCTCACGGCCCAGGCTGCCGTTTCGCACATCGACACTACCGCCCTGTCTACGCACAGAGTCGCTGATCTCTGTGCGGATATCGTCCCAGATGCCGGTGCTCTTGGGCGCGGCAAAAGCCTGGACCTGTAGAGAGCTCTTCCCCGAGGTAATGGTTACCGCAATCATCTGCTGAGTCTTATTTTCAAGATCCAGGCGCATATTGAGGCCGTCCTCCATGCGGATACGCATGGATCCGAAATCCAAGTAGTCCCTACTCGTATCCACCTCGTCAACGTCCCAGGGCCCCTCCGCACGTGAAAAGTCAGCGGAGGAGATGACCGGGTTCGCGTCATCGGCGTCGTCCTCGGTCTCGGCTTCCTCGTCCATGATGGGAGCGGTCTCGTCAAGATCGTCCCGTTTCTTTTTCTTTTTCCCAAGCCCAAACATATTACCTCCCGGCTTTCTCTAGATTCACTCAGACGATTCTAGCTGACACCCGTTGACCCGTAGCCCCCGGTGCCGCGCTGGGAATCGGGTAGTTCGTCGGTGAGCACAAAATGCGCTGTCTCAAACCTCTGGATCACCAGCTGCGCAATACGGTCCCCCCTGCTCACCCTGAATATCTCCCGGTGATCGGTGTTGAGCAGGCACACCTTAATCTCGCCGCGGTAGCCCGAATCGATGGTTCCTGGAGAGTTAACAACGGTGATACCGTGTTTGACCGCGAGACCTGATCGCGGGTGCACCAGGGCCACATGGCCGGGGGGTAACGCTATGGCCACTCCCGTAGGGACAAGTAGACGCTCCCCGGGGGCAAGCTCAGCATCGACCGTCGAGCGAAGATCGGCACCGGCATCTCCCGGGTGCGCATACCGGGGAGGCTCCAGGCCGGCATCAAGCATTTTAATCTGCACACTCATCTGTTCAGTCACAGTGCCCACTGTACTAGAAACCTCTACCAATACCGGCGAGGCCCGTCGGGTAAGAAGCTGGTAGGCCCCAATACCATTCCATGCCGGTCAGACCGCCCTCACCCACTAAGATGGGTGGAGGTGCCTCTGAAGCACCACCCCATACATCTGGTCACGTCTGTCCCATCCGGAGGGTTTTATCCATGTCTGCTGAGAGTACCGACTCAACCACCATCTACCGCGAACGGCTCTCACCCGGTATCGGCATGTGGCTCATCGCACTCGGTGCGGCAACCGCGTCCTTTTTTGTTGCGGCCCCCATCAACATCGGCGCAGGTTACGCGGTGGCGGTGGTGGTGTTCTTTCTGGTGGGAATCATTCTTTTCTCCACCTCTCCCATTATCGAGATCACACCCGTCCTTCTGCGCGTGGGCAGGGCCCAGATTGAACGCACCTACCTGGGTGAAACCGAGGCGTTCCGGGGAGAAGCAGCCCGTATCGCCGCAGGCCCCGCCCTTGACGGCCGAGCCTTCATGTGCTTTCGCGGCTGGATTGACCCCAAAGTGCGGATAGAGATAGCCGATCCCGCGGACCCTACACCCTACTGGATAGCCTCAACCCGGCATCCAGAAAAAATTGCCCGGATCCTCAATGAAGACAAAGACCCGGGCAAGATAACTCGTTAACCCTCACACTCTAGACAGTAGAGTAGGCCGTCCTCTTCGCGGGCAATCTGGGAGCGGTGCCGCACGAGAAAGCACGAAGCGCAGGTAAACTCATCGTCCTGAGCGGGAAGAACCACCACGTTGAGTTCTTCGTTGGACAGGTCCGCACCGGGCAGCTCAAAACTTTCCGCCGCGGCGTTTTCGTCTTCGTCAACGGCACCTGACTGCATTTCAGAGCGGTGGGCGTTGAGCTCTTCAATAGATTGTTCACTGTTTTCTTCATCTTGTTTACGAGGTGCGTCGTAATCGGTTGCCATAGTACTCTCACGCTCCGTGTGTCATGTGTAGTGTCCGTGAAAAACACGGGCATCTTGCAGCTTGTGGGACTGGTTCGCCACCGTGCAGCCCCTGCGCTTGCGCCTGAGTCGTAACGGTAACGCGTAGCATTTTTCACTAAAAATTCATTTCGTGCAAGTGCCGGAGGAAAAAATATCGCTGTGGGCCTCATTCGCGGGGATGATCGAGGCGGATAGACGGTCAACAGCAGGCAAACATTCAACTTTAAGTTGAGATTATTTTTTAAATATTTGGCGTTTTAGAGCGGTTATGGGTTTTCTCTTCACCGCAGGTTGAAGATCCGCGGTAGTCTTTTCTTGAACTTTCCAACATACCCATTTTGTGAAGCAGGAGTTTCCATGCTTGAACTGCGCCTGGCCGGTGTGCACGACGACGGCGAGCACCTCGTTCTCGAATCGGCAGACGGCTCTCAGTTCCGTTTGCCGATTGACCAAAATTTACGAACCAGTATCGCCAAGGCCCGCCGAATTCAGCCGGCTCGTAGCCGATCCGGTTCCGGGGCATTTGGGCCCCGCGATATTCAGGCGCGTTTCCGGCAGGGCGCAACCGTCGAGGAGATTGTGACCGAGTCGGGGTGGGATGCTGAGCGGGTGCGCCGCTATGAGTGGCCCATTATTGCCGAGCGGGCCAACATTATTAGCGTCGCTCGCAGGGTGCTAATCTCGCACCCTGATTCTTCCCGCCAGAGCGAGAACGTTGCGCTCTCTCTCGATGAGCATATTCACCGGGTCGCCGAGCACTTTGGTTTTTCAGACATTGCCGGTGACTGGAACACCTACCAGCAGGAATCCGGGCAGTGGACTGTCAGCGTTGATTACGATTTTTCCGCAGAGAGCAAGAAATCGATGCCGGCAGGTCTGCTTTTCCCGGCACGGTGGACCTATAATCCCGCCAATCAGAGTATCTACGCCTCCAATGAGGCCGCCTACTTTTTGATGGGTCGAACCAACACCGCTGATGCACCGCTACCGGGTATCGGGTCTCACGAGCCCACCGAGGACGTCGGTAAGTCGGTTACCTCAGACTCTCAGACAGTAGCCGCCGACCTCGGTGATTCCCGCAGGTCCGCACATCGCAAGCGCAAGCTAGCCGATCTGTTGGAGCGGGCACAGCCCTCGTCTGAGCCGCTGAGCCTTGTCAGTCGCGCCGAGGATCTGCCGGCGAACAGGCAGCAGTCAGCCGGTGGGGCTGAGGTGGTGCCCGATGAGGGTAAGGATCTGGAAGGCAAGGAGTCTACAGCGGACCAGAAGGCCGACGGACAAAACGGCCCCAACCGCGGCACCGCCGAGGTTTCGAGGGCTCGGACTGGGCACCGGGCCAAACGTACTTCGGTGCCCAGCTGGGATGACATTATTTTTGGCAATCAACGCAAATAACCGGGCCGGGCTTCTTCAAAAAATATAGTTGACGCGTAAAATAATTTGTGAGAGCTTTTCGCAGAGCTCTTATTCATTCATGTATCGCAGCACTGCTCTTTTGAGGATTTTTGATGCCAGACAAACAGGACCCCCTGCACTCTGACTCCGTGACCGATCAGATTTCCGCTCCGTGGGGGAAAAATTCAGGGATTGACAATCAGACCGGGGAATCTGATCGTTCACCCCTCGACGAGGGGTACGTTTATGTCAGTGACTCGGATTCTAGCGGTGACACGGGGGTGCTGACCGAACAGCTGCCCCTGGGTGGAGGGCCCGCAGAACAACCCGTACCCCATACTGATCCCGGGGCTTTCCCCGACACCGCAGCGGGAGGAGGACGTCTCGGTGATAGCGAAAGCCACCGGGCCGAGCTGATCGCCGGTGTTGAGGCAGTGCGTACCGAGCAGACCCGCGCTGTTGAGTTGGATACGCGGGGCTTTCCCCTGCTCGATGACAGTTCTTTTGATGATGAGGATCGGGGGTCACGGCTCCCCCTGCTCATTGGTGGCGTGAGTCTGCTGGGACTGGTCATTGCCGGCGGTGCATTGGCTCTCTCCTCCCTGGGTGGTTCCGGGAGTGAGGATACCGCTGATTCTTCAACGGTTCCTCTGGGTACCGTGGAAACGGTTGCCCCCACCCCCTCGTTTGTGACGGGTTCGCCATCGGTCACCTACACAGACACAAAGACTTCTCCGGCTCCCGGCAGTGTCGACTATGTCCCCACCCCGGCGGCTCCGGTCCAGGATATTCAGGAGGAGCAGCAGGATTGGGTGCAGCCGCAACCGTCGCCGTCTCGGCCGCAGGTCCAGCAGCCTTCGCAGCAGGTCGGCGATGCCGGTCAGTGGGGCGAAGAAGATGCTCGCGACAGCGGTAGCTCGGGCTCTCAGGAGATAGAGGTTCCCTCCGGTGTGCACACTGATCAGCCAAACACCGTTCCCGAACCTCCCCAGACGGAGGGCCCGGATACCGGTCATACCGCCGGGACCGATCAGAATCCGGTGGGTGATCTCGAGGCCAGCCCCGCTAGCTAGTGGATAGCATCAGCAGAGGCACAGAGGTCTCTTCCGCTGTCAGGGACCCGTGTTGGCCCACCATCTTGAGCGAGTGGGGCTTGTAGTGTCGCATATCGTAGAGAGCTATATCGCTGCGGCAGGCAATAATGATATCGCCGATCCGCTCTCTTGCCTGCTCGGTGACGGGGCGGCCAAAATAGCCCGCATCGTAGAGGGTTTCGGTGTCAAGAATCCAGGCGTGCTGGCCCCAGGCCTCCGCCCAATTCTCCAGGGTGATACGTCGGGCGGCGGCGGTTTTATCTCGCAGGTGAAGCTGCACCATCCTCGGCTCACCGGCTACGAGGTCGAGGTTCTCCACCAGCTTGGCGGTCTGTGAATAATCGATCCGGTTGTCTGCGGGGATATCTACCATGCCGTGATCTGCGGTGAGCAGGAGAAGCACATCGGGGGGAAGCCGCTCCGCCATCCGCCGCATCGCAAGGTTGAGCTCTTCAAGCTGATTGAGCCACTGCCGGGAATCCACACCGTGGCGGTGGCCTGCCTGATCAAGCTCTCCCCAGTACATATACACCAGGGAGGGTTGTCGGGAGGACAGGATTGAGGTGGCCATGGTTACCCGGGCCGCCGGTGACTGGGCGTGAATAAAACGTCCGCCGCGAAGACCCGATTCGCTCAGTCCGCTCCCCCGGTATTTGCCCAGGGACACTGTGGCAACGTCGCAGTGGTTTTCGTAGCGTTCAAAAACGGTGGGGTAGGGCTGCCAACTGCGCGGGTTAACCTGCCTGTCCCAGCCCGATAGCTGGTTCATCACAGCCCCGGTCTGCGGATTTTTTACCTCGTAGCCGGCCACCCCGTGGGTGCCGGGGGCAAGCGCGGTGCCGAAGGAGGTGAGCGAGGCTGCGGTGGTTGAGGGAACCGCCGAGTGTAGCGGACCCAGCGAGGTGACCTTCTTCAGGTAGGGGGCGTAGGAGCCCCAGCGGCGGAGCAGCTTCTCCCCCAGCCCGTCCACCATCACCACGCACACGCTGCGGTAGCCGGCGGGATCGTAGCCGGCTTCTTCAACCCGACGCCGAAGACCTAGCAGGTCGTGGCCGCCCTCCCCTCGTAGCGGGTGCCGGTCAGGGGCTATACCGCCCCGGTCAACCAGTGTCCCTGCCGACTCAAAAATATCGGCAACGTTTCCTCCACCGTAGCCGGGCGTTGCCGGCAACTCCGAACCGCAAAAGTCTACCGTGCTCACCACCTATCAACCCCGAGCTGGGCGGCGCGCAGGGCACGGGCAAACTCTCGGGCCTGTTCCACCAGTTCCGGCCCGTCGGCGGTGGCGCTGATACGCAGCACAAGATCTTCGCTGGGGGCTACACCGGAGTACCCGTGGTCGGCGGTGCATGTGGGGTCCGGGCAGTCTGCCGGCTGTAGATCGATCCGCTGCCCACCGGTCCACGAAATCATGAGAGAGATTTCTGCTGCTGTGCTTGCGGGTGTGTAATCTTGCGGGTCCGGGTAGGAGGAGCTGAGCGCCATGGTACCGATCGCCGAAACCGGAAGGGTCTCCACGCTCACCTGGGCAAGTGCCCTCTGTCCAGACTCGTCTACCTGGGCATCGTCGAGGTGGGCAACCACTAAAAACCTGCCGGTAAGCGCCAACACCGTGATGTGGCGGTGAACTTCTCCCCGGTCAAAATGTGTTTCCAGCTGCACCAGGTGAGCTTTCGGTGTGAGACCCATGAGACCGTCTGCCACAGCATCCTTTACCAGATCCGGATAGAAACTATGTCGGGTAATAGATTCTTCGAGGGTCTGCGGAGTCTCATGGGGCATGGGTGGTTACCTCTTTCATGGCTTGCTGTGCACACTCCATTCTAATTGATGTCCCTCCCCGGTTTGCGGTGCCCCGGCTAGCCTAGTTCATGTTCATGGTGCGCCGGGCAGAATCGGCGCGCTGCTGCGGGTTTCCCAGCTTCATGCGGGCCATGGCAACGGTAAGGTCCTGCCCGGTAACAATAATGGGGGCCAGTTGGAGGTAGCCGATCTCGGGGTGGTTATCCTTCAACAGGGCAATCCGAGTAGTGAGGTCTTCAAGCAGATCAACACGCACTGCCGGTAGCTCGTTCTCACCAAAAAGCCGGGCAGCTGCTTTGGGTTCGCGAATGAGCTGGTGAACATCGTGAGCGGTCAGCGGTGGGATACGGTGCGCCCAGTCCCCCAAAAGAGCCGTGGGGTCCCCGCTCATACCGAAGGAGATGACCGGGCCTAGCAGCGGGTCTTCAATGGCCTCAAGCACCGCCGCCTGCCCCGCCGGCACCTGTTTTTGGAGTGCTATCTCGGTGGCAGATCCGCCACCGTACCTGGCTACGGTGTCTTTCAAGGCCACCAGCTCGTGCGCCAGTTGGGTGTCGTTGGCAATATTGAGTCGGATTCCGCCCAGATCGATCCGGCGGGCAAGAAACTCATCCGTTGATTTCAGCACCACGGGGTAGCCTCCAGCCCTATCTACTGCCGCCAGTGCCTCGTCCGTATCGGATACCAGCGTAAAGGGAAGAAGGTGAACCCCGTAGAGGCTCAAAATATGGGAGATTTCGCCCTGGTTGAGGCTGTGCAGCGTCTCCCCCTGCACCCGAGGCATCAGGGTGCCAATAAAGTCCGCGGTGTCCTTGGGCTTTACCCCGGAGGGGGCAGAAAAAACACCTTTTTCCCTGCTCCGCCATTCCGTATAGTTCATCACACTGGCCAGGGACTCAATGGCGGGTGCCGGTGAGGTGTAACAGGGTAAACCGCTGATGTGTTGGTCAGGGTCCTCGGGCCCATCCCCGCTTTCCCCTGCGGGAATGAAGATGCCCCGCATCACCTGCGCCCGGTCAACAATGCCCGGGAACACCCCCACAGCGAGTTTACCGGTGGCCCGTGCAGCGCCCAAAAGTAGGGAGGAAACCCGGTGCGGATCGCACACCCCCTCGGTGAGGAAAATCCCCACCAAAACATCAATATCCGAGGATTCCAGGGCGGCGGTAAAAACCTCAGCGAAAGCCTCGTAGTCGGCTTCACTGCCGACGGTGACGGTCTCAGACAGCCTAACCTCAATACCGCAACCGGCGGCACGGTCTGCCACCATCTGCCCCAGAGACACCGCGTTAGAAACCACCGCCAACCGGCGCCCGGCCGGTAGCGGCATAGACACCACGAGCTGGGCAATATCGAGCACCTGCTCACTGGATTCAGCGCTGATCACCCCCGACTGGTGAAACATGGAGTCCAGTGCCCCGGTGGGGGCTATAGAGGTTCTACCCGCGTGCCCCGGCGGCAGGTGCAGTCCGGTGAAGGTGTTCTTTGAAACGATCAGCGGCTTGGTCCGAGAAAGTCTTCGGGCAATACGACTAAACTTACGCGGGTTACCGATCGATTCCAGGTAGAGAGCACACACCGCCGTGCGGGGGTCATCTTCCCAGTACTGCATCAGGTCGTTGCCGGAAACATCGGCTCGGTGTCCGGCAGATACCAGCGATGACACCCCGATATTTTTGCGCACAGCGGTGTGTGAGAGCACCGAACCAATCGCCGGTGACTGGCTGAAAATACCGAGCGTACCCGGCCGAGGGACGTGAGGGGTCAGGGTGGCATCGAGTTTCACCGCCGGATCGTTATTGAGTATCCCCCACGATGTTGGCCCAATAATGCGCATACCGTGTTTCCGCGCCAAACGCACTAGTGATCTCTGACGGGCACGGTCACCGGCACCGAATTCGGTATAGATCAGGCACCCCCGCACCCCGGCGGCCCCGGCCGCAGCCACCGTCTGCGACACTTTCTCCACGGATACAGCTATCAGGGCAAGATCAACCTGTTCCGGTATCTCGTCCAGCGCGCCCACCAGCCGTGCCCCCTCGCATATTTGCCCGTTTTCGTGGCCGGGGCAGACCCCGTAGACAACGCCACGAAACCCGCCCGAGACAAGGCTGTGCAGCACCGGCAACCCCGTCTCTTTCCAGCTCGGCTTATCACCGATAACCGCTACAGTACGAGGGGTGAGAAGCCCAGCAATCGACTGTGATTCGGCACGGTGCTCCCGCGTCTCCATCACCTGCCGGGAGCGGTCGGTGGGGTCGATATCGAACCCGACCGTCACCACCCCGTCGTCAAACTCGCGGCTTATCTCGTAGCCCGTATCTGAGAAGACATTGAGCATGGCGCGGTTCTCGGGTAGCACCTCTGCCGTGAACCGCTGAATACCTCGCTCTTTGGCAGCAGCCGCCAGATGCTCCAGAAGAATGGAACCGATACCGCGGCCCTGGTGCCGGTCAGAGATCATAAAAGCGACCTCCGCTTCGGTAGTCCGGTGCGTGCGGTCGTAGCGGCCAATTCCTATGAGTTCTTCTCCCAGGTAGATCACCAGGGCAACCCGGTCTAGATGGTCAACCGTGGTAAACCGGGTGAGTTCTTTATCGCTGAGCGTGGGTTTGGGCGCAAAGAAGCGCAGGTATATGGTTCTCTCGCTCTGCCCCGCATACATGGTTTCCAGAGCCCGTTTATCGGTGGGAAGCACCGGGCGAAGATGGGCTGTAGCACCGTCACGCAGGACAACGTCTGCCTCCCAGTGCGCGGGATAAATAAAGGGGATTTCTGCTGTGGTGGGGCCTGAAGAAGCACCGGGTTTCTGCTGCCGGTTATCTACCACGGGGGTTTCCTCCTTTAGACGTTGTGAGCTCCGTTTCTCTAAGCCTAGTTGAAACCCGATGGAGAACATACCCCTGTACTCTTGCTACGGGCGCGGTTGGATAGGCAAAGACTCTTCTCTGTGGGCAAAGACGCTAGAATGGTGGCACTGTGCCCTGAAATATTTTGTGCTAGAAGACTGTTGAGGTACCTATGGCGCGCCGCTCCAAGACCGTACACGATGATTTCCCCACCGATGTCGTTGAGAACATTGTCGATATTGATGTCTCGTCCGAGATGGAAACAAGCTTTCTCGAATACTCCTACTCGGTCATCTATTCGCGTGCTTTACCCGATGCCCGGGACGGTCTCAAACCGGTACAGCGCCGCATCCTCTATATGATGCAGCAGATGGGGTTACGCCCGGATCGCGGACACGTAAAATCTGCCCGCGTGGTGGGTGAGGTCATGGGCAAGCTGCACCCTCACGGAGATTCGGCTATCTACGATGCTATGGTGCGCCTGGCGCAGCCCTTTGCCATGCGTATGCCCCTGGTGGACGGGCACGGCAACTTTGGTTCCCTGGACGACGGCCCGGCAGCATCGCGCTACACGGAGGCGCGCATGGATTCGGCGGCGCTGGCTCTCACCGCTGATCTTGATGAAGATGTGGTGGATTTTGTTCCCAACTATGACAACCAGTTCACTCAGCCTTCGGTGTTGCCCGCAGCTTTTCCTAACCTTCTGGTGAACGGGTCTTCGGGTATCGCGGTGGGTATGGCGACCAATATGCCCCCGCACAATCTTCGGGAGGTGGTGGCCGGTGCCAGGTATCTTCTTGACCATCCGGAAGCCGGGCTTCGGGAGATCATGAAATTTATTCCGGGCCCCGATTTGCCCTCGGGCGGGACCATTGTGGGATTGAAGGGTGTCAGGGATGCCTATGAGTCGGGGCGGGGTATTTTTAAGACTCGTGCTCGGGCTTCGATTGAGCAGGTGTCTGCGCGTAGGCAGGGGATTATTTTTACCGAGCTGCCCTATATGGTCGGTCCCGAGAAGGTGATTGAGAAGATTAAAGATGGGGTGGCTAAAAAGAAGCTGGTGGGTATATCCGATGTGCAGGATCTTACCGATCGCAGGAACGGTTTGCGCCTGGTGGTTGAGGTTAAGAACGGTTTTAACCCGCAGGCTGTTTTAGCGTCCCTCTATAAGTTCACTCCTCTTGAGGATTCTTTCGGTATTAATAATGTTGCCCTGGTGGATGGTCAGCCCAATACTCTTGGCCTGCTTGATCTTTTGCGGGTGTATGTCGGTCACCGGGTTGAGGTGGTGCGGCGGCGTACTTCTTACCGGCTGGCTAAGCGCCGTGACCGGCTGCATCTGGTGGAGGGTTTGCTGGTTGCAGTCGTTGATATTGACGAGGTTATTCAGATTATCCGTTCTTCGGATGAGACAGCTCAGGCTCGGCAGCGACTTATGGGGGTTTTTGATCTTACCGAGGTTCAGGCTAACCATATTCTTGAGTTGCGGCTGCGGCAGCTCACCAAGTATTCACGTCTTGAGCTGGAGCGGGAGAAAGCTGAGCTGGAGCGGGAGATCGGTGAGCTTGAGGGTGTTCTTGCCGATGAGGTGAGGCTGCGGGCGCTGGTTTCTGCGGAGTTGCAGGAGGTTGCAGACCGCTACGGTAGCGACCGTCGTACCCGGCTGACGGAGAAGGATGATCTTGAGGTAATCGCCGTATCCGATGAGCGGAAGGGTAAGAAGGGGCTTGGTTTGGCCCTTGAAATTGCCGATGACCCCTGCTGGGTACTGCTGTCGACATCCGGGCAGATTGGGCGCACGGTTCCGGCGACCGAAGGTTTGGTGCCTTTGGCGGAGCCGGGAAAGAGGATTAAGCATGATGCTTTACTTTCGGCGGTGGAGACAACCGCCCGCGGCGAGATTGGGGCCGTGACTTCTCTGGGGCGGATGATTCGCCTGGGCGTGATGGATTTGGTGGTGCTCGACGATTCGCGGGGTACTCCCCTGCTCGGCTCGGGTGTGAGGGCAAGCGAGGTGCTGTCGCTTGCCCGCGGTGAGACCCTGGTGGGTTTGGCACCGATTAATAGTGTGCTGGCGCTTGCTACGTCCGGTGGTGTGGTGAAAAGGGTGAACCCGGATTATCCTCTCAATGCCGATGACTGGGAGATTATTAAGCTCAAGGATGGGGACAGGGTGGTTTCTGTTGCGCCCTGTCCCGGTGATGATTTGAGTCTGACTTTTGTAACCGAGCAGGCGAAGGTGTTGACTTTTAGTTCCGGTAGTGTGCGCCCGCAGGGTAGGGCCGGTGGCGGGGTTGCCGGGATTAAGCTTGCGCCCGGCGATTCGGTGCTAGCTTTTGGGGTAACGGTGCCGGGGTCTGCGGCTGTGGTGGTGACGGTAACCGACGGTGCTGCCGGTGAGCTGGGTTCGGTGAAAGTGTCCGAGTTAGCGGAGTTTCCGGTGAGGGGACGCGCTACGTCGGGGGTACGTGGTCATCGTTTTCTCACCGGAGAGAGTAAGCTTGTGCTGGCTTTTGTGGGGGTTGGCCCGGCTAAGGCGGTATCTGCTGCCGGGGTGGCCAGAGCTTTGCCTACCGAGTTTTCTGCCCGCGACGGGTCGGGGGTACCTCTGGCTCAGGCGATCGCTGCGGTAGGTCCAGCCTATGCGGTGAACGA
This sequence comes from Rothia sp. 18CD1-1, assembly GCF_055285355.1. Lineage (NCBI taxonomy): Bacteria > Bacillati > Actinomycetota > Actinomycetes > Micrococcales > Micrococcaceae > Rothia > Rothia sp. 18CD1-1. Next base: position 83,081 of record NZ_JBUZLI010000008.1, on the reverse strand, counting down.
GAGACTACCGGTGGTAAAGGAGAACAGCCCCGAGGCACTGTTCTAGTGTGATTTTCATTGTGAAAGGTCATGGTTTCCGAACTCACCTTCCGTACCCCTCATAAAGTTTGTGAGCACTGTTTACCTATGCGAGAATCTGCCAGTATGTAGAGATTTAACAATCATTTTTGTCGCATTGAAGAGGACGCTCATCAATTTTAGTGAATTTAATATAGTATCTCATGCTATAAAGTAATGCGAACAGGCCTACGATAAAATATATTTTTTGTGAATCTATCAGCAAAAGTTTACTTTCATAAAATATAGCATCTGTGCTCGATAATAATATTCCAGATACAATTATATTAAGTTGTACAGCTCCAGAGGAGATAATATCTAAGGTATTATAAAATGGCAACTGAACTTTCTCTTCTACACTTTCCATAACTATATCGCTGACCGAGATGCTTAGCGCATTTTTTAATATAAAGAAAGAAATAGAAATAATTAACCATACTGTAGCTGCATAAAAATTACCTCCGCGCGGAGCAAGTATGGAGATAAAGTATATCTATCAAAAATACAGGAAAAATTTTTGATAAAAATGACTGATTCCCGATTCTTTGTAGGATATTTCCATTGATAGGAGAAACTAGAATAATTGACAGCACTCTTGTAGTGGCGATAAATAGTATAAATCTATCGCTGAAATCAAGGTTATGAAAATATACAGGAAGTAAAGGTATAGCCACAAACGGCATAAGGCAATTAGTTAATATAAAATTAGCCCTGTCTCTAGATCTAAATACTTCAATATAATCTGAGATTTTAAAGGCTACATTTCTGTCTTCGATACTGTCTACACTGTGGATTATTTTTCTTATCGAGATTGATGCAAGTATCGCCAGTGCCATAGCTATAGAGTTTATTACTACAAAGAGAAATGAATTTAGCTCAGCATTCCTTTGAAAATTAATTATCAAAAATGACAGCAACATTGTTGCTTGACTCAGCGATTTCTGCCATCCTAATGCAACCGGTCTGCTTTCTGTTGTAGATGCTTGTGCGAATATAGGTCCCCAGCATGTTCCATACGTTAGCGATATACCAGCTTCTGCGGTAAAACAGAGGAAAACTATTATAGTTATGGTTGTCGCAGAATTATCCCCAAAAATTGCGATTAATATGTTTAAAGATAGTGCTAATTGAATTAATATTAAACCAAAAGATGCAGACCTATGGTAGCCGAATTTACCAACTATGTATGGAAAATAAATCTGCAACGGCACGCTTGCTAGCATCAACAAGGAAGCTATTGATATAACTGATGGTGACAAACCTCTATAGTTTATGTAATATAATTGGAAAAGTTCAGCAGACATGCCGCCCGTGAGTGAACTTACTAAAATAACTGGAACTGCTGGTATAATTAGTAATGTTAAATCTTTATTTACCATAACACTTTAATAAACATCTGAATCCCAGGCTTGCTCGGGCGATATCCCTGCATGTCAATACCTCCGCCTGCATTACCACCGAGAAAGCCAAAACCTACCGAGCCTCACAGGGTGAGGAAATAATCTCACACCCAAAAAACCCGCACATCCGCTACAGTGTCACCGTCATATCGCAGGCTTCAATATCCTCGGCACGGTGTGACACCAGTACCACCGCGGGTGGAACCTGCACGCCCGATCCCGGCTGAGCCATCCGCTCCACCAGCTCCTGGCTCACCTTAGTTCCCCGAGCCACCTCGGCAATCAGCGCTTTAGCCGCAGGTGCGTCAAGATGAGCGGTCGGCTCATCCATCAGTAGCAGAGAAGACTCCGTGAGCAGGGTACGCGCAATAGCGATACGCTGACGCTGCCCACCGGAAACATAGGAGCCACCCGCCCCCACCTGGGTGTTCAACCCCTGCGGCAGTGAACGCACAAAACGGCCCAGCCCCACCCGGTCAAGCACAGAAAACATCTCCTCCTCGCTGGGCCTCCGGTCACCGGGAGCGGCCAACGCCAGGTTATTCGCGATTGACGACTCAAAAATATAGGCAGACTGCGGACACCATGCAGCATAGCCGCGCAAATCAGACTGGGAAAGTACTCTACCGTTGACGGTCACCGTGCCGGTCTCAGCGGGAAGAAAACCCAGCAGCGTCGCCAAGGCAGTGGTTTTACCCGAACCAGAAGGGCCGGTAATACCCAGCCACTGCCCTGACTTCACCGAGGCGCTCAAGCCCGCAAAAGCCGGCTCCTTCATACCCGGCCAGCGGGTTGAAACACCGTCAATATCCAGAGTAATCGCGGCACCCGGCTCCACCCCCTGCAAAACGGTATCCCCATCACGGCTCTCCCCAGCATCGACCTTCTGAGAATCAGCCAACGGCTCAATACGCGCCACCAGCCGAGAAAAAGCGGGCCACAACCGCACCGCCTCAACATGCGCAGAAGTAGTCTCAAACAGGGCAGTGCACATGAGCACCACAACCGCCACGGCAGTAGCGGTCACATCCCCCTGCCGCACCGAAGTCCAGCTCATCCCAACAACACCTAGCGCTGCCCCCCACCAGGTGAGCGCCGTGAGCCCGTGCCCAAACCCCGTTGACCGTGACCCCGCAAGAACAGACTCCACATTACGGCGATCCTTCTCAGCAAAAGCAGTCACCATCAGATCGTTAAGACCGTTCGCACGCAGATCCGGGGCAGCATTGAGAGTCGATACGCCCAACCGCAGCAGCTCCGACGTCGACTCACGCGCCGAAGAATCCGCACGGTGGTCGGTATAACGAACCAGCATCGGAATGAGGAAAGTCGATATCAGCACCCCCAGCAAAACCGCAGGCAACACCCCCGGCACAGCATAGGCGGTCACCGCCACGGCCAGCACCATCACGCACAGGTGCGTCGCCACCGGTAACACCAGGCGTGGCAGGGTATCGCGCAGCTCGTCAATATCCCCCACCAGGCGGTCAAGAATCTTATCACCGCGCAAAAGCGAACGAATGGAAAGGACCGTGTGCCCCGCCGAATCCCAGGCCCGCACCCGCAGCGTATTAGCTGCACGCAACACCACGTCGTGGGTGCGAAGCCTCTCAGCGTAACGCATGGTGGCCCGCCCCAAACCAAAGAAACGAACCCCCACCACCGCAACCAGCAGGTACATCATGGCCGGCTGCTCGGCCGCACGCACGATCAACCAACCCGAAAGCGCGGTGAGTGAGATAGCAAACGAAGCGGTAAGCACCGAAAAAAGTACCGGAAGAATAGCCTGACGAGCTCGAATACCGGTCAGTGTACTCACCGTGCGCAGGGTTCTGCCCAGGGGCATCCGGGTCTCAGCCGCACCTCTCACGGCCTTCTTCTTGGGCTCCGGCGCAGGAGACTCCCGCACCGACTTCTTAAAGGCTTCAAGATCCCAGCCTTTCCTACCGGCCGGGGTCAAAGTCCAGGTGGTTGCTGTACCGCGCTTATCCACGGCGGCGTTAAGCAGATAGTCGGTGCGCTCAGCCAGGGAAAGATCGTGGGTTACGATCAGCAGTGTGGCCCCCGTGGCCGCCAGCGCAGCCAAAGACGCGTTAACCCGCTGAGAAGCGGCTTGATCGAGGTGGGCGGTAGGCTCATCGACCAGCACGGTCACATGCCTGCCCACTTTCTCTAGCGCATCAACCCTGGCCAGTGTGCGAGCGATAGCGAGCCGCCGCATTTGCCCAGCGCTCAGCGACTCGGGGGCCAGGTCCGCAAACTCCTCAAGCCCCACCACTTTAAGGTAGCCCATATAGCGGCGGCGCCCCTTCTCCGACAGCGACATGGGGCCGCTATCACTGACCAAGGTCAGCACCGCATCAAGATCTTCCTCATACTCAACATAGGCAGGAAACCCGTAGAAAGCTACCTCATTGAGCACAGAGTTAGCAATAAAAGCCGGTGACTGGCTCACCCAGACGGTCTCACCGGTACCGCTCACACTGCCGCTCACCTTCACCGGCTCCTGAGATCCGGTGGGTATCAGGCCATCCAGCACAGACCCGCTCAGCACCCCCAGCAGGGTCGACTTGCCGCAGCCGGAAGGGCCTGTAATCGCTGTGGTTGTGCCGCGTTTTATCCGAAAGTTGACGTCGTTGAGTACTCGGCCACGGTCAGGGTAGAAGACACTCACATGCTGGGCGAGTAGGTCCTCGCCCTCGGGGTCGACGCCCTTGGTGGGCAGAGGCCTCTCAACCATCTCCCGCGCACGGCGAAGTGCGGCAACACCGTCCTCGGACTGATGATAGGCGGTACCCACCTCACGCAGGGGTTGATAGCACTCGGGGGCCAGGATAAGGGCAAGCAGGGCGACATCAAGCCCCATCTCACCGTTGACCAGTCGCACGCCGATCAATACCGCCACCACCGCTATCGAAATAGTGGTGATCAGCTCCAGCCAGAAAGAAGACATGAAGGCAGAACGCAACGTGACCATGGTTGTTTTACGGTAGCGCTCCCCCAGGTCTGTAAGTGCCTTAGACTGGGCGCGGGCACGGCCCAAACCGATCAGCACCGGCAGCCCCTTGACCAGCTCAACAATGTGGTCGGACAGGCGTAAAAGCTCTTTTTGCGAGCGGGCTGTATCGGTGCGGGTGGTTTTACCGATGAGCACCATGAACAGCGGAATAAGAGGCAGGGTCACCAGGATGACCAGTGCCGAAATAATGTCATGAAAAGCGATATAGGCCAGCAGAATAACCGGAATAATGATCGAACTCACCATAGAGGTGAGGGTTTTGGTGTAGTAGCTATCGAGAGAATCGAGCCCGCGTGAAATGAGCACTGCGGTGGCGCCGGTACCATCGGGAGTATCAACGCCCCCGGTTGCTAGCACCCTATCAACCAGCTGCAACCGAATCTGCGACTTAGCCCCGGTTGCCGCACGCTGGGCAAAATAGTTAAGGGCCCAGTCACTTGCGGTTCGAAGCACAGCAGCCAGCAGCCCCACGGCCAGCAGAACGCTAACACCGGGTTCGAATCCCAGGGTCGAAAGCCAGATACCGCTGACCTGTGCCTGGGCATTACCCGAAAAAATAGCGAGCTGTTCTGTCTGCGCTGAGGTGTACGTTTGGTTCTCGTGTAGCGCCCTAAAGGTTAACCTCGCCATATAGGTGAGAGTTGTACCGATCACGCTTGCAAACATGATAAGGGCCAGTGACTTGAGCGCAGTCAGAACCGCAAAGATACCAAGGTTAAATGTTGCTCGGGGACCAAGAGGCGGTCGCTTTTCCATAGTGTAACGGTTAACTTTCGGTGCGAATTGTGCCTAGGGTGTGTCTCTAAAATTCTATCGAGAATATCTGCATAAACCGTGAAGATTTAACGGAACACATGGTGCTAGCCCGAACCATCTCAGCAGTACCACCGAGTAAGGTCTTGCAGTCTCTTGAAGTCTCACTCTACCGTTAGGCACAGTGAGACTTCAAGAATTTCAGCTAGCGGGGCGCGGGTTGAGAGAGCTTGGCTAAATCGGTGACATCGTGAGCGTCGGGGATATGCTCAACCCTCATGCGCTTGCGGAACTGGTAGTAGCTCCATCCCTGGTAGAGCATGATCAGCGGTAGCATAAATACGCCCAGCCAGGTCATGATCATGAGAGTGTACTCCGAGCTTGAAGCATTGGCTATCGTCAGGCTGTAGGCCGGATCAGTGGTCGAGGGAAAAAGGTTGGGATAGAGCGCCAGAAAGATGGCTAGAAAACCGAAGGCCATAAAGAGCGAAGAGCCCAGAAAAGCCCACCCTTCTCGTCCGGTGCACGCTGAAAGATAGGCTAAGGCGGCCCCGCAGACAGCCAACACCAGAGCAGTCCAGGAAAGGATCCCGGCGCTGGAACCATTGAACTGAAGATGCAGCGCCCATCCGATGGCCGGGAGAACACCCAACGGCAGAAAACGAACCAGCTGTTTCCGTGCCCGGTAGCGAATATCACCATCCGTTTTAAGCGCCACGAAGGCAAGCCCCTGCAGGTAGCTGAAGAAAACGATCCCCAGTCCGCCCACATAGGTGAAGGGGTTGGATACCCAGGCAAAGGAATGAACAACGTCACCGTTGGCGTTGATGGGTAGGCCCGTTGAGGTAATACCCAACAGGGCACCCACCAGGAAAGCAATAAAGAACGATGAGACAGAAATAGCCGCATTCCAGCACACGGTCCATCGTCTACTCACTTTTTTACCGCGGTAGTCGATAGCCACCACCCTCAGGATCAGGAAGACCAGGGCGAGTGTGAGCGGAATGTAGAGGGCCGAAAACAGTGAGGCGTACCAGAAGGGAAAGGCGGCAAAAATTGCTGCCCCGCCGGTGACCAACCATACCTCGTTGCCGTCCCAGACCGGACCAATGGTGTTGAGAAGCAGACGGCGTTCCTTCTCATTTTTCGAGAAGATCCTGGACATCATCATGCCCACGCCCAGGTCAAAGCCGTCAAGAATCAGGTACCCAATCCAGAAGATTCCGATAATAATAAACCAGACCGTGGGCAGCAGCGGCTGATCCGCAAAGATATTCATGGTGTATTCCCTCCCCCTTACTTAGTAGGCAAACGCGAGGACATCGCGGTCGTTGTCTGTTTTTTCTTCCGGTTCAACCACCAGCTCGGGCATAGCGGCAACAATACCGCTTCGCACGTATTTGGTGAGCAGGTATATCTCAACCACAGCCAGTCCACCGTATAGCAGGGCAAAGGTGATCAGTGAGAAGAGATAGGTGCCCACCGAGACTTCCGGAGATACGCCGGCGGCCGTAAAGAGCATAACGGCCGTATTATCGGCGAAGTTGGGGGCTACCACAAAGGGCTGTCTTCCCAGCTCGGTAAAGATCCAGCCCGCAGAGTTTCCCAGGAAGGGAAACCAAATTGCCGCAAGGTGCCCATTCTTGAGCAGCCGCGATTCCGGTACAGTACCCACACCTTTTTTACGGGTTGCCCAGAGGGCGTAGACAGCCACCGCCGCCGACAGGCCGCCCAGGGTGAACATACCGCGGAAACCGTAGTAGGTCACCTCAAAAACCGGGGTGTAGTCAATTTCTTTCCCAGCAAGCTCGCCGTAAGTTGCCGGGTCGTCCGGGTAGGTGGTGCCCAGCTCTTGGCGGTACTGTTCCAGTAGCGTTTCAACGCCGGGGACCGGTTGACTAAAATTTTCGTAGGCGAGGAAGGATAGCAGCCCGGGGACCGCAAGCACGGTTTCCAGGTGATCACAGCTCTGCGATGAGGGGTCAAAGCTAACAGAGAAAAGCGAAAACTCGGTGCCATCTTCACAGGCAGCCTCTGCCGCGGCCATCTTCATGGGCTGCTGCTCAATCATAAGCTGCGCCTGGGCGTGGCCGGTGAAAGCGGTACCCACAAACCCGAGAATGGCAATCACCGCACCGAACCGCAGCGAATACCGCCAGGCGTAAAAATCTTCACGGTCACGCACCCCCTCGGCCCGCTCCCCAACGACGACCTTACCATCGACCACGGTATCAATACCGTCGTGCCGGCGCTTCCACAGGTGCCACCAGCCCAGCCCAACCATGAATGCTCCACCGACCAGGAGGGCACCGGTGAGTACGTGGGGCACGGTGACCAGGGCGGTACTGTTGAAGAGCACGGCAAAAACATCGGTCATCACGGGGCGGCCATTGACCATTTCCACGCCCACCGGATGCTGCATCCAGGAGTTGGCTACCAGGATGAAATAGGCAGATACCCAGGATCCGGCGACAGCGATGGTGATCGTCCAGGCATGAACGGTGGGCTTAAGCTTGCCCCAGCCAAAAATCCACAGGCCAATAAAAGTCGATTCAAAGAAGAAGGCAAAGAGGCCCTCCATGGCCAGGGGAGCACCAAAAACGTCTCCCACAAAACGAGAGTATTCACTCCAGGCCATACCGAATTGAAACTCCTGAACCAGCCCGGTCGCCACACCCATGGCAAAGTTGATCAGGTAGAGTTTTCCCCAGAATTTGGTGAGCCTCTTAAAACGCTCCTGCCCGGTGCGCACATAGCGCCAGTGAAAATATGCTACGAGCGGGCCCAGACCCAGGGTAAGGGGGACCATGAAAAAGTGGTATACGGTGGTGACGCCAAACTGCCACCGCGCAATAGTTAAGGGATCCACGGCTATTCCTCTTGAGGTGCTTGCAATGACTCTAGCTCCCTTTCCGCGCCCCGTACTATTGCGGAAAAGAAACCGGTGATAGGAATAGAGTAACCGTGTCCGACGGGTCGTGATATTAGGGTAGACACAATCTGTCACTATGTTGTCGGCAGTAATTTGACAGATCACTAAAGGTGAACAGCACAATAATTTTTGAAGGGACTACACAGTGTGTCGTCATCCGCACCGCTTGCACCCCTGACGCCGAAAAGTTTTAGCCTATCAAACCCATATATCGGTAGAGTGTTCTCTCTTCCCTCACATCGGACAGGTGCCCCACCGTCACGGCATCTCCGCTGACTCGTCGATCCACCCGCTATACCGCCCTGCGCGTTCGGGTACTGCGGATATGAAAATATTCATAGAAATTCTTTGACCGTAAGACCCGGTGATACAGCCAGTGCCGGGTAGGGGCTACGGCACCGGTACCCCTAACAGCACGGACCCAGCAGGCCCAAAGCCGCCACCGCCTCTTTCTCCCGGCGCAACTCGTCCACTGACTTCTCTATCCGGTCACGGGAAAAATCATCCAGAAACTGTGTTTCATCGATCCGGTAATCAGCATCTTGGCAGATTACCGGGAAAGAGCAAATAAGCCCTTCCTCAATCCCGTAGGCCCCGGTGGTGGGGACAGCCATAGACGTCTGAACACTCTGCCCCGGTTCACGGGAGACACCCATCCACAGCTGAATATGCTCAATCGCCGCGTGTGCCGCAGAACCCACCGACGAGGCTCCCCGAACATCGATAATCTCCGCACCCCGGTGAGCGATACGGGGAATAAAATCCTCAGCAAGCCACTCGTGCCCGAGCCCCCTCTCCGCCAGAACCTCCGCGGCGTTCCGCCCCGCCAAGCGAGCCTGGGTGACCGAGGGATACTGGCTGGCCGAGTGATTACCCCAAATAGCCACCCCGCTCACATCGCGGGTGTGCACGCCCGCCACCTGTGCCAGTTGAGCCACGGCACGGTTATGATCCAACCGGGTTAGGGCGGTAAAGCGTTCTCGGGGAATATCGGGAGCGTGTGAAGCCGCAATCAAGGCATTGGTGTTGGCCGGGTTACCCACCACAACCACCCGCACACTATCGGCTGCCCCGTCGTTGAGAGCCCGCCCCTGCTCCGAAAAGATTGCGCCGTTGACCTGCAGAAGGTCTGACCTCTCCATGCCCTTGGTACGGGGACGGGCGCCCACCAGCATCGCCACTTCTGCACCTTCAAAAGCCAGGCGTGGATCGGTAAAAGTATTCACCTCTTCCAGCAGGTCAAAAGAACAGTCCACCAGTTCCATGGCTGTACCCTCCAGCGCCCGCTGCGCCTGCGGCACTTCAAGGAGGTTGAGCCGCACCCGCACGTTGGGGCCCAGCATACGACCGGAAGCAATGCGGAACACAGTCGCGTAGCCAATGTGGCCGGCTGCGCCGGTAAGGGTCACTGTCACCAGGGGAAGCTGCGATAGATTTTCAACCATACCCCCAGCCTAGTGTCTCTTACCACAAATTTCTCGTATAGCGCTTGTTGTCGCCCCTCAAACATGTACCGGTATCACATATCAATCTGATTTTCATCGAGCTTGTGGGCACCGCTGACAATAAACTCTTTACGGGGGGCAACCTCGCTCCCCATCAACAGCGAAAAAGCGCGTTCGGCCGCCTCAGCATCTTCGACTCTCACCCTCCGCAACAGCCGGTGTCGGGGGTCCATGGTGGTTTCCGCTAGCTGGTCCGCGTCCATCTCACCCAAACCCTTATACCGCTGGATCGGTTCCCTGTAGTGTCTGCCCGATGCCTCCAACCCGGCCAGCACATCGGTGAGCTCTCTCTCCGAATAGGTGTACACCATTTCGTTAGGTTTACCCCTGTGCACCACCTCCACCCGGTGCAGGGGTGGAACCGCCGCGTAAACATGGCCCGCCTCAACCAGCGGGCGCATATAGCGGTAGAAGAGGGTGAGCAGCAGTGTACGAATATGGGCACCGTCGACATCGGCATCGGTCATCATAATAACCTTGTTATAGCGGATATCCTCTAGCGAGAAAGTTCGCCCCGACCCCGCACCGATCACCTGAATAATTGCAGCGCACTCGGCGTTAGCCAACATATCCGTGAGAGTAGCCTTCTGCACATTGAGGATCTTGCCGCGAATGGGGAGAAGCGCCTGATAGGTTGACGACCGAGCTAACCGGGCCGTACCCAAAGCCGAATCACCCTCCACAATAAATAGCTCAGAGTGCTCGACGTTATCGGAGCGGCAATCGACAAGCTTGGCCGGCATAGAACTCGTCTCCAGGGCGGTTTTCCGCCGCTGGGTTTCTTTGTGCACCCTGGCCGAGATACGCGACTTCATCTCGGCCACCACCTTCTCTGTAAGGGTCACCGCCTGCTGCTTCTCGGCCCGAGTCGTCGACTTTAACCGCTCACCAAGCTCTTTAGCCACGATCTTTGAAACAATCTGCCGGGCGGCTGAAGTACCAAGAACCTCTTTAGTCTGCCCCTCAAACTGGGGCTCGGCAAGACGCACTGTAAGAACCGCGGTCAGCCCGGCCAGCACATCGTCCTTCTCAATTTTTTCGTTATCTTTGACCTTGTACTTGCGGGCATTAGCCGCAATATGTTGACGGAAGGTTTTCAGCAGCCCCTGCTCAAAACCACTCACGTGGGTACCGCCCTTGGGGGTGGCAATAATATTGACAAAGGACCGCACGGTCGTTTCATACCCAATTCCCCAACGCAGAGCAATATCAACTTCGCATTCCCGCTCCACCTCCTGAAGCTGCGAATGGCCCTGCTCATCGAGCACCGGCACAGTCTCCGTGAAAGTCTGCCGCCCCTGAAAACGCCAGGTATCGGTCACCGACGAGTCGTGGGCGAGATAGTCCACAAACTCCGAAATACCCCCGTCATGCTGGAAAACCTCCTCGTGGGTCCCAAACTCACCCGGGGTGCCCGGCAGTCGTCGTTCATCCCGAATAGCTATACGCAGCCCCGGAATCAGAAAGGATGTCTGGCGTGCCCGCTGGGTAAGGTTCTCGTAGCTGAACCGCGCATCGGGGGTAAAAATCTGAGGATCCGCCCAGTAGCGCACCCTGGTTCCGGTTACCCCCCGTTTTGCTTTCCCCACCTGCACGAGCGAATCGTTAGGTTCCTGCGACTCTTGAAAGCTGGCGTCGGGATGGGGGGTGCGAGAATCACTAAACCTACCCGGGATACCGTGTTTGAAACTCATCTGGTAGGTTTTGCCGCCGCGATCAACCTGCACGTCAAGACGAGATGACAGCGCATTAACCACGGAGGCCCCCACCCCGTGCAAACCGCCCGATGCCGAGTACGAACCGCCACCAAATTTACCACCGGCATGCAGTTTGGTGTACACCACCTCAACACCGGTGAGCCCGGTGCGCGGCTCGATATCGGTGGGTACCCCGCGGCCGTCATCACGCACCTCTACCGAGCCGTCACGGTAGAGAATAATCTCGATTGACTGTCCAAACCCAGCCAGGGCCTCATCCACCGAGTTATCAATGATCTCCCAGAGACAATGCATGAGGCCCCTGGAATCGGTGGAGCCGATATACATGCCGGGGCGTTTACGGACTGCCTCGAGACCTTCCAAGACAGAAAGGTTGCGGGCTGTGTAGTTACTGGCTGCCACGGGCTCTCCTGTGAGGTGGGTTGGTTTGCCTATCTAGTGTAGTACAGGTTCCCCAAGAACAAGGGGTGGCCGGCCTGGCTAGCCGAGAGCGAAAGAACGGGCAGTCTGTACTTTTTGGTGGTTATATGGGTAGGGAAAATAGACCTCGAAACAAGGAGAACAGCATGGAGACCACTCTTGAAACCCGTCCGCTAGTCACCGCAGACCGCTGCGATGCCTGCGGGGCACAGGCCTATGTGCGCGTCACCCTAGCCTCCGGCAACGAGCTCATCTTCTGCGGCCATCACGCCCGCGAAAACGAAGCTAAACTCCGCGACATTGCCATCGGCTGGGACGACCAAACAGATCGCCTGCGCTAAAAACCCACCTTCCGAATAGATAACACTCGGGCCCCAAGTACACATCTTGGGGCCCGAATTTTATCTGCGGTGATCTAGTCGAGATAGTCGCGCAAAACCTGCGACCGCGAGGGGTGGCGCAGCTTTGACATGGTTTTCGACTCAATCTGACGGATACGCTCCCGGGTTACCCCGTACACTTTTCCGATCTCGTCTAAAGTCTTGGGCTGACCATCTGTCATCCCAAACCGCATGGCAACCACACCGGCCTCACGCTCAGAGAGCGTATCCAGCACCGAGTGAAGCTGTTCCTGAAGCAGGGTGAATGACACAGCATCGGCGGGAACAATGGCCTCAGAATCTTCGATCAGGTCACCAAACTCGGAATCACCGTCTTCGCCCAGCGGAGTGTGCAAAGAGATGGGCTCCCTACCGTATTTCTGAACCTCAATAACCTTCTCCGGAGTCATGTCCAGCTCTTTCGCCAGCTCCTCGGGGGCAGGCTCTCGCCCAAGATCCTGAAGCATCTGCCGCTGCACCCTGGCAAGCTTGTTAATAACCTCAACCATGTGCACAGGAATACGGATAGTGCGTGCCTGGTCAGCCATAGCGCGCGTAATCGCCTGACGAATCCACCAGGTCGCATAGGTAGAGAACTTAAAACCCTTGGAATAATCAAATTTCTCCACCGCGCGAATTAGCCCCAGGTTACCCTCCTGGATCAAATCGAGAAAGAGCATACCCCGGCCCGTGTAACGCTTAGCCAGCGAAACAACCAGACGCAGGTTAGCCTCCAACAGATGATTCTTAGCACGGCGGCCGTCATGAATCACCCAGCGAAGCTCTTTCTTCCGTTCACGATCCATCTGAGGATTTTCCATCAGCTTGTGCTCGGCATAAAGACCCGCCTCAATACGCATCGCAAGGTCAACCTCCTGCTCAGCATTCAGCAGGGACACCTTACCAATCTGCTTGAGGTAATCCTTCACCGGGTCTGCCGTAGCACCGGGGGTGACCACGCGAACCGCCGGAGCATCGTCATCGTCATTCGAGGTCAGCACAAAACCGTTATGTTTTGCCGCTACCTCTTCGCTTTGCTTCTTCTCCTCTTTTTTGGCGGTTTCCTCTTCGCTGTCTTCCTCATCCTCAGAGTCTTCGACTCCTTCACTGCCCACCGCGGTAGCGTCAATGTCAAGCTCGTCGTCTTTAGGCCCCTTGGCGGCTTTCTTGCGAGTTGAAGATTTGGTGTGCTTCTTGGGCTTAGCAGCGGTTTTGCGCGCCGTAGTCTTCTTTGTCGTTTTGGTTTCTTCGTTTACTTCCAGATCAGCGGTCTCGTCAGATGCCTTAACCGCTGCGGTGTTTGCCTTTGAGCGGGTTGAAGGCTTCTTTTTGACCCTAGTAGTCTTCGTCTCGGTAGCTTCGCTATCCGTTGCCTTCTTGCGTGTAGCAGGTGACACAGAGTACCTTTCCTCATTTGAAATATTGGCTGCTTCTCCCTGAAAACAGCCAAAACACCTCAGACCCTGTCAAGTCTGGGTGCTATTAGAATCTCCAAACCCTACCGGGTGCACCCCTGTCAACGTGCTGTTGATGGGTTTTATTCCGGGTCAGTGGAAGCTTCTTAATATCAGACAAAACCGGGCCAGTAAACTAGTATGACAGATTTTTTCTTTAACCCGCAGCAGGCACCGGCGCCTGTGTCGGATCATCTCACACCGTACCTTTCGTCCACCGGTCACTGCGCCAACACTGCTCGGGCTCCCCCACCCAGAGAGGAAGCAGGGAATTATCTAGCACCACAGATAGCGGTGATTCCTCAAAGGGAAGGTGCTCTTTTGCTCGGAGAAGAAGATGGTGTGAGCGGCTGCCGTTTCCCTTGAACCAGGACATCCAGGCTTGGATCTGAAAGAGCCGGCCCAACTGCTCGCTGTCCGCGAATATGGACAGCACCGAGACCATACAGTCCACGGCAAAGAGCCGCCCCCAGTGCGGCGCCTTTCTCGACCGACCGGTGAGCATTTGAGCAAACCGCCGGGGCGGCTCCTTCTCCACCCCCGGTTTTTGACCGGTGAAAAACCGGGGGTGTTGTATAAGCTCCGTTAGACAGTCCACAAAAATACCGTCGCCAGAAAGTGCCGCAGGCAGATAGAGCACCGGCAGTTCTTGGGGAGCGGCTTCAGCACAGGCTGACTCCGAGGCCGCCCCCTCTCCGAGCGCCTCCATCAGGCTGGCTAACGCTTCCAAAGATTCACCCGCGGTAAAAAGCACAAACTGGGCACTGGCCTGGGAGGTCAGGGTAGCGGCAAGAAAACCCGCCACCTGGGCTGGGACAGTATCACGCACGCAGTCTGCATAATCGGCATCGCCCACCCTGTCCCCGACCCCGCCGTGTATGCTCTCCAACTGTTTTTGCACGGATTCGAGGGCCGTATTCCATAGCGTAGCCTCTGCATATTTTTGACTCAGAAAATCGGAGCAGTAATCACCGTCTCGATCTACAGCTCGCCTATACTGCTCAAACCACATCCGGGATTCCCGCCCCCACGCAGTCGCCTCCGCCACCTTTCGACTGGCAAGGGCGTCGAAAGAGTGCACCTCAAAAGCATCTTTTTCACGCCGGGTCACCACCGAGCCCCGGGCCAACAGATCCAGGTAGAGAGAGCTTTTCAACACGTCATCGACGAAGCCGCTGAACATAAACCTCCGGCCATCCTCCCCCATACCGTAGCGACTCACCCCGCCCACATAAAACACGTCAACCAGTCTTTTCTGCCCGTGCTGTGCCGCTAACGCACTCCCCCGAATCCAGCCGGTAAGTTTCCCAGCCTCTCTCGCATCCCGCTCTATCTCCTGCAGACTGGGCTGGATAAAGGTGCGCGGATTGAGCTGACGAGCCCGCAGGTTTCCCCCACCAAAGATGAGGGTAAAAAAATTCCCCAGAGGTTCCCCCTCCAACCGATCCGGCATAACCGAAAGGTACCGAGAAAGTACCTGCTCTATCCGGGTATCAGGCACCCTCAACGAGTCGACGCTTATTCTGATGACGGGGCCCGTATGTTTATCCCCCATCGCCACCAAGACCACTGATTTCTCGGGCCAAAAACCCAGAGTGTGGACCGCATAGGCAATAACATCTATATCCGAGCGGACGGGACTTACACTGCCGTGGAGACCGGAATATGTTTCTGACATAGTTCTAGCCTGCCCGACCACGGGGGTTCATGGATGAGAACAGAAAATCTGTGGATAACTGCGGCGGGTCTCTCCCGTCCTTTCACGATATCCACAGATTTTTTGTATGGGAAATTTCATATGTACCGGGGGTTAGTCCTCCTGCTGCTCATCATCTATACGCGCCAAGTAAGCCTCAATGGTTGCCCCCAGCTCATCTCGGTCCGGGATCTTCCCCTCCTCGCGTTCAGCCAGCGAGAGCGTTTGCGCACCGATATCCAGCATGGCCAGATCGTAGTTCTCCTCCAGCCGAGAAATCATAGCGGCAATCTCGGGATTTGAGCTAAGATGCTCCCTCAGCTGAGCCTGCGCGGTATCAGAATCATCAATGAGCTGATCCGTGGGTAGAGAAAGTTTTGCAGCCATAGAAATATGCTCCATCGCCAGTAACGAAGCCTGCGGCAGCCCGCCCTCGGCAAGGTACTGCGGAACATTAATGGCAAAACCCGCCGTGCCGATCCCGCTCCGGGTCAGCTCCACCTCAAGCAAACTTGACACCGAAGCCTGCACTTCCCCCACCGGCTTTATCCCCGAAATACCCCTGGTGAGATCCTTACGGCTACCGTGAGCGGTAACCGGTAAAGGTCTGGTGTGCGGCACCGGCATAGGGTAGCCAGAAGCGATCAAGCCCAGGGAGACCTCAAGTTTCTCCGCTATCCCCACTACCGCGCGCACAAAACGCTGCCACTGCAAATCAGGCTCGGTACCGGCCAATAGAAGAAAAGGCTTACCCAGCCGATCTTCCACAGCATAGAGTTTCAGCTCGGGCAGCACCGGACTCTCGTAGTGATCCCTGATATAGCGGATACGGGGTTTACGGCTTCGGTAGTCGTGAAGCTGATCGGAGTCAAACTCAACAATGGGAACGTTCTTGAGTTCTTTCACCAGGGTCTCGGCAAGATGGGTCGCGGTCGCCCCGGCATCGTGCGGGTGGGTGAGAGAAATAACCAGGGGGAGGCCGCGCAACCTTTCATTATTCAGGGCACCCGCCTGGGCCAGGTAAAGACTTTCAGGTTCAAGCACTGTTCTACTCCCCTTTATATACTTCTTTTTACTATTGCTGACCACTCTATTACAGGTGACAAAAAATTTTTAGGTCTCCTACCACACCGGGTCAGGCCCAAGCACATATACCCCGTATTTTCCGGCAGGTGTTCGCGGTGGGCTAGCCCATACAGCGGTAGAGCACACTGCTGAGCTACTCTTATGGTGTCGCCCCACTCGTGCAGAGCGGGTATCGGCAAAGAAGCTCCGATAGCAACCGTGAATCAAAGGAGAATCCGTGTCAGACTCAGCAGACCTTACCTTTTCAGTAGCCTCCCCCGATGATGGTGCCCTCGATGTTGAAGTCCTGGTACTGGGGGTTTATTCCACGCCATCGGGCCCGCAACTTGCCCCCGCCCATCTCCCCCAAGAATCCATTCGGAGCATCGAGGCCCTCCTTGAACCGGTGGGGGTTAGCGGAGCTATCGACCAACTGCACCGCCTCCCCGGCATCGAGAGTACAGGTGCAAAAACCATCGCTCTCATCGGTCTGGGCGATCAACCCGGCACTGAATCTGGGCATCTTAGGGCCCTGCGCTACGCCGCAGGCTCGGCGGTCCGCCAGCTTGCCGGCCTTACAGAAGTAGCTATTTCCCTGGAAGCTAATTCGCCGGAGTCTTTAACCGCAATTGCCGAGGGAGCTGCTCTAGGATCTTTCACCGACTCCCGTTTTAAGAACATATCGGCTGACTCCGTAAAATCCGCGGTCAAAAACCTCACATTTGTTACCGAGATCAGCCCCGAGCAAGCAACCGGGCCCCTGAGCCGGGCGCTGGTACTGGGGGAAGCGGTGGCCTCCACCCGCCGCCTGGTCAATACCCCACCCAACCATCTCTACCCCCAAACCTTTGCTCACCATGCCAGCAAACGCACCGAACACCTGCCCAGCGTTGAGGTGACGATCCTTGACCAGCAACAGCTACGTGACGGGGGCTTTGGCGGTATCGCAGGAGTGGGCCAAGGCTCGACCCGACCGCCCAGGCTGGCCGTGGTGAAATACTCCCCCGAGCAGTCCCGAGCCCACATAGCCCTCGTGGGTAAAGGCATCACCTTTGACTCCGGAGGCAACTCACTCAAACCCGCAGCATCAATGATGACCATGAAATCTGATATGGCCGGCGCCGCCACCGTACTCAACGCCCTGGTCGCCGCAGCCGAGCTGGAGCTACCTGTTTCTGTTACAGCCTACCTCTGCCTCGCCGAAAATATGCCCGGCGGTTCAGCGCTGCGCCCCGAAGACGTGATCACCACACGCGACGGG
The DNA here is from genome assembly GCF_055285355.1 of Rothia sp. 18CD1-1. Classification (NCBI taxonomy): domain Bacteria; kingdom Bacillati; phylum Actinomycetota; class Actinomycetes; order Micrococcales; family Micrococcaceae; genus Rothia; species Rothia sp. 18CD1-1. The sequence continues at coordinate 65,421 of NZ_JBUZLI010000008.1, read as the reverse complement.
CAAACCGTCGAGGTACTCAACACCGATGCCGAAGGGCGGCTGGTTATGGCCGACGGACTCGCCTACGCGTCGGAGTCTGCCCCCGATCTGATACTCGATGTTGCGACCCTGACCGGAGCTCAGATGGTGGCGTTGGGGACCCGTTATGCTGCGGTGATGGGGGACGAGCCGGTGAGAGACCGCCTCGTCGAGGCTGCTCTGGCGGCCGGCGAGGATTTCTGGCCCATGCCGCTGCCGCATTACCTGCGGGCCGATCTGGCATCGCCGGTAGCAGACCTCAAAAATATTGGAGCGAACTCCTGGGGAGGTATGCTCACGGCCGGACTGTTCTTACAGGAGTTTGTGGGTGAGGTAGAGGGACAACGAATCCCCTGGGCCCACCTCGATATAGCGGGGCCCTCCTTTAACGAAGGCTCCGCTTACGGGTTTACCCCCAAGGAGGGCACCGGTATGTCGGTGGCCACCCTTCTCACCTTCCTGGAGTCATATGCCGGCGACTAGGTAGCCACTTGCCAGCGGCTACCGGCAAATATTTTTGCGCCCGCCTGTACACACCGAAATTTTCGGCCAATACGCTATCCGATACCTCACATAAATTGTGTTATGGGTGAAACCTACAGCGTATAGTGCCGCGAAGCTGTGTGAGGCCGGGGCGGTTGCGGTACCGTTGATAGGGACTAGGGCTTGTGTGCTCTGTTTCAAAGCGCCGTGATGGGGGCTTAGGGTTGCAGACACGATAAGCTTAGAAACACAACCCGCAATTTATAGGGACTTCATCCAAACCTACGCAAGGGAGCGTCTAACCTTGGCAACAGCTCAAGACTTTGACATTCTGATCCTTGGCGGCGGTAGCGCCGGCTACTCTGCCGCTCTTCGCGCAGTACAGCTTGGCTTTACTGTCGGTCTCATTGAGAAGGGGAAGCTCGGCGGCACCTGCCTGCACACCGGTTGTATTCCCACCAAAGCTTACCTTCATGCGGCCGAGATTGCCGAAGAGGCAAAAGAATCCGAAAAATACGGTGTGAACGTGAACTTCGAGTCCGTTGATATGGGTAAGGTTCGGGACTATAAAAACAATATTGTCACCGGAAAATTCAAGGGCCTCACCGGTCTACTGAAGATGAGAAAAGTGACCATCATTGAGGGTGAAGGTAAGCTCACCGGCCCCGATACTGTTACCGTGGGCGGCACCGATTACAGGGGCAAGCACATTATCTTGGCCACCGGTTCCGTATCAAAAACCTTTGGCTTGGAGATCCGCGACCGCGTGATTACCTCCACCGAGGCCCTGGAGATGGACTACCTGCCCAAGAGCGCTATCGTGCTCGGTGGAGGCGTGATTGGCTCAGAGTTTGCCTCACTGTGGAACTCTATGGGTGTTGAGGTGACCATTATTGAGGGTCTGCCCCACCTGGTTCCCAACGAGGACCCCGAGATCATCAAGGTGGTTGAACGCGAGTTCAAAAAACGCGGCATTAAGTACAATCTGGGCACTTTCTTTGAGAAGGTTGAGCAGGATTCCAACGGCGCTAAAGTCACCCTCTCTGACGGCAAGGTTTTTGAGGCGGACCTGGTGCTGGTTGCCGTGGGCCGCGGCCCCAACACCGCCGGTTTTGGCTATGAAGAGCAGGGTATTCCCATGGACCGCGGTTTTGTGCTGACCAACGAACGGCTCCACACCGGTGTGGGTAACATCTACGCTATCGGCGACATCGTACCGGGTGTACAGCTTGCCCACCGCGGCTACCAGCAGGGGCGCTTCGTAGCGGAAGAAATTGCCGGCCTGTCACCGGTGGTCGTTGAGGATATCAACATTCCCAAGGTCACCTTCTGCAACCCCGAAATTGCCTCCATCGGGTACAACGAACCGAAAGCAATCGAGAAGTTCGGCAAAGAAAACGTTGAGACCACCACCTATAACCTGGCCGGTAACGGTAAGTCATCTATCCTTGGTACCGGCGGTTTGGTCAAGGTAGTCCGTGAGAAAGACGGCCCCATCCTGGGTGTGCACATGGTAGGCAAGCGCATGGGAGAACAGATCGGTGAGGCGCAAATGTGGGTTGTGTGGGAGGCCTTCCCCGAAGACGTTGCACGGTTTATCCACGCCCACCCCACACAGAACGAGTCTCTGGGTGAGGCGGCAATGGCTCTCGCCGGTGCCCCCCTGCACGGCTAGTTTTTACCCACCCCACAAAGTTTAGAATCCTAGCATCGAGGAGATACTGGAAGATCATGTCTACCACCGTAGAACTACCCGCTCTGGGTGAATCCGTAACCGAAGGTACCGTAACCCGCTGGCTGGTTGAGGTCGGCGATACTGTCGCCGTGGACGACCCCCTGCTGGAAGTGTCCACCGACAAGGTGGATACCGAGGTTCCCTCGCCCGTGGCCGGTACCGTTGAAAAAATTCTTGTTGAGGAAGATGAGGACGTTGAGGTGGGCGGTGCCCTGCTCATTATTGGCGACGGCTCCGGCGTCTCGAACGCGGCGCCCGCTTCTGTTAGCGACAACTCCGCTCAAAAAACTGACGCAGCTCCCGCCCCAGAGGAGCAGCAGAACACCGCCCCGGCCTCCGGCGCTGGCAAGGCCGCCTCGGGTGAGAGCCTAGAGGTAACCCTGCCCGCCCTGGGCGAGTCGGTTACCGAGGGCACTGTGACCCGTTGGCTGGTTGAGGTGGGCGAGACCGTTGAGGTGGACCAGCCCCTGCTGGAGGTGTCCACCGACAAGGTGGATACCGAGGTTCCTTCACCCGTGGCCGGTACCCTGCTCGAGATTCGGGTGAACGAAGATGAGGAGGCCGAGGTCGGCCAGGTTCTCGCTCTTGTCGGGGACAGCTCCGCTGCTGCCGCTAGCGCCCCGGCGCCATCGGACGAAAAAGAAGCAGAGCGTCCCGCGCAGGAGCCTGCAGTCTCGGCAGAACAGAAGCAAGAAACTGCAGCTGCTTCCGAGAGCAAGCCAGCAGAAGCGGCTTCCGGTGGTGAAGTTTATGTGACCCCGCTGGTGCGTAAACTCGCCAAGCAGGAAGGCATTGACCTTTCGACCGTCAAAGGCACCGGTGTCGGCGGCCGTATTCGTAAACAGGACGTGCAGGCAGCGGTTGAGGCGAAGAAGGCCGCCGCGGAAACACCCGCTTCCCCGGTAGCACCCGCTGCTCCCGCGGCACAGGCACAGGCTGAAAACCGGGCCCCCGAGGTTGAGGTTTCTTCTAAGAGGGGCACCACCGAGAAGGCTCCGCGTATCCGCCAAACCATCGCTAAGCGTATGGTGGAGTCCCTACAGACCGCCGCCCAGCTAACCCAGGTTGCCGAAATTGATATTACCCGCCTGGTCGCTCTGCGTACCCGCGCCAAGGATAGCTTCCAGGCACGGGAGGGCGCTAAACTCACCTACCTGCCCTTCTACACCAAGGCGGTTACCGAGGCGCTTCAGCAGTTCCCGCAGTTCAACGCCTCCATGTCCGAGGACCTCAAAGAAATCACCTACCACGACTCCGAGAACATTGGTATCGCGGTGGATACTCCCAAGGGTCTTCTGGTTCCCGTTGTTCACGGTGCCGGCGATCTCAATATTGCCGGGCTGGCAAAGAAGATTGCCGATGTTGCGGGGCGCACCCGCAAGGGGCAGATTGGGCCCGAGGAGCTCTCCGGTTCAACCTTTACCATTTCCAGTATTGGTCAGACCGGTGGCGTGTTCTTCACCCCGATTATCAATCAGCCCAACACGGCAATTCTGGGTATCGGTGCCACCGTTAAGCGGCCGGCGGTTATTCAGGATGCCGAGGGCAACGATGTCATTGCCATCCGCAGCATGGCCTACCTCTCTCTCACCTACGATCACCGCGTGATTGACGGTGCCGATGCGGGTCGTTTCCTGCACTTCTTGCAAACCCGACTCGAGGGTGCGGCTTTTGACGCAGAGGTCGGCCTCTAAACGGTCCGGGTTTCTCGACGAGAAAGGGCGGGGCAGCGGTTGTGTTAGCCGCTGCCCCGCCTCTTTACTGGACGGTGGGCACAGACACATATTTTTACTGGCATAGTGTCTGCAAACTGTCGATGTTTTCCGTAGACTGATTACATGATTATCGCAACGAACATTCTCACCTTCTTGCACGTGCTCGGAGCCGTGATTGTGGTTGGTGTCTGGATTGCCAACTTCAAAAAGGGTATTACCGTGCCCAGCCAGTTTTACGCCGCACTGCTGCAGGTGATCACCGGGTTTGCGCTCTACTTCATCAAAATATCGCAGATGGGTGGAACCTCCAACACCGCTTTTCACATGGAGGCCGGTATTAAAATTGTGCTGGGCCTGATAGTCATGGTTGCCGCCTACTTTGGACAGAAAAAATATCGGGCTGCCCTGGTCTCCGGTCACCCGGAAGAAGGCCGAAATGTTGCGTTTGCGCACACCGTTGGAGGATTTGGTCTTATCAATATCGCCATTGCAACCCTGCTCATGGGCGCATAGAACCGCACAGCACCCAGAAGGCAGAAGACAGGTGTCGCGGTCTTAAAAAGACCGCGACACCTGTCTTCTGCATATCCGCCAGCTCTGTTTGGCTACGGTCGGCCTTCACCCGCAGAGAAGACGGGCCACCCTATTTTTCTTTGTGCCCGCGGGAAGACTAGGCTAGGAGCATGACCGTGAATATTGAGAGAGTCGGCTTTGCCCCCGACTACGTTGACTATCGTGAGGCGCTGAAAAAACAGCAGGCTATTCACGCACGGGTGGCCGACGAGGCCCAGCAAAATACGGTCCTCCTCCTTGAACACACACCCGTTATTACGGCCGGTAAACGCACCGAAGACCACGAATACCCGGTGAACGGTGCTGTTCCCGTGGTCACGATAGACCGGGGCGGTAAGCTCACCTGGCACGGCCCCGGGCAGCTAGTTGGCTACCCGATCGTGCGGCTGCCCGAGCCTGTCGATGTTGTGCGCTACGTGCGCGTCTGCGAAGATATTATGATTGCCGTGCTCGCCGAGCTGGGGTTGACCGGCCAGCGGGTTGAGGGGCGTAGCGGTGTGTGGATTCTGACCGAGGGACAGCCAGACCGAAAGATCGCCCAGATCGGAATTAGAGTGGCACGAAACACCACCATGCACGGTTTCGCTATCAACTGTAGTAACACGCTTGACCCCTTTAACGATTTTATTCCCTGCGGGATCAGCGATGCGGGTGTCACCTCGATTAGCGAGGAGCTGGGGCACACGGTGCATCCGGCCGATATTGTTGAGCTCGTGGAAAAGCAGCTACTCGCCCATGCTGGAGAACTCGCCAAAGAATTCACACCGGTGACAGCCGGGAAATAAAATCTCGACCGATAATGTTAGAAAGATTCGGAACCCTAATACCGCACACAGCTTTAGGATAAGATTCTGACTCGGGATGCACCCCCGAACAAAACTCATAAGGAGCACACAATATGACCGTCGCTGCTGAGGGTCGCAAACTACTTCGCGTTGAGGCCCGCAACGCTGAAGTGCCCATTGAAAAGAAACCTCACTGGATCAAGACCAAAGCAAAGGTCGGCCCCAACTATCGGGAGATGATTGACCTCTCAACCGGCTCGGGTCTGCACACCGTGTGTGAAGAAGCCGGTTGCCCCAATATCTATGAGTGCTGGGAAGACCGTGAAGCCACCTACCTCATCGGTGGCGACGAGTGCACCCGCCGCTGCGATTTCTGCCAGATCGCCACCGGAAAGCCTCAGATACTCGATAAAACCGAGCCCGTTAAAGTTGCCCTCAACGTCAAAAAGATGGGCCTGCGCTACACTACCGTAACGGGTGTTGCCCGCGACGACCTCGACGACGGCGGAGCCTGGCTTTATGCCGAAACCATTCGGCAGATTCACAAAGTTTCTCCCGGTACCGGTGTAGAAATTCTTATCCCCGATTTCAAGGGTAAACAGCAGGATGTTGAGCAGGTGATCGAGGCCCGGCCCGAGGTCTTTGCCCACAACCTTGAAACGGTTCCACGCATTTTTCGAAAAATTCGCCCGGCTTTCCGTTACGAACGCTCTCTTGAGGTGATCCAGCAGGGTAAAGAGGCAAATCTGGTTACCAAGTCCAACCTCATCCTGGGTATGGGTGAGACCGACGACGAAATCTACGAGGCGCTGTGCGACCTTCACGACTACGGCTGCGATACCATCACGCTCACCCAGTACCTGCGTCCGGGCCCCCTCTTTCACCCTATCGATCGCTGGGTCAAGCCCCAGGAGTTCCTCGCTTACTCGCAGATGGCTGAGGAGATCGGTTTTGCCGGTGTCATGGCCGGGCCCATGGTGCGATCCTCCTATCGGGCCGGGCGCCTGTGGGCGCGGGCGATGAAGCATAACGGCTATCCCATCCCCCCCGAGCTATCGCATATCGATGATGACGGTGCGGCCCTTCAGGAAGCTTCGTCGCTGGTTGCTGCCGGCTACTAGATCGTAGGGCTACCGCTCCCCCTGCGGTAGCCCGGTCGTATAGAATTGGTTGTTGCAGCTTTTTGGTTACCGGTTTTTGTTTGCCGAGAAGTTCATGTATTTCACCGTCGTTTTGTAAAGGATTCATCGTGGCTTCAACTCGTCAAGAAAGGCGCGCGGAGAAAGAGAAGAAGAAAAAGGCTAGGGGTCCGGGTACTTTTGCCCAGATGAAGCAGGTCTTTCAGATGACCAAAAAGTCTGATCCCAATATTGTGTGGATTATGCTTCTCGCGGCTCTGGCCACCCTGCTGGTTTTCATGCTGCTCGGCCTTCTGCTGAATAACTGGATCACCTGGACCATTATTGGTTTTCCTTTTGCCGTGCTGGTTGCGGTTCTGGTTCTTTCCCGCCGTGCAGAGCGGGCGGCTTTCGCCCAGATTGAGGGGCAAACCGGGGCGGCGGGTGCGGCTCTTGGTTCTCTGCGTCGCGGCTGGATTGTGGAGCAGCAGCCGGTTCAAATGCATCCCCGTAGTCAGGCCCTGGTCTTTCGAGCTCTGGGCAGACCCGGTGTTGTTTTGGTGACCGAGGGCAGCCACCACCAGGTGGGGGCTCTGGTAGCTCAGGAGAAGAAGCGCCTGCACCGTGTGGTACCCGGTGTTCCGGTACACGTGGTGAAGGCCGGTAACGGTGAGGGGCAGACACCTCTCAAACAGATTACCAAGACCATGAAAAAGCTGCCCAAGACGCTCACCCAGGCGGAGGTTCACCAGGTGAACAACCGGCTGACCACCCTGGGAAACAATATGGTGGGTATCCCCAAGGGTGTCGATCCCTACCGGATGCGCCCCGACCGTAAGGCCATGCGCGGCCGCTAGCCTAGCGGATTGTCACGATGAGGGTGCCGGCGGCGCGGTCGTGGATACCGCGCTGGTCCGCATCTGTCACAACCACGGGTATCACAAGCATGGTGAGGGTTGAGCGGATGAGGGCCCGCCGCCAGCCCGCCGGCCGGCCGCTGAGTGTCTGCACCTGCATACCGAAGATCAGCTGCCCAACAGTGTGGCCTGTAAGGGCTATACAGAGAACCTGGTAGACCCAGACCAGCGCTAAGAGGGCCGCCTGGTCGACGATAGCTGTACCTGCCATCCCGATGAGAGCCATGAGCCCCCAGCAGAGGTACCAGTCCAGGGCGAAAGCGACGAATCGCCGTCCTAACCGGGCAATGGCCCCCGGGCCCCGGGGCGGCCTACCCATGTGCTGGCCCGGATATTCTTGGTCGGTGGGTGGGGCGCTGAGCCAGGATCCGGCGTCATCTCGATTAATCACGCTTCAAGATTACCGGTTGCAACAGCTCACAGAGCAAAGCACCCTCCCCCACTATGATGTTAATCTCTGAACCCCGTTACAGACATGAAACATCTGTGACACCTGGTAGCAAAGAGCAGCCCATAAGCTTGAAACTATCGGTGCGGCCCGGGGCCGTGTCCGGTCGTAGAAAACTTGACGCAGAGAGGCACCCGTCCATGTTCACCTCAGCCCAGGAAGTACTCGACTTCATCAAAGATGAAGAGATCGTGTTTGTTGATATCCGGTTCACCGATATGCCCGGTGTACAGCAGCACTTTAATCTACCCGCCAAAACAATCGACGACGATTTCTTCGTGAACGGCCAGCTGTTTGACGGCTCCTCGATTCGCGGCTTCCAGGGTATTGCCGAGTCAGATATGCAGCTGATCCCCGATATTGCCTCAGCCTATGTTGACCCTTTTCGGGACGAAAAAACCCTGATCATCGTCTGCTCCATTGTCAATCCTCGCACCGGCGACCCCTACCATCGCGATCCCCGCGGTGTTGCCGAACGTGCCGAAGAGTATCTTCGGTCGACAGGTATTGCCGATACCGCCAATTTTGCGTCCGAAGCAGAGTTCTTTGTGTTTGAAGATGTGCGCTATAGGGTGAGTCCCGAATCAACCTTCTACGCTGTTGACTCCGATGAGGCTCCCTGGAACTCGGGTCGCACAGAAGAAGGCGGCAACCTGGGAAACAAGACACCCACCAAGGGCGGTTACTTCCCGGTCTCCCCCGTGGATAAGCAAGCAGATTTACGTGATGCCATGTGTGTGGCACTGGATAAGGTTGGCCTGGAGGTGGAACGCTCCCACCACGAGGTGGGTGCACCGGGGCAGGCGGAGATCAACTATAAGTTTTCCACCCTCACCCAGGCCGCCGATGACCTGCTCAAGTTCAAATACGTTATCAAAAATACCGCCGATACCTACGGTAAATCGGTGACCTTCATGCCCAAGCCCATCTACGGTGATAACGGTTCGGGTATGCACTGCCACCAGTCCCTCTGGAGGGACGGTGAGCCCCTCTTCTACGATGAGCGCGGCTACGCCAACCTCTCCGATACCGCCCGATGGTATATTGGCGGACTGATCGAGCACTCATCGGCGGTGCTGGCTTTTACCAACCCCACCGTCAACTCCTATAAGCGGCTTGTCCCCGGTTTTGAGGCACCGATCAACATGGTGTATTCGCAGGGGAACCGGTCTGCGGGTATCCGTATCCCGATTACCGGCACCAACCCCAAGGCTAAGCGGCTGGAGTTCCGTGCCCCGGACCCCTCCGCTAACCCCTATTTCGCTTTTGCGGCGCAACTGATGGCGGGCCTTGACGGTATCCGCAACCGTATTGAGCCGCCGGCCCCCATTGATAAGGATCTCTACGAGCTACCCGCCGAGGAGGCTGCCGATATTAAAAAGTCTCCCGCCAACCTGGAAGAGGCCCTGGCTGCCCTGGAGGCCGACCACGATTTCCTCCTTCAGGGCGATGTTTTCACCGAGGACCTTATTCGGGCCTGGATCGACTACAAGCGGGTCAACGAGCTGCAACCCCTGCTGCTAGTCCCCCACCCGCTCGAGTTTGAGATGTACTACGGGGTCTAGCCTGTCGGGCTAGTATAGTGCCCAATACACCCGCGCTGCCGGGTAGAAGGAGTTTTCTTGTGTCCAGAGAGTCGGAATCTCACAGTATTCTTGGCGGTGAGACCACCATCTACCCCCATGAGGTTTTTCAAACCGGACTCATGTCCCAGCTCCTCGACGGTGTCTACGACGGTGAGATGACCATGGGTGAGTTGCTCGGCCACGGCAATTTTGGGTTGGGCACCTTTGACGGTCTTGACGGTGAGCTGATTGTGCTCGATGGCCGCGGTTTTCAGATGCGCCACAACGGGTCTGTCACCCCGATCTCCCTGGACCAGAAGACACCTTTTGCGGTGATCACTAATTTTGTTCCGGCCATTAAACGGGATCTTCCCAACAATATTCTGCGCTCATCCACCTCCCAGATCCTCGATCATTTCACGGTCTCCAAAAACTACATGTACGCCATCAAGATTGTGGGCGACTTTGAGTGGATCCGAACCCGAACCGTGAAGAAACAGGCTAAGCCCTACCCCAAGATGGTCGATGCCACCGAGAACGAAGACACTGTTCAGTTTGATCATCTTCGCGGCACAATCGTGGGTTTCCGCACCCCTATCTATGAGCAGGGTATCGGGGTGCCCGGCTGCCACGCACACTTTATTGACACCGACGAAACCCGCGGTGGACACGTGATTGATTTTAAACTGCGGTCAGCGCACGTGGAGATTTGCCCCGGTACCGGTTTGCGGCTGCATCTGCCGCTCACCGCAGCCTTCTCCAACGCCGACCTCTCCCCCGAGGACCTGGCCGAACAGATTTCAAGGGCCGAGAAACACTAGCTGATCTATCTCCCCTTCTTCTGTCCCGGGTGCTCTGCCGCCGGTGTGAGCGCCAGCAGGTCGGTGTCAAAGAAGAGTCTCTCGTAGACCGAGCGGGCCTGCCGGGTTATACGCAGATAGTCCTCTTCCAGGTCACGGGCAGACCCCGGCGCGTAGCCGCACCAGCGGGCGATCGCCTCAAGGTCAGCCCGGTTCTGGGTGAGCACGTCGGAGGCGCGGCCGGTGCGCAGCACATTGCAGCCGCGAATTTTGGTGGCCAACTCCCAGGCGGTGCGCAGAACCCGGGCGTCATCGGCGGCAATGAGCCCGGTATCGGCGGCAGCGTCCAGAGCCTGCACGGTTCCCGTCACTTTCAGAGCGGGTACCCGGTGAGCGTGGCAGAGCTGAATCAGCTGAATCACCCACTCAACGTCGGTGAGTCCCCCGCGACCCAGCTTAAGCTGCCTATTGCGGTCGGCGCCGCGGGGCATCCGCTCGTTTTCCACCCGCGCTTTCATCCGCCGGATCTCCACCACCTGTTCCTGCCCAAAATCTACCGGGTAACGGTAACCATCCAGCATGTTCACAAAGTCAGCGGCAAGTTCATCAGACCCAGCGATAGGCCGCGCCCTCAGGAGGGCCTGAAACTCCCAGGTATCGGCCCACCGCCGATAGTACTCCCGGTAGGAATCCAGCGAGCGCACCAGGGGCCCGGATCTGCCTTCCGGTCGCAGGTCGGCGTCGATTTCAAGGACTTTTTCGGCGCGTATGGCCGGGGTGCAGGGCTGTTTGAGGAGCTGGACCGTCCGCTGAACGAGCTGGGTTGCCTCTGCCGCTGCCTGCTGTTCGTCGACACCGTGACGGGCCCGGTGAACATAGATGAGGTCGGCGTCGGAACCGTAGCCTATTTCAGCGCTGCCCTGCCGGCCCATAGCGATCACGGCAATGTCGACGAGCGGTTCGGTTTCGCCTGTATAGTGTTCCCGCCGGGCGATGTCCAGGGCGGACGCGATGGTGGTGTGGTCCACTGCGGAGAGCCCCCGGTACACCTCCGCAGTCCCTAAAAGTCCGGCGGCTTCTCCCATGGCGATGCGCAGTATTTCGCGCCGCCTGATCATGCGTATATTGCGAATGGCCTCTTCGCTTGCGGGGTGGCGGGTCAGCTGGTTGCGGATCAGTGTGGTGAGCTCATCAAAGGTGCGGGGTTTGAGCTCGGTATCGCGGTCGAGCCAGGATATTGATTCGGGGGCGTATTCGAGGAGGTCGGTGATAAAGCGGGAAGACGAGAGGATCTGGCAGAGCCGTTCGGCTGCTGCCGGCGAGTCACGTAGCATCCGCAGGTACCAGGACGTGGCCCCCAGAGCTTCAGAGATTCTGCGGAAACCCAGCAGACCGGCGTCAGGGTCAACTCCGCGGGCCAGCCAGCCCAGTAGCACGGGCATGATGGTGCGCTGGATTTCTGCTGCACGGTGGATACCACGGGTCAGTGCCTCGATATGGCGCATGGCGGCGCGGGAGTCCTTGTACCCCAGGGCCGCTAACCTGTCTTTTGCTGCCTCTTCGGAGAGGGCCAGCTGGTCTTTGGACAGATGTGATACCGCGGCGAGGAGGGGCCTGAAGAAGAGCCGTTCGTGCAGGGAACGAACATTGCGTTTGAGCTTATTCCAGGCTTTCATGAGTTCGTCGTGAGTGAGTGTGCCAACCCGCCCCGTGTCCGTAACCGAGCGGGCGAGTATTCTGCGCTCTGACTCTTTGTCGGGCATGAGGTGGGTGCGGCGCATACGGTACAGCTGGATACGGTGTTCGAGCAGCCGCAGATAGGTGTAATCGCTGTGAAACTGTGCCGCGTCTGCCCGGCCAATATAGCTGGCACGGGTGAGAGCTTCCAGCGAGTCGGTGGTGGATTGAGTGCGTACCGTTTCGTCGGTGCGTCCGTGTACCAGCTGAAGCAGCTGTACTGTAAATTCGATATCGCGCAGCCCGCCCGGCCCCAGTTTGATTTGGCGGTCTACCTCTGTGGCCGGGATATGGTCGGTTACCCGCGCGCGCATAGCCTGCACCGACTCCACAAATCCTTCTCGCCCCGATGATTCCCAGACAAAGCTGTTGACTGCGCGCATCCACCGCTCTCCCAGCCGGGGTGTGCCGGCCACGGGGCGGGCTTTGAGCAGGGCCTGAAATTCCCAGTTCTCTGCCCAGCGTGTGTAATAGGTGACGTATGAGTCTATAGTGCGTACCAGTGCACCGTCTTTGCCTTCGGGCCGCAGGTTGGCATCGACCTCCCAGAGCGCGGGTTCCGGGGCCGGTGCCGTGATTGCGCGGACCAACCCCTGAACCAGTTCGACACCGATACCGGATGCGGTGTTCTCGCTCAGAGTCTGCCCGGTCTCACTGGGTTGACGGTCTATAACGTAGACCAGGTCAACATCGGAGATATAGTTGAGCTCCCGGGCCCCGCATTTGCCCATGCCGATAACCGATAGCTCAACCTGTGCCACCTGTTCTGCCGGCCGGCTCAGCGATAGTTCTGCCCGCGAGATAGCCAGTGCTCCCTCCAAGGCTGCGGCGGCGAGATCGGCGAGCCTTTGGCCCACGGTAGGAATGAACTCGTGGGGGGATTCTGCCAGGAGGTCTCGGATGGCCAGCTCTGTTTGTAGGCGACGGTAGACGGTGCGTAGGGTCGCGTATGCTTCTTTACCGGTGACGTTTGCCACCGGGTCCACCGTATCTGGGTCTGCCCCCAGGGCACTGAGGATATGGCAGCGGTAGGCGGTGTCGAGCGGGGCAAACGGGGTGAGATGTTCGCTGTCGATATCCGGCAGGAGCGAGGGCGGGCACGTGTCGCTGAGAGGCACAGAAAAGTCAAGGTCAAAAACATCGACGTGCTCGGGGTGGCGGATGAGAAAATCACCCAGCGCCTCGGAAGCACCCAGAAGCCGGTAGAGGGGCAAGTAGCGATCCCCCCGGTTAATCTTTGGTGCGAGGTCCGGGCGTTTTTCGAGCAGCCGCACGATAGCCGGTAGTGCCGTATCGGGTGACGCCGAGTAGCGCAGCCCGGAAAAAAGTGCCCGACGGTCGATTGCATCCAGCTCGCGGGCCTCTAGCCATCGGGCACTCTTTTTGGCGTCGTAGAAGCCGATACTCACCATCTGCGCAAGAAGTTTAAGCATATCCCGGTCCGCTTTCTCTGTCGCGCCTACCGTTTCCGCGCTCCCGTGGCCTTCCATCCGGTCTTCCCCCTGCTCCGTTAGAGCACACCCAAGCTGTTCTTGAGTTCGTAGGGGGTGACCTCAGCCCGGTAGGCGTCCCAGTCATTGCGTTTATTTCGCAAGAACTGCTCAAAGACCTGCTCCCCCAGCACCTGCGCCATAAACTCTGATTCTTCGGTGGTGCGAATAGCGTCGTAGAGCGATGACGGCAGCGAGCGGTAACCCATGGCGCGGCGCTCCGAGGAGCTCATAGCCTGAAGGTCTTCGGTCACCGCCGGACCCAGCTGGTATTCGTTCTCTATACCGCGCAGGCCGGCCCCCAGCACCACAGCGTAGGCAAGGTAGGGGTTGGTTGCCGAATCTAGCCCCCGGTATTCGATGCGGGCCGACTGCATTTTGGTGGGTTTATAGAGCGGAACTCTCACCAGCGCCGAGCGGTTGTTGTGTCCCCAGGAGACATAGGAGGGGGCCTCACCGCCGCCCCAGAGCCTTTTGTAGGAGTTGACAAACTGGTTGGTTACGCTGGTGAATTCCGGGGCGTGTTTGAGTACTCCGGCGATAAAGTGGCGGGCGGTGCGCGAGAGCTGAAATTCTGCTCCGGCCTCAAAGAAGGCGTTGGTGTCTCCCTCAAAGAGGGAGAAGTGGGTGTGCATACCCGAGCCGGGGTACTCGGTGAAGGGCTTGGGCATAAAGGTTGCATAGATTCCCTGGGCCAGGGCCACCTCTTTGATGACGGTACGGAAGCTCATCACGTTATCGGCGGTTTGCAGTGCGTCGGCGTGACGCAGGTCTATCTCATTTTGGCCCGGTCCGGCCTCGTGGTGGGAGAACTCCACCGAGATACCCACTTCTTCGAGCATACTCACCGCGCGGCGGCGAAAATCTTGCACAATACCGCCGGGGGTGTGGTCAAAGTAGGACTCGGAATCGACGGGGACAGGTTTACCCTGTTTGCCCAGTTCTTTGGATTCCAGCAGGTAAAACTCGATTTCTGGTGAGGTGTAGCAGGTGAACCCCATGCTGGCAGCTTTTTCCAGGGTTCGTTTGAGCACGCCGCGGGTATCGGCGGCGCTGGGTTGGCCGTCGGGGGTGAGGATGTCACAGAACATGCGGCTGGTTGGTTCTTCTTCACCGCGCCAGGGCAGAATCTGAAAGGTGGAGGGGTCCGGTTGCAGCAGCATGTCTGACTCGTAGATGCGGGAGAGTCCCTCGATAGCTGAGCCGTCGAACCCCACCCCTTCGGCAAAAGCGGATTCGATTTCGGCCGGGGCCAGGGCCACCGATTTGAGGGTACCTACCACGTCGGTAAACCACATACGCACAAACTGCACGTCGCGTTCTTCGATCGTGCGCAGTACAAATTCTTGCTGGCGGTCCATGGTGCTCCTTTGGTCGTGCACAAGATATCTTCACGCAAAATTGCCAAGGTTTTTCTCTCCTCATACTCTATAAGGTTGGAGCCGTTGCGGTCTCGTTTCTCGGTGTTTCTGAGAGTTAGCTTTCTGTAACGCCCCTGTAAAATTTTGTGCCGGATCGACTGTTCACGGCCCGGAGAAGCGCAGGGTAAAGTGTCTTCTATGGATTCGCAGACGGAGTCTTCACGGTTATTGTCAGCAGAAGAGACCTCGCCCTACCCCGTGTCTGCCCGGAACGGTGTGCGGGCAGAGGGTCAAGGGGTATCGACAGCGAGTTTTCTTGACGGTGTCAAAAAGGTGCGCACTCTGCATCTGGCAGAAGCTAAGGTGAGGGGAGAAAAATTCTCCATGCTTACCTGTTACGACTATCTCACCGCCGGCATCTTTGATTCTGCCGGCATCGAGGTGTTGCTGGTGGGTGATTCTGCCGCTCACACCGTCTACGGCCAGAAGTCCACGCTTGCGGTAACCGTTGACCAGCTTCTCCCGCTGGTTGCTGCGGTTTCTGCAGCTAGCAGCCGGGCCCTGGTCCTTGCCGATCTGCCCTTCGGGTCTTATCAACGCTCCCCCGAGCAGGCTGTTGCAACCGCTACCCGTTTTATGAAGGAGGGGGCCGCGCACGCGGTGAAAATGGAGGTGTCTGCCCACCGGGCTGAGCATGTTCGCGCCGTGGTGGAGGCGGGTATTCCGGTGATGGCACACATTGGTTTCACTCCGCAGTCGGAGCATACCCTGGGCGGATTTAGGGTGCAGGGCCGCGGCGAGAACGCTCAGAAAGTGATGGATGATGCGCTGGCGCTTGAGCGGGCGGGAGCTTTTAGCCTGCTGTTAGAAATGACGGTGTCCCGGGTGGCCACAGCTGTTGACGCGGCGGTGAAGATCCCCACTGTGGGGATCGGGGCCGGTGCCGGAACCACCGGACAGGTACTGGTCTGGCAGGATGCCTTTGGGATGCACCGGGGTAAGATGGCACGGTTTGTCAAACAGTATGCGGACGTGCACACGGTGCTGCGGGACGCGGCGGCGGCCTACCGGGCCGATGTGCTCTCGGGCGCATACCCGACACCGGAGCACGGCTTTGATTCCTAGCCCCTACGGTACCCGCGGGTAGGGAGCCTGGATTCTGACAGCTAAACGTTCAGAACCACACTAGAACCAGCTGTCGCGGTTGGCGTCGTATTCTTCGTTGCGCTTGCGGGCGGTTTCCATGGCTGAGGCAGCCTCTTCACGTGTTTTGAAGGGGCCCCACAGGTGGGTAGAGATGTCTTGGGCGCCTTCCTCTACCTGACCGGTTTTGAGGTTGTACCAGAACTGGGGGTCATGGGGCCCGGGGGTGTATTCTTTGATACTCACGAGGAATTCCTCTCTACAATTTTCCTAGTCCATCACTCATACTACAGCCTAGCCCGAGCGGGTGAGCGCCGCTCATATTTTTATCTAACTCGGCCGCGGATACCACATCGCGGTGGTATCCGGTTGCCCTCACCGGCAAAAGATTCACGAGCTGACACCGGGGCGGGCGGGCGAGATTTTTTCTTTGCTACTACCATGGAAGGCATGGCCCATAGCAATATCTCCCATAATTTGCCTGCCCAAGACGGCAGAGCGCCGGAGGGTAGTCTCACCCCCGGTTTTGTTTCCCCCCTGCGCAAGGTACCGGCAGGTATCGACCGCCCCGAATACGTGGGCCGGTTAGAGGCCAACGAGGGGAACGACTCCAACATGTACACCGCCGAAGAGATCGAGCGGGTACGCGAAGCCGGTGAAATTGCCGCCAACGCCATTGCTGAGGCAGCGAAAATTGCGGTGCCGGGAACCACCACCAACGACATTGACGTGCTCGTGCACGAGTATATCTGCGACCATGGCGCCTACCCCTCCACCCTCGAATACCGGGGCTTCAGCAAGTCCGTGTGCACCTCTCTTAACGAGGTGATCTGCCACGGCATCCCCGACAGCACAGTGCTCGAGGACGGCGATATTCTTAATCTGGATGTCACCGCCTACAAGCGGGGTATGCACGGCGACACCAATGCGACCCTGTTGGTGGGCGATGTTGATCAGGAGTCCCGCCAGCTGGTTGAGCGCACCGAGGAGTCTCTGCGCCGGGCTATTAAGGCGGTGAAACCCGGCCGGGAAATCAACGTGATTGGCCGGGTGATCGAGCGGTATGCTGCACGCTTTGGCTACGGTGTGGTGCGCGATTTTACCGGCCACGGGGTGGGCCGCGAATTCCACTCGGGGCTGATTATTCCCCACTACGATACCGCTCCCGCCTATTCGACGCTCATGGAGGCGGGCATGATTTTTACCATCGAGCCCATGCTCACGCTGGGCAGTATCGAATGGGATATGTGGGATGACGGCTGGACCGTCGTGACCCGCGACCGTAAACGTACCGCCCAGTTTGAGCACACCCTGGTGGTGACCGAAACCGGTGCGGAAATTCTGACCCTTCCCACCATCTAGAGGTATAGCTATGGAAACCATCACTGAATCAGCAGCACCCTCCCCAAAGCTGGCCCCGGCGAGCCCGCAGGACCTTGCTATCGGTATCGATATTGGTGGTACCGGTATGAAGGGCGGGATTGTGGATGTGCGCACCGGTAGCCTGGTCTCAGACCGCTACCGGATTCCCACCCCGCAGCCGGCTACACCTCAGGCGTGTGCCGCGGTGATTGTGCAGATCGTTGAAGAGTTGCAGGGCCGTGACCTGGCCCCGCTGCCGAACTCCGCTATCGGTATTGATTTCCCGGCCGTTGTCAAAAACGGTACGGTGCTTTCGGCAGCTAATGTCGATGGGTCCTGGGTCGGTACCGATATTGAGGCGCTGATGTCCGAGGCTCTGGGGGGTCGGACCGTGCACGCCCTCAACGATGCCGACGCCGCGGGCCTGGCCGAGGCCCGCTACGGTCAAGGACGCGGCAGAAACGGGCTGATTGCCGTGATTACCCTGGGTACCGGTATTGGTTCTGCCCTGATTATCGATGGGCACCTGGTTCCCAATACCGAGCTGGGGCACCTGGAAATTGACGGCCACGATGCGGAGACCAAGGCCTCCGCCCGGGCCCGTGAGATTGATGATATTTCCTGGAAGAAATACGGTAAGAGGCTGCGACGCTATTTTACCCACGTGGAGCGGCTTTTCTCCCCCGATCTCTTTGTGATCGGGGGCGGAATATCAAAGAACCCTGATAAGTTTATGCCCTATTTTGAATCCGATGTGCGGACCCCCATGGTGATGGCGGACCTGCGCAATAATGCCGGGATTGCCGGTGCCGCCCTGTGGGCCTCCGAGCGGAGTGGGGCCGAGTAAGACCGATAATTTTATCTTTACCGCTAGCGGACCCAGCTGTTCCTATAGGAGGGTTGGCTGCTGCGGTTCTTCGCCCCTTCCCGCCCCGGGTTTTTGTGTCCCGGTTTTCTCGGTGTCCTCTTTCCTGCCACCGGTCCCGCCCAGCCGGGGCCGGTGCTGCGGGTCCGTGTCTTCCACTCGGCGCTCTTCTCGATCATCTGATCGTAGTTTTCGTAAATCACCAATGGCGTTTTCAAAGTCTTCGAGATTTTCAAAGGCCTGATAGACGCTGGCGAACCGAAGGTAGGCTACCGAATCTAGGCGGGAGAGCGGGCTGAGAATAGTCAGCCCTACCTCGTGGGCATCGATTTCGGCCAGGCCGCGAGCGCGAATAGTTTCTTCGACCTCCTGGGCCAGTTTAGCCAGATCGTCCTGGGTGACAGGCCTACCCTGGCATGCCTTGCGAACACCGGAGATAATTTTCTGCCGGTTAAAGGGCTCGGTAACCCCCGAGCGTTTGATGACGGCCACGGAGGTCGTCTCGACGGTGGAGAAGCGTTTCCCGCATTCGGTGCATTGGCGGCGGCGGCGGATGGCGGCGCCGTCGTCTGTGGTGCGGGAGTCAACCACTCGCGAGTCGGGGTGGCGGCAATAGGGACATATCATGGGCTAGTTTCCTTGCGTGCGCGCGGTGATGGCTTCACCGTGGGCGGGTAGGTCTTCAATATCGGCGACGGCCACGATGGGGCCGGCAATAGCGCTCAGGGCTTCCGCACTGTAGTCGATGAGTTGCACCGCTTTCATGAAGGCTGTGGTGCACAGGCCCGAAGCATAGGCAGCTGATCCGCCGGTGGGTAGCACATGGTTGGACCCGGCCGCGTAGTCCCCCAGGGGTACCGGCGAGTGGGGGCCGATAAAAATTGCTCCGGCGTTGCGGATTCGGGCGGCCACTTTTCCCGCATCTTCGGTGTGGATCTCGAGGTGTTCGGCGGCGTAAGCGTCGGCTACGGTGATAGAGCTCTCCAGGGAGTCTGTCAGGATTACCCCGGACTGGGGGCCGGTGAGAGCATCGGCTACGCGGGTAGCGTGTTTGGTGGTAGCGGCACGGGCGTTGATTGCAGCCTGGGCTGCGGCAGCGGTTTCGGGGCTGTGGGTAATGAGGACGGACCCGGCGTGGGGGTCGTGTTCGGCCTGGCTGATGAGGTCTGCCGCCAGGTAGTCCGGGTTAGCTGTATCGTCGGCGATAATGGCGATTTCTGTGGTTCCGGCCTCCCCGTCCACACCCACGAGGCCCTGCAGGGCACGTTTGGCCATGGCGACATAGATGTTTCCGGGGCCGGTGACGGTGTCGACGGGGTTCAGCTGATCATCACCGTCGGCTATCCCGTAGGCCATGGCACCGAGAGCGCCGGCACCGCCAATAGCCCAGATCTCGGTAATACCCAGAAGCCCGGCAGCCCCCAGGATGGTGGGGTGAGGCAGACCCCCGTGCTCTTTTTGCGGCGGGGTACACAGGGCGATGGAGTCAACACCGGCGGCCTGGGCGGGAACAACGTTCATAATGACTGAAGAGGGGTAGACGGCCAGCCCACCGGGCACATAGATTCCGGCCCGGCGCACCGGGGTCCAGCGGTGGGTGAGCCTAGCCCCGGGGGCAACCTCAACGGTACGGTCTGCCGGGCGCTGGGCGGCGGCAAAGGCCCGGGTGCGCTCGATGGCGATCTCCAGGCCCTCCCGCACCCGCGCATCAAGCCGATCAACGGCGGTATCTATAGCGGACCGGGGAACACACAGATTGGTTTGTCTCACACCGTCGAAGGTGCACGCCAACTCCCGCAGATAGTCCGCCCCACCTGCTCGCACGTTTGTCAGGATATCCTGAACCACAGCCTGCGCCCGCTCCACCAGCTCGGGAGTCTGACGGGGAACAAGACCGCGCAGCTCAGCATAGGAATAGTCAGTACCGCGCAGATCAACAGTGCGCAGAGTAAAATCGGTGGCACTACCCCCACCGACACCGGTATCCGATACCCGGGTATTCTCTGAAATGCTCATCTACACATTTTAACGTGTAGCGTCAAGGGCCGACCCGCCGACGGGGACAGGAATCAAAGAGTTACAGTCTGAGTTTCCTCTTCCAGTTCTTCACGTTCGATTTAAAAGCCATCGGTGGTTTGTCGTCCGCTTGCGGATGCACCAACAGAGTTGAGGAAGAATAGAGGCTCCACGGCAGAAGGTGCCGCAAGCTGTTCCCGGGAGATCGTTTTAGCATCGTCGACAGCATCGAAGACTCGATAGCCAAGCGAACCGATAAGGATCTTCGCATTGGTGGTGAACTCATCGAGCGCGGCCTGTTTCTCCTCGGTGACGTTACCCGGTGACGGGTCGTTACCGTTAACGGCTCGAACGCGATCAGCGGCCAGGGCTTGCCGGTAGAAGGCGTTTTCCAGATAGGAAATCTCGGTTGGCCCGAAGGAGTTATCTGAATCGATGATTAAGATGGCGTGTGTGAAGTAGTCAAGCCTCTCATCGCCTATATGTTCGGCAACACGGGCGAGCACTCCTCTCCCATTTTTACGCTCACGAGCCTGCCCGACGTAGAGTAGTTCGTCACCCGTTTCTGTGTCGGTGCCAAACAACAGGTAGACACCGGTTTGGTTTAACTCAGGGCGGTCCTGTGATCGGCTGATCTCGGTGCGCGGTATAAGGTAGACTTTTCCCACCCAGTTACCCAGGGAACATTTGATCCGTCCCTGGGGTGAACCGTCCATTAAGAACAGCTGCATGGTCCTGGAGATGCCATGAAAATCCTCCATCTATCTCATTGAGCCTCAAAAATATTGAGGTTCAGACTGATTTTTATGCTTTCGCTCCCCGCATTTTTTCTAGAACGATCGCATAGGATTCGCTGATGAGTTCTTTGAGGAGGGTTTCGGTCAGGTCCCGACCGGGTACGAGGCTGTACCAGTGTCGCTTGTTCATGTGCCAGGCCGGTGCGGTGAAATCCGGGTAGGTGTGCAGTATTGCGGCCACGTCGGCGGGGTCCGCTTTGAGGTTGATGTGCTGTATTCCGCCCGGTGCCGCCAGTACCGCAAACCACTTGCCGCCCACCCGGGCAGCCTCCGCCTCGCTGCGGGCACTAAAGCGGTAGATCTCGGCCCCAGGAAGTGCCAGTATTGCCCGGCAGGCGGAGTCATACAGGTTCTCAGAAGAAGATAACAATTGCCTCACCCGCTCTCAACATATCGGTGACCCCAGCATATACTCAAGTGCCCCTCATCTATTCAGATGAGGGGCACCTTTATTTTCTCAGATACGGTGTTAGCCCTTCGCTGTCACTTCGTCTTCCGATGCCACGGTGAAGCGTTCCCCGGCGTGGGCCGGATGTTCGATTTCGTCAAGGATTGCTACCGCAAAGTCCTGGGTGGAGACAAAATTCCCGGCCGGTGTGTCTTTCTGCTGCAGGTACTTGCCGGTGCGCACTCCGGGGGCGATACCGGGTGAGGGCGCAACCACGGTCCAGTTCAGGTCCTTAGCGCCGCGGTAGTCGTCCAGTATCTGCGCAAATGTTTTGGCCTCGGGCAGGTATTCCTCTGGGAAGCCGGGGCTTTCCAGCAGCAGGCCCTCCCCCGCTTTCAGGGCACCGGCACCACCAACAACCAGCAGGCGGCCCGTGGGGGCGGCAGCAATCAGGTCTCGGTGGGCCTTGAGAGCAGCGGAGTAGTCATCGCGGCTGGCGACGGCTATCACGGTGACGTCACTGGAATTGACCACCTCTACCAGGGCGCCGGTATCGGCCAACCCCAGGGCCCTATTTTCCCCGGAACCGCTACGGGTATAACCGGTTACCTCATGGCCGCGGTTCTTCGCTTCGGCAACAATCTCACGGCCTACCATACCGGCCGCACCAATCACAGAAATATGCATGGGTTTCTCCTTATAAGAAACGGTTTTGCGATCCAACACCCCAATACTATAAATTAGTAACCAATTACCTCAAGGTAACTAGAAGAAGTTTTAAAAAAATTACGGACAACCGCCATGCCCCCAAAACCCCAGGCCCCGCCGGCAGAAGAACTGCCCGCCAACGTTCTTGACCAGCACTGCCCCTCCCGCACCGTGCTACGCCACCTCACCGACCGCTGGACACCGCTCATCGTCACCGTGCTCGCCAGCGGTGACCCCGTGCGCTTCACAGATCTTAAAACCACCATTCAGGGAATCTCTCCCAAAGTCCTCACCGAAACACTGCGCTCCATGGAGCGCGACGGCCTACTCACCCGCCAGGTAACGGCCAGCGTGCCCCCGCGAGTAGACTACCGGCTCACCGAGCTAGGGCTCACCACGGTCGCCCCGCTCACCGCCCTACGCCGCTGGGCCGAAGAACACCTGGCAGAAGTGCAGGCCCACCGCGAGCGCTACGACGCCGAGCACACACCGGAGAGCTAGATATCTAGGCAGGACGGGCCCAACAGTACCTTAAGGTCACCGTACAGTGCCGGGTTCGGTTGCACCCGTAGCTCTGCCCCCAGCTTCATCAGCAGTTTTTTGGTGCGCGTATTCATCAGGATCCGCACCTCCGACTCCCCCCGGTGATTCCGCAGGATAGTGCGTAGCTCCCCCAGGTTCTCCTCGGTCGCCTTAAACTCCGGGATAGCTATGGTGACTGGCCCGGTCACCCCCTCAGCTGAGATTTCAGGAACGTTGAGCTCCTGGGCGCTGATCGTCACCGCGCCGTCGTCGCGTCTCTGCAGCCTACCCTTGATTGTGCAGATCAAATCTTCGGACAGTACCGGCGCAATTGGCTCGTATGCCCTGCCAAAAAACATCACCTCAATAGACCCGGTGCGGTCCTCAAGTTCTACCCTCGCATAGGGGTTACCTGAAGACTTAGCGATCCGCCGTGACACCGAGGTAATCATGCCCGCCACGGTTACTGTAGCGCCATCGGGTTTCAGCGAATCCTCAGCGATCAGAGACTGCACCGAAGAGTCGGAGAGCGCATCCAGCTGATCTTCGATACCCCGCAGCGGGTGGTCAGACACGTAAAGCCCCAGCATTTCCCGCTCAAAATTGAGCTTATCCCGCTTCTCCCACTCGGGTACATCGGGGATTGTCACCATCAGATCTCCCGACGGGTCGTCGTCGTCGAGGCCCATGCCCCCAAAAAGATCAAACTGGCCGGCTGCCTCCTGGCGTTTAACCGCCACGGTGGCGTCAACCGCTTCCTCGTGAACCATGGACAGGGCCCGCCGGATATGCCCCAAATCATCAAAGGTCCCCGCCTTGATCAGCGAATCAACGGTGCGTTTATTGCAGACTACCGCCGGAACTTTTTTCAGGAAATCGTGGAAAGACTCAAACTTTCCCTTCTCCTCGCGGGCGGCCACCATGGATGTCACCACGTTGGTGCCCACGTTGCGGATAGCCCCCATGCCAAACCGGATATCCTCCCCTACGGGGGTAAAGTTCAGCTCGGATTCGTTGACGTCGGGGGGAAGCACAGTAATGTTCATGTGCCGGCACTCATTCAGGTAAAGCGCCAGCTTATCCTTATCATCACCCACACTGGTCAGCAGCGCCGCCATATACTCCTGCGGGTAGTGGGCTTTCAGGTAGGCGGTCCAGTAGGACACCAAGCCGTAAGCCGCCGTATGAGCCTTGTTGAACGCATAGTCGGAGAAGGGGAGCAGGATATCCCACAGCGCCTTCACCGCACCCTCAGAGTAGCCGTTATCCAGCATTCCCTGACGGAACGTCTCGTACTGTTTATCCAGTTCTGCCTTCTTCTTCTTGCCCATAGCCCGGCGCAGAATATCCGCCTCGCCCAGCGAGTAGTTGGCTACCTTCTGCGCGATCGCCATCACCTGCTCCTGGTAGACAATCAGCCCGTAGGTGGTGTCAAGAATATCTGCCAGCGGCTCATCCAGCTCGGGATGAATCGGGGTCACCTCCTGCGCCCCGTTTTTGCGCAGCGCATAGTTGGTGTGCGAGTTCGCACCCATCGGCCCCGGGCGGTAGAGGGCCAGCACCGCCGAAATGTGCTCAAAATGATCGGGCTGCATCAGCTTCAGCAGCGAGCGCATGGGCCCGCCGTCCAGCTGGAACACTCCCAGGGTGTCCCCGCGTGCCAGCAGCTTATAGGATTCCTCGTCATCGAGTTCTAGCTCTTCCAGTTTGAGGTCAAAATCCCGGTTGAGCTTAATGTTCTCCAGGGCATCAGAGATGATGGTGAGGTTACGCAGGCCCAGAAAATCCATTTTGATGAGCCCCAGCCCCTCGCAGGTGGGGTAGTCGAACTGGGTGATAACCTGCCCATCCTGTTCGCGGCGCATCACCGGTATCACGTCCAGAAGGTTGTGGCTGGACATGATAACGCCCGCAGCGTGAACCCCCCACTGACGCTTGAGGCCCTCAATACCCTTGGCGGTTTCGAAAACTTTGGAGGCGTCGGTGTCTGACTCTAGGAGGTCGCGTAGCTCCTGAGCGTCCCTGTAGCGTTTGTCGTCCTGGTTGTAGACGTTGGCCAGCGCAATGTTTTTGCCCATGATATCTTCGGGCATTGCCTTGGTGAGACGTTCGCCGGTGGAAAAGGGATAACCCAGCACACGGGAAGAGTCTTTGAGCGCCTGCTTGGCCTTAATGGTCCCATAGGTCACGATCATGGCAACCTTGTCTTCGCCGTATTTTTCGGTCACGTAGTGAATCACTTCGGACCGGCGGCGATCGTCAAAATCGACGTCGAAATCGGGCATCGAGACGCGGTCGGGGTTGAGAAAACGCTCAAAGATGAGGTCGTGGTTAAGCGGGTTCAGTTCGGTGATACGCATGGCGTAGGCGACCATTGACCCGGCGCCCGAACCGCGGCCTGGCCCCACCCGGATCCCTTTATTTTTTGCCCAGTTGATAAAGTCGGCAACCACCAGAAAATATCCGGGGAAACCCATCTGGGTGATAACCCCAACCTCGTAGTCGGCCTGTTTACGCACCCGATCAGGGATACCCTGCGGGAAACGGAAGTGCAGGCCCCGCTCGACCTCTTTCACAAACCAGGATTCCTCGCTTTCCCCCTCGGGCGTGGGAAAGTTCGGCATGTAGTTGGCGTTGAGGTTGAATTCCGCCCGGCAGCGTTCGGCAATTTCTAGCGTGTTATCGCAGGCTTCGGGGTAGTCGCGAAAAAGATTGCGCATCTCCTCGGGAGATTTCAGGTAGAACTCATCGGCGTCGAATTTGAACCGCTTGGGATCCTGCATGGTCGAACCCGACTGTACACAGAGCAGAGCCGCGTGCGCCTTATGGTCATCATAGTGGGTATAGTGCAGATCATTGGTGGCCACCAGCGGTAGTTTGAGCTGGCCGGCCAACCTGTGCAGATCCGCCATCACATTCTTCTCGATCCCCAGGCCGTGATCCATGATCTCGCAATAGTAGTTTTCTCGACCGAAAATATCCCGGTAGTCGGAGGCCGCCTGAAGGGCCTGCTCATACTGGCCCAAACGCAACCTGGTCTGTATCTCCCCGGAGGGGCAGCCCGTGGTAGCAATCAGCCCCCTGTGGTAGGTCTCTAAAATCTCCCGGTCCATGCGCGGCTTATAGAAATGCCCCTCCAACGAGGCCAGGCTAGAAGCTCGAAAAAGATTGTGCATGCCCTCGGTGGTTTCCGCCCACATGGTCATGTGCGTGTAGGCGCCACCGCCGGACACGTCGTCACGTCCGGCGTTCTCACCCCAGCGCACGCGCGTCCTATCGCTGCGGTGGGTCCCCGGGGTCACATATGCCTCCACCCCGATAATAGGTTTAATGTCGTATTGGCGGGCCTTGTTCCAGAAATCAAAAGCACCAAAAAGAAAACCGTGATCGGTGGTGGCCACCGAGTCCATGCCCAACTCCTTGGCGTGTTCAAAGAGATCACCGATACGCGCAGCCCCGTCAAGCATGGAGTACTCGGTGTGTACGTGCAGGTGGGCAAATCCCTTGTTAGCCACGATAAGGTCTCTTTCTTTTCTCGCCTGTCAGTTACCGGAGGTTTACACGGCAGAACCTAGAACCCTCCCCCGCGCAAAGATTCCAGGGCAAATTCTAAATCGTGCGGGTAATCGCTCACAAACTCCACCCGCTCCCCCGTGCCCGGGTGGTCAAACCCCAGCCGGTGGGCGTGCAACCACTGACGTGTTAGCCCAAGATTAGCACCCAGGCCGGGGTCGGCACCGTAGGTGAGATCACCGGCGCAGGGATGGTGGAGCGCCGAAAAGTGCACGCGAATCTGGTGGGTGCGCCCGGTCTCAAGGTGCACTTCAACCAGGGAGGCGGGCCCAAATGCCTCAAGCACCCGGTAGTGGGTGACCGAATCCCTGCCACCCTCGACCACCGCGAACTTCCACTCATAGCCGGGGTGCCTGCCAATTGGAGCATCGATGGTCCCCTGAAGCGGATCCGGGATACCCTGCACCAGTGCGTGGTAGACCTTGGTAACGGTACGCTCTTTGAAAGCGCGCTTGAGCAAACTGTAAGAGTGCTCGTTTTTGGCAAGCACCATCAGCCCCGACGTTCCCACATCCAATCGATGCACAATGCCCTGCCGTTCGGCAGCGCCCGAGGTGGAAATACCAATCCCCTCAGCCAGAAGAGCGCCCACGACGGTGGGTCCGTGCCAACCCGGTGAGGGGTGGGCGGCCACTCCGGCAGGCTTATCAACCACCACAATATCCCGGTCCCGATGAACCACCCTGAAACCATCTGCCTGTTGAGGCTTTACCTCCATCGGATCAGGTGGGGCCGGGGCATCCACACTCACCAGATCCCCGGTAGCCAGCCGATAGCTTTTGGCCACCTTCACTGTTCGCCCCGCTGGTTCTTCCACCCGCACCAGGCCCTCTTTTACCCAGGCCGCGACCAGGCTCCGCGGAAGCCCAAAGTGGGCCGAGACCGCGGCATCGAGCCGCATACCCGACTCAGCAGCCCCCGCAGTAAAACTACCCTGAATTCTCCGATCCACGCGGCTACCTCCCCGAGTCCCCGGCACCGGTCTCATGCCCGTCTCCGCCTGCTCTACCGGAATGATCCCGGCTGCCGTCAAGATTAACACCCCTGAACACCAGCACCACGAGTAAACCCATGGCCAGACATATGCAGGTATCGGCAAGGTTAAAGACCGCAAAACTACCGACCGAAATAAAATCAACCACGTGCCCCACACCAAAACCCGGTGGACGTACCAACCGGTCAGTCAGATTACCCAACACCCCACCCAGCAGAAGGCTCAGCGTAAAAACCCAGGCGGCAGAATGAGCTCGCACAAGATAAAACAGGCTAACCGCCACGGCCGCCACCATCACCAGGGTAAACACCCAGGTGTAGCCGGTCCCAATTGAAAAAGCGGCCCCGGGATTAAGAATATAGTGCCACCGGGCTACACCCTCAATGACAGTGATTTTCTGCCCCACCGTCATAGTGGTTTCAACCAGATGTTTGGTCCACTGATCCGCACCGTAGGCCAGCACCAGCACAGACAGGGCAAGAAACACCCTGGGGCCCCGCCGCAGAACCCCGGCAGGGCGGCTATCCCGGTCGGAACGGACATGAGACGTAGATGTCACGGGGCAAATCCTTCCTGTACGGTGTGCGGGTCTGAGCCCCTACAGTCATGCTCTCTACGGCAGTTCGCTGAGGTAGCACAGTGACAAGATCGACAGCAAAGGACGGCGGGTAACCGTCCGGGAAATCCCCGAACAGACCACCCACCGTCCCAGCATGCGTGGTGAAGCACAAAGCCCACGGCCCCTTTTACCCCATCACCCACGCTGTTTATTTATTGTTGCGTCGACTTTGAACCCGTGTTCGGCTTAGCCGGCATGTTGGGCATCTTGTCAATAACATAGGAACCTGACTTCAGGTCAGAGAGCTGCTCTTCAATGTACTTCTGGATACCGGTACGATACTGCTGCTCAAAACCGCGCAGCTGCTCAATAGTGCCTTCAAGATCTGTTCTGGTGCTGTCGAGATCACCAAGCACCTTCACGCGCTCATCCTCAGCCGCGGCCACGATAGTGTCCGCCTCCTCACGACTCTGCGCGATAAGACGGGCTTTCTCGCGCTGCCCCTCAAGCACGTAGTCATCGTGTACCCTCTGAGCCATAGCCAACAGCGAAGCTGCGGTGGAGGGATCATTGGCGTTACCGGCCACGGGAGCGGCAGTATCGGAAGGCGCTGAGCCCCCCTCGGGAACAACAATCGCTGTTGTGGGTGCCTCGGCAACATCGCCCTCAACAACCGTCACGCTCTCATCCGCTTGTACAACAGCCTCAGCAGCGCGACTCTCAGCCTCCTCAAGCTGCCGTTTGAGACTGGAGTTTTCGGCGTTAAGACGCCGCAGCTCGATCACAATCTCGTCAAGAAAATCATCAACCTCTTCCGGGTTGTAACCTTCTTTAAATTTGGTTGCCTGGAACCGTTTGTTAATAACTTCTTCTGGTGTCAGGGCCACTAAAATTTTCACCTCTAAAATTCAAGCTATCTGCACGACGATGCTACAAATCCCTAAGCACCGCCGAGTAATAGAAATTTTACCTAGTTTCTACACCTGCCGGTATGAATACATGTGTGTCTTCTTCGAAAACCACGGTTCTTCTTCCGTGAAGTCTACACCGCCTAACCGCACTTCAACAGATAGGTTGAAGCCAGATTGCGGCCAATACTTGGTAAGTTCTTCCCCACCCTCTCTCTCGGTCACTGTATAAAGCTTATCTGGCTAGGAAACTCGAACGGTGATCAGCTGCAGCTGCCCGTAGAGGATACCGACCAAAATCACAAGAATAAGAAAACCCAAATCCAGCGACATGCCGCCAATCCTCAGCGGGGGTACCTTACGCCGCAAAAAATTCATGGGAGGATCAGTCACCGCGTTAACGGCAGAGGCCAAGATCAGCGCCGCCCCCCTGGGCCTCCAGTAGCGGGCAAACTGCTGAATCCAGTCAAAGATAAGCCTGAGAATCAGCGCAAAATAGAACAGGTAGGCCGCAATGGCCAGCACAGCAAAAATGTAACCCATAGACCGGTCCCCGTTTCTTTAGCCCTGGTTAAACAGGTCCGAAGAATCACTGTCCAACGCCACCGGCACCTCTGCACCCTCGGCACCGAGCACCTCAAGGTTGGCCGGGGTCAGCAAAAACACCTTATCGGTTACCCGCTCAATAGAGCCGTGAAGGGCAAACACCAGCCCGGCCGAGAAATCAACCAGCCGCTTGGCCTCTGTCTCCCCCATATCGGTGACATTCATAATCACCGGGATACTCTCCCGGAAAGATTCACCAATAATCTTCGCGTCATTGTAGGAACGCGGGTGGATGGTAGTGATACGGCTCAATTCTTCTTCGCTTTCGTTATGATCGGGATACGTGCGGTGGTAGCCGGCCTCGTAGCCTCTACCGGCTAAAGAGGCACCTGCCGGTCCAGAACCCGCTACCGCATAGCCGGATTCGTCGTAGGACTCATACTCCGAGCCATCATAGCGAATTTCCTCACCGTCCCGGTACCGGTCACCGTCGTGATAGTCTGCCAGAGGCTCACCACCGTCACCGTGAAAATCCTCAAAATGCTCATCCCGGTGGGCCCCAGACCCGGCCTGCTTTTCTGCGCGTGAAGGCTCGTCGTGTTCGGCCAAGCCCAGGTACACCATCGCCTGTTGAAGTGTGCGTCCGGCCATTGTTTCACTCCCAATCAGCAGGGTTTATCGATCCAGTATTGCGCGCCCCTCACCCGGTGTCTGCGGCGGGGCAGAAGGTAGAGTCCGCGCCCTAGTCTACCAGCGAACGGCTTCCCATGATTTGTGAGCCAACCCGCACCGTGGTCGACCCCCATCGAATCGCCGCCGCCATATCTGCACTCATTCCCGCCGATATTTCATCTGCCCGCGGATACCGGTGGCGTAGCTGCTGAGCAAACCCATACAAGCGCTCAAAGACCCGATCGGGGTCAGCACCCAGCGGAGCCACCGCCATCAGCCCCCTACAGCGCAACCCCTCCTCAGACTCAATCTGCTCTGCCAAAGCCAGCATATCGTCAGGGTCAGCGCCGCCGCGCGGCCCACCGGCCGCCACTGCCTCGTCGAGATTTAGCTGAATCAGACAGTCCAGCCCACCGTCCCTGTAGGCACGAGGGGCGGCAATCTCGCCATTTTCAAAACGCGCCACCTGGCCCCTATAAGCTTTACCCAGAGCCCTCACCAGCGAGGGCCGATCAACAGACTGCACATCAGAGGCGTAACGCACCACCGATTTCGCCTTATTCGTCTGCAGCTGCCCGATATAGGACCACCGCAGGGTCTCAGCCCCGTAGTCCCCTAGCTGCTCCGCCTTAGCAGCCGCCTCCCGATCACGGTTCTCCCCTACCCGGCGCACGCCCAAATCGTAGAGAGCAGCAACATCGGCGGCGGGAAAAAATTTGGTTACCACCGTCAGCTGCGGCACCGGCGAGTCCGGGGTACGCACCCCGCTATAGTCC
The DNA here is from genome assembly GCF_055285355.1 of Rothia sp. 18CD1-1. Taxonomy (NCBI): domain Bacteria; kingdom Bacillati; phylum Actinomycetota; class Actinomycetes; order Micrococcales; family Micrococcaceae; genus Rothia; species Rothia sp. 18CD1-1. The sequence goes on along the minus strand of NZ_JBUZLI010000008.1, from coordinate 34,847 downwards.
TCAGCCGCCCGCACGATCTCCTGCCGCACCCGTAGCAGACTCTGCTCAAGCTGCCGATACCGCTGCATACTGTACTCCGTCATCTCTCCTCCCGATCTATCCATACCAGCCCGGCAAAGCGCCCCGGCTCATCACCGCGCCGGTGCGAATAGAGGTCCGGCGTCTGCAGAGTACAGGCAGCCAGACCGGTATGAACCTTCCGCACCTCGGGTAAGGAATCCAGTAACTCGCAGGCGGCGGCCCCCAGATCAAGTGCCGGGGTCCCCCATGACGTCCTTGAAGCTATCCGGCCAAACATCTGCTGAGAACTTTCTCGCATATCTTCCGGAACCTCGTAGCAGCTCCCGCAAATCGAGGGCCCCAGCCACACCTGGATATGTCCGGCACCGCGAGCCACCATCGCCTCCACGGTGCGCTGAATAACGCCGGCAAGTAGCCCCCTCCGCCCCGCGTGAGCAACGGCAAGAACGGGAAGGCGAGACGGATCCCCCTCAACCTCGCCCACCAAAACCAGCGGAATACAGTCGGCCACCATCACCGCCAGAGGCCGGCCCCGACGTGTCACCGCCGCATCTGCCACCGGCGCTGCCTCAAGCACCCGAGTCCCCTGTTCCCGGTCCAACGGAGAAACCGCAGCGATAACCCCGCCAGCGTCAGCGTCAAAAACCTCCGTGCCGTGTACCTGGTTGAGATAAACAAAGTGACTGCCCGGATCCAGCGTGTCTTCCAGCGCTGCACGGTTGACCAGCACACGCCCGGGGTCATCCCCCACGTGCAAACCAAGGTTTCCCGCCCCCTTTCCGGTAAAACCCACGTGCACGGTAGCCCCCGATAAATACATCGCTTCATGGGAAAAAAGTGTGTTCCCCCAAGAATGTCCGCCCAAAACCTATAGCCTCCATCATTCTGTACCGACTCGCACCGCCCAGCCATCGGCGGAAACCCTCGCCGATGACTCTCTTCACCGGCCCACACCCGAACGCACACAATGCCCCACCGTAGCTTCTTCGAATCTACCGGACAGGGCATTGTCGTGTGCTCAGTACTAAGCGGCGGTTACAGCACGCCTAGACCTCATGACCTACTTGAGAAAATCGGGAACATCCAGGGTTTCGCGCCGCTGCGAAGCGGCAGGATCCTCCACCACGGGGGGAAGGTCGACATCGAATCCGCCGCTTGCCGGCACATCGGTGCCGGACTGCCAAGCCTCACCCGACTGCCGGGCCGGGGCCGCAGTGTCACTGCCGAAAGACTGCTGGGTTCGGGTCGCCTGCTGGCTAGCCCCGGTGCTGTCGTTGGCATTGGTTTCGGGATTCACCGAGTCAAAACCGGCGGCGATAACGGTTACCCGAGCCTCGTCTCCCAGGGCGTCATCAATCACCGCGCCAAAGATAATGTTGGCATCGGGATGAGCGACTTCCTGGACCAGGCGGGCCGCCTCATTAATTTCAAAGAGGCCCAAATCCGAACCACCCTGAATAGAGAGCAGCACCCCGTGAGCGCCATCAATTGAGGCTTCAAGCAGCGGGGAGGCAATAGCGAGCTCGGCCGCCTTCACCGCACGATCCTCACCCGATGCCGAACCGATACCCATCAGGGCGGAACCCGCCCCCTGCATCACCGATTTAACATCGGCAAAGTCAAGGTTGATCAGGCCCGGGGTGGTAATGAGATCGGTAATTCCCTGCACACCCGAGAGAAGCACCTGGTCCGCTGATTTGAACGCATCAAGCATCGACACATTGCGGTCCGAGATCGACAGCAAACGATCGTTGGGGATAACGATCAGCGTGTCAACCTCGTCGCGCAGGGAGGCTATACCGGTCTCGGCCTGGTTGGACCGACGCCGCCCCTCAAACGTGAAGGGACGGGTGACCACGCCGATCGTCAAAGCTCCCAGCGACCGCGCAATGCGGGCCACCACGGGTGCGCCACCGGTGCCGGTACCACCGCCCTCACCGGCGGTCACAAAAACCATATCTGCGCCTTTGAGGACCTCTTCGATTTCCTGTTCGTGGTCTTCGGCAGCCTGACGGCCAACCTCGGGGTTAGCGCCCGCACCGAGACCGCGGGTGAGCTCGCGGCCGACATCAAGCTTAACGTCGGCATCGGACATCAGTAGCGCCTGGGCATCGGTGTTAATAGCGATGAACTCAACGCCGCGCAGACCTACCTCAATCATGCGGTTGACCGCGTTTACGCCACCGCCGCCGATGCCGACGACTTTAATAACTGCCAGGTAGTTCTGGGGGGTTGCAGTGTCCATAGATTCCCTCAATTGTCTTGGATTTGTGGTTGAATCGACTTCTAAACTCTATATTGAAGGTTTATTTTTTCGTTTCAAACTGGTTATGTTTCAGAAAAAGCGTATCAATAGAGGTCAGGGCGTGTCTCATGATTTTCGACCAAGTTCACCGATTTTCCCCGAAAACAGAAGATTACACCAAAACCTCAAGTATAGGTTGAATTATTTTGTTGTGGGTACCGTGGGGCTGGAGACATCATAGGTCGATACCGACCCGTCGCCCCCCACCGAGGCCATTAACTCAGTAAGAACTTTAGCTTTAAGCTCGTTATCAGAGGAAGACCCCCACACCACCTGCACCCCGTCGCTCATCACCAGCGAGATGGTTGAGGCAGAATCAGCCTTGGCCTCCTTCACCCGTGAGAGCAAACCGGCAGGCAGTGACTCCAGCACACTGGACACGGTGGCATATACCTCGGACGACAGAATATCCGTGCCACCGTCAACCAGCGGAACCCCGGCGGCCTCAGCAGAATCGAGGCTCCCCAGCTGTACACCTTCGGCATCAACCAGCTCATAGCCCCCACCGTTTTTCACCACCGCAACCGGCACCCGCTCCTGCACCGTAACCACCAGTTCGTGCGGTGGTCTGGCTTCAATCGACACCGTGCGCACCAGGTGCGACTCCCCGATGAGCTCGGCTACCTCCTGCTGGGTCACCCGGGTCAGCGGCCTACCGTGTAAAGGCTGCAAACTCTGTTCAACCTCCGACCTCTGCAACAAAGAGGTGCCCTCCACTGTAATAGTTCTGGTGGCCAGCAGAGAGGAATAAAAAACGAGACCAATAAAAAGTGCCGCCAAAACCAGGCCGGTAAGTAGCAGGTAGCCCCACCGTTTCATCCGCCGCAGCTTGCGCCCCTGCACGGACTGAGGCGGGGTAAGAGTGTTGTCCTCGGCCGGACTAACGCTAGCGGCCTCCGCCCTCCTGGCCCGCCACTGTGAAAACTTACTCTGCTCTACCGCCTCCACCCACGAGTCGTCGCTCAGCGGAGTGACCTTAGCAGAATTGACCCGAACCCGACTCTGCCGCCCTTTTGCCGAACCGGGTTGACCGCTATCTTTCTCGGAAGCCACGGCTAATTTTCCGCCCGCATCGAAAGCGCCCGAACAATCCGCGGCCCGTAGTTCGTGACATTACCGGCGCCCACAGTCATCACCACATCACCCGGCCGAACCTGCCGGGCGATAAGCTCAACAGCGGTATCGCCGGACTCAGCATAGTGAATCTCGGAGTAGCCGGCATCGGTGATCAGACGGCTGGTCACACCCTCAATCGGCAGCTCCCTGGCCGGGTATATATCGAGCACATAGGCCCGGTCTGCCAGCGAGAGGGCCCGCGCAAAATCGGAAGAGAACTCGCGGGTACGCGAAAAAAGATGGGGCTGAAAAAGCACGTACAGGTTATGTCCGGCCGCCACGATGCGCCCGGCCTCCAGAGCCCGATCCACCTCGGTGGGGTGGTGGGCGTAGTCATCAAAAACCTTAACCCCCTCAACCTCACCGCGCAGTGTAAACCGACGGTCAGCACCCCGAAAATGCGTCAACGCCTCCAACACAGCGGGTGCGGGCGCACCGGTGAGCAGACCGCAGATAAAGGAAGCAGCAGCATTGAGCTGATTGTGTCGACCCGGCAGGTGCAGTACCAAAGTGCCAGATCCGCTATAGCTCTCCCCCGCCAGGCTAAAATTCCAGTCAATAGACGACGAACAGGTGACCCCCTCACCGGTAATATTGCTGAGTCGGAGATCTGCGGCAGCAGATTCCCCGTAGGTCACCACATCTATACCCGCCTCGCGGCAACGCTGTGCCAGTGCTGCGGCACCGGGATCATCCAGGCAGGTCACCAGCACACCGCCGGGCTCAATCGAGGCGGCAAACCGGTTAAAAGCCTCCACAACACGATCGGCACTACCGTAAAAATCAAGATGGTCAGGTTCAGCGTTCGTCACCACCGCAATCTGCGGCCGGTAGCGCACAAAAGACCCGTCCGATTCATCGGCCTCAGCGATAAACCAGGACCGGTCGGAGCCGAGCCGAGCATTGGTCTCAAGACCGCCGATGATCGAACCCACCGCGAAAGAGGGTTCAAAACCCAGGGCGTCGATCATGAGAACGATCATGGAACCGGTAGTTGTTTTTCCGTGGGTTCCTGCGACCGCAATCACACGACGCTCCCCCATGGCGGCCGCCAGCGCCTGGGAACGGTGGAGCACCCGCAGATTCTTGGCTACCGCCTCGGCCAGTTCAGGGTTATCAGCCCTAATAGCCGTAGAGATCACGACCGTGTCGGCCTCCGAGACATTCCCTGCTGCCTGGGGCACACATATGCGTGCACCCAGCTCACGCAGCTGTTCCAGCACCGGGCTCTCGGACCGGTCAGACCCCGAAACCTGCATACCCGCCTGTAGCAGGAGTCGGGCAAGGGCAGACATGCCGGCCCCTCCTATCCCAATAAAATGCACCCTGCCCAGCTCACTGAGCTGAGGCCGCGGGGCGAAAGGTGGATTCAGCGGATCGGGCAGGTCAATATCAAGGTTCATGACAGATTTCATGAGCGCGCCACCTTCAATACTTCTTGAGCCATCACGGAGGCTGCATTACGGATACCGTGACTATACGATTGTTCAGCCATGCGGTTAAGCCGCTGAGGGTCATTCATAAGAGCCGGAACGTTCTCCACAAACCACTCGGGCACAAAATCGGAATCATGAACCAGAATACCGGCCCCGGCATCCACCAGGGATCTAGCATTGAGGGCCTGCTCACCGTTCCCGATAGGCAGCGGCACAAAAATAGCCGGAAGCCCCACCGCCGCGACCTCGCAGACCGTTGCCGCACCCGAGCGCACGATCAGCAGATCCGCGGCAGCATAGACATCCTCCATGCCGGTGATGAACTCAACCTGGCGGTAGGAGTCAGCGGTGAGCAACCGCCCCCCGTCATCGGTCAGGGCTTTACCCCTACCGGTAATGTGCAGGAGCTGAAAACCCCACTCGTTCAGCCTACCGTATACCTCACGAACGGTCTGGTTGAGGCTGGCAGCACCCAGCGAACCGCCGGTAACCACCAGAGTCGGTTTCTCGGGCTCAAGGCCAAGCCGCAGGCGCGCCGATTCCCGGGCTGCGGACCGGTCCAGAGTTTCAATATTTTTCCGCATGGGCATACCCACACGTTTGGCACCGGCCAAAGGGGTATGGGCAAATGCCGTGGCCACCACCGCCGCCTTGCGGGCACCTACCCGGTTAGCCAGCCCAGGTTTGGCGTTTGCCTCGTGGATAACCACCGGGATACCCAACCGGTTGGCCGCAAGGTAGATGGGGGTGCACACATAGCCACCCACACCCACCACAGCGTCGGCGGAAAAATCGCTCAGGATCCCGCGAGCAATCTTCACCGAGGATAAAAAGTCGGTGGGAAATTTGAGGGCCGACAGCTCGGGTCGGCGCGGGAAAGGCACACGCGGTACGAAAGCGATATCGTAGCCGGCTTGGGGAATGAGACGGGCCTCCATACCGTTTTCTGTGCCAACTGTAAGGATCTTCGCCTCGGGTGCAAGCTCACCCAGTTCGCGCGCAATAGCGAGCATGGGGTTAATGTGCCCAGCTGTTCCGCCGCCGGCTAGAACAATTGATGTCATGCCACCCTCTCCAGAATATTTTTTCGTGCGGTTCAATTTTACGGGTTGAGCCTGCTCTGCCCTAACCGCAGCCGCACCGTTTAGTCAGGGCGGTTTTTCTTGCGGTCACGGCTCTGCCGGATCGGAACCAGCCCGGGGGGCAGATCCCTAGATTTTTTCTTACCCGCGGTTTTACCCGCTGCCGGGTCCTGTCGGTACCCAGCCCGCTGGCTTTCTGGCCGAGACGACGCCGCGCTTCCGCTCGCTTTCCGAGGTCGGCCGCCCCCGGTGGCGGTACCTGTCTGCTTTGGGCCTCCGCGGGAGGCTGAGGTGGACGACTTGGGAGGTACTTGCTTCTTGACCGATACCGGCCCCCGCCCTCTGCCCGGCCTGCCCGCCCCGGGGCGGGACCGCCCTGTCCCCACCCCCAGATACCGCAACCAGTTCATGATGTCGAAGCCTACGTTCGGTTCCTCTGCCGCAATACGAGCGTTTTCGTGCGCCACAACCCTACCCAGAGCCGCACGGCGAGCACGTTCCTTGCGGGTTCCCCCGGAATAGTAGGTGTCATCCCCTCCGGCAACAATAGGACGCAGAGGTGTCTGCCGGGCAAAACCGATGAGCACACCCACCGCAGCCAGCGAAGAGACCAGGGAGGTACCCCCGTAGGAGATAAAAGGTAGCGGTATACCAATCACCGGTAGCATTCCGGTGACCATGGCGATATTGATGATGGCCTGCCCCGAAATCCAGGCCAGGATAATACCCGATGCCAGAGCCACAAAGCGGTCTGCCGAGCGCAGCATAATGCGCACCACACAGTAGATGAGCCCCAGGTAGAGGGCAATAACCAGCAGGGTGCCCAGAAGCCCCAGCTCCTCACCGATGACCGCAAAAATATAGTCGTTGTGGGCCTCGGGGAGATAGTTGTATTTCTGGCGGGAACGCCCCAGACCGACACCCCAAAACCCTCCCGTGGCCAGGGCGGCAAGACCGGAATTAGACTGGTCGCAGGTTGACCCCTCGCAATGCCCAAAGACTCCAAGCACGCGGGCAAGACGGTTAGGGCTGGTCACCACCATGGCACCCACCCCCAGCGCCGCCACAACTGCGCCGATCAGGAAACCTCGGATATTCATACCCGCCAGCCACAGGGCCGCCAGCACCATGATGCCGTAGACCAGCACTGTGCCCACGTCGTGGCCCAGCAGAATCAGCCCCATAAGCGGTAGCACCCCAAAAGCCAGGGGGAAAATTGCTTTGCGGTAACCGGTGGTGATAGTGCCCTGCTGGGTGAGCACCCAGGCCATCCAGAGGGAGGCAAAGAGCTTTGAGATTTCTGAAGGTTGCACACTGATACCGCCGCCGATGGACAGCCAGTTGCGGTTTCCGTTGACGGTCTCACCGACCAGCACCACACCCAGCTGTAGACCCAGCGCGAAAATTATGAGAAAGTGCATCACCCAGGCACGACGGTACCAGGTCACGGGAATGAAGGCCAGCACGATCATGAGGGCGATACCCAAGAGAGCGAAGACCATCTGCCGTGTCACCTGGCCAAACGGTGAGGAACCGGCGGCTATCTGCTCAACACTGGAGGCCGAAAGCACCATAATCAGGCCGAAGGCTGTAAGCCCCAGGGCTATCACGCTCAGCAGTGCCGGCACCCCGGCCAGCGAAGACATGGTTGTTCTGCGGAATTCGCGCCGAACAAACGAATAGAGGCCGCGCCACAGGCGGCGGGGCACGCTCTGCCTATGCTCCCCCGACGATACGGTGCCGCCGGTGGTTCCTGTAGTCACCCTACCCGCTCCCTTCCTCGGGGTCATTCGGCATTGAGCGTTGTTATCAGTTCTTCTACCGCCGCGATAAAGGTGTTTCCGCGGTCTGCGTAGGAGACGAACTGGTCCATTGATGCCGCTGCCGGTGCCATAAGTACCGTGTCCTCGGCTACCGCCTGCCTGTGGGCCTCAGCCACCGCCTGCTTCATGGCCGCCGCCCCGTCGGTGGGGTCTTCCAGCCGGTCGGTGATGTTGGTGACCGGCACGTCGGGGGCCAGATCGGCCAGTGCTTCTGCGAGGGCGGCAGTGTCGGTACCGATGAGGATAACCGCTTTAAGGCGGTCGCGGTGCTGGCTCACCAAGGGGCGGTAGTCCACTCCCTTGGAGAGTCCACCGGCCAGCCAGATGACCGGTGTGAAAGAGGCTAGGGATGCCTGCGCCGCGTGCGGGTTGGTGGCCTTGGAATCGTTGATCCAAAGTACACCTTCGGTGGTGGCAACCGGCTGAATACGGTGGGGGGCAGGCTGAAAGTCTCGTAGCCCCAGCCGCACGTTGTGAGGTTCAACCCCGGCGGCGCGGGCCAGGGAGGCGGCGGCGGCGGCATTTTCCACGGTGTGCTGGGTGGGTAGTGCGGAGATCTCGGATATATCTGCTAGTTCCAGGGCTTCCGTGCGACGCTTGTCGGTGAAGGCGCGGTCGACCAGAAGGTTCTCAACCACACCCACCATGGAGAGACCCGGGGTGTTAGCCCAGAAACCGATCGCTCGGGCTCCCTCAACCACCTCTGCCTCCTCGACCATGGTCACGGTCTCCGGCTGGTTAGCGTTGAAGATGCAGGCAACCTGTGTGTTCTCAAAAATACGGGCCTTGTCCGCCAGATAGTTCCGGTAGCTGCCGTGCCAGTCGATATGGTCTTCGGCAACATTGAGCACCACCGCCGCCAGCGGTGACATTGAGTGGGTCCAGTGCAGCTGAAAACTCGAGAGTTCAACCACAAAATAGTCGTATTCGACAGGGTCGCGCAGTGCGTCAAGAATGGGGGTTCCCACATTACCCACGGCAGCGACCTGCAAGCCGGCTGCCCGCAGGATTGAGGTGGTCATCCCCACTGTGGTGGTCTTTCCGTTAGTTCCGGTGACGCACAGCCAGCGAGGGGTTTTTCTCCCCCGACGGCTGTTGAGCCGCCAGGCAAGCTCAACGTCACCCCAGATCTGGATCCGCCGCTGTTCCGCCTCAGCCAGGATACCCAGCCTCGGAGACAGCCCGGGGCTGGTGATCACCAGCTCGGGTTCCCGCCCCTCTACCGGGGGCAGGGCTGCCATGGCGTCCTCACCCAGCAGTACTTCGGTGGCACCGACAATCATAAGGGTGTCTGCCTTAGCCCGGTTTTCTTCGCTGTCTGTGCCATCAACCACCACCACGCGGGCACCCAGCTCGATCAGGGTATCGGCGGCCGAAAAACCCGAAACACCCAGACCTGCCACCACCACGGCTAGCCCCTGCCAGGGGGAGTCCCAGCTGGTGAGCGCGTCAAGCTTCTCACTGTCATAGATAGGGTTCTCGTTTGTTGCGCGCATAGCTATACTGCCACCCCTCCGTGACTCAGCAGCCAGTCACCGTAGAAAATACCCAGGGCTACCATGACGCACAGCCCCGCCAGAATCCAAAAGCGAACCACCACGGTCACCTCTTGCCAGCCCTTCAGCTCAAAGTGGTGCTGAAGCGGGGCCATCAGAAAAACCCTTTTACCGCCGGACATTTTAAAGTAGCCCACCTGGATAATCACTGACAGCGCGATGGCCACAAAAAGACCCGCGATGATGATCAGCAACAGTTCGGTGCGGGTAAGAATCGCAAAGGCGGCCAGGGCGCCACCGATACCCAGTGATCCGGTGTCCCCCATAAAAATGGTGGCCGGTGAGGTATTCCACCAGAGGAAACCGATGAGGGCACCGATCAGGGCCGCAGACAGAATCGCCATCTGCCCCGGGTCACGCACCTCGTAGCATACGGGGTCCGTCGATCCGGGGGCGCACAGGTGGGTGGTCTGCCACATCGAGATCAGCAGATAACCCGAGAAAACCAGGATAGCGGTACCGGTGGCCAAACCGTCGAGGCCATCGGTGAGATTCACCGCGTTGGTGGTGGCGGTGGCAATCAGGTTTGCCCAAATCACGAAAAGAATGATGCCGATCACGGGCCCGGCGAAAGCCAGATCAACGGCCGTGTCTCTGGTGAAAGATATCCGGGTTGAACCCGGGGTCCAGCCGTGCTCATTGGGCAGTAGCAGAGCCAGAACCCCAAAGATTACGCCCACGGCACCCTGAAGCACTATCTTCCCGCCGGGGGTCAGCCCCTCAGACTGCTTCTTTGAAATCTTCTTGTAGTCATCGATATAGCCGACCCCGGCCATACCCAGCATCAGAAACAGTGCCAGCAGCACCGAGGCCGAAGGCACCCAGGTGGTCCGAAAGAAAAGCGCCGTCGTCCACAGGGCAAGAAAAAAACCGGCAACCGTGGCACCCATGATCATCACGCCGCCCATGGTGGGGGTACCGCGTTTGGTCTGGTGGCTGGTCGGACCATCCTCACGAATAAACTGCCCGTAATGTTGGCGCACCAAATACTTGGTAAAGAGGGGTGTGCCAATCATCGAAATCAGCAACCCAAAACCTGCTGCTAGAAGAATGGGAATCATGCTTTCAGAGTGCCCTTCCCGGTGTGTAGGTCAGTTTCGGTTGTGGGCAACTGATCGCTGCCAGAATCAGAGTTTACCGCGCCGGCCTGATCTCCCGCGCTCAACCAGTGTGCGTTGCTCGTCTCATCAGCATCCAGAAGAAAGTCTGCACGCGCAACTTTTTCGCCCAGTTCTCCCAGCCCGGCACCGTGCGATGATTTGAAAAGAACGATATCGCCGGGGGCCAGTTCGGCACGGAGCAGGGTCAAGGCATCTTCCCTCCCCGTCACCCAGGTGGCCTCCTCCCCCCAAGACCCCTCAAGATGGGCCGCATTGTAGATGGGCTTAGCGGTGGCTCCGACCACCACCAGTTTTTCAATGTTCATGCGCACGGCAAGCCGCCCCAGCCGGTCGTGCTCGTCCAGCGAAGCATCTCCCAACTCGTACATGGCACCGAGCACCGCCCAGGTTCTGCGCCCCGAAGAACGCCCCAGATGGGCCAGGGTGCGCAGTGCCGCTGCCATCGATTCGGGGTTAGCATTATATGCATCGTTAATAACGGTCACCCCGTCAGCCCTGTCCGTGCGCTCCATACGCCAGCGTGATACCGCGCCCGAAATATTCAGCTGCCGGGCAATAGTACCGGGGTCGATATCGGCCTGATAGGCGACCGCGGCGGCGGCCAGCAGGTTATACACGTGGTGCTCACCCATGAGTTTGGAGGCCACCTCAAAGGCAGAACCATCGGGGAAAACAAGGGTGAAACGGGGGCAACCATCCGCCCCGGTTGCCAGATCCCGAGCATAGATACGCGGCTGAGCACCACCGTCATGGTTCTTCTCCCCCAACCCAAAGTAGAGAGTGGGAACCCGGGACCGGGATATCATGCGCCGCACCCGGTAGTCATCATCGTTGAGGGCCAGGCTGACCCGGCAGCCTTCGGCAAGCTCACCCTTGGTTTTCTCGATATTGTCCACACCGCCAAACCCACCGGCGTGGGCGGTACCCACCTTCAAAATCACGCCGTGGTCGGGGCGAACAATATCCGCCAGGTAGTCGATGTTGCCCACACGGTCAGCACCCATCTCAATCACCAGGTAACGGGTCGACTCATCGGCCCGAAAAACGGTAAGGGGCACACCGACCTCACCGTTGTAGGAACCCACCGGAGCCACCGTCTGACCGGCGGTAGAAAAAATATCTTTGAGGAGGTCTTTAGTGGTGGTTTTCCCGGCAGAACCCGTAATAGCCACCACCGTGATCTCCCCCAGTTCGCGCAACCTGGCCAGGCAGTAGCGGGCCAGCGCCCCCATGGCCAGTACCACATCGGCAACGAGCACCTGCGGATAGGGTTGCCCCGATTCGTTGTTGATCTGACGCTCGGTGAGGGCCAGTGTGGCTCCCGCCTCAAACGCCTGCGGCAGAAAACGGTGTCCGTCGGTCACTTCTCCGGGCTTGGCTACAAAGAGAGTTCCCGGCTGAGCCTCGCGTGAATCGGTGTCTGCGGCATTCACCAGAATCTGGTCAATCGCGGCGGCATCTATCCCCGTTATCCGGCCACCGGTGGCTTCTGCAACCTCTCCGGCAGTGAGAGCAATCATTCTTTACGCATCCCCTTCAAGCATAAAACGGTAGGCAGGAAGCACCTCAAAGCCCCGACTGTTCAGGCTACGCGCAACCTCAACCCTGTCGTCAAGATTAAAGTTCACCCCGGCGACCTCCTGGGCGGTCTCGTGTCCGCGGCCGGCGATCAGCACCGAGTCCTCGACGGTTGCCAGCTCAAACGCCCTGGCAATAGCTGTGGCTCGTGGAGCAATTTTCAGTACCTGCCGGGCCCTAGCCCCTCTTTCAAGAGCAGCAAGCGCACCGGCCTCAACAGCATCGCGGATAGGTTCTGGGTCTTCGTTGTGCGGATCGTCATCGGTGATGATCACAGTGTCCGCATACCGGGCGGCTACCTCCCCCATCACGGGACGCTTGAGCTGGTCACGCTGACCCGTTGCCCCAAAGACCACGATCACCCGGCCCTCTCCCTCTGCCGGTCTGATCGCTTCAAGTGCCCGCTGGAGGGCATCGGGGTTGTGGGCAAAATCCACGATGGCCGTGGGCCGGTTGCCGATAATCTGCATTCGACCGGGAACGACGGGGGTTAGCGTGTTCGGATCCCGCAGCACCTGCTGAAGTGCTGAGGGATCCACGCCAGATTCGTATACCATTGCCACGGCAAGAGCCGCGTTTGATACGTTGAAGTCAGCAGGCAGCTGTGTTTGGGCTTCACAGCGGGTACCGTCTCCTCTGACCAGGGTAAAGCTGTGGCCGATCCCGCGGCCTTTCACCTCGGTCAGCACCCAGTGGCCCGGTGCGAGAGCCTCCGGTATTCGACTGTAGCCTGCCCCGTGGTTGGTGTAGAGGGCGACGGTATTTTTCTCTCCCAGCTCTTCCTGCGCCCGGGCCAGCATAGTCTGGCCCCAGGTATCATCGGCGGTGATGACCGCTGTTCGGGTATGGGCCGAGGTGAAAAGCTCAGCCTTAGATGCACGGTAGTTTTCCATGCTTCCGTGCAGATCAAGGTGGTCCTGGGTGAGATTGGTAAAGCCGGCGATGTCATAGCGCACCCCGTCTACCCTGAGATAGTCCAGGGCGTGGGAGGATACTTCCATCGCCATCGACGAGATACCGCGCTGGCGCATAAGGGTGAGCAAGGAGTGTACCTGGGGGGATTCGGGGGTGGTCAGCCGCGAGGGGATGGGTTCTCCCCCGGCAAGAATTTCAATGGTTCCAATCAGCCCGGTAGTCTCACCCAGCGCCTCCATGATGGAGTTCACCATGTAGGTGGTGGTGGTCTTTCCGTTGGTCCCGGTCACCGCAAAGAGGGTGGGGGCTGAGCCGTCCTGCGGCTGCGAGTTGTAGATGTGCGCCGACAGGGGGCCCACGACGGCACGAAGCTCCTCAGCCACGATCAGGCCGGTGTCAGGAGGTAGCTCCCCCACGAGCGCAGCTCCGGCCCTGTCGGTCAGGAGAACGGTGGCGCCGGCCTCTACCGCCTGCCCGGCAAACCGTGCACCGTGCACCGTGGCTCCGGGAAGAGCGACATAGAGGTCACCGGCTTGAACCTCCCGTGAGTCCATGGTTATCCCCGTAACAGGCCGGCTACCTTCGTGCACCTGCGCGGCGGTGAACCCCTGACCGGTGAGCCAGCTGGCTATAGCAGCGGTGGAACCGCCGGAAATACCCCGCGGGCGCAGCGTCTGTGCGGTTTCCTGCCCCTTAGCTGTTTCGTCCGTGCTCATCGTCCTTCAGTCTCTCGTGCTTTCATCACAAAAATTGATTTTATCGGGTGAGCGGTACTTCCGTGTATTCGGTCCGTATCTCCCCATCCCGTCTAGGTGCCGGATTCCCGCCCCTAGCCCGCGGATTCTTCCTCGGGAAATTTTGGAATCTCAACCGGCTCCGTGGTGGAGAAGGGGACCTTGTAGGTGTGTAAAACTTTCTCCATAATCTGCGAGAACTGTGCACTGGTTCCCACCTGTCCCACGTTTGCCGCTGTGGTCTGGGGCCGGTAGAGGGACACAGCCACAAGAAATTGGGGGTCTTCGGTGGGGGCTACCCCCACAAAGGACGTGGTGTAGCCGTCGTAGCCGGCTTGGGTTTCACTGGCGGTTTCCGCGGTACCTGTCTTCCCGGCAATACGGTAGCCCTCAACCTTTGCCCCGGTGGCATTGTGCAGTACCACATTTTCCATCAAACTCAGCACGGCGCGGGAGGTCTCTTCGGTGAGGATCCGGGTCTCTTCCTCTACCGGCTGTACCTGCTCGGTACCGTCGGGGTTGATGACCGCGTCAATAATTCTCGGCTTAAGCTTGACCCCCATATTGCCCACGGTCTGATAGATCATGCTGGTTTGTAGCACGGTCTGCGTGATGCCCTGCCCAAAAAGCACCGTGTATTTCTGGCGCACATCCCAGTCGCTGTAGTCGGCAACCAGTCCCGGACTTTCACCGGTGAGATCGATACCCGTGGGATCTCCCATGCCAAATTTTTTGAGCCAGTTATAGCGCTGTTCCACGTCTAGCCGCTGGCCAGCCAAAACCGTGCCCGTGTTCATCGAGTCCGTGATAATCCCCGAAAAGGTTCTCCTCTGGGCCGGGTGTGTAAAAGCGTCGGTGATGGTCTGACCATCAATCTCAAGTTGAGCTGGAACATCGAATACCGTGTAGGGATCAACTTTCCCCTCCTCGATCAGAGCAGCTGCGGTTAAAATCTTCTCGGTCGATCCGGGCTCAAATGCCTGCGAGATAGCCCGCGAAGTCATATCCTCAAGCTCAAATTTTTCCGCCCCCGGGTCCATGGTTGAGGAGTCGGCCAGCGCCAGCACAGACCCATCTTTGATCCCCATCACCACCACGGTGCCCCAGCGCGCCTTGGTTTCCTCAACCCGTGCTTTGATGATTTGCTGGGCAAAGTACTGGATGTCCTGGTTAATGGTCAAGCGCACATTCTGACCGTTGACCGCAGCCTTCACCTGCTCGTCCCCCACAGGAATACGCACGCCATCGGCAGAAATCTCGTAGATCCGCTCACCGTCCTGGCCCGCAAGCTGCCGGTCCATCGAACGCTCAACACCCACCGAATAGTCGGTCAGCTGGGTGGTGTTCTCGCCCTCGACCGCCTCCTCGACCTTGCTCAGCCTGCCCACCACGGAACCGGCCACCTCGCCGTTGGGGTAGAGCCTGTCGGAGACAATCTCTCCGTACACAAAAGTTGCCCCCAAACCTGAGATAGAATCGTGAACCTCGGGCGTTACGTTTTCTTTAATCACCTTATAGCGACTATCACCGTCAAGGGCAGCTTTAACGTCGCTGTCTTTCATATCAAGAATATCGGCAAGCTCATAGACCAGCTGTACGGGTGTTACCGTCTCTATGTCACTGCTGTTAGGCCTGTAACGGTCATAGGAGGTAACCGCGGTCTGGTCAACAGTAATGTTGTAACGCTGCACCGATCGGGCAAGAACGTTCCCGTTGACATCAAGAATCTGCCCGCGGAGGGCAGGAACCACCTGGGTCCTCGTGCGTTGCGCTTTAGCCTGCTCAGCATAGCCGCCCGGATCAAGCCCCTGAAGGTACAGAAGGCGGGTGCCCAGAATACCCAGACCGGCAGCGGCAACACCGCTGGCGATGAATCCGCGACGCCCCAGCTGCCGCTGCCTATCCGGCCCAGATCCACGCGAACCTGAAACAGTCACACGTACCCTTCCCTCACAAAAATTTCATCCAACGGCCCCAGCCACGATACGGAGCGGACATGCCGTCACGCCAAACCCCTACCGGTTCTCCGCGCCCGCACCGGTCTGGCTAGCAGAACTAGCCGTGCTCGGGGCGCTGGGCTGAGCGCTTGAATCCGCCCGATTATCCGATGAAGCTGCTGAGGCAGAAGCGCTAGCACTCGCCCGGGCCTCGGCCTCTTTCTTGGTCTGTTCAGCGGCGCGGTCGCTAGCACGTGCCGAAGCCTCAGTGTCGCTCAGAGAGGGGGGACTGATCAGGTTCTTCTGATCTTTATCGCCCTTGGTGACCGCCGAGGGAGTTCCCGCTATTTCCCCCGTTTGGAGATTCAAGGTGGCCGGCACAGAGGTCGAGACCAGGCCCAGCTGCGACGCCCGGATCGCCAAATCCTGGGGCGCCTGGTGGTATTCAATCTCCTGAGACAGCGCCTCATTCTGCTGGGTGAGGGTCTCCTCCCGTGTTCGCAAATCAACCAGATCGTACTGCCGCGAGGCGGTCACAATGTTTACCAGCAGGATCAGAACCAGAATCAGCGGAACCATCGCGAAAACCGTGATGAGAAGTTTTCTGCTGTTTCGCGGAGTCGCCTCCGGAACGAGCGCTCGGGGCGCACGGACCCCGGGGCCGTGTTCGTCGGCTGTAGTGTGCACCAGCGAGAGGTGCCTACCCCGGGTCTCGGGCTCTCTATCGGGAAAGTGTGGTTCAGCACTCATACGATTGTCCTTGTTGTTGTCTTAATTTTTTCTGCAGCGCGCAGTTTGGCGCTGGCAGCGCGAGAGTTTTCTGTTATTTCTTCTTCGGTAGGCGGTTCCGCACCGCGAGTAATCACCCTGAGCTCGGGCTGGTGCTCCTCAAGTTCTACGGGAAACCCCCGGGGAGCTGAGGACCGCGCCCGCTCGGCAATAGCTCGCTTCACGAGTTTGTCTTCGAGACTGTGGTAGCTCATCACAACTAGCCGCCCACCCACCGTGAGCGCATCAATAGCGGCGGGGACTGCCCGCTCCAGGGCCTCAAGCTCGCGGTTGACCTCGATACGCAGGGCCTGGAAGGTTCTTTTTGCGGGATGTCCGCCCTTTCTCTGAGCGGCGGCCGGAACAGCATCCTGAATAACTTTAACCAGTTCTCCGGTGGTCTCAAACTGTTTCCGGCTGCGCGCCCGCACCATTGCCGCGGCAATACGGGCAGCAAATTTTTCTTCCCCCCAGTCGCGGATAATCTGACGCAGCCTCGCTTCATCGTAGCTATTGACCACCAGGGCCGCCGTCAACTCATCGTCGGTGTTCATACGCATATCGAGCGGAGCATCATAGGAGTAGGCGAAACCCCTCTGACGCTCATCAAGCTGCATCGATGAGACACCGAGATCAAAAAGTACACCGTCGACCCCTGATCCACCGGCACTCTGCACAATAGATGGAATATCGTCGTAGACGGCGTGAACCGGTCTAAACCGTTGACCAAAGCGAGCCAGTCTTGAAGCAGCCAGCTCGTGCGCCTCACGGTCGCGGTCGATACCGATAACGGTAAGCTGTGGAAACCGTTCAAGCATGGCTTCGGTGTGCCCTCCCATGCCCAAGGTCGCATCAATTGCCACGGCGCGCGGACGCCCAATAGCCGGGCCTAGAAGCTCGAGACAGCGGTCAAGCATAACGGGCAGATGCCTATCGCTAGCCTCTGTGGCCTCGAGATTTTCTCTCTCGGTCATTTTTCTGTTCCTCCGGGCCCTGGGTACAAATCGGTGTTAGTGCATGGTGTAAAAAAATTTTTAGAGCATAAACTTTTGAATCGGATCTTCGTCTGTCTCAGAAAATTCATTTTCTTTTTCTGCCAGATAGCTGTCCCAGGTGTGAGCATCCCATATTTCGGCCCTGGTTCCAGCACCGATCACGGCAAGCTCTTTACCTAGCCCGGCATACCGGCGCAGAGCAGGGGGGATGGTGATCCTCCCCTGTTTATCGGGGACCTCATCTGAAGCACCCGAGAGAAAAACACGAATGTAATCGCGAGACTGCTTGGACGAGATGGGGGCGCTACGCAGCTGCTCATGCACCCGCTGAAACTCGGCCAAACTGAACACGTAGAGGCAGCGTTCCTGTCCCCGGGTAAGCACCAGTCCGTCCCCTAATTCGTCGCGGAATTTAGCGGGCAAAATAAGTCTCCCCTTGTCATCCAGGCGCGGCGAATGAGTCCCCAAGAACATAGACACTCACCTCGACCGGAATTGACGCTGTTGGCAGCAGCAAACTACATGCCTGTTTTTCTACTTTGCTCCACTTTACTCCACCGCGCTCCACATTCCTTACATATGCTTCATTTCGTCCCCATTTTGAGTGTTTTCACACGGCATTCACCGTTACCCTCAACCGGGTGTACCGGGCAGTTGAACCGCACATGAGCCTGGGGAGGAGGTACAGGTGCAGTTTCACCCCAGATAACACGGGCCGAAACATAGCAGTGCGGGGTGCGCTCCATTGAGCGCACCCCGCACACACAGGTTTTAAGAATGGGTTTATATTCCCTGGCCTCGTCGTTCGTCCCACCGGTCTTCCAGGTTCCTCATAAACCCGGATCGTTTTCGCGGTGTTTTGACGCCGGAATCGGTGGTTTTACCGTTCTGCTGCTGTTGCAAAGTTGCCAAATAAACACCCGCTGCCGCCACAATAAAGCCGCCGACTCCCAGCAGAATAATTTTGCTGGCGACACCGGCAATAATAATGCCCAGGCCAACCAGCACCACAAGAATACCCACAACGATGTTGCGCACAGCAAAAGTAGTTTGGGGGGACTCAGGCTCGGTTGCCATCGAGCTGGCAAAATTGGGATCATCGGCATTGAGCTGCTGCTCAAGTTGATCCAGCAGCTTCTGTTCATGTTCTGACAGCGGCATGAGACCCTCCTAGAGAATAGTGATTCGTCCGTGGCCCACGAACTATGTCAACGCCTCTAATGATACATTTTTCAGCCCGAGCTAACCATTCCTGACCGGGAAGAAATCTATTTTTTATGGGTGGACCTCCCCTCTACTGCTCGCCGGCCCGTCCCCACCCAGAGGAGTTTTTCTTCCCGGCTACAAGACGGCGTGCATCCGGTGCCGAGGGATCCGGGGCGAGAAAATTCGCCGGTATGAGTCCGTGCGCACCATATTTTTGCTGGATCAGGTCCATAACGGTCTCGGCCCGGCGCCAGCTTCCGTGAAAATCTGTTTCAACGGGTTCTAGCCCCTCCCCCAGCAGGACCTGCTGTACCCCCCTCGAACGATTTTCCAGCTTCTCCGCACGAACACCGATAAGCCGCAGAGGGCGCGGCGCGGCACCCCCCGCCACGATCTCAAGCTCTCTCAGGCGGCCCATGACTGCCCGGTGAATGTCCCTCCCCGAGTCTGTGGGTGCCGCGAGCTGACAGGATCGGCTGATCGTTTCAAAAGTGTCAAACCGGATTTTGAGGCTGAGAGCGGCAGCCTGCTTTCCTGTTTTCCGCAGCCGCCGCCCCACGGTGAGTGCCAGCCTGTAGACCTGGCGCCCGATCTCTTCGGCGCGGGTGCTGTCCCGATCAAAGGTGTGCTCAGCACCGATAGATTTTTCGATTCGGTTGGTCACCACGGGCCGGGGATCAACCCCGCGGGCCACCTGATAGAGGTGGGCGCCTGCGGCCTTACCCAGTCTTCCCATAAGATAGTCAGCACTGTATTCGCGCAGCTGTGCCACCGTGTGTATGCCCAGCCGCTCTAGTGCTCCGGCGGTTTTGGGGCCCACCCCCCACAGTTGCGCCACCGGCAGAGGGTTCAGGAATTCCTCTACCCTGTGCGGGGGTATTACCCACAGACCGTTGGGTTTGCTGGCCGACGAAGCCATTTTGGCTACATACTTTGTGCTAGAAATTCCCACGGAGCAGGGCAGCCCCAGGTCTGCGGAAATTCTCTGACGCAACCGCTGTGCGGTAGCCACCGGGTCCCCCAGCCTCTTGAGAGTGGGAGTCAGGTCGACATAGGCCTCATCGATGCTCGCCTGCTCAACCCGGTCGGTGAGCTCGTGTAAAATCCCCATGACTTTTCGCGAATAGTCACGGTATCGGGTACCGGGCTCCACCACCACGGCATCGGGGCACAGCTGCCGTGCCCTGGCGAGCGGCATGGCTGAACGCACCCCGAATGCCCGCGCCTCGTAGGATGCGGAGACCACCACCGACCGCCCGGTCTCGCGGGCAACAATAATTTTCTGCCCGGCAAGTTCGGGGTGAGTAAGCAGCTCCACATTGACAAAAAATGCATCCATGTCAAGGTGCATGATCACCGGGGATAAGAGTTCAGCCACGCCATGTCCCTCCAAAAGTTTATCGAACATATATTCTATACCCGGTGGGGGTGCGGCCGATAACACCCGTCTTCTCTGCACGGTAACGCGGCACCAGAATGCTCTGGCTACACTGGTAGGTGACCCTTTGTGCACAGAGTAGGATCCTCATGAGTCCCCACAACACTATCGCCGAACAGGTTGCCGCCGAGACACAGGACTATCTTGCGGCGCTTGAAGCCGAGATGGCAATTTTTTGGTCGGAACAGCGCCGTCTGCTGCGCCGTATATCCGCAGAATCCCTCCCGCTTCTCGAGTCAATTGAGCAGCTCTCCCGCGGGGGTAAACGACTGCGGGCCCTTCTCTCCTACTGGGGCTTCCGCGGAGCGGGCGGTAGCGCCGGTAGCACGGCAATTGTGAAGGCAGGGCTGGCGCTCGAACTCTTTCAGTCAGCAGCGCTGATCCACGACGACATTATTGACGCATCCGATACCCGCCGTGGCGCCCCGAGCGTACACCGGCGCTTTGAGGGAATGCACCGGGAATCAGGCTATAAAACATCGGCAGAAAATTTTGGGGTTTCCAGCGCTATTCTTGCCGGGGATCTGTGTCTTTCCTGGTCCGAGATGGTTTTTTCGTCGATAGGTCAGACGGCGGTAGCGGGTGAGGCCCGGAAAATTTTTGATCTGATGCGCACCGAGGTGATGGCGGGCCAATACCTTGACATCGTGGGCGAGGTGGTTCAAGCCGAGGAACCCGAGGTGGCGCTAGAGCGGGCACTACACGTGATTCGGTTTAAGTCGGCCAAATATTCCTGCGAACATCCGGTCATGCTCGGCGGCGCCCTGGCACATAAACTTACCCCGGCTCAAACCTCCGAACTCTTAGACGGCTACAGTGCTTTCGCCCTCCCCCTGGGAGAAGGTTTTCAGTTGCGCGATGATGTGCTGGGCGTTTTTGGTCGGCCACAGACCACCGGCAAGCCCGCCGGCGACGACCTGCGCGAAGGCAAACGCACGGTGCTCACCGCCTACACCGCCATGTACTCTCACGCCCAAGACCGCACCTTTCTGGAAGAGTCACTGGGAAACACCGAACTAGGCAGCAAAGATATTGACAGGTTACAGGAGCTCATCCGCAGCTCGGGCGCCCTCGACTCGGTGGAGGACATGATCACCCGCAAAAGTGACCTTGCCCTGACCGCCCTAGCCGAGCTACCGGTCAGCGAGGTTGTCCGAGCCGGGCTGCACGGTATTGCGGTCGGAGCCCTCAAAAGGGAGGCATAGACCTACCAGGCCATGGCCGCCGCGCGGCGGCGAATCTCGGTCTTCCGCCCGTCAATCAGAGCGTCGATGGGCCGGCCCGGCAGCGAATCATCGTTGGTGTAGAGCCACAGCACCGCCTCTTCGTCCCCAAAACCGGCATCCGCCAAAACGGTCAGCGTACCCTTCAGCGATTCGAGGGGCCGGCCGGCAGCAATAAACTCGGCCGGCACCTTACGCACGCCATCCCGCGGATCACGCAGGGCAAGAATGGTACGATCGGCAACCATATTGTGCACCCTGGTCACCTTAATATCCAGAGCCTCGGCAATGTCGGGGAGAGTGATCCAGCTATCCACCAGCGCAAACACACGCGCGGTCACATCAGTATTTTCTTCAGTCACACAATAGAGTGTGCCAGAGTTAGCGGTATTTTGCAGAATTATCGTTTACGGTGTTTACACAACTTTTTATCAGTTTTCTCACCTACTATCGAACAGATATGAGCTCTACACCTTCACCCACCGCCTGGCTAGAGGGGACAATTTTTTCCGGCCATTTTGAGGTGGGCCACCTGATCGCCCGCGGAGGCATGGCCGAGGTCTACCACGGTGTCGACCTTTGGTCCAACAACCCCGTGGCCATTAAAGTCCTCTTTCCACAGTTCTCCGCCGACCCCTCGCAGCAGCAAAAATTTTTTCGCGAAGAACGCTCACTCCGCCAGATCAACCACTCCCACGTGGTAGGGGTACTCGGCTCCGGCACAGAGGAGATCCGCGGATATAAGCTCATGTTCATTGTGCTGGACTATGTGCACGGGGCAACCCTGCAGCAGCTACTGGCGCTCAGGCCGGTACTGTCGGTGAAAGAAACCTTAGAGATCATGCTGCCCGCCATCGAGGGCCTCTCCGAAGTTCATGCCCACCGGCTCATCCACCGCGACATTAAGCCCAGCAACGTGCTGCTATCAGCCACCGAGCACAGCGTGAAACTCACCGATTTTGGTCTTACCCGGCGCACCGACCAAACCTGGACCGGTGAACTTATGGGAACCCCCGCCTATGTTGCACCCGAAATCGTTGACCCGCAGGCCACCGTGGGCCCCGGTGTCGATATCTTTGCCAGCGGAATCATGATGTTCCGCATGCTCACGGGTAGGCTCCCCTTCCCGGGGCTGGGCGACGACCAGCAGGTGATCTACCACAACGTCAATACCGAAATACCCACCGTGACCCAGTATGCGCCGGGGGTCAGCCCGGACCTGGCCGGAATTATTCGCTGGTGCACCCGTAAGCAAACAGCCGCACGCCCAGAAAACGGCACAGAACTTTTTGAGGTACTCACCGACCTCACACACTCCCTGACCCGGCAGGAACTGGACTACCGCGCGGACGTCTGGCCGGTGCCGCACAACACCATCTGGGAGGCTGTCGAAGAGATAGCAGAAAAAACCGGTGCATCGCGGGCTCTTGGCCGCACCTCCATCACGGGCTTCGGCAACACAGGCTACGATGATGTTTATGATCCAGGGGCAGAAGAGTACGAACCCACGGCCATCTCCGGTGTCGGTCCCGAACCCAAACCCGCAACCACACCGCTTGCAGCAACCGATACCGACCACACGATGATCGACAATACCGATATCTTCACCGACGACTCACCGGCAAGCTACCCACCCATCTCGGCAGAGTATCGTCGGGAAAAAAGCCGGCAGGAGTACCCCCGCACAGAACAGGCAGAAAACCAAGCCACCGCCCCGCCCGACAGCGGTAACCCGCGGTACCCGCAAATTCAGTGGCGGGAAAGACCCACCGCGGTCTCCCTGCTCCTCCTCGCCCTACTCCTACTGTTCGGCTTTGTTGCCGCCGGCTTTATAGGCTGGCAACTAGCAAACTCGCTCATCACCTCGGGCTGGTTCAATACCTGGACAAACTGGTTCGGCTAAACAGCCAGACCGTGTAACCAAACACATCTTTGCCCCCAATTTTTGAACCGGTTTCAACCGACGATCTCTATCTCCGGGCCAGGTACTCCGCCACCAAAAAAGCGATCTCCAGTGACTGGCGGTGGTTCAGCCGCGGGTCGCAGAGAGACTCATAGCGGTCAGCGAAAGCCTCCTCGTTGATGGGGTCAGAGCCACCCAGGCACTCGGCAACGTCGTCACCGGTCATCTCCACGTGAATACCACCGGGGAAAGAGCCCAGAGCCTCGTGCACCTCAAAGAAACCGCGCACCTCATCGACCACGTCATCAAACCTGCGGGTCTTATAGCCTGACGGCACCGAGATGGTATTGCCGTGCATGGGATCGGTGACCCAAACCACCTGCGCCCCCGATGCCTGTACCCCCTCAACCAGTTTGGGCAGCCGGGCACGAATCTGCGATGCTCCCATGCGGGTGATAAAGGTTAGCCGGCCCGGTTCCCGCTCGGGGTCAAGTTTGTCAATAAGAGCCAGGGTCTGATCCACGGTGGTGGTCGGGCCCAGCTTCACCCCGAGAGGGTTACGCACCCGTGAGAAGAAATCGACGTGGGCATCGTCAATGCCGCGGGTGCGTTCACCGATCCAGATAAAATGCCCCGAGGTGTCGTAGGGTAGACCCGTGCGGGAGTCGGTGCGGGTGAGAGCGCGTTCGTAGTCGAGAAGCAGCCCCTCGTGGCCAATGTAGAGTTCGGTTGCTTTCATGGCATCGAAGTCTGCCCCGCAGGCCTCCATGAACTTGAGCGCCCGGTCGATCTCTTGCGAGAGAGACTCATAGCGGGTGTGGGCCGGATTGGCGGTGAAGCCCCTATTCCACTGGTTGACCAGGCGAAGGTCAGCGAAACCGCCCGTGGTGAAGGACCGCACCAGGTTGAGGGTCGAAGCCGAGGTATGGTAGCCCTGCACCATGCGCCTGGGGTCTGGCAGGCGAGATTCCTCTGTGAAGTCGTAGCCGTTGACCATCTCGCCGCGGAAGGAAGGCAGGGTCACACCGTTTCTTGTTTCCCGATCCGAGGAACGCGGCTTAGAAAACTGCCCGGCCATACGCCCCATTTTGACCACCGGCATAGATGCGCCGTAGGTAAGCACCACGGCCATCTGGAGCAGGGTCTTAATCCTTCCCGAGATTTTGTCGGCGGTTGCACCGGCAAAGGTTTCGGCACAGTCTCCACCCTGAAGAAGAAAAGCTTTCCCGCGGGCAACCTCCGCAAGTTTTCTGCGCATCCGGTCCACCTCACCGGCAAAAACCAGCGGCGGTACAGCCTCCAGTTCGGCGATAGAGGACTCAAAATCTGGGTGGTCTCCCCAGCTGGGCTGCTGGTCTGCTTTCAGCTGCCGCCACCGGTCAAGTTCCGAGGTGAGCCGGTGGCGGGCTGTCGATTCGCTCATTAATACTGCTGCTTCCTTAGTCGAGAGTTATTTGATAATTGGGATTACCGCAGGCGGGTAACAAATACCCTTGAAGACTAAGTGTATGTGCACGGGCGCCCTTTTTCACCCGTGGTCCAGCCTGTGAGAGCTAGG
Source organism: Rothia sp. 18CD1-1 (assembly GCF_055285355.1). NCBI lineage: Bacteria > Bacillati > Actinomycetota > Actinomycetes > Micrococcales > Micrococcaceae > Rothia > Rothia sp. 18CD1-1. The sequence goes on along the minus strand of NZ_JBUZLI010000008.1, from coordinate 10,132 downwards.
ACTCTCTTCTATCGGTGAGCCGGTCGACTGCCTGCCTGGCATCCAGTCCGTCTTCCTGCATGAGATTTTTAACATCGCTGGCGTAGAGGGGCACATAGTCCTGGTGCGAAAGTTCTCTGATCGCCTCACCGATAGTGTCGGCAACAAGCCGCTGCACCCTGTGCTTTCCCGCAAGGTCGTAGTATTCCGAGAAATCAAGCGGTTTACCGATCACCGTGCGCACGGTGATCTTCTTGCCGTTTTTACGCAGCTTCACGGAGTTTGTTCCGCTAGGTTGCACATCGTCTGTTCCAATCTGCCCCACCGGGATCACCGGAACCCTGGCTGTCAAGGCCAGACGGGCGACGCCGAGCTTGATGCGGTAGGCGCGGCCGTCGGGGCTACGGGTGCCCTCCGGGTAGATGCCCAGCAGTTCTCCCTCTGCCAGTTTTTGGGCACCTGCGTTGAGGGAAGCCTGGCTTTTTGCCCCGCCCGAGCGGTCTATGGGTAGCTGGCCAACCAGGTTGAAGAACCAGCGAACAACACGCCCCCTCACCCCGGTACCGGTAAAATAGTCGGATTTTGCCAGGAAAAAAACCTGCCGGGGTATAGCCAGCGGAATAAAGACCGAATCACAGAAAGCCAGGTGGTTGCTGGCGATAATAGCACCACCGTCGGGTAGGTTCTCCAGCCCCTCCACCCTATGGCGGTACAGCCTGCTGAGAATCGGCCCTACCACCGCTTTCTTTAGCACCATATAGACCACTGGGACTCCCCTCACCGCGAGCGCACTTTTATGCAGGTTTACTAATACTCGCTCTAGTTTACGCCCGGACGGTGCGGCGGGCCCGTATTTTGGTTGCCCGTCTTGCGTGACGGGTAAACTTTGGGGTGGAGGGGCCGACGGGTTCTTTCTGCCGGTGGGAGAGGACCGAAAGTTTGTCTCAATATTTTAACCATGAGCCGCTGTCGGGTGCTGGCCGCTACCGTTGCGGTGTTCTGGTGATCCACGGTTTTACGGGGTCGCCTCACAGTGTGCGCCCGGTAGCGGAGTTTCTCTCTGATGCCGGTTTTGCGGTGGAGATGCCGCGTCTACCGGGGCACGGTGGCCGCTGGGAGGACCTGTTGACGGTGACCCGTCATGATTGGTTGGCGGAGGTGGATCGGGCTTATTGGCGGTTGCGGGAAGCTCACCACGAGGTGGTGGTGCTGGGCCTTTCGATGGGCGGCATGTTAGCTGTTCGTGAATCTGTCCGCCGCAAGACCGCAGGCTGTGTGCTCATTAATCCTTTTATGACCGACCCCAATCCCGCCATGCGTTTTGCCGGCCTGGGGTCGCGGTGGGCGGTAGCGACTTCGGGTATCTCTTCCGACATTGCTGCTGTCGGGGTTCAGGAGGGCGCCTATGATCGGGTTCCGCTGGTTGCCGCTGACCAGCTCCACCGACTGGGACGGGAGACCCGCCCCATGCTTGCCGCCCTGCCGGTGCCGGTGCTCTATTTTCGGTCCCGCCGTGACCATGTGGTTTCTGATTCTTCGCACCGGTATTTTCTGAAAAATGTTCACGCACCGGTAACATTTATATGGCTTGAGAGAAGCTATCATGTGGCTACTCTTGACCATGATGCACCGGTTATTTTTGAACAATCGCTTAGCTTTATCCAACGGATTGAGCTGGGTCTGGAGGGCCAAGTATGAATCGTGTTTCCGTGCCTCAGGCAGTGGTTTCTGATACTCAGCAAAATATTACCGATATTCTTGAGCGCAGGCTGACCGACAGTAATGACCCCGTGCTTTACCGGGTACAGAAATCCAGCGGGAACTGGGTTCCGGTGCGCGTGAGTGAATTTCGTGAGCAGGTGGTAGCGCTGTCTAAGGGGATCATCGCTGCGGGGATTGGCCCCGGTGATGTGGTGGGGATTATGAGCCGCACCCGCTATGAGTGGACCCTCATCGATTTTGCTATCTGGTATGCCGGGGCTATCTCGGTTCCCGTCTACGAGACGTCTTCCCCGGCCCAGGCCGGGTGGGCGCTCTCGCATTCGGGGGCGAAGGCGGTGTTTGTTGAGACCGATGATTTGGCCGAGGTTGTTGCCGCCGGGCACGAGTATAGTCCGCTGGTGCTTGAGCATACCTGGGTGATAGATAATAAGGATCTTGATCGGCTCGTGGATTCCGGGACCGGGGTTGAGGATTGTGAGGTGGAGCGGCGGCGTTCTGCCGCCGATCTTGATACGGTCGCGTCGATTATCTATACGTCGGGCACCACGGGTAAACCGAAAGGGTGTATGCTCACTCACGGTAATTTTGTGCGTCTTTCGGCGCAGGTGCGCGTTGCCGAACCCAATGTTGCCTGTGAGGGTAACTCGACCATTATTTTTCTGCCGCTGGCACACGTGCTGGCCCGCGAGATACAAATCCTGGCAATCGACGCAGGGCTTGTGGTGGGGCACTCCCCCGACATTAAAAATTTGACTGCCGATCTCGATTCTTTTAAACCATCTATGCTTCTGGTGGTACCCCGTGTCTTTGAGAAGGTGTTTGAGGCTTCAGTGCGTAAGGCTGAGCAGGGGGGCAAGCTCAACGCTAAAATTTTCCACCGGGCGGTTGAAGTTGCTCTAGCCTGGTCTGAGGCTAAGATCGCGGGAAAGATTCCCGCCCGTTTACGGGCACAGTACCTGTTTTATGACAGGCTGGTGTACTCCAAGTTACGGGCGGCCCTGGGGGGTAATCTTCGCTACGCGGTCTCTGGTGGAGGTGTTTTGGCGCCGCGGCTGGGGCACTTCTTTCATGCGGTGGGTGTGCAGGTTATTGAGGGGTACGGTATGACAGAGACCACCGGTTCTCTGTCGGTGGGGCGCACCCGCGCTTTTGATATTGGCAATGTTGGGCCTCTTCTGCCGGGCACCGAGTGCCGGGTTACCGGTGACGGTGAGCTTGAGGTGCGCGGTGTGGGCGTGATGAAGGGCTATTTGGATAACCCCGAGGAGAATAAGCTAGCTTTTACCGATGACGGCTGGCTGCGCACCGGCGATCTTGCCCGGTTTGACGAGCGCGGCTATCTCAAAATTGTGGGCCGAAAGAAAGAAATCATTGTGACCTCCGGCGGTAAGAACGTGGTTCCTGCCGGGGCGGAAGATCGCCTACGCACCAGCCCTATGGTTTCTCACGCCATGCTGGTCGGTGATGAGAAACCCTTTATTGCGGCCCTGGTAACCCTCGACCCCGACACCCTGCCCGATGAGCTGGAACATCTGGGGCTGCCGCGGGATATGTCTGTTTCTGATGCTTCGGTGAACCCTAAGGTGCGGGAAGCTATCCAGAAATTTATTGATGAGGCGAACACCTTTGTCTCCCGTGCCGAGTCAATTCGTGAGTTTCGGATCACCCACCGTGACTGGACGGAGGAGGACGGGCACCTCACCCCCTCACAGAAGGTGCGGCGGTCTGTGGTGATGCAGGAGTTCTCCAGCTATATCGATGATATTTATAATCGCACCAAAGAAACGGTGAAGGATTCTGTGCAGGAGCGGATGAAAAAACTGGAGGAGTACAGCGCTAAACGTGCAGAACGCGTCGAGGCTAAGCGGGCTGAGCGCGCCGAAAAGATGGGTGAGATCCGGCATGAAACCGGCAGTAGACTCATCGAGCTGGGTGAGCAGCTGCGCGATTATCGGCCCAAGAAAAACAGTGAGGGCACCGACGAGGAGTCCTAGCCGGCGCCCCCCACTCTCACTACTGGTCGAGGTCCAGACCCAGGAGGGCGTTTTCAACAACCTCGGTCAGGGCCGGGTGAATCCAGAATTGACCCCGTGCCATGTCGTGGGCTCCCAGACCGAAGCTCATTGCCTGGACCAACGGCTGGATGAGTATTGAGGCTTCCTCGCCGATCAGGTGGGCGCCCAGAAGCTGGCCGGTGTCTTTGCGGGCGATCAGCTTGCACAGGCCCACGGTGTCTTCCATGGCCCAGCCGTAGGCCACATCCGCATAGTTCTGTACCTTGACCGCGATCTCAAAACCTTCACGTTCGGCTACTTCACGCGCCTTCTCCTCGGTCAGTCCCACCGAGGCAATCTGGGGGTGGGTGAAGACCGCTGCGGGCACAAATCTCTCATCGGTGGTGCGCATTGAGTCGGGGTGGGTAAGGTTGTACTGAACCGTGCGCATTTCCGCGTTGGCCACGTGCTTGAGCATGTGGGCGGAGCTGGCATCCCCCAGCGAGAAGATTCCCTCGACGGGACGGCCGTCAGAGAGCACCCGGTGGAACCTATCAACCGCTATCGTACCGTTTGGGCGTATATCGAAGAATTTTTCGGCGTCGAGGGTATCCGAGTTGGGTACCCGGCCGGCGGCGATCAGCACCATATCAGCGGGGATCTCAACGATCTCTCCCTCATGGGCGAAGATCGCAATCACCTCACCCTCCTCGCCCTCGCGGATCTCTTTGAGCTCGTAGTTCAGCCGCAAATCCCACTGCCGGGCTGCTTGCTCTTTGAATCTTTCGGTGATTTCCCTGTCGTTACCCCGCAGAAGAACATCTGTCCGGTTAGCCTGGGTGACCTCCGATCCCAGACTGCTCAGGACATGGGCGAACTCGGCGGCAATAAAACCTCCGCCAACAATAACCGTACGCCGGGGCAGACTATCCATGCGCATCACCGTGTCGGAGGTCTGGACCTGGGGCAGGTCAACACCGGGGACTTTCGGCAACCTGGTGCGGGAACCGGTGGCGATCACGATCTGTGGCGCGGTGAGCCGGGCACCCGACTCTGTTTCCAGGGTGTGCCGGTCAACAAATTTCGCGTACTCGCTAAAAACGGTCACGTTGTCCAGACCTTCACGGTAGGCCAGTCCCCCGGCAGAGATGGAGTCAATCCGTGTAAAGATCCTGTCCCGTATGGCGGGCCAGTCAACCCCGGTAACCTCCATCTCGACCCCCAGGCGCCCCAGGTGGCTGGCCGTATTGGCCACCGTTGCCGGGTAAACATACTGCTTAGTGGGGATGCAGCCAAAGTTGAGGCAGGTTCCACCAAAGACCCCGCCGTCGATAAGAGCAACTTTTTTATCATTCCACTCGTCGTTGATAATGGAGTTCCCGGAACCGGAGCCAATAATAATCAAATCAAAGTACTGGGTCATGAGAGCTTCTTTTCTCCTTTTCACGCTCAAATACACCTACCCCAACGTTTACCGGTTGAGGCTTATTCCATCCAGTATCGCGGCAGTCTATAGGGGCGGGCTGCCTTCTCTCCGCAAAAACAGCCCGCCCCTTTTCCTATCCGGTATTTTATCCGCGCCTAGTCGGTATCCAGCACGATCAGCAGATCACCACCCTGTACCTGGGCAACGTCGCTATAGACAATCCGCTCAACCTTGCCACCAACCGGTGAAGTGATAGAGGCTTCCATCTTCATTGCCTCAATGGTTGCCACGGTGTCACCGGCTTTGACGGTATCGCCCGGTGCCACGGTAATAGAAACACCTCCGGCGAAGGGGGCAGCAATGTGGCCTCGGTTCGCCGAATCCGCCTTCTCCGCCTCTGTCACCTGGGACTCAACAGAGAAATCGCGCACTTCAACCGTGCGGGACTGCCCGTTGAGGGTGCAGATCACGTGCCGGATCCCCTTGGAATCGGGCTCCGAGATAGCCTGCAGGGTAGCGATCAGGCGCACACCCTTACCCAGCGAAATCACGTGCTCACGATTTTCAAGCATCCCGTAGAAGAAGTCCCGAGTATGCAAAATGGAGACATCACCGTATTCGCTACGAACACGCTCAAACTCTTGGGTCGGTGCCGGGAAAAGCAGCCTGTTCAGGGTTTGTCTGCGGGTCTGTGAGTCAGCGGTGAGGGCCTGCCTGTCCGCATCGGATATGTCGCGGACAGCGGGCTTGGCCAGCTTGCGCCCTTCCAGGGCCCGGCTACGAAACGGCTCGGGCCATCCCGCCGGAGGTGTACCCAGTTCACCGTTGAGGAATCCGATCACCGAATCGGGGATATCAAAATCCTGCGGGTTTTTCTCAAACTCTGCCGGATCAACACCCATACCCACCAGCTGAAGGGCAAGATCACCCACCACCTTCGAGGAGGGAGTAACCTTCACGATATGGCCCAGCATCTTGTCTGCGGCCGCGTACATGTCTTCAATATCTTCAAACCTATCGGCAAGTCCGAGAGCTACCGCCTGCGCACGCAGATTGGAAAGCTGGCCTCCGGGAATCTCGTGGGTATAGACCCGCCCGGTTGGTGAACTCAGCCCGTTTTCAAAGGGCTGGTAGATCGCGCGCACGCTCTCCCAGTAGGGTTCAAGGGAGAGCACCGAGTCAAGGTCAATCTCGGGGGCGCGGCTGTTGCCATCCATGGCAGCCACAAAGGCGGAGAACGATGGCTGTGATGTGGTGCCCGCCATGGTTGCTGTTGCCACATCAACAGCGTCTACACCGGCTTCGACGGCTGCTAACAGGGTACCTACCTGCCCACCCGCGGTATCGTGAGTGTGCAGGTGCACCGGTAGATCAAACCGGTCGCGCAGGGCGGTAATCAGGGTGCGTGCCGCCTCGGGCCGCAGCAGCCCGGCCATGTCTTTGATGGCGATGATATGGGCCCCAGCATCAACAATCTGCTGGGCAAGACCCATATAGTAGTCAAGGGTATAGACCTTTTCCTGCGGATCAAGCAGGTTACCGGCGTAGCACAGGGCTACCTCGGCAACAGCTGTTCCGGTTTTCCGTACCGCCTCAATTGCCGGTGCCATCTGTGAAACATCGTTGAGCGCATCAAAGATGCGGAAAATATCCACACCGGTTTCGGCGGCCTCCTTCACAAAGGCATCGGTTACCTCGGTGGGGTAGGGGGTGTAGCCCACGGTGTTGCGTCCGCGTAGCAGCATCTGAATCGGAATATTGGGTAGAGCCTCCCGCAGATGGGCAAGTCGCTCCCAGGGGTCTTCAGACAGGAAACGCAGAGCAACATCGTAGGTGGCACCGCCCCAGGCTTCAACAGAGAAAAGATTGGGGATAACGTTTGCCACCGCGGGGGCGGCTGCCAGCAGGTCGCGGGTACGGATCCGGGTTGAGAGAAGCGACTGGTGGGCGTCACGGAAGGTGGTGTCTGTCACCGCTACCGGTTTATAGTCGCGCAGGTGACGAGCAAACCCCTCGGGCCCGAGCTCCTGCAGCTTCTGTCGCCAGCCGGCGGGGGGTTCGTGGGTGCTCCTATCGAAGGGTGAGCGGAAGGGCTCATCAATCTTATCGCCAGGGAAACGCGGAAGTTTCTTGCGCGGGTCGGGGCCCTCAATCCTCGGACCGTGTGGCTGGTTCACCGTGACATCTGCAAGGTACTGCAGCGCCTTGGTGCCTCGGTCTCCCAGGGGTTTTTTGGTGAGCAGGTCAGGGTGTTCGTCGATAAAGGGGGTGGAAACGTCTCCGCTGCGGAAGGTCGGGTCTTCCAGAACAGCCTGGAGGAAGGGGATGTTGGTGGCCACACCGCGAATACGGAACTCTGCCAGGGCCCGCTGGGCACGCTGCACGGCGGAGAGGAAGGTGCGGCCGCGGCAGGTGAGTTTCACCAGCATGGAGTCAAAGTGCGGTGAGATCTGTGCACCGGAGTACACGGTGCCGCCGTCGAGGCGGATACCGGAGCCACCAGCCGAACGATAGTAGGTCACTTTACCAACATCGGGCCTGAACCCGTTGGCCGGGTCCTCGGTGGTAATGCGGCACTGTAGGGCGGAGCCGCGCAGGTGCACGTTATCCTGCTCTATTCCCAGATCTGTGAGAGATTCACCGGCGGCAATACGCATCTGTGACTGCACAATATCAACATCGGTCACTTCTTCGGTGACCGTGTGCTCCACCTGCACGCGCGGGTTCATCTCGATAAAGACGTGCTGGCCGGCCCGTTCACCCGCGGTATCGACAAGGAACTCTACGGTTCCCGCATTCTGGTAGCCGAGTTCTCGGGCAAATTTCACCGCGTCTCGAAAGAGTGCCCGACGAATCTCTTCATCGAGCTGCGGTGCCGGGGCGATTTCGACAACTTTCTGGTGGCGGCGTTGTAGGGAGCAGTCGCGCTCAAACAGGTGCACGATATTTCCCTGGGAGTCGGCGAGGATCTGCACCTCGATGTGGCGTGGGCGCAGTACTGCCTGTTCGAGAAAAACGGTGGGGTCGCCAAAGGCTGTATCTGCCTCTCGCATAGCTGAGGCGAGAGCGTCGGGGAGGGCTTCTTTGCTCTCTACGCGGCGCATTCCGCGTCCGCCACCGCCGGCTACTGCCTTAACGAATATGGGAAAGCCAATTTTGTCTGCTTGGGCAAGCAGATAGTCGGTATCTTTTGAGGGTTCGGAGGAGGCCAGCACGGGAATTCCGGCTTTGCGGGCGGCCTTGAGGGCTTCGACTTTGTTGCCGGCGAGTTCAAGGACTTCCGGGGGTGGGCCGATAAAGGTGATTCCGTTTGCTGCTGCCGCCCGCGCCAGTTCAGGGTTTTCTGAGAGGAACCCGTAGCCGGGGTAGATGGCGTCTGCGCCGGCTTCTTGGGCTACCCGAATGATTTCGTCAATATCCAGGTAGGCGCGTACCGGGTGTCCCTCTTCACCGATGGGGTAGGCCTCGTCTGCCTGCTGACGGTGAATTGAGTGGCGATCTTCGTAGGGGAAGACTCCCACTGTTTTTGCGCCGAGCTCGTAGGCGGCCCGGTAGGCACGAATAGCAATCTCGCCGCGGTTGGCAACAAGAACTTTCTCAAACATTTTTGTCCATTCCGCCTTGCCAATGGTGTTCGGCAAAGACTTTGTCACGGTGCGTGAACAGAACCCAATATAGTCGTATTGGGGCTTACACATGTTTATTTATCGCATATGAACCGTGATTTTGCGGAATTGTTGGCCGGCGCCGGGGGCTGTTTCCCTGCCTTTTGTGAAGGCCGGTTACCTGTTATAGTGCGTGTTCGTGCAATGAAGGTTGTCGCTATCTTGACGGCCCTTTATCGGTACAATAGGTTGAAGCATCGTAAATATTCATAATCTGCTTCTGGTTGGGAGTCTGGCTCGTGCCCCTTGTTGTTAGTATCAGTAGCCTCAAAGGCGGAGTTGGTAAAACTTCCACGACCCTCGGGTTGGCTTCTGCTGCCCTCAATGAAAACCTGGGTGTGCTCGTTATTGATATGGATCCTCACAGCGATGCCAGTACCGGCCTTGCTGTGACCGGCAACGGTACGGATATTGGTACCATGTTGGCGTCGCCGCGGCGTTACCGGTTTATTGATGAGCTACTTCCTTCCTCCTGGAACCAGCTGGTGCGGGATAGCGGCGTGCTAGACGATGGTGCGGCGGCGGTTTCCGGGTCTATCCAGGTGGCGGTGGGTTCGGCGGCACTGTCTTCTCTTGAGGGACTACCTATGGGTAAGGCTCTACCCCGGTTGAAGAAGCTGGTGGGAGATCAGTTTGATAATTTTGATCTGGTGCTTATTGATTGTCCGCCCACTTTGGGTCGGCTGACCTCTATGGCGTGGGCCGTGTCGGATCGGGTACTTTCTGTGGCTGAGCCCTCACTGTTTTCGGTGGCGGGGACCGAGCGTACTTTGCGCGCTATCGCCCGGTTTGAGCAGAACACTGAGTATTCGGTGGATTCTGCTTCTGTGGTGATTAATAAGGTGTGCGAGGGTAAACCGGAGCATACTTACCGGGTTGAAGAGATGAAAACTATGTTTGGTGATTTGGTTGCCGAGCCGATTCTGCCCGAACTTGAGAACTTTCAGCGTATTCAGGGGTCCGCCTACCCCATACATTTTTGGCCCACCGATTCTGCCGCGGGTTTTGCGGCTTCTTTGACCACGCTGTTGCGGGGTTTGCTAGCTTAGGTTTCGTGTGCTCGTGTTTGTCTCATAGTGTGGGATGCTGGATGGGCTTTTGACCCGGTTTTTGTCCCCTTTTAGACCTACATATGCCCGGTTAATACTGTGTGTTCTCGACAGGCCGGGATAGTCCTTCAAGAATAAGATCCCAAGAGCATCGGTTTAGCAGGGCTAGGCTATGGAAATAGCCGGAGTCTTAGCTTCTGGGAAGGTCTTGATAGTTTATGTTTTATGGTGATCGGTTGTATCGGCCTTCTGATTGGTATCCTTTGACCGGTGGGGATCCCTGTCCGGGGAACCCGG
>NZ_JBUZLI010000007.1:31439-266632 GCF_055285355.1 Rothia sp. 18CD1-1 | reverse complement strand
CCGGGTTCCCCGGACAGGGATCCCCACCGGTCAAAGGATACCAATCAGAAGGCCGATACAACCGATCACCATACACGGGGAACACAACCTTTCTCTATCCATAACCCCTATAAAGAATTTTCGTCTAAGCCAAAATAAACAAGAGGGAAGCCCCTAGCCGCCGGCTCCTTCTGCACTAATACCGCTACCGGCCCGGTCGGCTTCCTTGAAATTGGTATAAACGGTCTGGGCTCCGTTGCGGGTATGAGAGAGTAGGTCAATAGACTCGATAGCACAGGACGATTCACGGTTTCTGATCTCTTCGTGCCGATCCATCAAAGGATCCTCACTACCTGAGTGCAGGATCATATACCCGGCCAGGGTCTCAGCCTCGACACGGGTCTGTTCACAGGCATCCATAACCGCTTGAATAGTCTCATACTCAAAACGTAAATCAGCCACCGTCAACACCCCTCTGCCGATTGCATCGTCTTGGGATCTTATTCTTGAAGGACTATCCCGGCCTGTCGAGAACAAACAGTATTAACCGGGCATATGTAGGTCTAAAAGGGGACAAAAACCGGGTCAAAAGCCTATCCAACATCCCACACTATGAGACAAACACGAGCACATCACCGCAGAAACCCCATCACAGGCTGTGAGGCCCCGCTACCAACCGCGGCTCTCTTCTAACCTGCCTCACTCACCCGAATAAGACCACGGGCACCGCGCTCCATATCCGAGAAATCATGATTAACAAAGGTATAGGTTCCCGCCTCCAAAAACTCCATCTCCACAAAACCACCCTGAGCGGCAGAAAGATCCAGGGCCTGAGAATGCCCACCCGAAACCCCAAAAGAATCACGGCCACCGCGCAACAGGTAAGCACCCTCCTTATAGACGGTGTCAAACTGCGAACCCACCACATGAAAACTCGTGCCCCGGGCCGGACCGGCAGCCAAAACCCAGATACGCACCCGCTCACCCACACGGGCCTCAAGCGGCCGAGCAACATACTGGGTAGCGTGCCCGTTCCACAGGGCAAGGGTCGGCCGGCCCGCGTCAACACCCTCGGGAGAAACCTCGGTAAGACGATTACCCTCGTGGGCTCCCTCACCGGTGTCAGCAAGATAGGTCTCATTCTGCACCAATACATACTCACGGTCCACCCCGTCGAGGGACTCGGGGTCAACCACCACCGCGCCAAACATTCCCGCCGCAATATGAGAGCTCATAGGAGATGTAGAACAGTGATAAAGCCAAATACCCGAACCGGTAGCCTCAAACCGGTAAACCAAAGACTCACCGGGAGCAATAGTCCGCATATTCTCATCGGGAGACACCATACCCGCATGAAAATCTATACTATGCCCCATAGTTCCGCTATTCACCAGGGTTATCTCAAAAATATCCCCCAGCTTCGCGTGCAAAATTGGCCCCATGTAGCGACCGGCAAAAGTCCAAGACCGAATACTAACCCCGGGGGCAACCTCCTGCTGAACCTCGGTAACATCGAGAGTTACCCTGTGCACGGTCCGCCCGTCCTCAATTTCTCCCTCCCCAACGGGCGAGAGCACCGCATCCCGCACCTCATAGCCTGAACCCAGCTCACCCTGAAAATCAATCTCACTGCTGGTCATAGTCTCCGAAGCCGAATGAGAATGCGCGTGAGAATCATGAGAACCAGCCGAACCCTGCCCCGAGGCACCTATAGCCACCACACTCAAGGTCATACCCATAGCTCGATGCCCAACAATCGTGCACCAGCCCTCCACATCCGAGCTAATCGCCCCGGCCTCAAGGGTCTTACTCTCGCCGGGATCAATACGGCCGGTTTGCACACCGCCGTTGGTATCTAGGTAAAGATCGTGAACATTGGTGGTATCGGTATTCTTGACCTCAATCACCAGAGAATTACCGGCGGGAACCTCAATAGAATCGGGGACAAAACGCATATCCGCGGTAGCCTCAACAGTCACCCGGGTAGTCTGCCCGGTCCCCGCCGCCCCGGAGTCCGAAACAGCGCGAAAAAGACGTGACGACGATGGCGCAATAGCCACCCCGGCAGCCACAGCGGCCAGTGCCGCCCCGCCCCCCAGCAGAAGTTCACGCCGAACATTCGGCCTAGCCGGGGCTAAGCCTTCGGGTGTCGGCTGGGGCTTCTCTCCCCGGGCACGGGCGGCAATTACTTCTTTACGGGCCGCCACGGAGCGTCGAACTCCGCGAAGCATGAGCGGAATAAAAGAGGCAAAGGTCAGTGCCCCCAGAACCGAGGTGGTCGCCCGCACCCAGGACCCGGTGAAATCGGTGGGCAGCACAAAGAAAAACAGGCAGATATTAATGATGGCTACCCGCCCAAAAGAAAAACGGTTGAACTCGCGGTTTGCCGCCCGCACCGCGGCGGGGCCACCTCCCATTCCCACCGGCAAAAGATAGCTCATGGCCCCCAGAAGCACCTGGAGTAAGAACCCCGCCACAAAAACCGGGGTAATAAGCCGAAGATTGAGATTAGCCAGGGGGGAGGTAAACAGCAGGACAGCAGCCCAGATAACCCCCACCACAAGCCAGCCGAACCCGGCCGCCACCGAAAGAGTGGGGTAGTCGCTGGGCTTCTTGACCGTGCAGGTGCGCACCATGAGCACCGCAACAACCAGCAACCCCAGAGCATAAATCACCAGCCCCGCACCCGCTAGCTGCCCGAGACCGACCAGAGCCCCACCGGTGGTGAGAGCAAGACCCGCACACATCGTGAACAGCGCAGCGTTCGATGACCGTACAGCACCCTCCTTCATCTTGGTCCGCAGCATGGTGGGCCAGAGCGTCACCAGGGTACCCACCACGGTGATACCCACAAACCCCAAAATATTGGTTGCCTCGTGAGCCAGCAACAGCTGCGAATACCGGGAGGCAGAAAACGAATTGTTGGCGAGTAGAGCACCAAAAGCTGCCCCCACGGGGAGTAGCCAGGCGGCGGCAATATAGAAACGAACCGTAGAATCAAAACGGGCCGGCAACGCCTCGCGTAGCTGATTCAGCAGGTAAATACCGTGCCAGGCCACAACCCCGCCCACGCCGATAGACCCGATAAGGGTGAGCGGGTAAAGAGCAAAGACCACACCCACCATGAGCACAACCATAGAAGCATTCAGAACATAAATGCGGTTGACCTGCCCGCGCCGTTCCTCCTCGGGCCGCCTGTTCTTGAGCAGGGCTTCGGTAAAGTGCTGGCTCCAGATCAGAATGGAATTGGTGATAAGGCCCAGGGTAACCATGTGCACCATGAGCCAGATCGAGTTGGGAATCCAGCGGTGCACAAAAATAGAGATAAAGAGCAGTATCATCCACACGCTCACGGGCTTTGATGCTCTGCGGTGCCAGCTGGCTCGCGCTGAAGCTTTGCGGGCGATCTGCTCCGGTGTGAGGGCGGTACTCCCCGGTGTGCCCGGCGCCCCTTCAATACGTATAGGTTTGGGGGACGGTGTTTGACCCTGCGGGTTCTCGGGGGCGGGGGTGTGATCGGTCAAGGTGTGCTCAGCAATCGGATCGCGGTCAATACTGGTACGGTATATGCAATTATAGTTGGCCGGAGGTCCCGGGCTTATAGACGTTTTGTCAAATATTGGGGCGGCAGCCGGTGCGTATAACCGTCTGCCCGCGAGCATCGACTTCCTTAGTTTTGTCCGAGTTCCTGGGTTATTTCCTAGGAACTCGGACAAAACTAAGGAACTCGCGATAGGGCGGCTGTATAAACTTGATTCCATGACTCTTGAGATCGTTATTACCCTCGTTTCCGCCCTGGTCATCGGGGTGGGTATTGTGGGCGTGGTCTACCCGGTCCTTCCCGGTTCACCGGTGATATTGGGCGGGCTTTTGCTCTGGTCTCTCGTGATCAGAGCACCGGAAGGCTGGTGGGCCCTCGGCCTGGCCGGTGGGTTTACGCTCGTTGGCATGACGGCGCAGCTTGTTCTTACCGGCCGCACGCTCAAGAGGGAAAATATTCCTCATCGTTCAACGCTCTGGGGCGCTGTCGGGGCGGTCGTGGGTATGTTTGTGCTTCCGGTGCTCGGTATCTTTATCGGTTTTGCCGCTGGCCTCTACCTCAGCGAGTCGGTCCGCCGCGGCAATTTTGCCCAGGCTGTTCCGGGTACTGTGCAGGCACTCAAGTCAATGGGTATAGGGATGGCGGTCGAGTTTTTATGCGCGCTTGCCGCCGGCACCGTCTTTGCTATTGCGGCTATTGTCTACGGTTTGACACCCTAGGTGCAGACCTACTGCCGCACCGCTGCGGTACCGATCCGTATCAATCGAAGGAAAACCACCGTGTTTCGTGATTCAAAGACCCTCATTATCGCTGCAGTGCTCACGGTTTTTGCCGTGCTCATCAACTTGCAGGCCTACCTGGCCTCGGGCTGGGTTGTGGGGATTATTAGTCTGGTGGGAACTTTTTGCGCTGGCCTGGGTGATTGTGGCCCTCACCCGGATTTTACTCGATCATCGATCCTAGCCACCTAGCGTGCGGTAGCCGGCCTACCCGGTAGACTGGCTGGGTGAAATCTTTGCCAGCCTCTCTTGCTCTCGTTGCCACCGCTACTGTGCAGGCGCTTGGAATATTCCGCTACACCGGCGATACCATGACGCTCTCCGGGCAGATTTTCTTCCCCATCCTCTTTGCGCTGATGGCCATCTATCTGGTGTGGCGTAACCCAGAAACCGCCTCGCGGTTTTCGGTAGCGCATCTGCTGATTTTGGGCCTGGGTGTTATCGCGCTGATTGGAACCATAGCCGGTAACGTTGCCACTATCTACTGGCTCTACCCGCAGATCTATCTTTACTACGCTGCTTTTGCGCTGATGGTTGTTGAACTGGGTCTGCGTATTGCGGCCCTTCCCAAGAAGGAGAAGCAGAAAAAGCCCCGCAAACAATCAAGGCGTCAGCAGCGACGGGCGCGCGGTGAAAACCTGGTTGCCACCGCTAAAAAGAAGTAAATCACCGCTATAGTACCCACGGAGTCACCTTTGAATACTGTCTTTTCTCACCGGCAGGCCGGATCAAACTACAGTAGGGCTTGGGCGGTTGCCGCCTATCTGCTTCTTGCCCTCGTGTGTGCGGGTAACCTCTGGTATTCACTCACCGTTGGTGGGCTGGATTTCTCGGTTTATCGGGCCGGAGCCATGACTGTGTTTGGTACCGATGGTTTTGATAGGCCGCTCTATGTGATTGATCTGTACCGGATATCCGATACTTTCTCGCTTCCTTTCACCTATCCGCCCTTTGCAGCCATGCTTTTTTTGCCTTTTGCCTGGTTGCCCCAGTGGGCGGGTATCACGATCATGATCTTCCTTTCTTTGGGGGTGAGCTGGTGGCTGGCTACCCTGATCTACGATTACGCGCAGGCGTGCGGCTATAGTCTGCCTCTGCAGGATAGGCTGGGTAGGGGCGGCACCATTGCCCTGCTTACGGTGCTTATTCTGCTGTCGGGCCCCTGGCGTAGAGGGCTGGGGTTGGTGCAGATCAACCCGCTTATTATGCTGCTGGTGCTGGCGGATTTTGTTCGACCGGCAAGCAGGGTGCCGCGCGGTGTTCTGATCGGTATCGCCGGCGGAATTAAGCTCACCCCGCTGGCTTTTGGGCTGATTCTGCTGATGCGCAAAGATTTTCGCGGGGTGGTCACCCTGGGAGTTACTTTTGCCGTAACGGTAGCGCTCGGTTTTCTTTTGATGGGTGAGCAAGCAAGGGAGTTTTGGTTCTCGGCTGTCTCTGACCCCTCGCGTGTGGGCAATATTAATTATCCCGATAACGTGTCTATTCAGGGCTGGCTCATGCATCTGGGTATTGCCGAGGGCACCCTGTTGAAGCTGTGCTACTACGGGCTGGTTTTGGTTCTTCTGGTGGGGGTTGCTGCTCTTATTCCGATCCTGTACCGGCGTAACATGGTGCTTTCTGAGGTGGCGCTCAATGCTTTCCTCATGGTGTCGATGTCGCCTATTAGCTGGTCACACCACAATACCTGGCTGCCGCTGATCGTTGCTGCCATAGTCATTGACGCTGTGCCGGTCTTCTTTGTCTATTTCAGGAGGAGGGTGAGGTCTGCTCTGAAAATTCTTACCTGGGTGGGGCTGGTGGGCCTGTATATTTCGCCGCTGTGGATTGCTGCGGCCATTAAGGGGAGCGCCGATGATCTTGACAGCGTGCCCTATCTTGCTTCGGTGGCGGCGGCATTGCCGATGATCTGCCTCTTTGTGGTAGTGATGTTCTGGATCTATGCGGGGGTTAAAAATCGTCGGGAGCTGTCCGCGGGTTAGGGCGCGGCGGCATTGCCGTTTGCCGGTTCTAAGACGTGGATCACCCCGGAACCTCTAGATTATTATGAGTAATTCATAATATAATGGTGAGGGCGGGCGGTGCAGACGAAATATCTCAGCCGTCTCGCGGATCGGCCGCGTACCGCGGAAACGTATAACTGAAAGGTGAAAAATGCCCGTTCTGACTATCGGCGACGAATTTCCCGACTACGAACTCACCGGCGTCATTCCCGGAGACCTCTCCGCAGTCGACGCGCAGAAGCCCGAGGATTACTTCACCAGCGTCTCCTCCAAAGACCGCGATGAAGATCAGTGGAGAGTCGTATTTTTCTGGCCCAAAGACTTTACCTTTGTGTGCCCCACCGAAATCGCGGCCTTCGGCAAGCTCGCAGACGAGTTTGAGGCACGCGACTGCCGGGTGATCGGTGTCTCTGTAGATAACGAATACACCCACTACGCCTGGCGTCGCTCCCACGAAGAACTCAGGGACCTGCCCATCGTGATGGCTTCTGACCTCAACCGCGAACTGGTCACTGCCCTGGGTATTAAAAATGCGGAGGGTGTTGCGGATCGCGCAACCTTCATTATCGACCCCAACAATGTTATTCAGTCGGTATCTATCACCGCCGACTCGGTGGGTCGTAACACCGACGAGATCCTGCGTCAGCTCGACGCGCTGCAGTCCGATGAGCTCTGCGCCTGCAACTGGAAGAAGGGCGCGGCAACCATCGACGCTTTTGCAGAAATGGGCGGTGACAAATAATGAGTATCGATAACCTACGCGCCGCGCTGCCGGATTACGCCAAAGATCTCAATCTCAACCTGTCATCGCTGACCCGTGTGAGCTCTCTGACAGAGCAGCAGCTCTGGGGCTCGATCCTGGCAGCTGCGGCGGCTACCAAAGTGGATTCTGTTGTTGTTGAGGTTGCGGAGGAAGCTAAGCAGCACCTCTCCGACGATGCCTACAGTGCGGCCCTGGGGGCGGCAACCATCATGGCCATGAACAACGTTTTCTACCGTACCCGCGGCTACCTCGACGGCGCCTACGATGACCAGCGCGCGAACCTGCGTATGCAGATCATTGGTAAGGCTGGTGGAGTCGATAAGGTTGATTTCGAGTTCTTCTCCCTGGTGGTCTCGGCTGTCAACGGTTGCTCCCACTGCGTCTCCTCCCACGAAGCTGTGGTTCGTGAAGGCGGGCTCTCTAAAGAGGCGGTCAACGACGGTATCCGTATCGCGGCCACCCTCGCCGGTGTGGCCCAGGGTATTCAGCTGGCCGAGGCGCTCGGGAAATAAATAGCACACGATACCCCCTAAGGTATACCTATGCGGGTGAGCCGTGGTCCTCGACATGTCGAGGACCACGGCTCACCCGCACCTGTGGTGGCTAGGAATCCCTACTCAAAGGTGACCTCCCAGTTTCCACCGTAGCTGGTCATATTCATGGCCGTATTGGAATCGATACCTGACAGCGACGAGGAACTCTCGGACTCGGGACCGTTACCGTTGAGGAGACTGGTGAAGTACTCGATACTATTATCGTACTTTTGAAGCCGGTAGCTGTCGCTGCTGCTCTCTCCGGTGTACTTTACCTTCACGGTGGATGCCCCACCCTTATAGATGAAGGCGGTGGAAGCATTGCCCGAAACAGTATCACCGGCACCGTAGCTGGGGGCAGCAGACGCGGGGTGAATACGAACGGTCCACTCACCGTTGGCTGTCACCGTAAGCTTGGTGGTATCTTTCTGCTCGCTATCGGTATCCAGCCACATGGAGCCTTTCCCCTCCCGCTGCTTATAACCCAGGTAGACTCCGAGAGTGGTGGTTTCGCCGTCCTCGTCTTGGCCGGACAGATCAAAGCCGCCGTAGCTGCTGGATCCGCTTGCCTTAAACTCGTACTCTACCCAGACAGCCTTGCTAGAACCCTCGGGTTTAGCCACCTTGAGAACGTCATTACCTGTTCCCGTGTACTCGGTGTAGGCCCCCGATTCGCCAGACTTATTTTCACCAGAATCTGCCGCAGACCCCGAATCGGATCCTGACGACGATGGTGAACTCGACGACGCCGACGGGCTAGAAGCCGCCGAAGATGATGAGGACGAGGTGGATGAAGACTCCGTCGATGAATTACTGCCCGAAAAGATGCTAAACACCAGTACCAGGGCAATGATGAGAGCGAGAAGGATTGCACCAACAATGGTGAGAATGCCGGCGGTGGTGCTGAAAAAGTTTTTCTTCTGGGTGTAAGGCTGACTGTAGGGGTTGGGCTGGCCCTGCGTACCGTTGTGTGGGTAGGTGTGACCCTGCTGCTGGTAGGGGTTCCCCTGGTAGGACCCCGTACCCTGCTGGTAATTTACCGGCTGCTGCTGGGGCTGTCCCGCCTGCTGGGTCTGCCCGGCCTCGGTGGGCTGCTGCGGGAACTGCCGGGTCTCCTGACCCTCGGTACCCGCTGCGGCGGTGGATGCAGCCGAGACGGTAGAGCCGCCGGTTGTTTGACCGGTATCAAAAACTTCTGTCTTGGGGTCGGTGCCGGTCTCACGCGCGGGATCGGCGGGTGCCACCCTATCGCCGGTATTTGAGTCCGCGGAAGAGTCCGTACCGGCAGTGGATTCGGTAGCCTCGGTACCAGCTTTCTCGGGCTCGGCGTCCGGGCCGCTCTCGTTCCCCGCCTGCTGGGAAGAATCGGCGGCCGCAGAAGCTGAAGAATCGGTGAGTTCTGACTCTTCAACCCAGAAACGCCAACCCTCCGGTGCCGGACCCCAGGCGGGATCGGGCTGCCAACCCGGCTGCGGAGTCCACCCTTCGGGAGGCTTGGGCCAGTTGGGTGGAACGTTGAAGCGCAGTGCCATAGGAGACCTCGTCTTTCATGCGATGGAGATGGATAGGCGGGATATATCAACTTTCTTATACTTTATCCAAGATATACCCGGTTACGTATGTTGATCTAGGTATGTGAAATATTTTCTTGAACAAAGATAAAAGTCTTCATCTTCCGTAGGCTGGTAGACATGAGCGAGCAGAACGGCGGTATCGATCCCGCTAAGAAAAAGACGGTTGAACCGTCACCCCATGACACCCGTGTGCTGCCTCAATTTCCCGGTGTCCGGGATGGTTTTATACCGTTTCCAACTACCGGGCATCAGCTGGAATACCACCGGCTGGCTCTGACGGACCCCGCATCGCGCTGGTGGACGCCGCTGCTTGAAGGCCTCCTGGGCTCTCTCATCTACCTGGGTCTTATCCTGACAGCGGGAGTCACCTTTGCGCTCTACACCTACGGGCGGAGCGACAGCCTCGCAGACATCGGTGACCTGGAGGTCTTGCAAAGGGGGAGCCTGGAGTCGCCCCTGTTTTTTCTGCTCATGTTCATGCCGGTGGTCACCATGTGGCCGGCCCTGCGCCTGGCCCGCCTTGTCTTCGGCCCCAAACCCTGGGGACTCATTCACTCGGTGACGGGCAGAATTCGCTGGGGCTGGCTCTGGGTGTGCGCCGCAATCTCACTCACCTTTACCTGTGTGGCACTCCTCGTAGGTGTGCTCGCCGGGGAGTCGTTTGCCCCGGCTACCGAAGTGTCACCGGCCAGTCTT
The DNA here is from genome assembly GCF_055285355.1 of Rothia sp. 18CD1-1. Lineage (NCBI taxonomy): Bacteria > Bacillati > Actinomycetota > Actinomycetes > Micrococcales > Micrococcaceae > Rothia > Rothia sp. 18CD1-1. The sequence continues at coordinate 256,764 of NZ_JBUZLI010000007.1, read as the reverse complement.
ACCCTGCTGCTCGTGCTTATTCTGGCGGTGGTTCCCCTCCAGTGCTATGCCGAAGAGCTGGTCTTTCGCGGCTACCTCATGCAAACGCTGGGGCGCTGGTTGAAGGCGCCGGCCTGGGCGATCCTGGTCCCCGCGGTGTTCTTTATGCTCGGGCACCCCTACGATTTTTGGGGTCAGGCATCCATTCTGGTGATGGGAATCTCCTTTGGTTTTCTTGCCTGGTACACCGGTGGGCTAGAAGCGGGTATCGCCGTGCACACCGTCAACAACCTTCAGCTGATGGTGATGGGTGTGTTCGGGCTAGCCGACCCCTTCGCCCAGGAAGGCTCACACTTTACAGATTTTCTCTGGGCGTTGATCTTGCAGGGTGTATTGGTGCTCTGCATTGTCTACGCGGCACGACGGGTGGGACTAACCCGCTCACAGGAGTACGAGGTGCTGGTCTCGCTACACTAGAGAACATGACCGTTGATGCGCGCAAAAATATAAATGATCTAGCGGAATTTGTTCGGGAGTCACCCACCAGTTTTCACGCCGTTCAGGCTGTGGCCCGCAGGCTCTCCTTGGCGGGGTTCACCCAGCTGAGCGAGACCGAGCCCTGGACCGCCGAGGTGGCCGCACACAAACACTTTGTTATTCGAGACGGCGCGATCATCGCCTGGGCAGGTGGCACAGAGAAAGCCGCCGGTTACCGGATTCTGGGTGCGCACACCGACTCACCCGGCTTCAAAGTGAAACCCCGGCCCTCCCTCAAAAAATTTGGTTGGAACCAAGTGGGGGTTGAGGTCTACGGTGGCGCGCTGCTCAACTCCTGGCTTGATAGGGAGCTCTGTCTTGCCGGCAGACTCACCCTCAACAGGGGAGGTGAACTGGACCAGGTGCTGGTCTGTACTGAACCGCTGGCACGCATTCCCCAACTGGCGATCCACCTCGACCGCTCAGCCAATGACGGGCTCAAGCTCGACCGGCAGCACAACATCTACCCGGTCTGGGGTGATAGCGCCGTGGAAGCAGACCTGTTAGCCTACCTGGCCGAATACGGAACCCCGAAAGACATAGGTTCCGCCGATATTGTGGGACATGATCTGTTTCTTGTCGATAGTCAGCCCCCGCGGGTCTTTGGGGCGGATAAGGAATTTTTTGCCTCGGGGCGGTTGGATAATCTCTCCTCGGTTCACGCGGGACTCTGCGCCCTTGAACGATACGCGGGACAACCCCACCCCGGTGCGCAGACGGTGATCCTGGCTGCCTTTGACCACGAAGAAATTGGCTCGGCCACACGGTCCGGTGCCGCCGGACCCTTCTTGGAGGATATCCTGGTGCGGCTCTCTGCCGCTCGCGGTGAAAACCCCGAGCAGTACCGGCAGTCTATCGCCCGATCAGTCTGCCTCTCCTCCGATGCCGGGCACCTGGTACACCCCAACTATCCGGACCACCACGACCCCGCTAACCGCCCCCAGCCGGGTGCCGGCCCGCTCCTCAAAATTAACGCCAACCAGCGCTACGCCACCGACTCGGTAGGGGCAGGAATGTTTGCGTTAGCCTGCCAGAAAGCGCAGGTTCCCTACCAGGAATTTGTGTCAAACAACAATGTCCCCTGCGGCTCCACCATCGGCCCCATCACGGCCACCCGGCTGGGGGTGCGCACCGTTGACGTGGGCCTGGGTCTACTGTCCATGCACTCGGCGCGGGAGATGTGCCACGTAGCAGACGCCGCATACCTGACGAGGGCAATTGAAAGTTTCTACCTCATGTAGACGCCAGACCGGGGCAGACTACACACCGCGCAGACTCGGCGGCCCCAAGCTACCGGCCTAGAGGGAGTTTGCAAGTGATACACTCTTGCGGTTTACTCACGCTACGTTTATGAGATCCAGGATGCCTATCATGCGCCGATCCTATCTTTTGAGGTGAGAGCGTCTATTCCGCTCTTCTGTGTCCTGTCCCTGAGGTTCTGCGACTCATTCCCGTCTGCATCTGTGTGCTGAAGAATTTATGTGTAAGGGACGATACGGACGCAGACCCATCTGAGAGGTTCGCGTTTTGTGCAATAATTTGAGGTAGCCAAGTTTTGCACCGCAGTTTTGCACCATGAGATGAGGAAGAAGACCATGCCCGCTTCGCTGTCCTTGCCGCAAGATACTATCGTTATCCAACCTGAAGACGCGCCTCCCTTCTTGTCCAAGATGGACGGTATCAACATCAACTGGATCTATGAGGCACTGGAGGCGGGGGAGACTGCTGAGGGCAACACTCGGCGCTCGGCCCCGGTAACCGCTGCAGGTTCTCGGCGCTGGTTTCAAGTTACTGAAGTACTGCGCGAGCGCCTTGTCACAGAGCTTAGATGGAAACTTGATGACTCCCGTAACCGGCCGCTTGCTATCAGTAGCGATAAGAAATTTAGACTGGGGATTATCGGCGGTAACGAGGTGACAGGTGATCCGGACCCCTCTGCTTCGCCCAAAGCCCAGCGTCGGAAAGGGAAGGCGACCCAAGACGCTGTTAACGCACTTCAGCCTGCCCTTTTTAAACTCGAAAAGCCCGGGCAGAACCTGCTTGCCGAAGCTGGTAATCAGCCTCCTGCCGGTGACTGGTTCCTCCTCTACCATAGATCAGAAGACGAGATTCGCTGCGAAATATCTCTACCGGCTCCTGATTTTCGCGACGGCCAATTTGGGTCATGGTTTATGAGAGTGATTCTTGAGCCCGTGCAATTGACGGCGGATATTGCTCAGCCGGCAGATGTGGGCGGTGGCGAGGTTGAGTTCAGCATTGGCTAAGACTCTTGTCGCCGGGCGTATACAGTTGGCCCGTCAGAGACGGGGCCATACCAAGCGTTCGCTGGCCGGTGAGCTATCAGTCAGTGAGCGCACCGTTCAAAAATACGAGTCCGGGCAGGCCCCACTGAGTGCCGCGTCAAAACTTGCAGCGGTGCTTGACTATCCCGCCGGCTATTTCAGTATGCAGCTTGATCATATCGACATGGAAGAGATCGAGTGTGTCAATTATCGGGCAGGGCGAGATACTACCCGAAAAAATAAGGATGCGGCCAAAGCATCGGGAGTGAACGGTATTGAGATTCACCGGTGGATCCGGCAACGCTTCACCCTGCCCCAGCTCAACCTACCTGTTTTTGGTATGGAGACCCCGCAGTTGGCTGCGCAGCTGCTGAGGGAAGAATGGGGTCTGGGAACAAAAGCCCTACCCAATCTGGTGCAGCTCTGCGAATCCAAGGGTATTGCTGTCTTTGGTCTGCCGCGATTGGCTCATTCTGTGGACGCTTTTTCCTTTAGGCATGATCGTCTCCCCTACATCTATTTGTCGCGCAATAAAACTCCCGAGCGCACTCGCTTTGATATTGCCCATGAACTGGGACATCTGGTGCTTCATAAGAATGCTGAGCCCAGGATCACCGCGGAGCAGGAAAGAGAGGCTGACCGATTTGCCTCAGAATTCCTCATGCCCAAACCGGCCCTGGCTGACTATATAGCTCGTCAGCCTAGCTTTGAGGATATTCTGAAGGGTAAAAATATTTTTAAGGTCTCTGCAATGGCTCTGACCTATGCCCTGCATAAACAGGGCTATATGAGCGACTGGGTATACCGGATCACCTGCCGGGAGCTGACCCGGTTAGGCTATAAAACTGGTGAACCACAGGGTATGCCGGCCCAGGAGTTTTCGAGGGTCTTTCCGCAGGTTCTGGGGGCAGAAAAGAAAGGTGCGGTCACCGTTGAGAGGATTGCCGCTGACCTCTGTCTGCCTCCCGTCGATGTGTCTATCCTGATGATGCAGCCCCGGTTTGAACTGATTGAGGGAGGACGCACTGCTACGGTGCCCCCCGGAAGCAACCAAAGAAACCGCCGGCTTAAAGCGGTTAATACTCTATAAAGGTGGTGAGACCCTGTGCAGAAAGGCGGCCGGCTACGGGAGAAATGTATTTGTCAGAGTGCAGCAGATTTCTCTAGCCGGCCATCACGGTACGGGCTTTAGTCGATAATAGCCGGGTAGCGCCCGGTAGCCGCGCGGGAGGCTGCCGTCTAGTTCTCCTCGATGAGGTCGCGCACCACGATGGTGTTGTCTCGGTCGGGGCCCACGCCGATAGCCGAGATGCGGCAGCCGGACATTTCCTCAAGTTTCGCCACATATGCGCGGGCGTTTTCCGGTAGATCGTCGAGGGTTTTTGCTCCGCTGATGTCTTCTTCCCAGCCGTCAAAATATTCGTAGATGGGCTTGGCGTGGTGGAAATCGGTCTGGGTCATGGGCATCTCGTCGTGGCGCACTCCGTCCACATCGTAGGCGACACAGACGGGGATTTTTTCGAGACCGGTCAAAACGTCAAGCTTGGTGATAAAGAGGTCGGTGAAACCGTTGACCCGCACAGCCTGCCGTGCCAGCACCGCGTCATACCAGCCGCAACGGCGGGGCCTGCCGGTGTTAACCCCGAACTCGCCGCCGGTCTTTCGTAAAAAGTCTCCCATCTCGTCGAAGAGTTCGGTGGGGAAGGGCCCGGCGCCGACACGGGTGGTGTAGGCTTTCTGAATACCGATAACACGTGAGATCCTGGTGGGGCCAACCCCCGAACCCACCGAGGCGCCGCCGGCGGTGGGGTTAGATGAGGTCACAAAGGGGTAGGTGCCGTGGTCAACGTCGAGGAAGGTTGCCTGCCCACCCTCCATGAGCAGAATTTTGCCCCGGTCGAGAGCGTCGTTGAGTAGCTGCGTTGATTCAACGATCATGGGTTTGAGCCGGTCGGCGAAAGACATAAAATAGTCCACAATCTCGTCTACATCAACGTGGCGGCGGTTGTAGACCTTGACCAGCAGCTCGTTTTTCTGCCGGAGGGCTCCCTCCACTTTTTGACGCAGGATTGATTCGTCGAGAATATCCTGCACGCGTATGCCCAGCCGCGCCACCTTGTCCATGTAGGCGGGGCCGATTCCGCGACCGGTGGTGCCGATAGCGCGCTTGCCCAAAAACCGTTCGGTAACCTTGTCCATGGTCTGGTGGTAGGGGGCAACCAGGTGCGCGTTGGCCGAGATTTTGAGTTTTGAGGTGTCCGCACCGCGGGCTTCGAGACCGTCAATCTCTTCAAAGAGAGCCTCGGGGTTCACCACCACGCCGTTACCAATGACCGGTGTCGCGTTGACGGAGAGAATACCCGCGGGCAGGAGCTTGAGCTCAAATTTTTGGCCGTTAACCACCACGGTGTGACCGGCGTTGTTGCCGCCGTTGGGTTTGACCACGTAGTCAACGCGGCCGCCGAGCAAATCGGTTGCTTTCCCTTTGCCTTCGTCGCCCCACTGGGCCCCGACAATCACGATCGCTGGCATGAACATACTCCTTGTGAGCGCTTCACCGGCCGGGGTTCACGGCGGTGCGGTGCGGTTTACAGCCTATTTCCTGCTTTCGGGAAACCTTGACGGGTTGGCTCGTCGGTAAAACACACCGGTTACCTAGGATACAGGCTTGTCTTCCGGGGTAGAAGCTCGGGCCGCAGAGGACACCGCGTGTTAGCAGCCGCTGAGTTTCCACCGGGGTTAGCGGCTATTTAATGATGCGGATTTGCATGGGGTAGTTGTAGACCTCGCCCTGGTTAGCTTTAACCGCGGCAATGATGGGAAAGACAATGAGGCAGATTCCGGCTGCCAGCCAGAGGAGGAAGGACACCGGTATCCCCAAGCCGAAAGTAACCAGAAGGATAATGTAGCCGGCCATATTAACCAGCCACATGGTGAAGTTGAAGTTGAAGGCGCGGGCGGAGTTGGCGGCTGTGAACTGGTGGCCGGGCTTGTCTTTGTAGATGAACCAGAAAATGAGGGGGCCTAGCAGGCTGAGGAAACCCAGGCTGACGAGGCTGAGAATCAGCGTGGAGAGGTGGGAGAGCACCGACATAGTCTTGGCGTCGGGCGCTATGGGGTTCCCGTAGGCGTCGACGGTCTGCGTGGGTGGCTGAGGCGCGGGGTACCCCTGCTGGTTGTTGTTGGTGTACTGGCCGTAGTTGTGTTCTGTCATTGTTCTCCCTGGCTATGGTGGGGTTGGTACGGTAATGGTTCTATTTTACGGTGGAGGGCCCGGGTTTTGTTGTTCTGCCCCGCCCTGCCGGTAGATTGGGGGAGGGTAAAATGGTGTTCATGCGCGAGCTACAGGCAAAAATTATTGAAGAAATGGGTGTTAAACCGCTCGTTAACCCCGCCACCGAGGTGCGCAAGCGCGTGCAGTTTCTCTGCGACTATTTCAAAGCCAGCGGTGCCTCCGGTTTCGTGCTGGGTATCAGCGGCGGTCTTGATTCCACTCTGGCGGGTAGGCTCTGTCAGCTTGCCGTGGAGCAGCTGGGGCTTGAGAGTATCCCGGCACAGTTTATCGCGGTGCGTCTTCCCTACAGGGTGCAGCGTGATGAAGAAGATGCGCAAGCGGCGCTGCGGTTTATTAGGCCGCAACAGAGCATCACCTATAATGTGGGTCCGGCTGTTGACCGTTTTGAGTCTGCTTTTGTTGAGGCCGGCGGCTGTGAGATGTCGGATTTCAATAGGGGGAATGTGAAGGCGCGCGCACGCATGGTTGCCCAGTACGCCATTGCCGGTGAAAAGAACCTTTTGGTGGTTGGCACCGACCACGCAGCAGAGTCGGTTACGGGGTTTTTCACCAAGTTTGGTGACGGTGGTGCCGATGTGATGCCCCTCTTTGGCCTGAATAAGCGGCAGAACCGTGAGCTGCTTAAGGTGCTGGGGGCTGAGAGACGGCTCTGGGAGAAGGTGCCCACCGCGGATTTGCTGGATGCTAAGCCGGGTCGCACCGATGAGGAGGAGCTCGGGGTCACCTATGAGGAGATCGATGACTATTTGGAGGGGCGGGAGGTTCCCGAATCGGTGGCGGATGCCATTGAGGAGAGGTATCTGAGGAGCCGCCATAAGCGCTCGCTGCCGGTGACCGTTTTTGATAGCTGGTACAGGAGCTAGTCTCAAGAGACTATTTTCTGCGCGTCATGATCCATAGCAGGTAGATGCCGCCGAGCGCCCCGGTCACCAAACCTACCGGGATTTGAAAGGGTGCGAGGGCGTGGGCGGCAAAATAGTCTGCCACTACCAGTAGCAGTGCCCCGGTGAGGGCCGACTGCCATAGGGCGGTGCCCGGTGTCCTATAGATACGGTGAGTGAGCTGCGGGGCGATGAGTGCTAGAAAACTGATGGGTCCGGCGAGCACGATTGATATCGAGGTGAGTATCACCGCACCGGTGATGAGCAGGTTGGTTGCTGCCCGCACGGGTAGGCCCAGGCCGGAGGCTAGGTCTTCGCCGAGTTCGAGTATCCGCAGTATTTTTGTCAGGCTGAGCACCAGCGGTATCAGTGCTGTTGCGCAGAGGGCAGGGAGCCAGACGGTGTTCCAGGTGAGGGCGTTGAGGGAGCCGTAGAGCCAGGTTTTGGCGGACTCAGCTTTTTCGAGGTCGGCGCGGGTGAGCAGAAAGTCGTTGATTGCCGCGAGCATAGCGCCCACGGCGATACCTACGAGCACCAGTTTGTGGCCGATAGATGTGGACCCGGTGGCACCGCTGAGCAGGAGTACTACCGCGGCGGTGAGAAAGCCCCCGGTGACTGCACCCATGCCAACGCCAATCCCGGGGCCCGAGGCTAGGGTTTCGGCATCGGTACCGGTCTGTGTCAGTAGGAGCACAGTAAAGAGCGCGCCGGTGGCAGAACCTGTGGTGAACCCGATGATGTCGGGGGAGCCCAGGGGGTTACGCGATATTGACTGGAAAATGGCCCCGGCCAGGCCCAGGGCGCTCCCCACGGTGGCGGCGGCTACCAGGCGCGGTAGGCGCTGGTTTAAAACAATGTGCCGGTCGAGTTCGCTGCCGCCCCCTACCGCGACGTCCCAGACTCCGGCCGGGGATATGGAGTAGGTGCCCAGCAGGAGGGTCACGGTGGCGGCCAAAAGGAGTAACAGGATTATGCCGGCGGTTGTTGGTCGGGGAGAGCGGTAGATACCCGGCAGGTGTTGTTTTTTCATGCGGGGGTTCCTCCCCGGTGTCTGCGCGTGTTTTTCTTCCCGGTGGAGCTGAGCCGCAGTACCAGCAGCAGGAGCACGGGCGCACCGATGAAGGCGGTGACAATTCCGGCCTCAACCTCCGCCGGGATAGCTATCACCCGCCCTATGATGTCTGCACCGAGCACGAGAACCGGCCCGCCCATGAGGGAGAACGGGATGATCAGGGAGAGCTCGGTACCTACCAGGAGTCTCAGCACGTGGGGGACTACCAGGCCGACAAAGGAGATGGGTCCGGCGATTGCGGTTGCCGAACCGCACAGGAGCATGATGGACAGCAGGGTGGCTCCCTGGATCAGGGGTACGGGTACACCCAGGCCGGCCGCGGTGTCCTCTCCCAGGGCGAGCGCACTCAGCGGGCGGATCAGTGCGAAGGCTAGCACCAGTCCGACGAGGGCAAAGGGTAGGGCTGATGTCAGGGTTTCTGTACTTTGTTTCTCCAGGGCTCCCACCACCCAGAACCGGTAGGAGTCGAAGGCGCGGGAGTTGAACATGGTGATGATCCCGGTGATGGCGCTGAGGCACGCGTTGAGGGCTACACCGGAGAGTAGTAGCTGTGATGTTTTATCCATAACGGTGTGGTTGCGTGCGGTTCCGATGAGGAATACCGCGGTGGCTGCCAGGCCGGAGCCGCTGAGGGCAAGCCAGAGCTGGCCGAAGGCTCCCGTGATGCCGAGGAGGGCGATCCCCGATACTACAAACACAGCGGCACCGCTGTTGACCCCGAGTATGCCGGGTTCGGCGAGCGGGTTGCGGGTTAGTGACTGCATGAGTGCGCCCGCTGTGGCGAGGGCTGCCCCCACGAGGAGGGCGGTCAGTGTGCGGGGTACACGCAGTTTCCACACGATGAGTGAGTCGGTGGTGTTTGTCGGGTGTAGGAAGCCGTTGAGGGCATCCGCGGGGGTGATCATGCGGGAGCCGACGGCTAGCGAGAGGACGCAGAGGACTAGCAGAATTGTCGCACCCAGGGTGAGGACGGTTCCGAGGTGTCGTCGGTGGCTGGTCAGGGATGGTTTCATCGCACGGGCATAACTTTCGTGGGTGATGCGCTGAAGTAACCGTCAAAACAATAGCACGAAATATGATTGAGGTTAGGCTATCCTATATTTATGGTTACGCTAAAAAATATGAGCTCTGTCCCCCTGTCCCGTCGATCTTTTGCCGGGGTCGCTCTGACCGGTGTGGGCGCCCTGGTGCTTACCGCCTGCGGCGGTTCACCGAGCTCGGAGTCATCGAGCTCATCCTCTGCTTCTTCTGCTGACATCTCCACCGCCCCCTCCGACCTGCCCGAGGGGATGGGCACGGATGCGGCGTCGGGCGTGTTCCCCCGCACGGTCGGCCATTTCCGCGGGGAGACTACTCTGGAGGCTGCCCCTGAGCGGGTGGTGGTGATCGCAACCGGCCAGCTCGATGACGCCCTGGCACTGGGCGTGGTTCCTCTCGCGGCAACTACGGCAAAAGACGCAGATATTGTGCCGGAATACTTGCGTACCGCCTACAGTCGGCACGCTTCAGAACTCGACTCTATAGCGGCCGTGGGAACCCGCACCGCCCCCGATACCGAAGCCATCGCGAACCTCAACCCCGACCTCATCCTGCTCAACAACCAGCAGGATGACGACTCGATCTACGAGTCGCTGTCGGCTATCGCCCCGATTGTGGTGACCGAGGGCACCGGGGTGAACTGGAAGCAGGACTTCCAGATTGTTGCCGCGGCCCTGGGGAATACCGATGAGGCGGCATCGCTGCTGGAGCGCTACTACTCGTCGGCAAGAGAGCTGGGCGAGTCGGTGCAGAACGACCACACCTTCTCATTCCTGCGGCAAACCTCCGACCGTATCCGTATCTGGGGTGTCTCCTCTTTTGTGGGGTCAATCTGTGAGGATTCGGGGCTGGCCCGGCCCGAGTCGCAGCGGGTTGATAAGACCTCGGTTGATATTTCTGCTGAGCAGCTCGATCAGGCGAACGGCACCTGGCTCTTCTACGGTGTGCAGGGTGGGGATGCATCGAGTCTGACCTCCGAGGCCCTCTGGGAGACCCTGGAACCGGTTGCCGCCGGTCAGGCCGTGCAGGTCGACGACGAGATGTTCTACATCAATGCGGGTATTACCGCCGCTATGGGTGTGATTGACAGGGTCAAGGAGGCAGTGTCCGCCTAGGGGCACCAGCAATATTGTGTTTAAGCTGGGAGGGTGCTGGTACCCTCCTGGTTTATGCTGGCGCTTCTTGAGATGGCGGCCCGTGAAAGAGTAGACTCGACCCATTGAATATTCTCTATGGTAGGAATCACTTTTGCACGTAGCCGTTTCTGTCCCGGACGCTATCGAATTTCGGTCGGTCACCAAAAATTATGATGGCCACAGCGCCGTCAACAATCTCAGCTTAAAGATTCCGGCTGGCCGTATCACCGTGTTCGTTGGGCCCTCGGGCTGCGGGAAGACCACCTCGCTGCGCATGATCAACCGCATGGTGGAGCCCGACAGCGGCGAAATCCTGGTCAACGGCCAGAAGAACACCTCTCTACCCGCCTACCGGCTGCGACGCACCATGGGCTACGTACTCCAGCAGGCGGGGCTTATGCCGCACAAGAGCATTGTCGATAATATTGCCACGGTCCCGCTGCTCACCGGCACCGGTCGCCGGCAGGCCCGCGCACGGGCGCTGGAGCTCATGCGCCTGGTTGGGCTCAGCGAGTCCCTGGCACAACGCTACCCGGCCCAGCTCTCCGGCGGGCAGGCCCAGCGGGTGGGGGTTGCCCGTGCGCTCGCCGCGGACTCGTCGATTATCCTCATGGACGAACCTTTCTCTGCGGTTGACCCCCTGGTGCGTTCGGAGCTACAGGGCGAGATCCTGCGCCTGCAAAGTCAGCTTAACCGCACCATCATTTTTGTGACACACGATATTGATGAGGCAATTATGCTCGGTGACTACCTGGCAGTCTTTTCTATCGGTGGTCGGGTTGCGCAGTTCGGTACCCCCGAGGAGATTCTCCGTGAACCGGCAGATGATTTTGTGGCCTCCTTTGTGGGGCGGGACCGCGGGGTACGCCGGCTCACCTTTGCCCCGGCAGAGAATCTCACGATTCACCCGCTGGACTCGCCGGAGGCTCCCTGGCTGCTCAGGGTTGAAGACGGTAGGCCAGCCGGCTGGATTATCGGTGATCGTCATATACCCGGTGGCTCCCTTTTCACGGAGGGCGGTAGTCTTCGCGAGGCCCTTGACTCCGTGCTTTCTTCGCCCTCGGGCTGGGGCGTTGTGGTCGATGGGCGGGGGAAAGCGGTGGGCCTGCTCAGCTCCCAAGATGTACTCGATGCCACCGAGGCTGAGCGTCTCTACCGCTACGGAGTGAGTGAATGAACTGGTTTCTCTCCAATTGGCAGTACGTGGGTGGGTTGACAATCTTACACCTGCTTCAGTCGCTGATTCCGGTGGTGTCCGGAACCCTGATCTCTCTTCCGCTGGCCCGGCTGGCTCTGGCCCGCCGTCGCGACGGTAGATCAACGGTGGCTACCACCGGTCTGGGGCAGCTGCGGCGGGGCCTGGTGGTGAACTCTGCCGCTCTGCTCTATACGGTGCCTTCTTTAGCCCTTTTGGTACTGATGCCCCTGGTACTGGGTACCTCTATCACATCCCTCCTCAACGTGTATGTGGCGCTCACCCTCTACGTGGTCGCGATGATGCTGCGCTCTACGGTGGACGCTTTTGAGTCGGTTTCACCGGTGACCCTTGAGGCGGCGACCGCTATGGGCTATCGGCCCCTGCGTCGTTTTTGGGCGGTGGAGTTCCCGCTTGCGGTCCCCGTGATGGTCGCCGGTCTGCGGGTGGCACTGGTTTCTAATATTTCTATGGTTTCGGTGGGGGCTGTGATCGGTATTCAGTCGCTGGGAAGTCTGTTTACCGATGGGCTGCGGCGTGACCTTCCGGTAGAAATAGTGACGGGTATTGTGGGCACGGTTGTGCTGGCACTGCTGTTTGACCGCCTCCTGGGGTTGGTTGGGGCCCGGTTTTCCCGGTGGAGGCGGGCATGAATATTTTTGATAAAACCTGGGCATGGTTGACTGCGCCCGGTGCCTGGACCGGTAGCGGGGGGATCTGGCAGCGCCTGGGTGAGCACCTCGAATACACCGGGCTTATTCTTTTCTGCGCCACCCTGATCGCCCTACCCCTGGGGTTGTGGGTGGGGCATACCGGCCGGGGAGGGAACCTGGTGGTGGCCCTCACCGGGGCGCTGCGTTCGCTGCCGACGCTGGGCCTACTCACCCTGTTCACTCTCTGGTTGGGACTGGGGCTGACCGCCCCAATACTGGCCCTGGTGATTCTGGCTGTTTCACCGCTGATGGCGGGGGTCTATTCGGGTATCGCCGCTGTTGAACCCGCGGTTACCGATTCGGCCCGGGCCCAGGGTATGACGGAGTGGCAGATCCTCTGGAGAGTGGAGGTTCCCCTTGCCGCACCGCTTATTTTTGGCGGGATACGCAACACTGTTTTGCAGGTGATCGCGACCGTGACGGTCATGGCCTATATCAATCTGGGTGGGCTGGGCCGGTATCTTATCGACGGTCTTGCCGTGCGCGACTACACCCGCATGGTGGCCGCAGTGGTGCTGGTGGCGGCCCTGGCGCTCACCGTTGATATGCTGCTCTCGCTGGTGCAGAGGGCCCTCACCGTACCCACCGACACGAAGGAGCTATCATCGTGACTTTCTCTATGAGCAGGCGTACTTTTTGGGGTGTTGCGGGGGCCGGTGCCGGGTCTTTGGTGCTTTCAGCCTGCGGTATTTCGGGTGAGACCGCTTTTGGAAGCGGGGCTGTCTCTGACACCGTGGTGGTTGGGTCAGCAGATTTTACCGAGTCGCAGATTATCGCTGAAATTTATGCGGCAGCCCTGGTGAAGCGGGGCCTGAAAGCCGAGACCCGTCCGGCAATTGGGGCACGGGAGGCATTGATGGGGGCGCTGAGGGAGGGCTCGGTGGGTCTGGTGCCCGATTACACCGGTAACCTGCTGCTCTACCTCGATCCGTCCGCGCAGCAGACCACAGCCGCCGATGTTGTGGGTGCGCTTGCCCGGCAGCTGCCCGGTGAGCTTTCCCTGCTTTCCCCGGCGGCGGCCGAGAATAAAGATTCGCTGGTGGTAACAGCTGAGACCGCGGCGAGCATGGGCCTGGTATCTATCGCCGATCTCACCGATCACAGTGGGCAGCTTGTGGTGGGTGCACCACCGGAGTTTGCAGAGCGCTCTTATGGGTTACCCGGGTTGAAAGAAAAATACGGGTTTGTTCCCGCAGATTTTTCACCCATTAACGACGGCGGCGGTCCGCTGACCGTAGCCGCCCTTAAAGAGGGCACGGTGCAGGTTGCGGATCTGTTTTCTACCGACCCGGCTATTGAGGAGAATGATTTTGTGGTGCTTGAGGACCCGCTGAATAATTTTATTCCGCAGCAGGTTGTTCCCGTGGTGAATGCGGGGCTGGTTTCGGTTGCAGTGGCCAGGGTGCTCGATGAGGTGTCAGCGCTGTTGACCACCGAGGACTTGGTAGCGCTCAATAGGCGGGTCTCGGGGAAAGAGAAGGTGAACCCGGCCTCTGCGGCAGGGGACTGGGTGGAGCAGAAGATGGGCTAGTTAGTATATTGATCAACCTACACAGAATTCTTGAGAGGAATCAATATGATTAGTGTGCGTGACGGTAAAAAAGTTCTTGGGAAACATACTGTATTTGAAAATTTATTTATAGAATTTTCGAAGGGTGAATACTATACCTTGGCTGGCCCGAACGGGTCAGGAAAATCAACTCTTATAAGCTGTTTCCTGAGGCATCTATCGTTAGATAGTGGAAACATTATTCTGGAAAATAAAGTTGTAAATAACCAATCGAAGAACTACAGCAAGAAAGTGTTTGGCCTTAATGACTCCATAGATTGGTTGCCGGGCCTCAGCATAGGTCAGCATCTCGAGATGTTAAAAAATAATTTCTATTCCTCCCACAAAGATCAGACCCCTTCTTCCGTCAATGTCCACGAAGCTCTTGAAGAGCTCAACATAGCACAGGTGTACAACAGAGAACCCCATACATTGAGTTCGGGACAGGAGCAGCGCGCACGGTTAGCCACCCTCCTTCTGAGGCCCGCTACTTACTATTTCTTAGACGAACCGGAAAAGAGACTTGATAGGGAAGGCATTGAATGGATTACGGACTGGATACGGGGGAAAATAAGATCGGGTTGCATGGTCTGCATTGCGACACACGAGAATAAATTCATAGAAAAGTCACATAGAGTCGAATTCCCTCTCAGTGCTAAGTTGAGTACCCGAGAATGAAAAGTACTAGAGAGCATTTTATTGCTGTATATAACGCAATTATTTATACCATATTACCTTTAACAATCCTTATATCTGCGGCACTCTCGGTGAAGAGTCTAGAAGGAGCATATGGACCATACTATTTATCAAATTTAAATTCATTATTCTTCTACATGGGATTTTCCCTCATCTGGCTATTTATTTACTGCTGGACCCTTCGGACAGTAGGACCGCTGAGCAGTTCTATCTCGGAAATTTTTTGGAGATTCTCAAATTTTCCACTTGCGGGGAGGAATCCTTATTCCTATCGGGAGATAAAAATAGTTACCGCGCTTTGGGCGGTAGGTTTACTTCTAATGCAGATAATGTTCCTGGATATCTCTCCAATGAGCCATGCTCTGATTTTGTGTGTCTCTATCATTTATGGACTGACGATTGGGTTGGGTGTTTCTGGGGCGCAGATTAATGGAACGTATAGATTAATTAAAGTATGGGAAATAGTATTAATTCTACTTGGTCTATGTATCACTGTCGCAGGTTCTATGGGAAAGTATTCAGAATCTCTGAATCTGAGAATAATTTTCATGTTTGTTTCCCCTATTCTACTGGGTATTTTCTTATCCATATATGAGCAACTGAGGAGCTATAAAAAGTATATAACTATTGAAACCCTATCGGCCGCAAGCGCGCGGAGAACTTTAATAATCGGCGCTCTGTTGGGCATGAACATTTCCGAGAGTATATACTATAGTGCGCTGAATAGGAATTTGGTCAGGCTCAGATTCAATTGGCCGCCGCTTATTTCTTTAGTTTCTTCATTAAACTTTATATATATTTTTATATTTATAGTAATAGTATCAATTCCTATGGGTATTGTGCTTGGAATTTCTTTTGGCGACCTTGGTATTGGCGCTCTATTGGTTTCTGTGTGCTGGTTGATCGCTACGGTATATAGGGTGCTGCCTAAGGAATGGGTGTCTCAGCGTAGTACGAGAATATGGCTGGGAGGGTCTTATATAAAACAATTATTTGGGTATTCAATAGGACCCGCTATAGCGGCTATGCTGTATGTGTTTATTGTATCCCAAATGTTCTCATTGCCCATTTTTATCGTTGTGATGGCATTTTTCCTAGGAATGAATGTTTCCTTCGGGGATTCCACGCCAACGCGACAGGTTAACTATGATCTAGTTATTGTGCTCCATGAAGGAATTATTATTCCTTATGATCAATTTAGAATATTTGCATTAAACTTATTTACCATATTAGCTTATATATCAAGTTTCATTCTCGGCCCTGTTCCCGGGGTGTTAACTGCAATATCTTTATTTTTCTGGAATTTCTATAAACATTTAAAAAATTAGGCTTATATGGACATAAATCAGATTTTTGTGAGAGGCGAGAAGGTGAACCCGGCCTCTGCGGCGGGGGACTGGGTGGAGCAGAAGATGGGCTAGCCCAACGAATCTTCCGCGCAGAACAGCCGTGTGGTTTTCTTCTGTGGCTCGGTAAAAATTTATCCAAATACAAAATATACCCACAGGGTGCTGGGGGAGGAAAAACCTTGAAATATCGCGGCAGATGTCCTTTAAGCCTTGAAGGGATGCGTGGTTTTATCTGCGAAACATTGCGAAACTGCTCCACGGTGTGTGCGGCACCTTGCTAGAATGGGGGCAGGCAGGTGCGTCTGTCTTGCCGAGCCCCGGCACGGGCGGGCACACCCACAGTATGCGGCCACCAAACGGTGGCTGAAATCCAAACTCAAGGAGTCAGCATGCCTATTGCAACCCCGGAAAAATATGCAGAAATGCTTGAAAACGCAAAGTCCAAGGGCTTTGCCTACCCGGCCATTAACGTTACCTCTTCGCAGACCCTCAACGCCGCTATTGCGGGTTTTGCTGAGGCCGGCTCAGACGGTATTATCCAGGCGTCAACCGGTGGTGCAGCCTACTGGTCGGGTGCAAGCAAAAAGAATATGGTTGCCGGTGCTCTTGCCTTCGCGGCCTATGCCAGGGTGGTTGCAGACCAGTACGATGTCAACATTGCCCTGCACACCGATCACTGCCCCAAAGACAAGCTCGACTCCTATGTGCTGCCCCTGCTGACCGAGACGGAAAAGGCGGTTGCCCGCGGTGAAGACCCGATCTTTAACTCGCACATGTGGGACGGCTCGGCTATTGATCTGGCAGAGAACCTCGAAATAGCCCAGGAGCTCATTGCCCGCACCTCCAAGAACCACCAGGTGCTCGAGGTTGAGATTGGTGCTGTGGGCGGCGAAGAAGACGGCGTGGAAGGTGCCATCGACGACTCCCTGTACACCACAGTTGAAGACGCGGTAAAGACCGTTGAGGCAATAGGCCTGGGTGAAAAGGGTGCCTACATGGCAGCCCTCACCTTTGGTAATGTTCACGGTGTTTACAAGCCCGGCAACGTGCATCTGCGCCCCGAGCTGCTCAAGGAGATTCAGACCGAGGTCGGCGCCAAATACGGCAAGGGTGAGAAGCCCTTCTACCTGGTCTTCCACGGTGGCTCCGGCTCGACCGAGCAGGAGATTGCCGACGCGGTATCCTACGGTGTTATCAAGATGAACATCGACACCGATACCCAGTACGCCTACACCCGCCCCGTAGCCGGCCACATGTTGAGCAACTATGACGGTGTGCTCAAGGTTGACGGCGAGGTGGGCAACAAGAAGATGTATGACCCCCGTGTCTGGGGTGCTGCCGCCGAGGCAGGTATGACCGCCCGCGTGGTGGAGGCAGCCCAGCAGCTTGGTTCGGTGGGAACCTCGCTCAGGTAGTCCCAAAGATTCTTGTCTAGACCGTGACGGGGTCTGCCCCTGTGTGCAGGGGCAGACCCCGTTTTTCTGGACAAGACGGTGCTACTTCGTCTTTGCGTTAAAGGAGATGTGCGGCCTCTCGGGGCGCTGACCACAACAGAACAGGCTCTAGTTACAAGAAGCGGGCCGATAGCTCGCAGGCTATCTTGCAAAAATAGGGTATTTTGAAAGATAGCCCTCCAGCCGGGGGTACCTATTTTATAAAAATGCAGGATTTTGGAAGATAGCATGAAGAAGTACAGGACCCTCAAGAGCATTTTTCATGAACACGATGAGGCTACGGCCAGCGCGGAAGCTCAAGCCCACAGAGCACAAGGGTACCTCACCGGTATGAAACTCGGTGATCACGAACTCTTCTATGTACCAACGCGGGAAACTTCGATCCTCATGGAAAAAATCTATACTCACGAGGTTGAGATCGCGGGGATAGTCCAGCAGATACCGCCCGCCGCTGTGACCAGCTACCTATACCAACTGGTCACAGACGAGATTCTGTCAACCAACGAACTCGAGGGTGTGCGCTCAACCCGTCAAGAAATCATTGAAGCTCTTGAAGCGCAGCCGCGAGAGAACAAGCGGTTCAGAGAAATAGCAAAGCTGTATCTGTTTTTAGCTCGTGGGGAAGCGGCTGCACCACAAACACCCCAAGAACTGAGGTCTCTCTATGATGAGCTGATGGCGGGAGAGCTCGCCGATACCGACAACCTTGACGGGGAGCTCTTTCGCGCCAGACCCGTGTATATACGGGACGGCAATGGCAAAGTTATCCACCGGGGAACCGAAGACGAGGCTGCGATCGTGCGGAATCTGCGGGCCATGTTCGAGCATCTGCACGATAGCGATGTTCCGCGCCTGTTCTCTGCCGCCGTTGGCCACTTTATATTGGAGGCAACCCATCCCTTCTACGACGGTAACGGGCGGCTCGGACGTTTCCTTTTGAGCACCCAGCTGGTTGGTGTGCTGTTCAGCGGAACCGCTCTCATGCTTTCCAGAAAAATTAATGAAGAAAAATCCAAATACTATAAAGCTTTTTCGGTAGTTGAAGAGCCCCGCAACTATGCCGATGCCACCACTTTTCTCATCGCAATGCTAGAAATAATAGTCTCAGCCCAGCAAGATCTAGCACGAAACCTTTCGGAGAAAAAGCAACAGGTGGATCAGCTGTACCGTCGGATCTTTGAACCGGACGGGACCGCACTCATACAAGAGGAAGAACTTCGTCCCCCTCTCTACGTTCTGGGCCAGGTAGAGCTTTTCGGTAGAGACATCGGGATCAGCTGGGATGAGCTGGCCAAAAGCCTCGAAAAATCAAAATCCACGGTGCGCAAATATATGACAGAGCTGGAGAGATGCGGGCTCATCGACCGCATGTCATCAAAACCCCTGCGCATAAAACTCAGCGAGACGGGCCGCGACCTTCTTTTTCCACCCGATAAAACTGGGTAGCATGGTATGCACGGTCGAGAGAAACAATAAGGAGAACCTTCCATGACGCTGACGGGTAAAAACCTTCTCGGGGAACCGGCGCCCACCTACCTCCCCAAAGAAGCAGAACTGGAGTACCGCATAGGCTCCGGCGACTCCGCTCAAGAACTGGTAAAACAATTCCCCAAATCCTCAAAAGCCTGGGCCATCCTGGCAGAAGAGGCACTAGACTCCGGAAAGACTCTAGAGGGCTACGCCTACGCGCGGGTGGGCTACCATCGCGGCCTTGACGCCTTGCGCGCAGCCGGCTGGAAAGGCCACGGCCCCATTCCCTTCAGCCACGAACCCAACCGGGGCTTCCTCACAGCCCTCTTCCTCCTCGGCCGGGCGGCAGCAGCCATAGGTGAAACAGACGAAGCTGAGCGTATCGAAAAATTCCTTACCGATTCCGACCCGCAAGCACAGGCGGCCCTGCAAGGTTAACCGCAACAGTCCGGTATGCAGGGCGGTGGCGGTAGCCGCCACGAGCTACCGCCACCGCCCATCGGTGAGGCTTACAGTCACCCCAGTTCGCACTACCGCGCGAGATCGGGGAAAGCCTCGGCGACACCCGGGAAGGTGATCTTGCCGGCCTCGGTGTTGAGCCCCGACTGCAGGGACTGATCAGCAGCCAGCGCACTATCCACACCGGCGGCCAGCTTGAGCACGTAGGGCAGGGAGGCGTCGGTGAGCGCCACCGTGGAGGTGCGCGGTACAGCCCCCGGCATGTTAGCCACACAGTAGTGGCGGATACCGTCCACCTCGTAGATAGGGTCCGCGTAGGTGGTGGGCCGGGAGGTCTCAAAACAGCCGCCCTGGTCGATTGCCACGTCAATCAGCAGGGTAGTGGGCTTCATCAGCTTCAGATGTTCGCGGCGAACAAGCTTGGGAGTTTTAGCCCCCGGCACAAGAACGGAGCCGATAATGACGTCGGCCTCGGCAATCTCACGCTCAATATTGGCCGGAGTCGAATTGAGCACCCGCGCAGAGGAGCCGAACAGTTCGGCCAGCTCGCGCACCCTGGGGCCGTAGCCCTCAAGAATGGTGACCTCAGAACCCAACCCAACGCTGAGTAAGGCAGCCTGGGTCCCCACATTGCCGCCGCCGAGCACCACCGTGCGTGCCGGGCTCACACCGGGCACCCCGCCCAGAAGCACCCCGGGCCCGCCCTGGGTGCCCAGCAGATACTGGGCGGCAGCCTGAGCAGCTAGGCGCCCGGCAACCTCGCTCATGGGCAAAAGCAGCGGTAGAGACCGCCCGCTACGCACAGTCTCGTAGGCGATAGCGCGGGTACCGGCCGCCAGCAGGGCCTCGGTCAGGGGCCGGTCGGCTGCCAGGTGCAGATAGGTGAACAGGGTGAGGTCATCGCGCAGATACCTGTATTCGGGCTCAACGGGCTCTTTAACCTTAACGAGTAGCTCTGCCCGGGCCCAAGCCTCCTCCTGACTGACCAGCCGGGCACCTGCCTGCTCGTATTCGCGGTTGGAGAAGCCGGCACCGATGCCGGCATCCTGCTCAACCAGTACCTCGTGGCCTGCTTCAACCAGGGCGGAGACACCGCCGGGAGTGAGCCCGACTCGCTGCTCCTGAGGCTTAATTTCGCGGGGTACGCCGATACGCATGTTTGACCTCCACATATGCGCTTGGGGTGAATAATGCCCTTCCATTTTCTCGCGGATACGTGACATGTACAACCCTAACGCGGCTCCGATCGTGGACTATCCGGCCATAACCGCTACTCTCCCTCCCGTGTGCTTAGACTAGAGACCATGCGCTATACCTTCCTCGGCCCCTCCGGAACCTTTACCGAATCCGCCCTGCTCAGCCTGCCGGAAGCAGCAGAAGGGCGCCGGTTCCCCTCCAACACCGTCCCGGCCGCGCTCGACGCTGTGCGCGCCGAAGCTGCCGAGGCCGCCATGGTCCCCATCGAAAACTCTGTTGAGGGCGGTGTGACCGCCACCCTCGACTCCATAGCCCTCGATAACAGCCTGCGCATTATTCGAGAAGTGCTGGTACCCATACAGTTTGTGCTCGTGGCTAAACCCGGCACCCGCCTCAAAGACATCACCAAAATCTCCACCCACACCCACGCCTGGGCACAGGTACGCGCCTGGGCTCAAGAGCGCCTACCGCACGTCGAATATATACCCGGGCAGTCAACGGCGGCAGCAGCCCTCGCCCTCACCGAGGAAAGCCCCGGATACCAGGCGGCCATCTGCGCCCCGGCCCTCGCTCAAACCCACCCCCAACTGGCGGTACTCGAAGAAAACATTGGCGACAACAAAGAGGCGGTCACCCGGTTCGTGCTGGTGGCCAAAAACCCCGAAATCCCCCACCCCACCGGAGCCGATAAAACCACCCTGATGGTGCCCCTACCCCACGACCGCCCCGGGGCCCTCCTCGACCTACTCCAACAATTCGCCACCTGCGGGATCAATCTCTCCCGGATCGAATCACGCCCCACCGGCAGCTTCTTGGGCTCCTATTTCTTCTCAATCGACGCCGACGGGCACATCTACGACTCCCGTATGCGCACCGCACTGCGCGGCCTCCACCGGGTATCACCGCACATACAATTTCTGGGGTCCTACCCCCGCGCAGACTCCCGGCAGGTGACCGTCAAGGACATGCACACGGACCGGGCTTTCACGGCTGCCCACGACTGGCTAGAAAGCCTCTTCCCGGCAGGCAGACCCGCACGGTTCACACCGGAAAAACAACAAGAAAACTAGCTCAACCAGCGGCGGATCCTAGCCCCCTGCCGCCCGATACGCTGACCAAGCTCCCCGCACAGAATCTTGGCGGAATCCATAAGCTGCCGCTGAAGCCGCGGGTGAGAATCGACCATCTCCCGCGGAATCTCGGTCAATTTGCGCACCCGCTCCCGATCCTCGGGGTAAAGCGACACCTTCACAGCCGCCGGTAAAATCCGGGCAGAAAGAGACACCGCCTCATCAAGAACATCGCCGTCTATCTCAACCGGCTGAGGCTGGCCCAGAAAATCTACGCTCACCCTCTGCCCCACAGTGTGCTCAACCACCGGCCGTCGCCTGTCAAAAAAGCTAGGACCCAAAAGAAAACGCGCACTGAGCCGCACCCAGCCCACAAAATTGCGGGGGCTGAGAACAATTACTTCTAGCTGCCCGTCCCGGGCATCGGTGGTTGAGGCAAGCTTTACCCCACCCTGCACCTCACCGCAGTTAGCAATGAGCACAGACCGTATCTTACGGTGAACCGCCGGGGAATCATCAACGGTGATTTTAACCGGATGCCGCGGAGTCAGTATATTTTTAATCCCCGATTCAACGTAGGCAACCCAACCGATTTTTGCCTTGAGATCCTCATTGGTGTCGGTCATAATCTGTGCGTCGAACCCGGCCCCGCCCATCACAATAAAATCGCGTGTGCTCACGAGACCGTCCGCAGCCGTCATCTCTATATGCACCATATCAATGTCTTCAACCTGGCCGTGCAGGGCCGTGTTAACGCAGGAGGCAAGGTCCCAGTACTCCAGATTGAGATTGCGTGCCAGAAGGTTTCCGGTGCCCATCGGCACTATACCCATGGCCGCAGGGGTACCAGCCAGGGCAGCGGCAACCTCGCGAACCGTACCGTCACCACCCACCGCTAAAACAAGGTCAGCACCGCCGGCTACCGCTTCTTGAGCCATCGAATAGCCGGGGTCATCGGCTCTGGTCTCATAAAAGACCGGCTCATCCCACCCCGCCTCAGCAACCTGCTCACTGATCACCCGGCAACCATAGCGGGCGTTGGGTTTGACCGGGTTGAAAACCACGGCCACCCGTTTGGGGTCGCCGGCTTTAAGCATCACGTGCCAGGGGCGGTAGGTGGGAAAAAGATCAGGGCGCCTCTGCTGCCCCCATTTCACCAACAACCAAGACACCGCTGTATAGAGTGAGCTCACCGCCAGCCCACCGAACATCACAAACTTTTTCCTGGTTATTCGCATGGGTACCACCCTAACAGGACGCTCATCGATGAATCCCTGTTTTTCCGGTGAAACTTTCTGCGATCCCGCGTCATCTGGGGTAAATTGATAGTTGTGATTGATATTAACCTTCTGCGCGAAAACCCCGACCTCTTCCGTGAATCGCAGCGTAAACGCGGCGCTGATGTGACTCTGGTAGACAAGATCCTTGAGGCGGACTCCACCCGCCGGCAGAGTATCTCTGAATTTGAGAGCCTGAGGGCTCAGCAGAAGGCATTTGGCAAGAAGGTTGCCGCCGCCGACGGTGACGCAAAAGAGGCCCTCCTCGCCGAGGTCAAGGAGCTTTCTCAGCAGGTTACCGAGGCCAAGACAGCCTCCGAAGAGGCACAGGCCGAACAGGATAGGCTGCTGCTCACCATCGAAAACCTGGTGATTGACGGTGTACCGGCAGGCGGCGAAGACGACTTTACGGTACTCAAGACCGTGGGCCAGGCCCGAGATTTTGAGGCAGAAGGGTTTGCCCCCCGAGACCACCTGGAGATCGGTGAACTCGTCGACGGCATTGACATGGCCCGCGGGGCTAAAGTTTCGGGGTCCCGATTCTACTTTTTGAAGGGCCATGTGGCGCGTCTGGAGCAGGCACTGCTCACCATGGCGCTCGACCAGGCGGTATCCCACGGCTTCACCATGATGACCACCCCCACCCTGGTGCGGCCCGAGATCATGAACGGTACCGGTTTTAATGTCAAGCACGATGACGAAATCTACCGCCTAGAACGCGACGACCTCTACCTGGTGGGCACCTCCGAAGTCTCCCTTGCCGGCTACCACACCGATGAGATCATTGATCTTTCTCGGGGCCCGCTCAAGTATCTGGGCTGGTCATCCTGCTATCGTCGTGAGGCGGGCTCTGCGGGGAAAGACACCCGCGGCATTATTCGTGTTCACCAGTTCAACAAGGCTGAGATGTTTATCTATGCGGCGCAGGAAGACGCCGAGCAGTTGCACGCCAAGATGCTGGCCTGGGAAGAAGAAATGCTGCAAAAGTGCGGCCTGTCCTATCGGGTGATTGACACGGCTGCCGGTGACCTCGGTTCATCTGCCGCCCGTAAGTTTGACTGCGAGGCATGGGTGCCAACCCAGGGCACCTACCGTGAGCTGACCTCAACCTCAAACTGCACCACCTACCAGGCTCGACGGCTGAACGTGCGTGAGCGCCTAGCAGATACCGTTGACGAGTCGGGGAAGGTGAAGAAGGGCGGTACCAGGACGGTGGCCACCCTCAACGGCACCCTGGCAACAACCCGCTGGCTGGTGGCTATCTTGGAGACCCACCAGAATCGTGACGGCTCGGTGAATGTTCCTGCCGCCCTTCAGCCCTACATGGGCGGGCTAGAGGTGATCCCGGTGGTGGAGAGGTAAGAAGGTGCCCCCACCGAAATCCTGGGTTTCGTCCGACTTCCTCTGTTATTTCCTAGGAACTCGGACGAAACCCAGGAACTCGATGCCCCGCTACCGCCCGAACCAGACGGTTGAGGTCTCGGATAAAAACCTGTGGTTCATGAACAACATGCTGCCACCCCACGCGGAAGAGGAACCAGCCCTGATTTTGCAGGGCTTTCTCCCGCTGGCGTTCCCTTGCCAAAATCGTGTCAGAGGCCCCAAAATCTGTGAGTTTCATGCGTCCGTCAAACTCCACGAGAAGGGGTAGCCCCTCCAGCGCAAAATCACTCCGGTAAAGGCAACCATCGACGTGAATATTCACCTGCTCTCTGAAGCGTAAACCCATTTCTATGAGGCGCAGACGGGTGTAACTCTCGCCCACAGATTCGGCGAGCGGGCTCATATGTTCGGCAACCCACCGCATTTTTCGGCAGCAACGACCCCGACTCCCTAACAGTTTTTCCCGCAAGCTGCGCACATCTACCGTGCCGCGAAACAGGGCAGCATCTGCTAAGGCTAGGGCATCTCCTGTGGGAAGGATGCGAACAGAATCTGCGACAGTCTGCAGTGCAGAAGTGGTTATCACCTCCCCGCTGTGGGTAACCGTTGCGGTGTCGGGGGTGAGAAGGATATGTTTCTTTACTCCCGGTACGGTTGATTTAGAGTTTGTCCCCGCGTAGATATGGACCGGCTGCTGTGACGGCACCGGTAGCCCCATAATTTGAGCGGCGCTAGTGTGCGAAAAAACTGTTTCGGGATGTCGTATAAAATATCCCGCTACCCTTAGAAATTGTTCTTCCCAGGGGTGAAGGGTGTTGAGGAAGTCCGTGCGACAGTAGACGCCGCGATGGATGCGGTCTATCTTTCCCTGGGCCGCTAGGGAGCTGATCTTTCGATTTGAGTAGCCCATAAGGTGAAGCTGCCGGCTTGTTTTGAGGGCTGAGAGATAGTCATCGAGGTTTCTGTTCATAGGTCTAGCCTGCCCTGAAACTTCTCCTCGAAGGAATAGCGGGAGAAAAATGTGGATAACTTTTGGTAAAGCTGCACTGACTTCCCGTGTTTCGTCCGAGTTCCTAGGAAATAACAGAGGAAGTCGGACGAAACCCAGGATTTCGGCGAAGACCTCGTCAAATTGTTCGTTTAGACGAACTTTGGGATATACTCTTCTGTAACTGAGAAAAATTCTCAATAAGGAGATCGGGAATGACACACACATCGACCCTCACCCACCTGCGTAAAACCGCCCTGGCAACGCTGGCCACCGTCGCGCTCGTGGTCACCGGTTGCTCGGCAGAGCGTGCACAGGAAAACGAGAAACCCACCGTGCTCACCACCTTCACCGTGCTTCAAGATATGGCGCAAAACGTGGCCGGGGACCACCTCACCGTCGAGTCGCTCACCAAACCCGGAGCGGAAATCCACGAATACGAGCCCACCCCCTCAGACATCAAAAAAGCGCACGATGCCGACCTGGTACTCAACAACGGGCTCAATCTTGAAGCCTGGTTCGACAGGTTCCTTCACGATTCGCAGGCAAAGCATAAAACGGTGAGCGAGGGGGTCACCCCCATCGGTATCACCGAAGACACCGCCGCGGGCACCCCCAATCCGCACGCCTGGATGAGCCCCACCAATGCCGCCACCTACGTCGATAATATAGCTGCCGCCTTTACCCAGTTAGACCCCGATCATGCCGATGACTACCGCTCTAACGCCGAATCCTATAAGGAGCAGCTGCGCACTATTCAGGATGATCTCACAGAGAAGCTGGACACCCTTCCCTCCGGGCACCGTGCCCTGGTGACCTGCGAGGGCGCATTCAGCTACCTCGCCCACGACGCGGGGTTGACCGAGCAGTACCTGTGGGCGGTGAACTCGGATAGCGAGGTTTCGGCCAGCCGGGTGGCGCAGGTATCCGGTTTTGTGCGCGAGAACAGCGTGCCGGCTGTTTTTTGTGAATCAACCGTCTCGGATTCGACCATGCAGCAGGTGGCCTCCGACACCGGTGCACGTTTTGGCGGGGTGCTCTACGTCGACTCCCTCTCCGGGGCAGACGGCGATGTGCCCACCTATCTGGATCTGCTGCGTCATGATGTCTCGGTGATTACCGACGGGCTGGCCGGTAGCTGATGCTGGCTGTATCGGTTGATCGGATTAGCGTGAACTACGGGCCGGTTCGTGCCCTGGTTGATACCACGGTTCACCTGGAAAGCGGGGTGCTCTGCGGTTTGATCGGGGTGAACGGCTCGGGTAAGTCAACTCTCTTCAAGGCAATTATGGGTGTGCAGCCGGTGAGGTCGGGGCGGGTGCAGATTCTGGGCTTGGAGATGGGGGAGGCGCGGATGTCCGGTCTGATGAGCTATATGCCGCAGAGTGAAGAGGTCGACTGGACTTTCCCTGTTTCGGTGCGGGAAGTGGTCAGCGCCGGCCGCTACCGCAGGCTGGGGGTCACCCGGCGGTTGGGTGCGGTTGACCGCGCCGCGGTTGACGACGCCCTGGAGCGGGTGCAGCTTTCCGATTATGCGAGGAGGCAGATCGGTGAGCTTTCCGGCGGCCAGAAGAAGCGGGTTTTTATGGCCCGGGCGCTGGCACAGGAGGCGGAAGTTTTTCTGCTTGATGAGCCTTTTGCGGGAGTGGATAGGGCCTCTGAGGCGATGCTGATTGGGGTGCTAAGACAGCTGAGACAGCGGGGGAAGACGGTGCTGATCTCAACCCACGATGTGCAGCGTCTGGGGTCGTATGCGGACCGGGCCGTGCTGCTGAAGAATACGGTGCTTATGCACGCGCCTGTCTCTGAGGTTCTTCAACCTGAAAATCTGGTGCGGGCGTTTGGGCTGGGGGAGAGCACATGAGTGTCTTTGATATTTTCTGGGAGCCTCTGACCTACGGTTTTTTGCAGCGGAGTTTTGTGGTGACCGTGGCGGCGGCGCTGGTTTGTGCCCTGCTTTCGTGCTGGCTGGTGCTCATTGGCTGGTCGCTTATGGGGGATGCTATTTCGCACGCGGTACTGCCGGGTGTGGTTATTGCCTATGTTTTGGGTATTCCCTACGCTGTGGGTGCGCTGGTGGCCGGGCTGGTGGCGGTGGCCCTGATTGGCTGGGTGCGCAGTAGTAACCGGATTCGTGAGGACTCCGCCATCGGTATAGTTTTTACCAGTCTTTTTGCGGTGGGGCTTATCTTGGTGTCGGTGGTACCGTCGCAGACGGATCTTAACCATATTCTTTTTGGTAATGTGCTGGGTGTCTCCTGGGCTGAGGTGGTGCAGATAGTGGTTCTGGCTTTGCTGGTGGCGGCCGTTCTGCTTATTAAGCGCAGGGATTTCACCCTGTATGCTTTTGATCCCGGTTTTGCTAGGGCCGCCGGGTTGCGCCCCAAATTTTTAGGTGCCACCCTGCTGTTTCTTCTCGCCCTGACCAGTGTGGTGGCGCTACAGATTGTGGGGGTGGTGCTGGTGGTTGCTATGCTGGTGATTCCCGGCTCAACGGCCAGGTTGCTCACTCACAGTTTCAACCGAATGCTTCTGATCGCCTGCGCGGTTTCACTGATCGGGTCTCTGGCGGGACTCTATGCCAGCTACTATCTTGATATCTCGGCCGGTGGCTCGGTAGTGGTAGCCCAGGGGGCACTCTTCTTCCTCGTCTACCTGCTCGCCCCGCGCCACGGGGTGCTAGCCCGCTGGCGTGCGCGGCGTTCTGCCGTCTAGATCTTGCGCACAAAAACCGCGGCGGCACTCTCGCTATCAAGCGGTAGGGGCTGATCGTTACCCTCTATAATCGGGCTACCGGCAGTGATACGCACGATTTTGCCGGGCGCGAGCCCTCGCTCGCTAAAAGTGCGCAGGAGATCAGCATCGGAGTCAGAGATGCGCTCCACCCGCACACCCATGACCGTGTCCGGTGAAAGGGATGACTCCTCGATCACCTCCGAAAGCCGCAGGGTGCTTCCGGGTAACACCGCACCGTCGGCAGCCGGAATGGGGTCACCGTGCGGGTCTCTCTGAGGGTGCCCGAGAAGGGCATCGATCCGTTCAATCATAAAATGCGAAACCGCGTGCTCCAGTTCCTCGGCCTCATCGTGCACCTGATCCCAGGTGTATCCCAGCACCTCCACCAGAAAAGTTTCAATGAGCCGGTGCCGCCGAACCATCTCAACAGCATAGCTACGCCCGGTCTCGGTGAGCTCAATCGGCCGGTAGGGGCGGTGAACCACCAGCCCCGCAGCGTGCAAGCGCTTGACCGCATCAGAGACCGAGGAGAGACGATTCCCGGTGCGCCGGGCAATAAGAGTTGTGGTGGCGGGCTCACCCGAATACTCAGAAAGAGACCAGATAACTTTGAGATAGTTTTGTGTGCTATCGGAGAGGTTCGAGAGAGTCATACACACAAGTGTAGGCTAAGCACTCTACCTGCCTTCTCCGCTGGGCGACGGCCAACTTTCGGCTAAGCTAGCAGGGCAGCCCTAACGATTCTATGGAAGAGCGGTATTTTTGGAAAATATCAGAGTACACCCGCCGGTTGAGGGTAGCTGGCGCAAAGACCCCGGAGCCCGCTACCTGGTTGCCCTCGATATTGACGGAACCCTGGTCTACCACGACGGCACCATGACCGATGCGGTGAAGCTGGCGGTTCAAGATGCGGTCTCGGCCGGGCACTGTGTGGTTGTCTCCACCGGGCGTTCGCGGCAGGCGGCACTGCCTATCGCTGAAATGCTGGGGATCGACCGCGGCTACATGGTGACCTCAAACGGGGCGGTCACCCTTGAGCTTTCACCCCGCTATGCGTCCTCCTACCGGGTGCTTGATACGGTTTCTTTCAACCCGCAGCGTGCTATCTCGCTACTCCAGGAGCATATGCCCTATGCGCAGATGGCGCTAGAAGTACCCACCGGGGAAATCTATGCCACCGCCAAGTTTGAAGACGGTTCCTTTGGTGCGCAGACTATCTCGGCCACCAAGCAGCAGCTGCTGGAGAAAGAATCCGCCACCCGTGTGGTTGTGTTTGCTGATGACGTTGATCCCGAAGTTTTTAGGACGTCGATCCATGCCGCCGGCCTACACGGGGTGAACTATGCGGTGGGGTGGACCGCTTGGCTAGATTTGGCGGCGCACGGGGTATCAAAGGCGACAGCACTTGAACAGATTCGCCGGCATCTGCACATAGATCCGGCACACACGGTTGCCGTGGGCGACGGCCACAACGATATTGAGATGCTACGTTGGGCGGCCCGCGGAGTGGCCATGGGCGAGGCCGATGACGAGGTGATATCCGCCGCCGACGAGGTGACCCTGAGCGTCTACCGTGACGGTGTGGTGCCGGTGCTGGCGTCGCTACTCTAGGGGCACCGGGTTGACGGGGCGTGGGAACTGCGGGCGCGGTACACGACCGGTGTCTTACCCACCGAGAAAAACGGGGCAACACCCGCTAATATAAGCAGGCTGATAGTATGATGGGTGTACATGCCCAACACAGACAGAGGAAAATCAGGTGGGAACATACCTTTCTGACCGCTGGGGGCAGATACTCTTCGCGAGCTGGCAACACTTTTCGCTCGTCGTCCAGTGTCTGTTTCTCGCCACGGTGCTTGCCATAGCAATAGCAGCACTGTGCTACAAGAACAAAACACTCTCAGCCGCCGCCAACAGCATATCCGCCATCGGTCTCACCATCCCCTCCTTTGCGCTCATCGGGTTGCTCATCGCCCCCCTGGGATTCGGTGTGGCACCGGCGGTTGTGGTCGTGACCTTCTACTGCCTACTCCCCATCCTGCGCAACGCCCTGGTGGGGCTCTCAGGTGTTGACCACGGTCTGATAGAGTCCGCGCGCGGTATCGGCATGTCACGGGCAGCCACCTTTATCAAAGTAGAACTACCGTTAGCCTGGCCGGTCATTCTGGCCGGCATGAGAGTCTCAGCCCAAATGACCATGGGAGTTGCCGCGATCAGCGCCTACGTGCTCGGCCCCGGCCTCGGCAGCTTCATCTTCTCCGGGCTCTCCCGCCTGGGCGGCGCAAACTCACTCGAATCGGTGATTACCGGAGTGGTTGCCGTCGCCACCATCGCCCTTATTCTCGACGCCCTGCTCCTCCTGCTGGGCCGTATAACAACCTCGCGAGGTATCCGTGTCTAACTCAACCACCACAGCGGTCGGATTCGACCCCAAACTGACAGAAATAACCGGTGCCACCATCCTGCTGGAAAACGTCACCAAAACATACAGCACCACAAAACCCGCGGTCAACCAGCTCACCCTAGAAATTCCGGCCGGCAAAACGGTCATGTTCGTGGGCCCCTCCGGCTGCGGCAAAACCACCACCCTCAAAATGATCAACAGGCTCATCGAACCCACCTCGGGCCGCATAGTCATCAACGGTGAAGATGTCACCGACATGAACGGCGACCAGCTCCGCCGCCGTATCGGCTACGTGATCCAGGCCGGCGGACTCCTGCCCCACCTCACCGTCGGTGCAAACATTGGTCTGGTCCCCAAAATGCTCAAATGGGACAAAAAGAGAATCAGAGAGCGCACCGATGAACTGCTCGATCTAGTCTCCCTGGATCCCGAAACCTACCGAGACCGCTACCCCAAAGAACTCTCCGGCGGCCAACAGCAGCGGGTGGGGGTTGCCCGCGCGCTCGCCGCAGACCCGCCGATCCTCCTCATGGACGAACCCTTCGGCGCCGTTGACCCCATTACCCGCCAGCGTCTGCAAGAAGAACTCATCCACGTGCAAGCAGAATTACACAAGACCATTGTGTTTGTGACCCACGATTTCGACGAGGCGGTGAAGCTCGGCGACTGGATTGTTATTTTCAACGAGGGCGGAAAAATCGAGCAGTACGGCACACCCGAGCAGATCCTTTCAAACCCCGCCAACGACTTTGTTGAAGACTTCATCGGCTCCGGTGCCGGGCTCAAACAACTGGGGCTTGCCCGTGTGCGCGATGTCCGTATGACACACCTTCCCGCTATCCGCATGGGTCAGGACGCCGGTGAGGCCGCAACCCGGTTAGCAGAAGAACACGAGCAGAGCGCGGTGGTCATCGATCGCAACGACCGCCCCGTGGGCTGGGTCACCGCTCGTCAGCTCCGGCAGATGGACAGGGTGGGCGCGGTCACCCACCGGGCCCTACCCCTGGTGGGTGAATCGTCAACACTCGATGACGCCCTGGATACCATGCTGGTCTCCGGCTCGTCCTCGGCGGTGGTGACCGGGCCCCGCGGTAGGTATCGGGGGATCATCACCGCCGCCACCGTGATCAGCACGATCGAGGGTCTCTCAACAGAGCCTGACGACGTGTCGGTCCCGGTGGGCCACAACACCGGCGCTATACCCGTGGCTACCACCGGTACCAACGGGGTGATTAGCTACGAGATGGCAGAGGAGACGCGGGGAGAACCGACCTCGCCCGCCGATCGGGAAGGGGGCGGGAGAGCATGAGCGTGTCCGTGAGCGAAAACCGCCGGGCCGCACAGGACCTTGCCGCCCTGTCCGAGAAGAGGGGCTGGAAGGGTCTGCTCGTTCAGCCGCTCGTGCTCCTGCTGATTCTGGCCTGTATGCTCTGGTGGCTATACACGGCAGATCTTACCGAGACCGAGCGGGTTACCCTGTCACCGTCCTCACTCTGGGGCTTGACCGTGCAGCATTTTAACCTCACGGTGATCTCGGCGGCAGTTGTGCTGGCGACAGCCATTCCTCTGGGTATCGCGCTGACCCGGCGCCCGCTACGGTGGCTGGCAGGGATTTTTATGGGGCTGGCAAATATTGGGCAGGCAGCCCCCATGATTGGGCTGCTGGTGCTGTTTGCTTTCTGGCTGGGTTTTGGATCTGGGGCGGCCCTGGTGACCCTGGTGGTCTATGCTTTTTTGCCGGTTCTCAAAAACACCATGGTGGGGCTGGATGCTGTGGATTCCCGGCTGATTGAGGCGGCACACGGGATGGGCATGAGCTCCCGGTCCGTGCTCTGGAAAGTTGAGCTGCCCCTGGCGGTGCCGGTGATGCTGGCCGGTATCCGCACAGCTCTGGTACTGCTGGTGGGTTCGGCGACCCTGGCGACCTTTGTGAGCGGTGGTGGCCTGGGGCTGCTGATCACCACCGGAGTAAACCTGGCTCTGGACAGGATCCTTGTCTTCGGGTCTTTGCTGGTGGCTGTCTTTGCGTTGGCGGTTGACTGGCTTGCCCGCCTGGTTGAGTACTATGCGACCCCGAAGGGACTCTAAATATGAAAACTTCACCACGAATTTTGGGTGCTTTAGCCGCTCTTCTGTTGGGTTTGAGCGGTTGCGGGTTACAGCCGTCGACATCGGCTGTTCCCGGTGTGGAGGCGGCAAGCCTGGAGCATATCGACGCTGCCCGGGGACAAAAAGTCACCGTGGCATCAAAAAACTTTACCGAGCAGCTCATCTTGGGCAAGATGGCGGTTTTGGCGGCCGAGGCATCGGGGTTTGACGTTACCGATATGAGCAATATTCCGGGCTCACAGCCGGCGCGAAAATCGATGACCAGCCACAGCAGTGACATTATGTGGGACTATACAGGCACGGCCTGGATGATCTACATGGGCAACACCTCGGTGATTGCCGACAACCAGCAGATGTGGCAGGCCGTGCACGACTCTGACCTCGCCCACGGGATTACCTGGGGTGCACCCAGCCCCATGAACAACACCTACGCGCTTGCCACCCGCTCCGAATACGCCCAAGAAAAAGGAATAACCACCCTGTCCGATATAAGAAACCTTCCGGTTGAAGAGCGAACGATCTGCGTGGAAGCCGAGTTCAACTCGCGCACCGACGGGCTGAACGGGATGCTTGAGAAATACGGTATCCCCAGGGGGACAGCAGACGGTGTGCCCGAGAGTAACATACACGTGATGGACACCGGAACCGTGTACACGACCACCGACGAGGGCATGTGCAACTTCGGTGAGGTCTTCACCACCGACGGAAGAATCAAGTCCCTTGACCTGAGCGTGCTCGACGACGATGAACACTTCTTTCCCGCCTACAACCTCGCAGCAACCTTCAATACCGAGCTGGTCGAGCGGTACCCCCAGCTTGAAGAAAATTTCAATAAGATCTCTGCGGCACTCGATAATGACACGATGCGGGAACTCAACTACCGCGTGGACGTCGAGGGGCAGGAGCCCGCGGACGTTGCCCGTGACTGGATGGTGAGTGAAGGCTTTATCATATAGGCCCCGCCCTACGGGGACGATACCGGGGTGCCGTCAATACGCAGTAGGGTTTCAACCAGCGCCGGAATGGCTGCCTCCTGCTCGTGGTAGAGGGAACGCACCAGAGTTTTGCTGACCGCCTGAGCCGAGATGCCCAGAACCCCGGCGACGGTTGCCTGTTGGCCGCGCACCCCCGGCACGATGAGGGAAATGACACGGTTTTCCACTGCCGAGCGGTCCGCGGCGATACGGTAGAGTAGCCGGGCCAGCCCGGTGGCCTGCTCCGAAAAAGCACGGTCTGCCCCCAGTACCACGGTGCCGCGTGCCGGTGAACCCGTCTGAGCCTGCTCAACGGCAACCCGTGAATAGTCGAGGCTGTCACCGCTGCACTCGGTGGTTGACACCGCGCCCAGTGCGGCGGCAAACCGGGGCGCTTTAAGGGGGCCGGTGCCGATACCCACCCAGAAAGCCTGCCCCCGGGCGGCCAGCAGCATGGCGCGCACGGCAGCCTCTGCCGAATTGAAGGCCCCCTGGACCTCGTCAGGGTAGGTTTGGACGAAGGCAATGGTGGGCTCAAGCGCCTCCAGCTGTTCGAGGAGGAGCTGACAGGTGAGCCCGGCACCGGGGGTGCGCCTCATACAGGTCAGTACATACACGGGTTATCCGTCTTCCCAGAAGAGCGATTCGCAGTCGACCCCGGCGATAAAAAGTTCTTCCTCCAGGGTCCGGCGGCATTCCACGGGCAGGGCGATGCAGCTGTACCTGGCGGTCTCGTCGATATAACCGGTTGCCTTATCGAAACCTATCCGAACCCCGGCGAGTTCGCGGCAGAGATTCATGATACCGTCGAGGTCGTCAGCAGAACCGAAGACCCAGAAAGATTCGGTGTCGGTCAGCTGAAAGAGACCCACCGGCTGGCCGGCACCTGCCCTACCGCGAAGGCGGGTCCAGGCCCCCATGGCGCCGGGGCCGTCGGGTGGTGCAACGGGGTCGAACTCCCAGGAGCGGGCATTGCCCAACCAGGTGGGTATCTCGGGCAGGTAAAGCGGTGCATTACCCACGGGCCAGGAGGCCCCGGCGTAGACACCTTTCTCGATAGCCTGCCAAAAGGATTCCTCATCGAGGGACGTGCCCACCGAGTTGAGAAGGCTGCGGTCGTTGGCGGCACCAAATTCGCGTACCCCCGAGTCGATAAGTTCGGGCATCTCGCCCATGGCGTCGGTGAGATATGCCTGATCCCAGAAGGTGGGCCGGGTCACCTGCTTGGCTTTGAGGAGAAGCTCGTTAATAAGGTAGAGGAACTCCGGATCGCCGAGCGCCACAGTCTGCCCCTGAAAATGGAACAGGTAGGGGGTGCGCGCCATATGGGTGGGGTGCACTGACTTTCCGCTCCTTTCTTACCCGCGGGACCTGTCTCAAGATTACCCCGAGCGGGGCAAGGCTGGGTAGACCAACCTCTTTCGGCAGCCGGTTTGTTTGACCTCAACCGTAGCAGGGAGCACCGACACGGTGAGAGAATTTTTACAGCATAAACACATAAGAACTAGTGGCGCAGACAGTGTGGGCGCAGATGGTGAACCTGTCACCATAAGGGGGGTGTTTTTAAAGATCACGATTCTATAAAGTTATACTGTCCCTACCCGGGAAACGGTCTAGCACGACTCCTGGGAAAGAGCACAGGCCGCCACCGTGGCAGCAACATACACAAAGAAAACCGAGAAACCCAAGCAGGGGAGCACAGCCTCTTGAAACACGCACAACCGAAACACGCACAGCCCGCATCCCTCAAAATTCCGCGCATGAACCGCCGCCAGGCAGGCATTATGGTGCTCACCGGTATCGGCGCGGCGGTTGGACTATCCACTGCCGGGGCGTCATCGAGCGATATCCGCGAGGTCAGCCCGGACCAGCGGGCGGCAGATACCCAGACCCTGCTCAGTCTCATGAACACTTTCCGCGCGGAAAACGGGGTGGGCCCGCTCAACCACTCCACCACCCTCGCCGCCGTGATGGAGCCGGAAGCCCGCCGGCAGGTGGCTGCCGGGGCTGTAGCCCACGGCACCAGCTTTCTCAACGACTCTCGAGTGCAGGGCAACACCTTCGCCCGCGAAATCATTGCGCTTTCCTATAACGACGACCTCAACGAGCTCCTCAATTTCTGGAAGGGCTCAGCGGCACACCGGGCAGCCCTGCTCTCGGCGGAGGCAAATGTGTGCGGTATCGGCCTGGCCTACGGGCACGGCACCGGCCTGCCCTGGAGGATACTGGGCAACGTAGGGCTATGGGGCTTCCCCGGCGGCGGGCCCGCTGATACCTCGGTGCAGTCAAACTCTGTGACCGAGGTTTCTGAGGAGGAGCTGGCCGGTGAGCGGGTAACGGATCAGCCGGATACTGGATCCCAAGCTTCGCAGCCGGAGGACGAGGCAGCCCAAACCGGACAGCAGAAGACAGCTGAGCCTATCGAGATCACCGGTGCTATTGCTGAACGCTACTATGCAGACGGCGGCGAAGCGGTATACGGCCCCGCCACCGCCTCAGCCCTACCCACTGAAACCGGCGGCTCCTACCAGATTTTTGAGAAAGACGGCGCCCGAACCATTATTCTCTGGAGCAGGGCAACCGGTGCCTGGGCGGTGCGGCTCTCGGGTCCGCTGGGGCAGGCATGGACCAAAGCCGGCTCGGAGAAGGGCTACGGCTATCCCACCTCAAACGAGTACCGGTTCGGCATCTACACCCTGCAAGATTTTGAGGCGGCAGTTCTGGCCCGAAACTCGCTCACCGGTGCGATAGAGGTGAGGTAGGGGCCGCTAGACCGTGCGCACCCTGCCGGTCACGGAGTGCCAGGCCAGGGTGACACCCCTGCTGAACCTCTGGTGTACCTCGACCCCGCTGCGGTATTCACCGGTAACCGGGTAACCGTAACCGTTCTCGTATCCGGCGCGCATCCATGCCTGCCCGATTCCGCCGGTTTCTTCTACCGCGTGTGCGCCGTGGGCCGGGTGCCAGAGGAGTTTGAATACTTTATTATTTTTGCGGAAGGTCTGGTAGGCCCCGCCCCCTGACAGGCCGCCGTATTCGCTCATGACCGGGTAGCCGTAGCCGTTTTCATGGCCGGACCGCATCCAGAGTTGGCCGATAGCGCCGTTTTGGTAGACGGGGTGCGCCCCGGTTTCTGGTGACCACATGAACTTGTAGACCTGGCCGCTGCCGGTTCGAAACATCTGGTAGGCCCCGCCAGAGGCGAGCCCGCCCGACTCGTTCATGGTGGGTGCCCCGAACCGGGTCTCGCCGCCGAGCGCATAGTATTTTTCGCCGATAGCCCCGCGTAGGGTGTAGCTTGCGGTTCTGAACTGTGCTCCCGAGGTGATGCTTGACTGAATATCGCCGGGGCCGTTGTTGCCGTCGTAGCGGTAAATACCGACATTGCCCAGTATCCTCCAGGGCAGGCCGGTACCGTGCCCGTACGCCAGGCCAATACCCAGGGTGTTTGCGGCGGGGGCCAGTACGGCCGCGTTATGGGCGGGGGAGGATTTCCAGAAGGCCAGGAGTTGGCCGATGTCGTCGTTGTAGGTGAGAGCTATCACCTCTCGCACAAATGAGTATCCGCGAACCTTGGCGTTATAGATGAACTCTGTGCCGTGGGAGTAGTACCCCTGCACAAATTGGCGGCGTGCCTCGGAGTCCATGACCGAGGCGATGGTGGCTGAGTGGTTGAGGCGGCTCAGCCCGTTGTGTGACCGGTAGGTGTTGATGAGGTCGAGGAGTTTTTGGGCGTCATGGTTGCGCTGGGCTGTGGAGACGGAGCGGATGTCGTTGCTTCCCGCCTGCGCTACCGAGATTCCGGTCCCCGAGGCAAGGGTGATTCCGGCTGTTGCGAGGGCCAGTTTGCCTACCTGTCGGCGGTTCGGTGTGGTTGCTGCCCCGTGTACGAAGCTGTGTTTCATGGTTGTCTTTCAATATATGTGTGGTGGTGCGGCCGACCGGGAGTGTCCGGTTCCGCGGCTATATTTGTAGGTACAATTATCGGATTTGTCCCTATAAGTAGGGGTATCTCTTGGATGACTTTATAAAATCGTGACCTAATTTTGGAGTATTTGACGGGGTTTTGCTCTGTGTGTCTCGGTTGATTGAGGTGGCGGACCGGGTGAAGCCTGTCCCCACATGTGGTGGCATTCAGCTGTTGGTGGGTTAATGTCGGGTAGCTGGGGCTGCTTTGGGTGTAGTTTCGGTAGGTAACAGAGTCGGCTCAGTGGCGCTGTGTGTTCTATAGCTACATTCTTGGTGTACTCATGTGTGAAAGGTGTGAGTTTCTGATGTCTGTTCCTCTTCCCATGCTTCCCCATGAGAGCGGTGACTCCGGTCCCTATCCGACAGACTGGTCTTTGTTCGAGGAAGGTAATCCGGCACCGGGCGAGCCTGAGAGCTGGCTGCGAATTATTAATATGTGGAGGAGGAAAGCCGAAGCTCTTAACAAGGGCCTTGATGCTTATACCAGTATGGGGGAGCTCAAGGGTCAGGGCTATAAAATCCGCTACCTCAATGACAGTACCAGAGTCTCTCACGAGTACATGAGCCTGGTCCAGCAAGAACTCTACCGGATGGGCTCGGTGGCCGAAGATTGGTATACCGCCCTGGTTGATCTGCGTTCTCGGGCCAGGACCGCTCATAGCCGGGCTACTGATGCTACTGAAACTATGGCCGATCTAGAGGTCAAGATACGTATGTATGAGGAAGACCTGGCCACCCTGAAATACGGTTCTGCCGTCTATGTGGACGTGGAGAATCAGCTGGCCGCTTTCCGGCAGCAGCACGAAGAGGCTTCCCAGGTGTTGACCGCACAGCGGTCAATCGTGACCGATATTGTTAGCGACCGGGAAGAACACGTGGCTTATCTGAAAGAACGCTACGTGCTGAAAAAGAATCGGGATATAGCTGCCCAGGCCCGGGGTAATCTGGGTTTGTCTACGGGCACGTCTCCGTATTCGGGTGGGTACTCGCAGGGTGCCGGACTGTTTGAGCTTTCGTCGGAGGCTACCCTGGGTAATCCGCCGGTTTCTTATGATGAATTGGTTCAGATGCGAAGCAGAGCAGGGGAATCTGATGAGGCTCTGAGGGACTATCTGGGCGCTTTGAACCTGTTCAGTCCGGCCGAACTGGATCTGTATCTGCGGAAAGACCCGGAGGGTATTCCTCTTCTTTTTGATCAGCAGCTGGTGGAGAAGACTCTGGTCAATGACTATTCTGATCTGCTGGTGGGTCTGGTGCATGTGGTGGAGAATCTGCCGGAGATTTCTTCTGATGAGTCATCGGCCTATGCTGATTTTGTCAGGCAGATGGGTGCCGGTGCTGATCTGCTCTATAGGGGCATGTCGTCTTTTATCCTGGGTGTGGAGAAGTCTCCGGGGACTCAGAGAAGGGCCTGGATGAAGTTTTTGGCCGGGTTGGACCCGGTCTACTATCCCAGTGTGCTGAGGGACCGGCTGAAACTTTCATCGACCTGGCTGCACAAGAATTCCGGTTTTTGGGTGGACGGGTGGCTGAGGGCCTCAAGCGGGCTGGAACCGGTG
Source organism: Rothia sp. 18CD1-1 (assembly GCF_055285355.1). Lineage (NCBI taxonomy): Bacteria > Bacillati > Actinomycetota > Actinomycetes > Micrococcales > Micrococcaceae > Rothia > Rothia sp. 18CD1-1. The sequence goes on along the minus strand of NZ_JBUZLI010000007.1, from coordinate 217,993 downwards.
CCGGGACCTGGCTGGGGAAGGCTGCCGAAGGTAGCAGCCGGTTTGCCGATACTGCCGGGGGCTGGGCGGCACGAGCGGCCCGGGGAAACCTGGCATCTATGGATGACTGGGTTAAGTCCACCGCAGGTAGCGCCGATGATCTGGGTAAGGGAGTCTCTGCAGGGATGAGGGGGAGCCTGGGGGCCGGTTTTCAGGGCCTTTCTCGCTGGGCCGGGCAGGTCGCGGCCCAGGCTGGGAAACACGGTCAGGGGGTAGAAAAAATGATGAGGTCCCTTCCCCAGTACAGTTTGCCTGCTAAAGATTTGTTGATGGATGCCGATACCAGAGTTGCCCATAATGCTGCCTACCTGGCCGAGAAATACGCCGGCTCTGCCCTGGGTAAGGTGGGTGAGCATATGCCGGCGGCGGCAAAGACTCTCAAAGGTGTTGCCGGGGTGGGCACAGCGGTGGGGGCGGTGACGACCTACAGCGATTACTACAATAACGATCAGCACCAGACAGATGACGAGGGTGAGAAGAGGGCCAGGGCGGTTGGAGCTAGCGCAGCCACAACGGGTCTGGGCATAGCCGGTGGTGCTATTGGTGCCGCTATTGGGTCTATCATTCCGGGGCCGGGTACCGTGGTCGGTGCTATGGTTGGCTCCTACCTTGGTTCCCAGCTGGGCGAACAGGTCGTCAAGGAAACGGGGTTCGACGATTGGGCGGCTGATACTGTCGGCGGTGCCTATAAGGATACCGAGAGCGCGGTGGGGGATGCGGCCAAGAATATTGGCCAGGGTGCCCAGGGTCTGCTGGACGGAGCCAAGAAATTTTTTGGGGGTTAACATATGCTGGGATTGATTGAGATTACCCCGAAACTCCTGTTTGGTTTCCTCTTTGCTGTGGTTACGTTGGCTTTTTGGTGGCACAGGGCCTCGGGACGGAACCGGTCCAATGCCTTTGTCAGCGATCCCTTTTGGCCCGACCGCCGTCTATTCATCTTTGGTGCCGGCGGTGTCATGTTCGGGGGGATGACGATATCTCTACTGATGGAGCAGGTTCCTGTACTGGAACCCTACTACCGGATTCCCGCTGTGATAGGAACCCTCATTTGGATATTAGCTTTTTTTGGTAACATCCTGATTAATATTTTAACCTTCTTTACTGCTCCTTTCTTTGGTTACCGGCCTCGCTGGTGGCGGCTAACACAGCATACTCTTTATGCTTGGCATCGGCACAAGAAACATCATCATGTTCATGCGTGTCGGTTATATCGGTTTCCTACGCTTACCGAGTGTGTGAAGAAGTCTATCACCGATATTTATATTACGGATCAGCCGTATGCGACGGAGATCGCCGCGTATACAAATACATATACTAGCTATCATCTGTACCAGCAGCAGATTCCGTCGTGGAAGACTCATCCGTACAGTCTGCGGGGTACGATTACCGGCCCGTTCACTTTTACCGGGGTCGTTCCCACTCACCTGGTGACACCGCAGCATCTGGACTACCGTAAATCCATCTACTACCCCAAAGAACCCAACCTGGCCCCAACCACCACCCGCACCGTAGAACTCTTTGTAGATTTAGAACGGTTGAGTTTTGTGCAGACAGCAGATGAGGACTATCTTCGTCGGCACAGCTGGTTGGTTTCGTTTACGAATGTGCGGGAGGGGGACCTCGTCATGAACCAGCTGGAATCGGGGCAGCTACAGATCACTATTGGGGGTCCTGACCCGGACACCGGCCAGCCCTTTGTGTTTACCAGTGAGAACCGGCCCTGGGCCCGGCAGAAGGCGCGGAAACCGGAGAAGCTGTTGAGGGCTTTGGGCCATTGGCGGAGGCTGGTGTTTGCAGAAATTCAGCGACGAGATTTTTATGGGGAGACGAGTCTGGTAGAGGAGGGCATTAGTCCCGACCATGATCAGCGGGAGTATTTTATGGAGGACGGTGCTTTTTCCTCGGGTCGTTATGGGGTACCGCCCAGTGCTGCTGGTGAAGTCTATGGTTCTTCTCTAGGGGCGGCGGAAGATCTGGATATAGCGGATATATCAGATATTGGAGATTAAAGGAGGGTAGACGCCTTCGGTAGAGGAGACACACCCTTTACTCCGGCCGGGTCTTCAACGAGTGAAAGAAGAAATCATGAGCGGATACACCAATTACACCGAACCCACCAGCGGGCTGGTCCTCAACCTGCCCAGTAGCTGGCAGGTCCGCTTCGGACCCAACGAGTACCTGGCACTACTCGCCCGTCCCCACGAGGCAGAGCTGCTGGGCACCAATATCGTGGCCACCACCGAACAGCCACCCCCGGAATTTCGGGACATCGACACCTACACCAGTCACCAGCTGGAGGCCATCACCCAGCTGCGTGACAGGCAGAACCTGTGTATGCTCGGCCAGCGAAAATACCCTGCAGAACGGGGGGATACAGTCCTGGCGGTCCACTCTTTTCTACAGAATAAGACCCTGCTGGCAAACTTTCAGATCTTTGCCCTGGCGGAGGGTATCGGCACGGTGGTTACCGTAACCGTTCCCCTTGCTTTTCTGGATGCGGGGATGGCAATCGGTCAGCACCTGATCGATACTTTCACCCCGGCTACCGGTCTCTACCACCACTCCTTCTACCAGAAATAAACACCGACCATGCTTTTAGCCAGTAACGACCTCGAACAAACACTCAAGCTCCCCGCACGCACCGTGGAAATACTTGCCGGCCTCACCCCCGACCGCAGACCCCACGACAACCTCTCAGCCCCTGACGCCGCTGCCCTGAGAGAGGCTGAGCTGCTCGATAGTAACCGCGTCCTCACCGAGACCGGAGCTCGCGTGCTGGCCCTGATCACCCACCCGGCCCGCCGGCTTGAGGCATGCCAGATGCACGCCCCGCAAGAAAACACCATTACCCTCTACGAGGGGGAGCGAGAAACCCTGGTGTGGGCAAAAATCATCAACTCGCGGGGGCAGAACACCGGCGACTGTCTACTATCGCGGACCACCGCCGAAAACGCCCTCCAGCACCTCTACGCCTGGATAAAGCTGCCGCAGACCTCAATGCCCCACGAAACTGACCGCCGCGTTGATTGCGATCTTCTAACAACCCGGGTCTTCTCAGCCGAAAACCGAGCCTGGAAAATATCAGCAGATACCCCGGGACAGGTAGCACAAACACGGGCGACACTTCATATCATCTACGACCGCGGCTACCTGTGGGAGGTCAAAGATATTTTACGAGACGAGGACTCGACCTGCATGGCAGACGTGGAAGCCAAAGACACCCTCTCCCTCGGCATGCTTCTGCACCGTCTCTGGGCACAGGGCCGCTAGCCGCCTATCCGGCTCTCAGCGCCGCTACCGATGTATCAACCACGTCCCTGGCGGCCCGAGAATCTGTCACATCGTTGACGATAAAAGAGAAAACCAGGGTGTGTCCCGTTTCGGTCACCAGGTAGCCGCTCAGCGCAACCACCGAATTCAGGGTGCCGGTTTTGGCTCGCGCATAGCCCTGCGCCGCCTGCTCATCGGGGTCGTCAAAACGGTCGGCCAGGGTGCCGCTACCACCGGCGACCGGAAGCCCGGCCAGCGCGACATCGGCCCCCTTTTCCCCCTGCACCATAGCGCTTACCACCGCTGCCAGGGTTGTGCCGGTTACCCGGTTCTCGCCCGAGAGACCGCACAGGTCAACCAGGTTGAGATGTTCGGTGGGTATGCCGTCCGCCGCCAGGGTCTCCTCCACCAACCTGCGCGCGGATAGGAACGAACCGTCACCACCGGCCGCCACCGACGCATTCCGCCCCAGTGCCTCGGCCAGCATGTTATCTGACTGCTGCATCATATAGGCGGCCTGTTCCGCCACCGTCGCCGACTCCACCGCGGCAAGTTGCTCGGCACCTTCGGGGGTTGCGGTCTCCTCGCCCAGGGTAAAGCTCATACCGGAATCCGCCCCCAGGCCGTTAAGCTCATCCAGCAGATACCGCTGCACCTGCTGGGCCGCATTCAGGGGGCGGGACCCGGTGGGTGCCCCGTCGTCGCCGGGAGAGTAGTGGGAGTAGAAAGCGAGGGGGAACACGGCGCCCACCTCCTGGGCGTCTATGTCTTCCTGCGACCAGGCCGGGTTAGTGGCCTCACCCGCATAGATAGAGGTGTCGAGGTTCAGGGTATAGGTGCCGGTTCCGTCGTCCTCAAGCGCGGCGTAGGTCTCGGCAGCCAGGGTGACCAGACCGGCCCGCCCCACTACCTCGTCGGCGGCAGACTCCCCGGTGCCCAGCAGAGTGTCACCACCGGCCACCAGGGTGAGAGTATCCCCGCTCACCGCCACCGAAGTGGAGAAACGTGCGGAGGGATCCATCACACGCACCAGCGTGTAATCGGTTAACAGTTTAAGGTTGGACGCCGGAACCCGGGCCCGATCCGCACCGTGAGAATAGAGGACGGTGCCGGTAGCCGGGTCAACAACCGTGCCGGTCAGAGAACCACCGCTAAACCCCTCGGCAAGAGCGGACAGCGACGAGTCTATGGCCGAGGTGTCAAGGGTACCCGAGGTCTCAACCGGTGCCGGTACCCCTGCCGCGGGAGGCGAATAGGAAGACTCGGCAGAAGCGGCAAACTCCCGCGCCTGCAGAAACTGAGGGACAGCCCAGAGGCCGGTGCCCAGACAGGCCAGCACCAGCACCAAAGCCAGAACCCGGGCACGCGCACCCTCCCGCGGGGGCAAATTCTCGGATGAAGACACAAACACCTCCAGGGCAGCATAGGATATCCGCGCAGACACTACCCAATTATGCCGGCACAGACCGCACATATGGGCACAACAGTAGACACTTTAGCCGGCAAAACACCGCGCCAAGCTCCGCACACACCGCAAATATAAGAGTGACAGTTGAGCTAGGTTAGACTGGACACCGGATCATTGAAGCAGCCGGATACCGGCGGGCTTTTACCTACCCGGAGGAGAATTCCACATGGAACTTGACGTCACCATCGAAATCAACCGCGGCTCCCGCGTCAAATACGAGATCGACCACGAAACCGGCCGCCTGCGCCTGGACCGCGTACTGTTCACCTCGATGCAGTACCCCACCGCATACGGCTACTTTGAAAACACCCTGGGCGAAGACGGCGACCCGCTCGACGCCATGGTACTCATCAACGAAGAACTGGTGCCCGGGGTACTGGTGGAGGCCCGCCCCGTCGCCGTCTTTAATATGACCGACGAGGCCGGCGGAGACGCCAAAGTGCTGTGCGTTCCCACCGATAAGCGCTATAGCGATATCCAAGAACTCGACGACATCAAAGACCACACTAAAGCAGAGATTGCCCACTTCTTTGAGCGCTACAAGGACCTTGAGCCCGGAAAATGGGTGAAGGCCGAGGGCTGGGAACCTCGAGAGACCGCTGAGCGTCTGGTACGTGAGGCCCTGGAGAGGTTCGAAAAGTCCCACTAGATTCGGTCGGGTTGTTCCAATCTGTGAATAGATCGCTGTGATCCGGCAGCCTGTACAGTGGGAGGCATGGCATCTACCTCCTCACTGTTAAACTTTCCTTTTGCCTCCCAACTTGCCGGGGTGCTGGCACCCGCCGGGCCGCGGCTGGGACCGGCAGAGCAGCGGCGCGCGGTTGAATCACTCCGCTACGCGGCGGTGGCCTCGGTGGAACATGTGCACACCATCACCGGGTTGTCCGCCGCCCACAACCTCCACGACTCCGAGGTGCTTGTTGTGGACCGGGCTGGCTGGGCTAGGGCAAACACGCAGTCGTTTGAGATCATGCTCAGCCCCCTCGAAAACACGACCGTGGGTAAGAGACTCACCGGTCTCTCACCCGCACAGCAGACCCTGACCGGATACGCCGGCGGGGGAGAACTGGGAGGTATCCTGGCCTACCTGTCAACCAGGGTGCTGGGACAGTATGAGCCCTACGCCGCGCTGGCGGGTCACGGGGCTCCCGGCGGCAGGCTTATGCTGGTTGCCCCCAACATCCTAGCCGTGGAAAAAGAACTCAACCTCGAACCGGAAGATTTTAGGCTCTGGGTCTGCCTCCACGAGCAGACCCACCGGGTACAGTTCGCCGCCGCTGACTGGTTGCGCCCCTACCTGCTAGAGCTCATCCGCGAAATAGCCGCAGCGGTCGAGGAGGCCCCCCTGGTGTACAGCCGCAGCCGAGCCGGTGAGGTACTCAGCCGTATCACCGCCGTCATGAGCCTGTTAGAGGGGCACGCTAATACTGTCATGGACCTGGTCGACCCGTCTATCGTGCCCACGGTTAAAACCATTCGACGTCGTTTCAACCGCCGCAGTGAAACCCAGAAAATACTCACCCGGCTTATCTCCAAACTGTTGGGGATAGACCGCAAACTTCGGCAGTATAGGGACGGACAAAAGTTTGTGCAGCACATTGTTGGCTCGGAGGGAATGGAGAGTTTCAATACCGTCTGGGAGTCGCCGGACAACCTTCCTAGCGAGGCGGAGCTGCACGACCCGCAGACCTGGATCCGGCGGGTTTTGAGCGAACACAGGGTGGAAGGATAGTGCAGCGGGGTCGTCAGGGAAGACTCAACCCGGCGGTGGGCTTTGCCCGCGGACAGGTGGCGCAGGCCCTCAACCTGCTGATCGGGCGGGGGGCAGTTCTCGCCTCGGGTAAGCCCGTAGGTCGTACCCGTGCCGGTAGCACGGACAGCGCCCCGGCCGGTGTAGGACAGAGGCCGCTGGTGCTGGTGGCCTGCTCCGGCGGGCCGGACTCGCTGGCCCTGGCAGCGCTGGTGGCCCACTTTGTGCGCCGCCAAGACATACGTGCCGGCGCTGTGGTGGTTGATCACGGGCTTCAGCCGGGATCGGCCGAGGTCGCCGCCACCGCACAACGGGAGTGCCTGAGGCTGGGCCTCACCCCGGTGGTAGTCAAAACGGTATCCCCGGATACCGGGCGACTGGGCCTGGAGGAGGCTGCCCGCCGTGCCCGCTATACAGCCTTCGAGGAAGCCGCTCGGGAGACCGGGGCGAGTGCGGTTCTGCTGGGGCACACCCTCGACGATCAGGCAGAGACCGTGCTGCTGGGGCTGGCACGCGGCTCCGGCACCCGATCGCTGGCGGGAATGCCGACTCTGCGCCACCGCGGCGGCCTCTGCCTGCTGCGCCCCCTGCTTGCGGTCCGCCGCGAACAGGTTGCCGAAATCTGTGCCGCCGAAGGGCTAGATCCCTGGCATGACCCCACCAACACCGACCAGCACTATATGCGGGCCAGGGTGCGCCACAGCATTCTCCCCTTTCTCGAAGAGCAGCTGGGCGGCGACGTGGCCCTCTCCCTGGCCCGCACCGCGGCCATTCTCGGAGCTGACTCCAGCTACCTTGATTCGCGGGCGGAGGAAATCTTTGATTCGCTCCTGCTGCCTTCCGATCATGCCCACGAGGAGATGGCCGCCCGCCGGCTGGCGGGTACAGAATACGCGGTGATTGACCGGGCGCAGCTATCAGAACTCGATACGGCCCTGCGACGGCGGGTTCTAGCGCTGGCCATCACAAAAGTTGGCGGGCACAACCCCGTATTTGAAAGGCTGTCAGCCCTGGACAGTTTCGCTAGCGAACACGGGGTTGCCGGGCCCCTCCAGCTCTCGGGTCACGTCAGCGCCTGGAGGATACGCCCCCCGGGGCCCTACCGACAAACCGGCCTGCTGGTGGTGGGTAAAACCGAGCAAAAACCAAGAAAACCAAAGAAATAGTGGGAGAATCGTGCACGGGCGGTAAACTTGTTTTTCTACCGTGTATGCCCATAGACCGAGCCCCTTCGTAAGGATAAATATCGTGGATGCAAACGACGTAAAGAGCGATATTAAACACGTTCTTTTTACCAAACAGGAAATTGATGACAAGGTGAAAGAACTCGCGGCGCAAATCGACCGTGACTACGCCGGGAAAGATGTTTTACTGGTGGGCGTGCTCAAAGGGGCGATCATGGTGGTTGCGGACCTTTCGAGGGCACTCAAATCCCACTACACCATGGACTGGATGGCGGTTTCATCCTACGGTTCGGGTACCAAGTCGTCCGGGGTTGTGCGTATTCTCAAGGATCTCGACACAGACCTGACCGGTAGAGATGTGCTGATTGTTGAGGACATCGTTGACTCGGGCCTCACCCTGGCCTGGCTTCAGCAGAACCTGGTTTCACGCGGGGCGGCCTCTGTGGAAATTTGTGCGCTGCTGCGCAAACCCAAGTCGGTAAAAACCGATGTGGAGTGCAGGTATGTCGGCTGGGATATCGACCCCGAATTCGTGGTCGGCTACGGCCTGGATTTTGCCGAACGGTACCGTAACCTCGACTGCATTGTCACCCTGGCCCCGCACGTCTACTCTTAGATCGCAACCCGTGCACCGCGGTCTTTCCCACGGGCGGGGGCGGCGGTCGCGTTTAGCCATGAGTGGAACGCCCATTTCTTGGAGCGCACTTTCAGCGAGACCGAGTAAATTAGTGTGCGATTTATAGTCGTGTGTTGTCCAATGCGCGATCGTTGCTCGGCGGCATACCGCCAGTTTGTGGAGGACTTTTAACTTGGCGCAAAACACCAATTACAACCCGGAGTCGAATCAGAAGGGCTTCTTCAGCAAGCTCGTTTCTAGCCCCTGGTTCTTTGGTCTTATTCTGGTTATCGTGCTCGTTTCGATGTCGATGGGTAGCCTCTTTGGTGGCTCTAACCGTGTTGACACGAGCGTCGGTATTGGCCTGCTCAACGACGACAAGGTGACCAGCGCCAAGATATATGACGGCGACCAGAAGGTGGACTTGGAGCTCGCCGAAGACTACACCTCACCCGAGGGGCAGAACCTGGGGAGGAACCTCACCTTCTACTATGTTCAGCCGCGGGCCGATGACGTGGTGACGGCCATGGACGGTGCCGGCCTGGATTCCTACACCGATCAGCCGGTCCAGACCAACTGGTTCACCTCCATGCTGTCCTTCCTGGTGCCCCTACTGATTATGGTGGCGATCTTCTGGTTCCTGATGTCGCGTATGGGCGGCGGTGGATCCCAGATCATGAACTTCTCTAAGTCTCGGGCTAAAAAGTTCAACAAAGACAACCCCACCGTGCGGTTCTCCGATGTTGCCGGTGTCGACGAGGCCCTGGCCGAGCTTGAAGAGGTGCGCGAGTTCCTCGCCGAACCCGAAAAATTCACCCGCCTGGGCGCCAAAATTCCCAAGGGTGTGCTGCTATATGGCCCTCCCGGCACCGGTAAAACACTGCTGGCTAAGGCGGTTGCCGGCGAGGCCGGGGTGCCCTTCTACTCTATCTCCGGTTCCGACTTTGTGGAGATGTTTGTGGGCGTGGGCGCCTCCCGCGTGCGTGACCTCTTCAAGGAGGCAAAATCGAACAGGTCCGCCATCATCTTTGTCGATGAGATCGATGCGGTGGGCCGCCAGCGCGGCGTGGGCATGGGCGGCGGCAACGACGAGCGTGAACAGACCCTCAACCAGCTGCTGGTGGAGATGGACGGCTTTGACGGCACCTCCAATGTGATCGTTATCGCCGCAACCAACCGCCCCGACGTGCTTGACCCGGCCCTGTTGCGTCCCGGCCGTTTTGACCGTCAGGTGGGTGTGGATGCCCCCGACCTGAAAGGCCGCCAGCGTATCCTTGAGGTGCATGCGGCGGGTAAGCCCATTGACCGGCGGGTTGATCTGGGGTCGGTGGCCAAGCGTACCCCCGGCTTTACCGGAGCCGATCTTGCCAACGTCATGAACGAGGCGGCCCTGCTGACCGCCCGCGACGGCGGAAACGTGATTGATGAGCGCGCTATTGACGAGGCCATTGACCGGGTTATGGCGGGCCCGCAGAGGTCGTCACGCATTATGAACGAGCACGAGCGTAAGGTGACCGCCTACCATGAGGGCGGCCACGCCCTGGTTGCCGCGGCTCTGCGTAACTCGGCCCCGGTCACCAAGATTACAATCCTTCCCCGCGGGCGCGCCCTGGGCTACACCATGGTGATGCCCGAAGATGATAAATACTCGACTACCCGCCACGAACTGCTGGACCAGATGGCCTACGCCATGGGTGGCCGGGCTGCGGAGGAGCTGATCTTCCACGACCCCTCGACCGGTGCCTCCAACGATATTCAGAAGGCCACCGATACCGCCCGCAAGATGGTGACCGAATACGGGATGAGCGCCAAGGTGGGGTCGGTGCGGTTGGCGCCCCAGGAGACGGATCCTTTCTTGGGCGGGGCAGGTGCCGGCGGAAACAACTACTCCGACGAGATGGCGTACACGGTTGACCGGGAGGTTTACGCTCTGCTGGAGCAGGCCCACGACGAAGCCTACGAGATTTTACGCGATAACCGCGACGTCCTGGACCGCCTGGCCTACGCTCTGCTGGAGAAAGAAACCCTGCTTGAACCCGAGTTGAAGGAGATTTTCTCGAGTGTGCGTAAGCGCGATGAGCGTTCCTACTGGTATTCCAAGCAGAATCGTGAACCCTCAACCATTCCCCCGGTTAAGGCGCCGTCGGAAATGATAGATCGGGCCAAGCCCGCCGGGGAGGAGCCCACCGAGGTGATTGTGCAGCAGCCGGTGGTGGAACCCGATACGTCTGCTGAGACCAAGCCGGTAACCGACGTTAACCCGGGCCCCGGCCTGGGCCCTCAGGCGGACGGTCCGCAGCGGCCCTCGGCCGATGACATTGATAATCCCTGGGACGGTGGGCGCTAGTGGCGGTTGACCGGCCCCGGGTTGAGGCGGCGGTTCGCGAGATTCTTTATGCGATTGGGGAGGACCCCGACCGGGAGGGACTCAAGGAGACCCCGGCGCGGGTTGCTCGCGCCTACGAGGAAATGTTTGCGGGTATGGGCCGCAGCCCGCAGGAGATACTGGGAACCACGTTCGATATTGATCACTCTGAGCTGGTGCTGGTCAAGGATATTCCCTTCTACTCGACCTGCGAGCATCACCTGGTGCCCTTTTTTGGGCTCGCCCACATCGGCTATATCCCCGGCGGGGAAGGGAAGGTGACCGGGTTATCCAAGCTTGCTCGGGTGGTGGATCTCTATGCGCAGCGTCCCCAGGTGCAGGAGCGTATGACAACCCAGATTGTGGAGGCTATCGAGGAGAACCTGAGGCCGGCCGGCGCGATAGTGGTGGTCGAGGGTGAGCACCTGTGCATGTCGATGCGCGGGGTGCGTAAACCCGGTGCCAAGACGGTGACCTCTGCGGTGCGGGGCCAGTTGCGGGCGGAGAGCACCCGGGCCGAGGCGATGAGCCTGATCATGAGTAAGCACTAGGCCCTACTTTTTCTGGATGAAGGGCGGTGGATACCGCGGTATCCACCGCCCTTTGTCTCTCGCGGTTTTTACACCGGTGTTACCGATCTGGGAAGGGTGAGCCGTACTGGTCTTTGAGTCCCAGGTTTTCGCGTAGGGTGCTACCCTCATAGTCCCGGTGAAAGAGTCCTCGTTCCTGAAGAATGGGTACCACCTCGTGGACAAAGCGTTTGAGGTCTATAGCGTGTGTATCGGGGATAAGCCAGAAGCCGTCGGCGGCTCCAGCCTGAAACCAGCTTTGCATGTGCCGGGCTATTTCTTGTGCATCGCCCAGAACCGCGGGATGGTAGTCAATAACTGAGTGGTTGATGATGTCTCGAAGGTTCCAGCCTTGAGCGGCTACCTTGAGGGCGATCTCCTGCCGGGGGTCGCCTACCTGTTGGTAGCGGGCTCTTTCAATAACTTCCCGGGGTAGAGGCTTGTCTAGATCGTCTTCGGTGAGGGGCGAGTTGAAGAAAACGCTGAGATAGCGTAGCTGCTGATCGTATTTGGGTTCCATGAAGTAGGCGTGACGGTCCAGGGCCTCACGCTTGCTATCCGCGAGGGTGAACATGAGACCGGCGATGAATTTGACCTTATCCGGGTCTCTGCCTGCTTCTTTGGCTGCCTCACGCAGTTCTTGCCGCTGCCGAGCCGCCTCTTCGGGGGTCCAGACTTCGGTGATGTAGACACTTGCGTAGCGGCCAGCGAAGGCAATGCTGCGGGGTGATCCACCGGAGTGGAAGATAACCGGTTGGCCTTGAGGGGTGGGTGGAATAGGAAGAGAGCCCTGCACCTGAAGGTGGTTTCCCCGAAGGTTGAGTCTTTCTAGTTTGCTGTAGTCTGCAAAGATTCTTTTGCCGTCAGCAGCCAGGCTTGTTTCAGGGGTCCAGGAGCCCCAGAGAGACTGGACTATGTCTAGAAATTCTTGGGCGCGGCCGTAGCGCTGAGCACTAGAGGGAATAGTTTTTCCGTAGAGGGCGGCTGTTTGAGGGTTGGACCCGGTGACGGCGTTGAGAGCTAGGCGGCCTCCCGTGAAAATATCCAGAGCCTTGAACTGGCGGGCTACGGTGAAGGGTGCGTGCCATTCGGTGGCAACGGTGGACGCAAAACCGATGTGTGAGGTCTTGGGTGCGGTGGCGGCGATAGAGACCACCGGATCCGGGACCATATGGGGAGCATCTTCATTGCTAGCTGGAAATGCTCCGGGGAAGTCGCCGTAGAAGAGAAAGTGTAGTTTACCTTTTTCTGCTAGCTGTGCTGCCTGGATATGCCCTTCAAAGTCGGGGTAGATCTTTGACGTGGATTCGGGCAGCTGCCAAGCTCGGGCCTGTGTTCCGGCGAATCCGAAGCCTGCGAGGCCGATAATCATTTTTTCTGGTTTTGACATGTTTGTATTCCTTACGTGGTTTTGTCTTCTTATTTTTTAGTGGGGTGAATGTTCCGGTTGTGGAGAAGATCGGGGGTCCTGCCGCTCCCCAACCCCGTATCTGGAGATTCACTCCGTTTACGTCTGCTACTATACGGATGAACTCTCCATTTAGCAAAATTAGCCGGAACTCAAGGAAACCAATGCGCGCTGACGCCCAGAAAAACCGCCAAAAAATCCTCGAAGCAGCCCTGAACCTCATGAACCAGGTCGGGGCTCAATTCTCCATGGATGCCGTCGCCAAGACCGCTGGGGTAGGAGCAGGAACCCTCTACCGTCACTTCCCTGACAGAGAAGCCCTGATCGCAGAAATTCTAGACACGCACGACAGCAAGCTCCCCAGCCTGGAGCACCTTCTTAAAGACGCCCCCGACTCCCTCTCAGCCCTTCGTCTGTGGATATCCTCTCTCTGGTGCTGGGTGCGCTCCTATGAAGATTTGGCTCTCCCCCTGCTAGAAGCGAGCACGGGAAACTACTCCTCCCCCCTCGGAATACACTGTTCTCATGTCATTGCCAGTATGGACAACCTCATTCGGCAAGCCCGTGCTGATGGGCACCTGCGGGAGGAGCTCACCGGGGCCGTGCTTTACAACGCAGTATTAGGGCTAGCCTGGGCTAGCCATAACGTCTCCGCTGATGATGCCGAATCCATGCTAGACCTACTAGAAAAGGGGTGGCTATCCAGCGAGGTGCTAGCCTAAAAACATGACCCCCCCTCAGCATCACGGTTTTCTCCATAACCTGCCCACCGACCGCACCCTGGTCATGGGAATTCTCAATGTAACCCCCGATTCTTTTTCGGACGGCGGGCAATACTTAGCGGTGCCCGACGCGCTCGCCCACGCCCGTGCTATGCTCGCATCCGGTGCCGATATTATTGATGTGGGCGGGGAATCTACCCGGCCAGGTGCCGTGCGTGTGAGTGTGGCTGAGGAGCAGAGGCGTATCCTTCCGGTAATCCGTGAGCTGGCGGCAGAGGGTGCGGTGGTGAGCGTGGATACGCTCAACCACGAGACCGCGTATGCGGCGGTGGCGGCCGGGGCTAAAATCGTCAACGATGTCTCGGGTATGAATCTCACCGAGGCTATGGCCAAGACCGTGGCGGAACTCGAGGTCCCCTACGTTCTGACGCATGCCCGCGGGGACTCGACCACCATGGATAAGCGGGCAACCTACACCGACACGCTGGCTGAAGTAACGGGTGAGCTTCAGCAACTGCGGGGCAGACTTGTGGGCGCCGGTGTTGATCCCGGTCGGATCATTATCGACCCCGGCCTGGGGTTTGCTAAGGCTGAAGACCATAACTGGGATCTGATTGCCGGTATAGAGAGACTGAGGACGCTCGGTCACCCCGTGCTGGTTGCCGCCTCCCGGAAGCGTTTTATCGCTGCCCTTACGGGGCGAGAGGACGAGCGCCGGGCCGGATCGGCGGTACCGCCGCGGCCCGCTGAAGGGCGGGATGCGGCAACAGCCGCTATCTCTACCCTGGCGGCTCTGGCCGGTGCCTGGGCGGTGCGGGTCCACGCGGTGCGGGAGTCTGCGGATTCTATTGCGGTGGTACAGCGGGTAAAGCAGAGTGGCGGCACGAGATAGCGGGTAGGCCCCAAAGATAAAATATTGCTGTGATGTTTGCCTCTGGCAGCTGCTGGTAAACCGGGCTGATTTGCCGGTCGGTTGCGCGTAAAAACCGCTAAAAACCTACCCGAATGAGCGGGACGGTAGGTTATCCTTCCGGTGCTGATAGACCCGCCGATAAGCCGTAACAATGCTTAACAAAGAGAAGTCCCGCCGACACAGTGGGGATAATGAACTAGGTAAAGGGAGAACAGCAACAATGAGATGAGGACTACCGTGGCTCTTCAGACAGCTGGCCAGAACCGGGGACACACCGGGAATCTCAAATATGCTGACCGCATAGCTCTCACCGGTGTGGGCTGCGTGGGCTACCACGGTGTTCTCGATACCGAGAAACAGACCGGTCAGCCCTTTTTTGTCGATATCACCATGTTTACCGACTTCAGTCGCGCAACCGCCACCGATAACGTCGGCCACACGATCAACTACGCCGAGGTCGCCGAGTGTATTCGGGATGTGATCACGGGGGAGTCGCTGAACCTGATCGAGACCCTTGCCGAGAGGGTGGCCACCGAGGTGCTGGAGAGGTTTCCGCTGCTTGCCGTCGAGCTGACGGTGCATAAACCGAAGGCGCCGATAGAGGTGACCTTCTCCGATGTTTCGGTCACAATATTCCGGGAGAAGGAATGACAGTCACGGCGGTTCTCGCCCTCGGTTCTAATCTGGGTGACCGGGAAGAAACACTGATTCGAGCCGTTGTGGATTTGTGCAGTCACGCGCGTATTGAGCTACACAAGGTATCGCCGATAGCGGTTACCGCTGCCGTGGGTGGGCCGGCCGATCAGCCGGACTTCCTCAACATGGTGGTGGAGGTGGAGACCGATCTGCGTCCCTTTGACCTGCTGAGATACTGCCAGAGCGTTGAGAAAAAGCACCACCGTATTCGCCAAGTGCGGTGGGGGCCGCGTACCCTGGATATTGACATGATTACCTATGCTCACCTTGAGATGGATGAACCCGAGCTTACTCTGCCGCACCCGCTTGCCGGTCAGCGTGCGTTCGTGCTGGTTCCCTGGGCCCGCATGGATTCGTCGGCGATGCTGGGAGGTTTATCGGTGGCCGAGCTTGCTGAGCGGGCCGCAGACGCCTCCGGTATCCGTGAGTTCTTGGATGCGCCGGTGGTGTGCCGATGAAACAGCTCCGGGTCCGGGTACTGGTGCTTGTTGCTGTACTTGCCTTTGCGGCGGGTGCCATTCTCAACGGTGTGAGTCTGGCGCTGCAGGGGCCCCAGCTGCAACTACCGGCGGCAACAATGCTCATTTTTAGCCTGCTCTTTTCGGGTATTGCCCTGTGGCTGGGGCTTCAGGTGCGCAAGTACCAGTCGTATGATCGCCGCCGGGATGTTCCGCGAATGAATCCGCTCCTTGCCGCCCGCACCGCGGTTTTCGCTCAGGCTTGCGCCTACACGGGGGTTCTTCTGGGTGGCTGGCACCTGGCCCTACTGGTCTACCAGATCTCCCTTTTCCGGGTGCGGCTGATGTGGGACCCCCTGCTGCAGGTAATTGCAGACTGTGTGGCGGCAGCTGTGATGGTGGCGGTGGGCCTTGCGGTAGAGAACATGTGCAAGATTCCACCCGGTGACCCCGAGGACACCGATACCGGCGCCCAGATGCCGGTTAATCCGCGGGAGAACAGGGGCTATGCGAGGGAGAGCTAAACCGACGGCGCAAAAATCTGCCGTGTAAGCTTGAGACTAATGAACTCTTCACAACCTTCACGCCTGGGCATCGGGATTATCTCCGCCGGAAAAGTTGGGGCGGTGCTCGGTGCTGCTCTGCGGGCTGCCGGGCACTCCATTGTCGGTGTACACGCGGTTTCCGAAGAATCTCAAGATCGAGCGCAGAGCCTTCTTGACGGGGTGCCCCTGCTGACAGTCCACGATATCGTTGAGCGTAGCGAAGTGGTTTTGCTTGCCGTGCCCGACGACGCCCTGCCCGGACTGGTCACAGGTCTGGCGGAGACCGGATCCTGGCAGCAGGGCCACATCGTTATTCACACTAGTGGCCGCTTTGGGGTCGGGGTGCTTGAGGCGGCCCGTGCTCGCGGTGCCGTTGGGTTGGCGATTCACCCGGCCATGGCCTTTACCGGACTGTCGCTGGACCTCACCCGGATCAAAAACTCCAGTTTTGCGGTAACCGGCCCCGCCCCGTTTTTACCTATAGCCCAGGCGCTCACCGTGGAAATGGGGGCAGAACCGGTTATTATTGCGGAGGGGGACAGGGCGCTTTACCACGCAGCGCTCACCCACGCTGCCAACCACTGTGCGACTCTCACCGGCCAGGCCCTGAAGATTCTTAACTCTCTGGGTGTTGAAGATTCTGCTCGTCTGCTGGAACCCTTACTGAGAGCCTCTCTAGATAACGCGCTTGCCTCGGGAGAAAGAGCTCTGACAGGCCCCATAGCGCGGGGAGACGCGCAGACGGTGCGTGCCCACAGAGAAGAACTGGCCGGGTTTGCACGCGAGGAAAATGCTGAAGATATCGCGGCAGCCTACCTGGCTGTAGCCCGCGCCACCGCACAGCGGGCACATGCCGCCGGTGCGCTGACCGACGACCAGATGGCGCAAATACGCGCCGCGCTTGACTAAAAATTTCAGTCATTAACAATGAAAGGATCGCTCACTACCGTGACGGCAAGTCCCGAAATTATTCGATCTATTGAAGATATCCAAGCTAGGGTAGACGACTCTCTGGGTGCGGCTCAAGCGGAAATTGACCGGCAAGCGGAAAACGAGGCACAGCCGGCACGCACAGCCAGCCTGGGCTACGTGGCGACCATGGGGGCCCTGCACGAGGGGCACGCTACACTGATCCGCCGCGCTCGCGAGCAAAACGATGTGGTTGTTGTTTCTATTTTCGTCAACCCTCTACAGTTTGGCCCCCACGAAGATTTTGAGAAGTATCCGCGCACCCTTGAGGCGGATGCTGAGTTGGCGGCGGAGACCGGTGCCGATTTTATTTTTGCCCCCGACGTGGAGCAGATCTATCCCGGTGGTCAACCGCGTATTAGTGTTTCTGCGGGACCGCTCGGTTCCCGGTTTGAGGGCCGTACCCGACCGGGGCATTTTGACGGGGCGCTCACGGTGATTAACAAGTTTTTTAATATTTTGCGACCGGCTGCGGTGGGCTATATTTTTAATGCGTATTTTGGGCAAAAGGACGCCCAGCAGCTGTCGCTGGTGCAGCGCATGGTTTCTGATTTTAGCCACCGGGTAACTATCAAACCGGTGGCTGTGGTCCGCGAGGACAACGGCCTGGCAATATCCTCACGCAATCGTTTCTTATCGGAGACTGAGCGGGAGAGTGCCCTGGTTATTTCGCGAACCCTGGCCCTGTTGCGTGAGCAGCTTCTTGGTCAGCAGGTTCGGGACATCGATCTGCAGCCCGCTCGGGAGCGTATTAACTCCACCGAGGGTGTGCGCCTTGACTACCTTGAGGTGGTTGACCCGGTAACTTTTGAGGAGCCAACTGCTGATTCACAGCAGATTCTTGCACTGGTTGCCGCCTACGTGGGTGAAACCCGGCTCATCGACAATATGGAACTGCTTTAGCCGTCGTATTATCTACTAACCGTTAGGTTTTTATAGTGACTATGAATGAGAGGGGCACCGCCCCCGAGACATCCGCAAATTCTGAGAGATCCGAGCAGATGCAGATTCGCCTGGAAAAACGGGCTAGGCTGCTTGAATCCGGCCGTCAGGCATACCCTGTGGGGGTTGCTATCACCCACACGATTGAGCAGGTGCGCAACAAGTACGAGGGTAAGCTTGAGGCTGACGAGACCACCGGTGAGATTGTTGGTATTGCCGGGCGCGTGGTTTTTATTCGCAATACGGGCAAGCTCTGCTTTGCCGCCCTACAGCAGGGTAACGGTCAGCGGATTCAGGTGATGGTTTCCCTGGCCGGCGTGGGTGAGCAGGTGCTGGCCGACTGGAAGGCCCTGGTCGATTTGGGTGACCATGTTTTTGTGCACGGCGAGGTGATTTCTTCCCGCCGGGGCGAGCTGTCGGTGATGGCCGATAGCTGGCAGATGGCTTCTAAGGCTCTGCGGCCTCTGCCCACCCTGCACAAAGATCTCAATGAGGAGACCCGGGTGCGGCAGCGCTATCTCGACCTTATGGTGCGGCAGGAGGCCCGCGATATTGTGGTTAAGCGTGCCAGGATTACACAGATTGTTCGCGATGTGCTCAACAGCCACGGGTACGTTGAGATTGAGACTCCGATCTTGCAGCTGGTGCACGGCGGTGCTA
Source organism: Rothia sp. 18CD1-1 (assembly GCF_055285355.1). Lineage (NCBI taxonomy): Bacteria > Bacillati > Actinomycetota > Actinomycetes > Micrococcales > Micrococcaceae > Rothia > Rothia sp. 18CD1-1. The sequence goes on along the minus strand of NZ_JBUZLI010000007.1, from coordinate 199,416 downwards.
CGGCCCGCCCCTTTGAGACTCACCTCAATGCTTTTGACCAGAAGATGACCCTGCGTATCGCCACCGAGCTCTTTTTGAAGCGGGCTCAGGTGGGTGGTATTGAGCGGGTGTACGAGATCGGTCGGGTCTTTCGCAACGAGGGTATAGATTCTACGCACAGCCCCGAGTTCACCACCCTGGAGTGTTACGAGGCATATGCTGACCAGTTTGTGATGGCTCGGCGTATGCAGGAGATCATCATGGCCTGTGCCGATTCGTTAGGGATCTATGAGATTGAGACCGAGGCCGGTACCGTTGATCTTCGCGGTGAGTGGGCCTGGATTTCGGTGTATCCCGGCCTGTCTGAGGCGGTAGGGGTACAGATCACTCCCGAGACCGATGCCAAGACCCTGCGTGAAATTGCCGAGCAGCAGGGGGTTGCGGTGGACCCCGCCTGGGGCGAGCAGAAGCTGGTGATTGAGCTTTTCGGTGAAATTGTTGAACCCACCCTGGTTAACCCCACTTTTGTCTATGACTATCCGCCGCTGGCTCAGCCGCTGGCCCGCCCGCACCGCAGCGAACCCGGTGTGATTGAAGCCTGGGATTTGATTATTGGGGGTATGGAGCGGGGTACCGCTTTTTCTGAGCTGATCGACCCGGTGATCCAGCGACAGCGGCTGCTGGAACAGTCGCGTATGGCCGCCGACGGCGACGACGAGGCTATGCAGCTCGACGAGGATTTCTTGCGTGCTCTTGAATACGGGGCGCCGCCCATGGGGGGTATTGGGCTGGGTATTGACCGCCTTGTGATGCTCTTTACCGGTGCGGGTATTCGCGAGACCATTCTTTTTCCGCTGATGAAACCGGAGGCCGGCTAGGGGTTTTGCGTGCGGGGTGCAGCTTGTGCCCGGCTCGTCGACATTTAGCTTTTTCGGCGTATGCTTGATTCAGGTTGTCGTCAGAAGAAATGAGCTCAGGTGGATTATCTTATTGCCATTATTCCTTCGCTGTTTGCGGGCGTTGTTTTGTATTTTATCCTGCGCTGGATCAACCGGGCGGATCGTACCGAGCGTGAGGCCCAAAAGAATTCTCAGCTGGATGCGGAGCAGTGGTATGAAAGGGTGAAAAAATCTCGGGGCACCAGGGATCCGTTCGGTGAAAAATCCACCAAATATCATAAAGATACTAAATAACCATATATACCTATATAGCTAATCGCATTTATTTTTTATTTTGTGTTTTTATTGCTATTATCGGTATCGAGCTAGTAATCTAGTGAGCGGATTCTTCCCGTTCAGGGGTTGGCGCACCGGGGGTAAAGCACCTGTGTTCTATGCTTATTGTGCCTGCCGAATGGGAGTCGGAATATAAATGATGAGGAGACAGCTATGGCTCAAAAAGTAAAGATTATTCTTGAAGACGATCTTGATGGTGGTCCCGCCGACGAAACCCTGCGTTTTGGCCTGGACGGGGGTCAATACGAGATTGACCTTTCCAGCGCCAATGCGGCTCGCCTGCGCGATGCAATTCGTCCTTTTGCGGCAAAAGCACGCCGTGTGCAGAACCGTACCACCGGCCGCACCGCAACTAAGGGTAATGGTGCAACCAAGCGTAATCCCGAAACTTCTGTCATCCGCCAGTGGGCTAAGGACAACGGCTACGAGGTATCCGACCGCGGCCGTATCCACCAGGATATTCAGGATAAATACTATGCTTCGCAGAAGTACAAGAATAGCCTCTAAACCCAGAGGATTATAGTGGAGGGGGCGTCTGGTGGGCGCCCCCTCCTTTTTGTGTGAGGTGCCGGGGTTTAAGCAGAAAATTGCTCAGGGCTTAATGTGTGTGCTGATGGGCTTTCACCCCGTGCGAACAGCGCACTCACTGCCGTTAAAGCCGCGTAATCTTTTTCCTAACGTTAGGTTTGTTAGGAGTGTTCAATGTTTGAACGATTTACCGACCGTGCTCGGCGCGTGGTGGTTCTGGCGCAGGAAGAAGCGCGTATGCTCAACCACAATTACATTGGCACGGAGCATCTGCTGCTGGGGCTGATTCACGAGGGCGAGGGAATTGCCGCCCGCGCCCTGGAATCACTGGGGGTTACCCTGTCGGCGGTGCGTGAGCAGGTACAGGATATTATTGGGCCCGGACCGCAGGCACCCAGCGGACATATCCCTTTTACTCCCCGGGCCAAGAAGGTTTTGGAGCTTTCCATGCGGGAGGCGATCCAGCTCAACCACGGTTATATCGGTACCGAGCATATTCTGCTGGGCATGGTACGGGCCAACGAGGGGGTGGCCAACCAGGTGCTCAGCAAGCTTGGGGCTGATCCCGCTAAGGTGCGTCAGACCGTGACCGACATGATTTCTGGTTACCCCGGAAACGGCGGTGAGGGCAAGGAGACCGCCGGTGTGGGCGCGGGCCAGTCCAAGGCGGGGACCCCCGCCGGTTCGGCGATCCTGGACCAGTTCGGCACCAATCTCACCGCCGCTGCCCGCGAGGGTAAGCTTGACCCGGTGATTGGCCGGCACACCGAGATGGAGCGAGTGATGCAGGTTCTCTCGCGTCGAACCAAGAATAACCCGGTGCTCATCGGTGAACCCGGTGTGGGTAAAACCGCGGTGGTGGAGGGGCTAGCGCAGGCAATTGTGCACGGGGACGTACCCGAAATCCTCAAGGATAAGCACCTCTATACCCTGGATCTCGGTTCGCTGGTAGCCGGTTCCCGCTACCGCGGTGACTTTGAAGAGCGGCTGAAGAAGGTGCTTAAGGAGATCCGCACCCGCGGCGACATTATTCTTTTTATCGACGAGATTCACACCCTGGTGGGTGCCGGCGCAGCGGAGGGCGCAATTGATGCCGCCTCCATTCTCAAACCCATGCTCGCCCGCGGTGAGCTACAGACGATCGGCGCCACCACCTTGGACGAGTACCGCAAGCACATCGAAAAAGATGCTGCCCTGGAGCGCCGGTTCCAGCCTATTCAGGTGGATGAGCCCTCGCAGGCTCTGGCCATTGAAATTCTCAAGGGTGTTCGCGATAAGTACGAGGCCCACCACAGGGTTTCTATCTCCGATGAGGCACTGGAGTCTGCGGTTAACCTTTCGGCCCGCTACATCTCTGACCGTTTTCTGCCCGACAAGGCGGTTGACCTGATCGATGAGGCCGGTGCCCGCCTGCGTATCAAGCGTATGACCGCCCCGCCGGAGATCAAGATACTTGAAGAGCGGATCGGCAAGCTGAAATCGCAGAAGGAGGTGGCCATCTCCGACAACGAGTTTGAGAAGGCGGCGGATCTTCGCGATAAGGAACAGAAGCTGACCCGTGAGAAAGAGGAGAAAGAGAAGAAGTGGCGTGAGGACGGCGACGCCTTTGGAGAGGTGACCCCCGAGGTGATCTCTGAGGTGCTGGCAGCCTCGACCGGTGTCCCCGTCTACAAGATTACGGAGGAGGAGTCCGGCCGTCTGCTGAAGATGGAGGACGAGCTGCACAAGCGAGTGATCGGTCAGGACAACGCGATTAAGGCGCTGGCGCGGTCGATTCGGCGCACTCGGGCCGGGCTCAAGGACCCCAACCGTCCCGGCGGATCCTTCATCTTTGCAGGCCCCACCGGTGTCGGTAAAACGGAGCTGGCCAAGGCTTTGGCAGAATTCCTCTTTGGCGACGAGTCCGCACTGATCACGCTGGATATGTCGGAGTACCAGGAGAAGCACACGGTCTCCCGTCTCTTCGGTGCCCCTCCCGGCTATGTGGGCTTTGAGGAAGGCGGCCAGCTGACCGAGAAGGTGCGCCGCAAGCCTTTCTCTGTGGTGCTCTTCGACGAGGTTGAAAAGGCGCACGCCGATCTTTTCAACTCGCTACTTCAGATCCTTGAAGACGGCAGGCTCACCGACTCGCAGGGCCGGGTGGTCGATTTCAAGAATACGGTGATTATTATGACCACCAACCTGGGCTCTCGCGATATGGCGCGCAAGGTGCCCGTGGGTTTTCAGGGTGTTGGTGACCTCGAAGGCGACTACGAGCGGATGCAGGCGCGGGTGATGGAGGACCTCAAGGAGCACTTCCGCCCCGAATTCCTCAACCGCGTTGACGATATTATTGTCTTCCCGCAGCTTGACGAGAAAGAGATCCTTCAGATTGTTGACCTCTTTGTGGGGCGTCTGGCCAAGCGTCTGGCTGAGCAGGACATGAGTATTGAGCTGACCGATGCCGCCAAGGCGCTGATGGCTGCCAAGGGTTACGATCCTTCGATGGGTGCCCGCCCGCTGCGCCGCGAGATGCAGCGCAACATTGAGGATGTACTCTCCGAGAAGATTCTCTTTGGCGAGATCAAGCCGGGTGAGAAGATTACGGTTGATAGCGTGGGTGAGGGGGAACTGGCCACGTTCACGTTCTCCTCGCAGCCCATGAGCGAGCTGGAGAAGTCTATGGATTTTTCCGCCTACGAGAACCAGGACTCCGAGCCGCTGCCGGCGGAGCCCGAAGCCGCGGTGGTCAATGAGGCCGCTGAGCTTCAGGCCGATGACGACCAGCAGGTGCAGCCCGTGACCGAGAGAGGGCCGGGGTCAAGCGCGGGACAGAACCGCGACGACTTCTAGGCTGCCTCAGGGCGCGTATGCGAGAAATTCTCTAGCATCTCTACAGCGGGGCCGGTGCCAACAGTACTGTTGGCACCGGCCCCGCGTGTGTTGCACCGTCGGCCCCTAAAGGGATACCGTGGTGGCACCCACCTGCCGGGCAAGACCGTCGGCCAGCAGACCCTCAAAGCAGCGGTGGAGCTGTTCTTGCGGGGAGTTGAGCTTTCTCAGGTTGTCAACCGCCGGAACAATGTCGCGGGGAAGGCCGATGTCAGCCCTGCCGCCGGAGAGTAGGATACGCTGATCGATGGGATTCTCTGCCGCGCGCAACACCGCCATCATGGCCCCGCGAAGCTGCCGGTCTGTTCCGGCCCATGCCTGCCCGCGCGGAGTGTACTCCGCCCGAGGCTGCCCCGCCTCCAGCCAGGCGCAGCGGGAACGTACCGGGCAGACATCGCACCGCGGCGATTTTGCGGTACACACGAGGGCACCCAGCTCCATGGTGGCCGCATTCCAGATCACAGATTCTTGCAGGTCCCCGGGCATGAGCTCCTCGGCCAGCCGGGTTTCAGCCGCGGTGAGCGACCTGGCCGGTAGGGCCTGACCGGAGACGGCGCGGGCAAAGACCCGGCGAATATTGGTGTCAATAACCGTTGCCCGGTGCCCAAAGGCAAAAACGGTGATTGCGGCCGCGGTGTAGGAGCCAACACCGGGTAGGGCCAGCAGGTCGTCGTAGGATTCCGGGACCTCGCCGGAATGCTGGCTGACGATCGTCCGGGCCGCGGCATGAAGTCTCAGTGCCCGTCGCGGATAGCCCAGCCGGCCCCAGGCGCGGACCGCCTCGGATGGGTCAGCTGCTGCCAGATCTGCGGGGGTGGGCCACCGTTCCATCCACTGTTCCCAAACAGGTAAAACGCGGTTGACGGGGGTTTGCTGAAGCATGAATTCGCTGACCATGACCCCCCAACCGCTGCGGTCGCTGGCCCGCCAGGGGAGGTCTCGGGCGTGTGTTCGGTACCAGGAGATTATATTCTGGTGAAGGAATGTATAGTGTGGGCGGTGATGATCGGTGTTTGCTCTAGTGGACGGCATTTTATCACTGTAGACGATTTTTTCTGACGAAGAGAAAATCCACACAAGAGCCCACAAAACCGGTACCCTAGAGACATGTCTGAAAACGGTTTCGAAGAGCCCTACAGCGATGAGCCCACTCCCGAAGTCTATCGGAAACGTCGTATTGTTGCGATGCTGATCGCACTGGTCATCCTTCTACTTATTATCTGGGGTGCTGTCGCGCTCTTCCGCCCGGCCCCGGAGGGGGAGACCGCAAGCACCGCCGGGGCAACCACCTCAACAGAGCCCTTTAGTGATTTCTCGGCCAGGTCGTCGTCGGCCAGCGCCAGCCCGTCAGAAACCGCCGAGAGCTCGGAGACAGGAACCGCTACACCGAGCGAGTCCGCCCCCGCTGAAACCGAAGGTACAGCTCAAACCACCGAAACCGCCCAGGCCACCGAGGAGGCAACCCCGCAGGAGAGCGCGCAGGTCGAGCCGGTATCCTGCACTTCCGCCGACATGCAGATCTCCCTCAGCCTCGACCAGAACTCCTACACCGCAGGGCAAAACCCGGCTATCGTCGTTACCTACACCAACACCTCGGGAGATCCCTGTACCGTGGGCGAGACCGGGCAGCACAATGTTGACATCAACATCACCTCGGGGCCCGCCCAGGTCTACAACTACTCCATGTGCCGGCAGCCTGAAGGAGAGGCCGCAGAGCTTGCGGCCGGAGCAAGCGAAACAAAGGTAATCACCTGGGACCGCTCTATCAACGCCCTCGGCTGCGGTGGAAACCAGAGCATCCAGCCCGGCTACTACTGGGTGACAGCAACGGTCAACGGTGTGCCGTCTCAGCCGACCAGAATAATCGTGACCGGCTAGCGGGCCGCCCTACATAAAGCGTTCCAGCAGGGAAGACTCTGCCATCCGTGACAGCGACTCCCTGATCACCCGGGCCCGCTGTCCGCCAATACCCTCGACCGCTCGAAGGTCGTCGAGGGTTGCCGCCATGAGTCCCTGAAGACCGTCAAAACGCTCCACCAGGCGGTCCACCACGGCACCGGGCATAGACTCCACCCCGGCAAGTAGACGGTAGCCCCGTGGGAAAAGGGGAGACTCCATGTTGTCACCGGGTAGCCCCGTGGCCGCAGCGATGGTGGGGAGGTCAACAATATCCCTGTCCTCCAGGGACTCCAGGGAGGCCAGGGCAGCCCCGACCTCGCGCCTATCTTCCAGCCGCGCGGGCAGGTAGTCGTGCAGAATAATATCTGCTCCGGGCTGCTCCGGCTGGGTAAGCTCGTCCAGCTGTAGTGCAATCAGCCGGCCGCTGGTGCCAAGCTCCAGCACATAGTTGTTGACCTCGGCCGAAATCCGGCGGACCATCTCCATCCGCTGAAGGGTCGCGGCAACATCGCGCTGGGTAACGCTCGCCTCAATCTCCTGCGCCGACAGAGAATGAAGCACCTGCCCCAGACGCTTGGTATAAGACTCCAGTGTCTGGATCGCCTGGTTGGCACGGCTCATAATGGTCTGGGTGTTCTCCACCGTGTAGCGAATACCGTCAACGTAGACGGTAATCATCGACATGGATGAGCTCACCGAAATAACGGGAAAACCGGTTTGTAGAGCCACCCGCTCGGCGGTACGGTGGCGGGTACCCGACTCGTGGGTTTCGATCCTGGGATCGGGAAGAAGCTGCACTCCGGCCGTGTGAATCGTGGTCACCTCCCGGTTGCACACGATAGCGCCATCCATCTTGGCAAGTTCTCGTAGACGGGTGGCGGAGAAAGCTGTGTCGATAGTGAACCCGCCTGACTCCATGGCCTGAACCGTCTTGTCCTTGCCCAAAACGATGAGTGCCCCGGTACGGCCGCGCAGAATCCTATCAATTCCTTCGCGCAGTTCTGTTCCGGGAGCTATCTGGGCCAGGGTTTTCATGAGAGAGTCGCTATAGAGGGTGGGCACGTAACCATCTTACCCAAGGTTTATCGCTCGCCCTGCGGGAAAAGGAGGGCGAGAGCTTCGGAGACTGAGGAGACCTCCCGTACGGTAACCCCGGCGGGTACCTCGCCCACCCCGGCGGGGGAGGCCGGCACGAGCACGTGGGTGAAACCCAGGCGGGCCACCTCCGATATTCTCTGCCGTATACCGGGTACGGCGCGTACCTCTCCGGCAAGTCCCACCTCCCCGAAAACAGCCAGCTTACGGGGTAGAGGCTTATCCTGGGCGGCCGAGGCCAGCGCCATCACCGCGGCCAAATCGAGAGCCGGTTCGGTAATTTTCGCCCCGCCCACGGTGGAAATATAGCAGTCGAGTTTACCGACATTGAACCCGGCCCTTTTTTGCAGCACGGCAAGCAACATCGATATGCGCGAGCTGTCCAGGCCGGAGGTTGCCCGGCGCGGCTGAGGCCCCCCGGCTTGGTCAAGGAGTGCCTGAATCTCGGCGAGCAGAGGGCGCCTCCCCTCCATGGTGACGGTCAGGCAGGTGCCAGAGACCGGGTGCGGTGTGCGCGAGACGAACAGCCCCGAGGGGTCGGTGACCGGCACAATACCGTCTTCTGCCATGTCGAAGCAGCCCACCTCATCGGTGGGGCCGTAGCGGTTCTTGACGGCGCGCAACATACGAATCCGGCTGTGCTTATCGCCCTCAAACTGGCAAACCACATCGACCAGGTGTTCCAGCAGACGAGGCCCGGCGATACTGCCCTCCTTGGTCACGTGTCCCACCAGCAGGGTGCACATGTTGCGCTGCTTGGCCGCGGTAATGATTGAGGCGGCCACCTCGCGCACCTGGGTTGGCCCCCCGGCGCTCCCCTCCACCTCTGCCGAGGCCAGGGTTTGCACCGAGTCGAGGACAAGTAGCCCCGGATCTACCCGCTCAATATGGGCAAGGACCGCGGCGAGATCGGTTTCTGCGGCCAGGTAGAGAGTTTCGGCGAGAGCGCCGGTGCGATCTGCTCGTAGCCGCACCTGCGCGGCGGACTCTTCGCCGGTGATATAGAGAACGTGGGATCTGTTTGCGCTCTGCCGGCTACGGGCAAAGGTGGCGGCCACGTCGAGAAGAAGGGTTGACTTTCCGACCCCGGGCTCCCCGGCCATCAGAACCACTGCCCCGGGGACCAGCCCGCCACCCAGCACCCGGTCAAGCTCGGGGTTGCCGCTTGGCATATAGCGGGCAAGGGCGGGGTCAACCTGCCCGATAGGCTGTGCCGGTGAACTCACCGAGCTGGCAGCCACCGTTTGCGCACTGCCCGCCCCGGTTTCCTCAACCGTGCCCCACTGCTGACACTGACCGCACCGACCAACCCACTTGGCGGTACTCCAGCCGCACTCGGTGCACCTGTAGACGGTAGTACGTGATGTTTTACGAGAAGCCATAAGACCAATCTTAGAGGCCGGCTACGACACTGTAGGGTGATTTTTCCACGCGCTGAGATCACTTGCGCTTGTGCTGGTCGGATCGCAACACAACATTGAGTGCCCGGGTGTCGTCGGGCGCCAGCGAGTCCAGCTCTTCGCCGTCGGTGTCATCGGTGCTATCCGCAGCGGCGGTGATGGTGATGCGCGGAGTCTGCGCCGGCGCCACCTGCCGGATCCCGCTGGTCCTCGGTGCGTGTTCGGTCATGGACTCACCCAGGGGAATGAGAATACTGCCGGCTTCCTCTGCGGGGAGCCCGGTGGCCTCGAGCAGGTCGATCACCAGAGGGCGGATCATGAGCACCAGAGATTCTGCCTCCATGGTGCGAACCCCCATGAGTGCCGGGTCCAGGGTTTGAGCAACCTGCACAAGGTCGTTTTGGGCGCGGCTTTTGAGGGCTTCACGCACCTGCTGGTCGGGTGCGGCCATGGCCTCGCCGAGCAGGGCGGTAGCTCCGCTGATCTGCTGGAGGGTGTCGGAGATAGATTCTATGGCCGTCTCGGATATTTGCACGTTGCCGATGGTTGAGGCCATCCGGCGCACCAGCACCCTGGTGTTACGAATGGCCAGGTCGACGGCGTTGAGTGTTGCCGAAAACTCCTCAAGCTCCCTGAGACGGTTTTTGCCCAGTAAAGAAATTTGCGCCATTCCCTTGGCGGTAACAACATCGCCGTCGGCGGCATCGTAGAGGCCCTGGAGCCTGCGTGCCCTCTCCAGGTTTTCCTGAGCCAGGTCGCTGCTGTAGGCGCGCATAGCCTTCACCGACTGGTTGAGTACCGCGCTGTAGGCGTTCATGAGCTTCAGGGCGTTGACTCGGGGGGCCACCCGGGGGTCTTTGGGGAAAAGAAACATCATGAGAAAAGCAAAAATACCGCCGACAATGGCGTCGAGGCTGCGGGCAAAGGGGCCGTCGGCGGTGGGGGCCATGAGCACCACCAGGCATGATTGCAGACCCATCTGAATGGTGAAGATAATACCGTTGTCTAGAAATCGGGCCACCAGAATAGAAATAAAAAGCACGATAGCCGCCTGCCACAGGCCGCGGCCGAGCACCAGCATCAGAGCGTCACCAATCAAAATGCCCAGGGTGACCCCCAGTGTCACTTCGAGCATACGGCGGGCGTGCGTGGCTCCACGCACAAATCCTAGCGAGACAATGGCGGCGGTGGCCGCAAAAATGGGTTCCCGATGGCCGAGGATAGCCTCGGCAAAGGCGTAAGCGCCGATACCGGAGACAACAATCTGAAGGGACTGGAAGAAGCCCTCACGCACGCGGGCCATCCCCGTGCGGTAGCGGGAGACCGCTTGCCCGGTCAAGGAGCGGAGAGAATCGGAGAAAGCCATACCTCCCAGTTTAAAGAATTAAAGCTTCCGGCAGGGGCCAGAGTTAAGGAGTCGTTTACCGCGGGGCATTATTTGCGCTACCTTCAGCTTTTAGAGTTCTGACCGTGCGGTTGTACCGGGCCGCTCCAGGTATTGAGATAGGGAAGACCTTTGAGAGCAAAAATAGTGACGCATGTGGCAGCTCTGGTAGCAGCTGGGCTGCTTGTGCTTTCTGCCTGCGGTAGCGACAACCCGACCGGCGAAACTCCGTCCAACCCTGATGCCGGTGGGCTGACCGGGACCCTTTCCGGTGTGGGCGCATCCTCCCAGCAGGCTGTTATCACGGCCTGGGAATCAGGGTTCTCCTCCGCCCATCCCGGCGCAAGCGTGCAGTATTCTCCTGACGGTTCCGGTGCGGGGCGTAAGGCTTTCCTGGCCGGTGGCGCTAGCTTTGCCGGCTCTGATGCCCACCTGACTACCGACGAATACGAGCAGTCGAAAGAGGTGTGCGGAGAAAACGGCGCAATCAATATCCCCGTCTACACATCTCCCATAGCGATCGCTTTCAACCTACCCGGTATTGATTCCCTGAACCTTGACCCCGAGACCATCGCGCAAATATTTAGGGGTGAGATAGGCAGCTGGAATGACACCGCAATTACCTCGCAGAACGAGGGTGTGAATATCCCGGATACCCCCATTACGGTGGTGCACCGCTCCGATGATTCCGGCACCACCGAAAATTTCACCGAGTATCTGGCTGCCTCCGCCGGCGCGGCCTGGGGTAAGGAGCCGGACGGTGAGTGGCCCAGTGACTACGCGGGCGAGTCCAATAAGGGAACTGCCGGGGTCGTCTCTACCACATCGGCCACCAGGGGCGCTATCACCTATGCCGATGCCTCAGCCACCGGCAACCTGGGCGGGGTGAGGGTGAAAGTTGGTGGCGACTACGTTGAGCTTTCCGCCGAGGCTGCGGCGAAAACGGTGGAGATATCTGAGCGGGTGTCGGGCGGGCATGAGCATGATATGTCAGTCGATGTTAACCGCACCCCCGACACCTCCGATGCCTACCCGGTGGTGCTGGTTTCTTACCATATTGTCTGCTCCTCCTACGGTAGCCAGAGCACCGCTGAGCTAGTGAAGGCTTACGAGTCATACGTGGTTTCTGCGGAGGGGCAGCAGGCCGCCGCGGCTGCGGCGGCCTCGGCACCGATGACCGAAAGTCTGCGTAGCGAAGCCCGGCAGGCTATCGAATCGATAGGGGTGAGCAGCTGATAACCATGAGCCAAAACCACCGCGTACCACAGCCCCAAGACCGTATATCTACGCCCTCACAGCCACCACAACCGAGCCCGCGGCAGACCGCCCGGGGCGGGGGCAGCCCTCTCGCCGATAGAGTCTTCTCGGGTATATCCCTGGGTGCCGGGTTGCTGATCCTTGTTGTGCTCGGTGCGGTTGCGGTTTTTCTGGTGGCCCAATCGGCACCGGTTTTTACCGCTGACCCCGATGATCTCACCGACTCTAACTTTTTTACCTATATCTACCCGCTGGCTATCGGGACCCTGATTGCGGCGGCAATTGCGCTACTTTTGGCAACCCCGGTGGGGGTGGGAGTGGCCCTCTATATTTCCCACTACGCACCCGCAAAGATTGCGCGACCGGTGGGGTACGTGATCGACTTACTGGCGGCTATCCCCTCGGTTATTTTTGGTGCCTGGGGTGCCGCCGTGCTGGCACCGAGAATCGTGCCCTTCTATGACTGGCTAGCCACCTTTCTGGGCTGGATCCCTTTCTTTGCCGGGCCCGCTTCGCAGACCGGGAAAACCATTCTTACCGCGGGTATAGTGCTGGGCATCATGGTGCTGCCCATCATTACCTCCATGTGCCGGGAAATATTTGTGCAAACCCCTCAACTGCAGGAAGAGGCGGCTCTGGGGCTGGGGGCCACCCGCTGGGAAATGATCACCATGGCGGTTCTGCCCTTTGCCAGAACCGGCATTATCTCTGCGGTCATGCTGGCCCTGGGGCGAGCCCTGGGCGAAACAATGGCGGTTACCCTGGTGCTCGCGGGTGGCCCCCTCACCGCGTCCATCATCAGGTCGGGCAACCAAACTTTTGCCTCGGAGATAGCGCTCAACTTTCCCGAGGCGTACGGGATCGGCATGTCAGAGCTCATCGCGGCCGGCCTGGTGCTGTTCATCATCACCCTGGCGGTCAATGTCGCCGCACGCATCATCACAAGCCGCTACAAAGATTTTTCGGGAGCTAACTCATGAGCCAGTCCCCTGTTCCTTCACGGCTCACTAGCGGTCAGGCCCCGCGCTGGCTGTCCCCCGCGGTCGGCGCCGGCTCTCTTCTGCTGGGCGCAGCGATCTCAGCTCTCATCGGGTTCTCCGTAGCCGCCTGGGCGGTCTGCGCCGGGCTCATCTTCGTCCTGGTAACACCGCTTGCAACCGGCATGATCGAGGGACGACGCAGGGGCACCGATACCCTGGCGCGGCTTCTTATCTACAGCGCCTTCCTCGTCGCCCTGATCCCCCTGGTCTCGGTGCTGTGGACAGTCCTGGTTAAAGGGGTTCCCGGGCTCTCCACCAACCTGCTGTTCTACTCCATGAAAGGAGTCACCGGAGTCCACGACAACGCCGCTGCCGCGGGCGAGGCGCCCGTTGTCGGCGGTATCTACCACGCGGTGGTGGGTACCCTGGAAATCACCCTGCTGGCAACCCTCATGTCGGTTCCTGTTGGCCTGCTGACCGCCATCTACCTGGTGGAGTACTCCCCGAACGGGCGGTTGGGCAAAATAATCACCTTCTTCGTGGACGTCATGACCGGTATCCCCTCCATTGTCGCCGGTCTTTTTGCCGCATCGTTCTTTGCCCTGGCCACAGGTAACCCTTCAGAGCGCACCGGTTTCGTGGCCGCCGTGGCGCTGTCTGTGCTCATGATCCCCACCGTGGTGCGTAGTACCGAAGAAATGCTACGCATCGTACCCAAAGAGTTAAGGGAAGCCTCCTACGCCCTGGGGGTGCGCAAATGGCGGACCATCGTTAAAGTGGTGATACCCACCGCGCTGTCGGGTATCGCCTCCGGGGTCACCCTGGCGATCGCCAGGGTGATCGGTGAGACCGCGCCCATTCTGGTTACCGCCGGCTTCGTAACATCCATCAACTGGAACGCCTTCAGCGGCTGGATGGCGACCTTACCCACCTACATCTACTACCAGATCATGACACCCACCAGCCCCACAGCGGCGGAGGTCTCCGAGACCCGCGCCTGGGCGGCAGCACTGGTACTCATCATCATCGTGATGGTGCTCAACCTTCTCGCCCGGGCTATCGCCAAAATTTTTGCGCCCAAAACCGACCGCTAACCACCCTGAAAAGTAAGGAAACACCAGTGTCAAAACGGATAGACGTCGAGCACCTCAACGTGTACTACGGTAAATTTCTGGCGGTAGAGGATATCACGATGACCGTTGACGCCCGCTCGGTCACCGCCTTTATCGGCCCCTCGGGGTGCGGAAAATCCACCTTCCTACGCACCCTCAACCGTATGCACGAGGTCATCGACGGCGCCTACGCCAGAGGTCGGGTACTGCTCGACGGCGAAGACCTCTACGGCAAAGGGGTCGACCCGGTGGCGGTGCGCTCGCAGGTGGGCATGGTTTTTCAGCGTCCCAACCCCTTTCCCACCATGTCGATCAGGGAGAATGTGCTTGCCGGGTTCAAACTGAACAACCGAAAAATTTCGCGGTCTGATGCCGATGACCTGGTGGAGAGCTCGCTGCGCGGTGCCAACCTCTGGGAGGAGGTCAAAGATCGCCTGGACAAGCCCGGTGCGGGCCTTTCCGGTGGGCAACAGCAGCGTCTGTGCATAGCCCGGACCATAGCGGTTAAACCGAATGTGATCCTCATGGATGAGCCCTGCTCGGCCCTCGACCCCATCTCCACGCTGGCCGTTGAAGACCTGATCAACGAACTCAAGGACGAATACACCGTAGTGATTGTCACCCACAATATGCAGCAGGCGGCCCGGGTGTCAGACAAAACAGCATTTTTTAATATTGCGGGGACGGGTAAGCCGGGCCGGCTCATCGAGTACGCTCCCACCCAGGAGATCTTCAACAACCCCAAGGAGAAGGCAACGGAAGACTACGTATCCGGGCGGTTTGGTTAGCCGGGTACACAAAAAGGGGGCCGTTGCGTTTTAGCGCAACGGCCCCACCCGATCCTTACTGCTCCTTGGTGAGCGAAAGCTCGAACTCCAGAGAGATCTTATCCGAGATCATCACCCCGCCGGTATCCAGAGTCTCATTCCAGGAGACCCCCCATTCTTTACGGTTGATACGCCTACCGCCCTCAAGGCCCGCACGGATATTCCCGAAGGAATCGGTGTTGATTCCGGTGAGGTCTAGCGGGATAGAGACCGAGCGGGTGATCCCGCGGATGGTGAGATCACCAACCACGATGAACTGGTTGCTATCAACCTCGTCGATAGTGGTCGAAACAAACTCAATGTCGGGGAACTCTTCAGCGTTGAAGAAATCCTTGTTCTTGAGGTGCTGGTCGCGGTCGGCGTTGCGGGTGTCAATACTATCGACCTTAACCTTGACCCAGGCCGAAGACTTGCTCCAGTTTTCGGCGCTGATATGCGCTGCCCCCTCAACATCGTTGAAGGCGCCGCGCACCTTGGTTACCATGGCGTGGCGGGCTGAGAAGCCCAAACGCGAGTGCATTGGGTCGATCTTCCAATCGCCAACAAACTGAGAATCAACAGACAAATTGAAACCCCTATCAAACTATTGAAGTGCTGTGTGGTGGATGTTTACCGCATAGATTTCAGTTCCAACCTGGAGCGGGTCTTGGCGGAGGCTCGATGAATAAACATACAACTGTTTAAGATTATAGTTTTTTACCACTGAAAATGGTTCTTTATTTTTGTCCACTATAAGGGTGGCAAGGCCAGCGGTGCGAGATTCCCCGCGCTCGCACGAACGGATACTGCTTCACTGTTCACCTCGATGAGACCTGTAGATTTACGGATCGGTGTCTATGAAGATTCTAGAACATTATGGCCTGAGTTTGTGTGTCTTGCCGTGAAATGTAGACATAACGCCCTACACGGTTCGTGCCCTGGTGTGGTTCGGGCAGCTGCCGTGTTGGCGACGCTACGACAGGAGTGGGGAGAAAGCCAAGAGAAGAGTGGCGGAGAAGATGAAGGACATGGGGATAGTGGCGAGCCAGGTCATGAGCAGTTTCCCCACGATGCCGGTGCGGATAGAGCTGAACTTCTGGTTGAGTCCCGATCCCAGCACCGAGCTTGCGGCCAGGTGCGACGATGATACGGAACCGGCCAGCATGAGCTGTGAGAGGAGCAGCACCAGCGAGGTGGTACCCTGGGCAACCGAGCCCCGGAAGGGATCAAGGTGCACCATCTTGTGGGCGAAGGTGTAGCCGATGCGCCAGCCGCCCAGCATGGTGCCGGCGGCTAGAACCAGTGCGCAGAGTACCAGCACACTGCCGTCGAGCCAGCTACTGTTTTCTATCCCCGAAGCCAGGCAGATCATCGTGAAGAGCACCAGTGCGCGTTGGCCCACCTGAATACCGTGGGTGAGCGAGATAAGAGAGTTGGCCAGGGACATGATGTTGCGCGATACCCTGTTGACCGTGCGAGGGTAGGCTTTATCGGCCAACCGTCGCAGGGGAAAAACCAGAACCCAGGAGATGCCGAAACTCAGAAGCGGGAACAGCAACATGGGCACGAGAATGAGGGCGTACCCGGGGTGGTTGAAGGGTGAAAGCTGCGTGAGCCCCACGGTGTGTGCGGCCCAGGTTGAGCCGAGTATCCCGCCCAGCAGCGCCTGGGTAGAGGATGAGGGCATGCGGAGCCACCAGGTGATTACTCCCCAGCTGATGTGCGCGATGAAGGCGGTGACCAGCATGGCTAGACCGATGTCGGAGCGGGGCAGATTCACCGGCTGAGCGGTGTAGTGGGTGAGCCAGGTTCCGCCCAGGAGCACACCGACCACGTTGAAGAAGGCGCTCATCTTGAGGGCTGTTTGCGGGGTGAGGGAGCGGGTGCGTACCGCGACGGCGACGGCGTTGGGGGCGTCGTGAAAACCCGAAACGAGCAGGTAGCCGGCGAGTCCGCAGAGGCTGGCGATAAGAAGCAGGAGGGTCACTGTCTATGATTCCTGCACGATGATGCGGCCAATCTGCATGGACACGGCGCGCATGGAGTCGGATGCAGCCTGTAGTTTGACCGCGAACTGCTGGGTTTTGAGGTAGCGGCTGGTTTTATAGCGGTCCACGATGTCGGCGGAGTAGATCTCGGTGGTGCGTGTTGCCTGCCGGCTGATGCGGAGCATATCGATCCAGTACTGGTCGAGTGCCTTGATTTCCTCCAGGCGGGGGAGCACGGCGGTGGTGAGTGTGGCTTCCCGCTGGATGGTGTCAAGGATGGTGGTGACGTGGGAGGTGAACCTGTCGATTCCGTGCAGTGAGAGGACATGCCCGGCGGAGGTGAGGTGCTCGGTGGCCGACATGAGGTGGTTTGCCAGCGTGTAGAGGTCTTCTCGGGGGACGGGGGAGGTGAAGGTGCTGCGCACGTGGGTCATGGTTTGAAAGAAGAGGTTCTGGGACTGGCTCTCGTGCTCTATCATACTTTCGAAGAGGGCGGGGTAGTCCTGTGCGCTGGCGCTGCCTACCATTTCGGAGAGGAGAGCTGCCGCGTCGGCCACTTTGCCCGAGAGGTTGGCGAGTGAACGTAGAGAGGTGTTCTCTTGCGGGAACAGGTTCTCGAACACGGGTTCTCCTGGCTCTGGTGTGGGATAGGGGTGGTGCAGAAAGGCTCGCGTTTTGTGAACTAAAACGCGAGCCGGTGTATTGGGGTGTTGTTCTTATTGTAAAACGGTGCTGGGCTGGGAGCGCCTCTCGGCGGAAGGCCGCTCGAAGCGGCTAAATATTTGGAGCCCGGGGCTACCAATTAGCAGCCCAGCACCTAACTTCTAGTGTTCTCGTTTTCTGCCCGACTGTCAACCCGAGTGTTGAGACTTTTCGTATCGGCTATGTACTCCGTGCCGGTTATCTTGGGTGGTCTCGCGGATGAGGGTTTAGCTTAGGGTGCCCGATCTCCACTGGGCGGCGGCGGCCTCAAGTTCTAGGGCGGTGCCCTGAAGTTTGGCGGCGCTGGTCCTCAGAGTCTGGGCTCGCCTTGCCGCCTCCGCCCTCACCTCGGTGCTGGGGTGGCTTTCCCTCATGGTGTTATGGTTGCTGCTGATCGGTGCGGCGGCATAGGTGCCGGGCTCGATCCTGCGGGCGGTTGCCATCTGGCCCGCGGCAATGACCCGGCAGAAGGCGGCAAAACGGTCGAGGGCCACGTCGAAATCGCCGGTGTAGGCCCCGGTGAGAATCCTGTCCGCGGTGGCGATAAGCTCGGTTTCGGTGGGCGGATCGGCCACACCGGAGATCAGCTGTGCGGTCCAGCTGGTTTCGGCTCCGCGCGCGTAGTAGTGGGAGATCTGGCTGGTTTTATCTCGCACGGTGTGCCGCAGGGCGTAAATGCGCCAGAGCGCACCGGGGAGGGAGACCGCTGGGGAGTGTTTCCACATGTTGGCGACGGTATCTATCCCAAAAACGTCGGTGAAGGTGACCAGTCGCCGGGTAATTTCGGGGCTGGTGTTGTGTCTGCCGCGGCGTATAAGTGCCTGCGCTGAGCGGTGCGCGGCGAGCTGGAGCGCGGCCGGGTCTTGGCCGCCGGTATACTGCTCAAATTTTTCGGTGGAGAACTTTACGGGACGCTGATAACGGGGGTTTTGAGGCATGGCGACTATCCTATTCTTACCCGTGCCCACCGGTGGGTTTGTGCGCGGTAGGCTGAAACCTCTTCCGGTTTCCTGCGCGGTGACAAATTTTTGGGTGGAGATTTTCACGATGGGCCGGTGGTGCTGTATAGTAGTTTTCGCTGACCTCTTCAGGGAGGCAGTGGAGCGCCTTTAGCTCAGCTGGTAGAGCATCGGACTTTTAATCCGTGGGTCGTGGGTTCGAGCCCCACAGGGCGCACAGAAAAACCCTCTCACTAGGCAAAACAGTGAGAGGGTTTCTTTCATTAAGGGCGCTAGTGTCCTTTTACTGTCCACTTTGAAATCTGTAGCTAGGCCAGCAAGACCCCCAAAGTGCTAGACACATCGGGCTGAGTTTCGAGCTTTTGAATGTAGTAGTCCTCAGTAATTTTCTCTGAACTATGCCCCAACAGTTGAGAGGCTACAGCTAGCGAATCTTCCCGACTAACAAGAGTTGCTACCGTCTTACGGAAAATATGCGGGGTAATGGCTCGCCCCAGCTCTACCGCTTTCATCTGCTGTCTAAAGGCCGTCCGAAAATTGTTAGGGTCTAACCCTGTCCCTCGGGTAGAAGGAAAGATAAACGCCTCGTCCGTAGCCCAGTCGGTAGAGGTTGCATAGGCCGGGATACGGTTAGCCCGCCTATCCCTTAGAGCCTGTGCCAGTTCCTCAGGAATGAAAACAGTACGGGTAGAACTGTCTGACTTAGTATGTTCCTGCCTGCCCGCTGGCCTATCCCCAAACCGCTGGGCATAGGTTCCAGTGAAACTAATCCGACTACGCCCCTCGGTCAGGTCTACATCGCCCCAACGCAACATGAGAACTTCCCCAATGCGTGCGCCTGTGCCCAGCAGAGTATCTACCACGGACAGCCTGCGGGGACATAAACCATCCCCATTAAGCTAAGATTAACCCACCAACCCAAAGACCAACGCACCCGCGAGCGCCCAAGGGTACACACTGAACGAGTACCCTATTCATTCCGCACCAGGCCAGCGTCTCAAGAGCCAGAAAGGAAACCCTGTACCCGTGACTATCACGCCTCAAGAAAAACCCACTACCGCCCCCGCCCTAGACTTTGACCAAGTAAAAGAAATCGTCCTAGACCGCCTAGAAGATGTAAACGCTATCCTCGCCACCCAGTAACCACCCCGCCCAGCCCTTGCGGTACATCACCCTCTCAGAAGCCCTAGATCTACATGCCAGCCTAGCCCCCGGCCAACACCTAAAACCCGGCGGTGAACACCTACTAGCAAGCGCGCTAGCTCGCCCTGCCACCAGCTACGCAGGCTATGAGCTATACCCCGGTATATTCCAAAAAGCCACCGCCCTACTAGAGGCCCTCGTCCAAAACCACCCCTTTACAGACGGAAACAAGCGCACCGCCTACAACTGCACCGTGGCCTTCTTGTACCTGAACGGATGGGCTATCCTACCCAGAGAAGAGCTAGGGGACGAAGAGCAAGCCCGCTTTGTCGTTCAGGTAGCAGAGCACGCCCTAACCAGCGAGCAGATAGTCCACCAGCTAAAAGAATGGGCTGTACCCTACCGGCCAGCGGGATAACCACGCCCCGCCTAAGCCCGTCCCGCCTTGACCGCTGTCCTGCCCACGCCCGCGCCGTCCACAAGCCACCCGGTACACCACGCCCCGCACCTGGCCTACAACCAACCACCTACAGCCGCCAGCGCCCACACACCGGCCCCACAGGTGGGGGTGCCCCCAGGGGGCTACCTTGACCCTTGACCGCCAGTGATAGCGCCTAAGAATTTGTACGGTTCCAGGTTTTACCGGCCACCCCGCCCTATGCCAGTTCTTTAACGCTAGTCTTATCTCATGCCCTTAGTTGCCTACTTTGACGAGTCCTACACCCAAGAACTCTTTTTCCTAGGCTGTGCTGTAGCAGAAGAAGAGAGCTGGGAAAGAGTAGACCAGAAACTAATCCAACTTCTAGACCAACAGAGAGAACGCTATAACCTTCCAGCAGAGGCAGAACTACACGCCCACGAAATCTTAGGCGGGACAGGAAAATGGAAACCCCTCAGAGGAAAGCACCGCGAAGCTAGCAACATTATCAAGCGAGCGCTCTCCATCATGAATGAAGAGAACGTGAAACTCATATTCCGTGGCATAGACATAACCCGCCTTAACGCCCGGTACAAGTACCCTTCACCGCCACATTCTCTAGCTCTACAACACACCCTCGAAAGAGCGAACGAACACGCAAAACGAACGGGCCAGAAAAAGCCTGTCTTACTCTATGCCGATGTAGTAGACACCAAAGCAGAACTGCAAGCCCAGTTCGCAGGTTACCAACAACGAACAACAGGCGGGTATAGACCCCGCAGGTTAGAGCACCTAGCCTCGCACATTCAGTTCTT
Source organism: Rothia sp. 18CD1-1 (assembly GCF_055285355.1). NCBI lineage: Bacteria > Bacillati > Actinomycetota > Actinomycetes > Micrococcales > Micrococcaceae > Rothia > Rothia sp. 18CD1-1. The sequence continues at coordinate 178,845 of NZ_JBUZLI010000007.1, read as the reverse complement.
TGACTCGCGCCTCATGCCAGGGCTACAGGCTATAGACATCGCCGTTTACCTTTATCGCCGTTTTCAGGTAGTGCCCCAAGAAAGCCATCCTAAAGCGCAGAAGACGCGGGAACAACTGGAAGCCCAGCTAAAAGAGATGACTGTCCACGCTTGGACATGGAAACCATGAGAGAAAATAAATAGGCCCCCTGAAAGCGGGGGCCTATGCTGGCAACGTTCTGGTAACCAGCCCGTTGTGTTCACAACGCTACAGGTTCTCAGTAGATTTTTCAAGCGCTCGCGGGCCTATACCTGCCCTTGACCGCACCGGGTTTTAGGTGTGCCCCTTGCCCATATAGCGGATAACCGGGGAGCCGGTAGCCAGCAGAGAAAACGGGGGTATGCGTGAATATCACCGGGTTCTGCCAGTGTGGGCTTGCCAGCGCCTAACCTGGGCCAGCCGGTCTAAGGGGTAGGGGCGGTGAAATCACCTAGCCCAGCGCCCCCGGCCCCTCATGGGGTGCCTCTGGCCTCTTCCCCCCGCCTGTTTTACTGGGGGTCGCGCACGCGCGTGATCATATGGGCAGAGCTACCAGAGAGGGGCCTAGTGCTTGTCTTGGTCTCTCTCTGGTCTTGGCCTCTCTCTGGTCTTGGCCTCTGCACCTGCCTACCCGCATGAAAAAGCCCGGCCTCGAAATAGCGTTAGTATTTCGAAGCCGAGCCACCCCTTAGCCTAACATCTTGCCCCCGGCCCGTGGCCTCTCACAGGCTAGCGTTAGCCCTGCCCGCGAGCACCCTTAGTGCCTGCCTGTTGGCCTGTAGATGGGGTGGTGCTTGTTTGGGCGTTTTGGTGTCCTTTTACTGTCCACTTTCAAACTGGATTGACCATATTTGAGAGTATGTCAGAACATCTACTTGAGGAAGTATTGCCTAGTCAGATAGGTTTTCTGGCATTTCTCAAGACCTACAAGATACCCCTAGTCTTATTCCGTGGGTCGTGGGTTCGAGCCCCACAGGGCGCACCGTGTCATTAGTTTCACCCCGTTCCGGTACCACCGGGGCGGGGTTGGCAAGTCCACTCTCGTTGTTAATCTAGCTGTAGCCTTTCAGCAGCTTAGCAAAACAGTTCACGTCCTGGAAACTGACCCTTCTGTTCGCACTGCCTCCCGCTGGGCAGATGATAGGGAAGAGCTGGGTCATGCCCCGGTTATTACTACCCGCAAAGAAGGCAAGCTCTCAGCCACTCTCAAGGAGATGGACGAACAGAGCGATATTGTCATCATTGACACAGCAGGCAAGGACTCCGAGGAGACCCGCTCAGCTATGATCGCAGCTGAGATATTCTGCTGGTGCCCACCGGGACCTCTCAGGCGGATCTGGACTCTACTCTTGATCTGGCGGACACTATCGACACCGCGCGGGACTACAATGAGGGACTGAAAACCCTCATTGTTGTTTCCAAAGCTTCAACTCACGCGTTGAGCGACGAAATCCAAGAGGCACGAGACTACCTAGAGGACTTCCCCCAAGGTATCGAAGCTGAGGTTGCCGATGTGGTCATCTATCACCGAAAGGCTTATCAGAGCGCCATGAGCGAGGGTATCTCTGTAGTGGAAGCTAAAGACGCAAAGGCTAAGGTGGAAGTGCAGCTGCTGGCCCAAGAAATCCTGACCCTGAAAGAGGCATAAATGGTTCGCAAACGTAGTTCTGGAAAATCCGTAGAGGACTTTATCGATGGTGCGGAAAAAGATGCCAGTTGGAAGCAAGAAGAAACCCCCATGGCACCTGCGCAGAAGCCACAGCCAGTACAGGCACCAGTTGAGACTAAGGAGCGAGTTCGGGCCCTGATTCCAGGTGAGACGCCGCCGGGGGAGAGAGGCTGGTGCCTACATTTGGCCTGATTCTTGTGGTGAGATGATGGTAGGAGCGCCGCTTTGCTTCTTTGAAGCAGGGCGGCGTTTTCTTTTTTGCCTATGATGACACCATGAGCAGTTGGAATTTACCTAAGGAAGTCGTCGCCCTGTCCTGCGCTGATGATTTTGAAACAGCCCGGCATGAATGGGACCTGATGGGTCACGAGATAGACCGTACTCGTTCGCAGAACTGTGTTTGTGGTAAAGAGGGTCTGAAGTATCTCTTCACTATCCGTAACCGTGAGACCGGGGCCGGGCTCTATCCCATCGGCTCTAGCTGTGTTGAGCTGTTCGGGCGCAAAGACCTTGACCAGCAGACCAATATTGCAATACAGATGTATGCGGTCCTTGCAGAGTACAGTGAAACTGGATCCTTGAAGCTCAACGGTGGAACCATGACAAAAGCTGTGCTCAAGCAGCTGTATGAAGAGGGTTGCTTTACCCCAAATCCCTTTAATCAGGGCAATCCTGAGGTCGATTATCGGTTCTTGGTGGATATGTTCAACAGGCGCAAGGATCCCAGCGAAAAGCAGCAGAAGAAGATATGGGTGCTGCTCAGTAAAACTGTTGGCCCGTATTTGGAGCGTACATTAGGTTCCTAGCTGTTACGGTTCTTTGCCTTGAGGCAAGTAATAGTAGAACGCGAGACACCTAGCATAGTAGCTACTTGATTCTCACTCATACCGTTGTAGATAAACGCAGTGCTGCTTGCTGTTGGTCTGGGGTGAGCTTAGGTGGGCGACCTCCAATACGCCCTTGGGTACGAGCATGTGCCAGACCTTCACGGGTGCGCTCCACTATCAAGTCTCGTTCGAATTCGGCCATCGACGCAAGCATAGAAAGAATGAGTTTGCCGGCAGGAGTCCGGGTATCAAGTTTCGTATCAAGAGCTTCTATCGTGATACCTCGACTGGAAAGTTCTTGAACGGTGCGGAGAACATCGACGGTAGACCTTCCAAGCCGATCAAGACGGGCGACAACGATACTGTCATTTTCTCGTGCATAGGCAAGCGCAGATTTCAGACCCGGGCGGTCCACTCGGGCTCCTGAGATTTGGTCTGTATCAATTTTTTCGCAACCGTAGGTCTTGAGTGCCTGGTGCTGGGCTTCTAGAGAGTCTTGTTGCTGGTTAGTTGAGACGCGGACATAACCAATTTTCATCAGCTGATTTACTGTTTAGTTATTTTAGAGCTTGTGGTTCCCAGGTCAATCCCCATGTAGATGTTGTTGGGACGGTATTCGGGGCGCATCATTACTGGGCCAACTCCAGTGAAATACTCTGTGGGCAGGGTGTGTTTGAAATTTTGAAACCCAGCATGGGTAAAGACTCTCGTGATTCAATTTTTCGAGCAGCTAGAGAGAACTTCGTGACCTGATGCTCTTGGAAGTAGTTGTAGCAGGCCTGGAGTAAGTCTTTGCCGATGCCTTGACCTCGGTAGTTCGGGGTTACGGCGAGTTCTTCGATGAAGGCAGTATTTTCACAGCAGTAGCGAATTGATTTAAGGGTTCCTTTCTGCCTTCGGGTATCAAGTCGAAAGAAGCTGTTGATGTCCCAGTGATACAGGAAGCTGGTGGCGTGAATAGCACCGATTAGTTGGTTGCGGTCAAAAGCGCCTATCCATAGATCATATACTTCTGGTGCATTGAATCCCGATGTTGCGAAGAGGTTGCGTAGCTTTCGACGTTGTAGTTCATCTTCTTTGTACTTGGTGAGATTTGTTGGAGTAATGAGTTCGTGAACCATGTGTCGGGCTGGTTTTTGTTCTCGTTCAGTCTCGAGAATTTTCAGTTCCACTGAGCCTTCTTTCTTATTTTCTTGGTACTGGGAAGCCTGCAAGGTGAGTTCTTGTCTGAGCCTTTAGAACGCTGACTCATAATCGAACGTTTTTGACGCAATCTAGTCTACTGGCATCGAGAGGGAGGGGGAAGACCTTTTCTTGCGTCAGAAGTCTGAGTCAAAACTTGAATGAGTCATAACCTGTCGATGAACATTTTTGACTCAAATTTCACACATCTATTTACCGTAGCCGTTTATTGTGCCACAATATAAGTATGGCAGTTGAATTTACCCCTAGCGCAAGCAAGCACGGCATCAGCCAAGCAGATGCCATGTATGCCATCGTAAACGCAAAAGGTAGCACCCCCATCAAAGGCAGAGACGGAAACAAAGATGCCACCGTCTTTGTTGGGCACCCGCATGGGCAGACTGACCGGTACATCGAAGTAATCGTAGAGGTTACTCCACCGCGCAATCTGAAAATCTTCCACGCCATGGAGCTTACCGATAAGTTTCGTCACCTCATCCGCTAAGAAAGGAAGCAGCATGAACACCAAGGACAATGCCTACTACGATGCCTTTGCCGAGGAAATCGAAGCGGGCAACATCGAGATCGACAACACCAACATCCAGCGTGGAAACAAGCTAGGACTTGACCTTGTCCTTGCGGCAACCGGGGCCTCTAACGAAGAGGAAGCGCTGGCTATGTTTGCCCCTGGCCGTCCTCAGGTTGGGAAAGAGCGGGGGGAGTCCCCTTCTATTCGTGCACGAGTGCCCCAGCAGCTTAAGGACAGCGTAGCTCTTCTAGCTGCACAACAAGGTAAGAAAGAATCTGAAATCGTGCGCTTAGCTGTTGCCGAATACATCAAGGTACACGCAGCATAAGAAGCAGGATTAGGGCCTGGGCCCAGACGCAATCCCAACTGGCCGGTGTAGATTCCTCTACACCGGCCAAAAATCTTTTAAACGCTCAGCGAAACAGATAGGGTAAAGCCACGAGCACCGAGCGGTTGAAGAAACCGTGCGCGGGTGAGGGCCCCGCTCTGGTGCTGAATTTACTATTTTGAACGCTCTACACTGGGAGTCCGTGCCAAAATTTGCGATGTTTCAAAAATGTCAGAGACGATAATTTGAGAGGCAGCCGTCGACTCTAAAAGATCGGCCAGAGTGATACCAGTAAGCGCTTTTTAGAAAGAGACCGTGGAGTTTCTGTTGTCTCTGGGCGTTCTAGGAGTTCAGAATACGTCTAGCTCACATGAAATAGTCTTTGATGGCAGGTTTGAGGAGCGCAAGAGACTCCGCTGGCAGCGGTAGTGGTCTGGTATCATTACAGCATAGTTGCTAGGGGCTGATATGAAAAACAATGCTATATTCAAATCTATTCTTTTAGGTGTGACAATAACGGTAGGGTCAGCATGTGGGATGCGGCGCTTAGAGATACCTATCTTTGCCTGGATTTTACAAGCGGTATTTCTTTCAGTAATTACTTATTTAATTATCAAAGGTAAAGAAAATAAGAAAAATAATTAGGGCTTCAGCGCCCTACCTATACACCGGTCCCTATACATAAAATTTCTGATGAAAATTGGGATTTTTTTAATTCGTTAGTGAGGATAAAACGTGAGTTCTGCTTGCGGTTGCGGTTCAGCGGACACCGCCGACGAAACCGAGGAAAAGCTACTGCCCTGGTACAGGGACTGGCATGTGCTTACCCCTATCGCTTCCGGTGTTTTCTTCCTCGCCGGCCTCGTTCTTGAATGGACTAGTTCGAACAAAAATACTGAAGCGGTAGCCCGGGTCTTCTTCTGGATCGGTTTACTGCTCGGCGCGTACACCTTTGTTCCCGGCGCCCTACGTAATCTGTTGACACAAAAGAAGGTCGGTATTGGGCTATTGATGACCGTGAGCGCGACCGGTGCGGTTGTCCTGGGCTACGTTGAAGAAGCCGCCGCGCTGGCATTCTTGTACTCCATCGCTGAAGCCCTTGAAGATAAGGCCATGGACCGTGCACGGTCAGGCCTGCGCTCCCTACTGAAGCTGGTTCCAGAAACAGCAACCGTCATCCGTCACGGTGCACCCGCTGTTATTGGTGTTTCAGAGATTCGGGTTGGTGATGTCCTGCGGGTGAAGCCGGGAGAGCGCCTAGCTACCGACGGGACGGTCAGCCTGGGATCTAGTAGTTTAGACACCTCGGCGATTACCGGTGAATCCATCCCAGTAGAGGTGTCCGCAGGCGACCAGGTTGTCGCCGGTTCAATCAACCTTTCAGGGTCTATAGAAGTTACCGCTTCGGCAGACGGCACCGATAACTCGTTGACTACTCTGGTGGGCCTGGTCGAACAGGCTCAGGCAGAACGCGGGGAGCGAGCCCGTCTCGCCGATCGTATCGCCCGCCCGCTGGTTCCCGGGGTGGTTATCTTAGCGGTCCTGGTAGCTGTCAGCGGTTCACTTCTCGGTGACCCTGAAACCTGGATCACGCGCGCTCTGGTTGTGCTGGTGGCGGCTTCACCGTGTGCGATGGCTATCGCGGTTCCCGTTACCGTTATGTCCGCGATCGGTGCCGCCAGCAAGTTCGGGGTCATCATCAAAAGCGGTGCGGCGTTTGAACGGTTAGGCTCTCTGCGCCGTATTGCGGTAGATAAGACGGGAACACTCACCAGTAACCAGCCGGCAGTGGTTCAGGTTTACGCTGTTGACGGGGTGGACCGGGACGATGTGCTCAACGTTGCCGCAGCCCTTGAACAGCACAGCTCCCACCCCTTGGCCGCGGCCATGAGCTCAGCGGCACCCGCGATCCCTCAAGCAACCGGGGTTACTGAAGAACCGGGCCGCGGTATGACCGGTGTGCTCAACGGCGACCCCGTTGCGGTGGGTAGTCCTCGCTGGATTGACCCGGGAGCACTCGCACCTGCCGTTGAAGGTATGGAAGCATCGGGACAAACCTGCGCGGTGGTTACCCGCGCGGGGAAAGTAATCGGCGTGATCGGTGTGCGCGATGAACTGCGCCCTGAAGCCCCCGAAGCGGTCCGTCACCTGCGCGATCAGGGAATCGACGTACTCATGCTGACCGGTGATAATGAGCGCACCGCCCATGCATTGGCTACTATCGCGGGCATCAGCACCGTCTATGCCGAGCTACGCCCCGAGGACAAAGTCGGTAAAATCGCTGCGTCTGTTCAGCAGCTTCCAACGGGGATGATCGGTGATGGGATCAATGATGCCCCCGCCCTAGCTACCGCCACGGTAGGTATCGCTATGGGGGTAACCGGCGCTGATGCGGCCATTGAATCGGCTGATATTGCTTTTACCGGTCACGACCTGAGGCTGATCCCGCAGGCTTTGGCTCATGCTCGCCGGGGCCGACGCATCATGAATCAGAACATTATCCTGTCTTTAGCAATCATCATCGTTCTGCTTCCGTTGGCCCTGACCGGTGTGCTGGGATTAGCAGCCGTGGTGCTTGTCCATGAGGTAGCCGAGGTCCTGGTGATTGCCAACGGGCTACGCGCGGCCCGTGTGCACCGGGTACAGGTGACCCGACAGCCTGACGGTAAAGATTAGCTGCTCATAGAGCTATCGGGTGGGCCCGAATGTCAGAAAAATGGGTTAACTCAAGAGGCCACGTATCCGGCCACCCAGGGTGGGCTTTCTCCTGGCCTTGCTGAGGGTATCAGCCAGTTCAGCATTCTTGCGTTCAAGGTCGTGGGCGTATTCCCGGGCCCGGTCGCGATCTATACGATACCGGCGGCTCCAGGAGAGGGCTCGATCGCTCTCGGCACGTGCCTGAGCGGCGGTGAGAGAAAAAGAGGCGATGTCATCGCGCACCAGTAGATTAGCGGTATTCCACTGACCGGTGACCATAGTGGGGAAGTCATTGAGCTGAATATCCGGGGAGGTGCGTTTTGCACCGTGGGCGAGCGCGCTGGATACGGTGTCCCACCAGTGAGCAGAAAAACCGCGCAGATACTCAGCGCGCTCTCGGAGGGTCTCCGACAGTTCCTCGCGTAGCCGAATAACCTCCCGCAGGGCTTCAGCGAGGGCTCCAGATCTCAGCAGGGCCAGAGAAATCGCATAGTTTTCTGCCCCGTACTGTGCCATCATTCCGCGTACTCGCATGTCTGTGAAAGCATCGGGTAAGAGCGCCACACAGGGAACACCGGCCGATAGAGAAAACACACCCGGATGGTAGCGGGTAGAGAACGCAATAAAGGCGCCGCGATGGATGCGCACAGCCTCATCGGCATGTACCACCGGCAACTGTACCGTATCAGAAAGCATATGGGAGGCGACCTCGGCGTGAACCTCAGCGTCTCCCGCCCCGGCGGAGAGCGGCTCACCCATGTGGGGTAAGAAGACGGTGCGCAGGCCGTAGTCGCGGTGTATCTCGTCAAGAAGCTGGCCGATCGCGCGCGCCTGATCCGGGGTGAGCCCGGAGAGAGTGGCACACACATAGCGTTCGGGAAGAGCACTGACGGCGGATCCGGGCAGAGAGCGCCCTTGCGGCCGGTAGAAGGTAGCATCATCGACAACAAGATGCGCCTCGACACCCTGCTTGATCGCCCAGGCCCGGGAGAAATGCTCGCGCACACCGACCAGCCGGGCCGAGGCCAGCATTTCTCGTAGCGTCTCAGCATCTGTTTCGGTGAGGACGGGGCCCACCGACTGCCCCGAAACCACGAGAGGAATGTTGTGGGCTCGGGCAACCAGGGCATAGGCGGCGCGCTCGTAGAGCAGCCAGCCGTAGACAGAATTCATATTGCCGCCACCGGCGATTACAATGCCGTCCATGCCGGCTACTTGCCCCACAAAGGAGGCTACTTCTTCGCGGGCGCGGGCACCGGCCAGGTGCTGTCTTACCTCATCAAGGAGAGTCTCACGCTCTGCCGGGGGCCAGGGAAATTCTAGGGTTTTGAGGTAGCCGCTTGCTGTACCGATATAGCTTTCTGAATGTTCAGGGCTGCGGGTGGCGATAAAAACCTCGTAGCCTCGGCGGGTGAGCTCGGCCGCGACCGCGATACCCATTGCTTCGTCGCCAACATGGTACACGGGCTGTCCCAGGTCTGCGAGCACAAGAATACGAGGCATCTCTAGCGGTTCCCCTTTACCAGACGGATGAGGCGCGATCTCAGCGAGAGCGCCCGCTCAACACGCTCTAGCCGCTCTGAGACGGTGCGGCCAGTTCTCTCTATACGGTCTAGCCTCGTACGGATAGCGGCCAATTCGTCAAGAACACGGTGGGTGAGGTCTATGCTGTGCCCTACGCTGCCGTCCACCTGGTTGGCTAGGTGGGCCTGGAAAAGATAGGGGCCGACATGTCCGCCCTGAGCCAGATCGTCACGGATAGCCTGAGACCGTACTCTGCCGTCGTACACGGTGTGCAGCTTCTTGGCGGCATAAATACTGTTGGCCTCGTTCCCTTCAGCATTGGGCCGCTGTGACCAGTGGGCTAGAAGCTCGTCAATAAAGTGAATGGGGTAGCGGGCAGCCACCCGGATATTGAATTCCCAGTCCCCAACCACGGGCAGGGACTCGTTATAGTAGCCGATTTCATCGTGAAGGCAACGGCGGTAGAGTATGGAAATAGGGACGGCCCTGTTGATCCGGAAAAGGTCTTGTACCGTGATGTCGTCAAGGATATCCCAGAAGGGCCGGGATTCAAGATGCTCAAAAGTGCCGTCGGGGGCTATGCGCTCAAAGTACTCATCGGTGCGTACGGTCACCAGCTGCCCATCGGTATTCTCAAGATGGGCGACAGTTTTTTCGAGGAAGGTCGGTTCCCAGAGGTCGTCGTCATCGTGGATGGCGATGTAGGTGGAATCTGTGGCCCTGATACCCAGGTTTGAGGCGGCCTCCATACCCCGCGATGTCCGGTTGTGAATTACCCGGAGGCGGGGAACCGTCTGGACGGTCGAGACAAGGTTGTCTATGGTTTGGCTGTCCCCGCCGTCGTTGACGATGACGACGCTGTGGTCTGTGAAAGTTTGCTGTGAGATATTTTCCAGAGCCCGTTGGAGGAAGGCGGGGCGGTCTTTCGTGCGAACGATAATGGCGACGGTAGGCATTGTGTTTCCCACTGTGGTCTAGGGTTCGTGTTCTGCAACCTAATATAGCGGATAGGCGTTTTGTGTGTAGAGAATCCCCCCAAACCTTCGAAAAATATCTCATATTGTGATCCGGGATATGAAATTTTCTCAAAAATCGGCGGAAGCTATTGACTCGTGAGTATGATGTAGGTCATTGTGTAGATAGCTTGTTCTGCAAGTAATGTGCAACACACTATGAACCACCTATCTAAGAGGAAATCTTACATGGATGTACAACACACACCCAAGGGGATCATGCGCGCAGGCGTGGCTTCTTTTCTGAGTCTGGGCATAGCCTTGATCCTGGGGGTTCCGCCAACGTCTGCAGCCGAAAACGTACCGTTTTCCCCGAGCCGTGTTGAATCGGCCAATGACCGGGTTCTGTCTCCGGCGATGCGAGCCGCTGAGGGCGAAATAAGCGCCTTTGTTCGGTTCCGCGGCACCGGAGCTTACGAGAGCACCCAGCCAGCAGCGGTCCTCCACCAAAAACAGGCACCCGTTGATGCCCGGTCTCAGGTTCAGGCGATTGCCGCCGCCGTTGAAAAACAGGGGCAGGCCATTGCGGCCGAAACCGACTCGGATATTCTCTATACCGCGCATAACACCCTCCGAGGGGTGGCAATTCGAGGCGATTCCGATAGAATCCGCGAACTGGCTTCACGGAGCGACGTGGTGAGAATTTCCCCCATTATCTCGAAGACACCCTCAAACGCCGGCACGGCAATTGATACACAAGCGATCGACACCTGGCAGCAGACCGGGTACACGGGGAAGGGTGTTAAAATCGCGATTATCGACACCGGTGTCGATTACACACACGCCCAGTTCGGTGGACCCGGCACCGCCGATGCCTACCAGAAAGCGTCTCAGCTAACCGACTTCCCCGCAGCAGAATCCGGGCTATACGATCCTGAAAAATATGCGGGCGGCTATGACCTTGCCGGTGATGACTACGACGCGGGGAATGCGGATACCGCCGTCCCGAACCCCGACGGCAACCCTCTAGATTGCCGTGCAGCCGGCCACGGTACGCACGTAGCTGGCACCGCTGCCGGTTACGCGGTTCAGGCCGACGGCACCACCTACAGGGGAGACTACACGCGGGTTACCGCCGATCAGATGCGCGGGATGAAGATCGGTGCGGGGTCCGCACCCGGTTCCCGCATCGTTGACTTGCGCGTGTTCGGTTGCAACGGGTCCACGGACCTCACCGGAGAGGCTCTTGACCGTGCACTCGACCCCAACAACGATGGCCTCTACGACGATCGTGTCGATGTGGTAAACATGTCCCTGGGAACCGATTTTGGGGCTACCGATGAACCCGAAAACGCCATTGTTGACGCCCTGACCCGCCAGGGTGTTCTCTCGGTTGTCGCAGCCGGTAATTCTACGGCCGCCGATGGAAACGGCGACACCTACTCTATTTCGGGTAACCCCGCTAACGCACGCTCGGCGCTGGCGGTGGCTAATACCGTGGGCTCTACCACCTATGTCGACAGGGCAGAGGTTACCTCACCCGGCTCATTGGCCGGGGACGTCACCGGTGACTATTCGACAAATTTTGACTACTCCACCGCGACAGAAGAGCAGCTGAGTGGCGAAATTATTATGTCTTCCGAAGACAACAGATTCGGATGCGATCCTTTCCCCGCCGGTACCGATTTTGGGGGCAAATGGGTCTTTATTGACTGGACCGACAACTCTGAGACCTACCCCTGCGGCTCCGCCGTCCGATTCGATCATGTGGAGCGTGCAGGTGCCCGGGGCGTTGTTCTTGCCTCCCGTCTCGATATTGAGCCTATCGGCATTGCCGGCAACACCACCATTCCCGGTATTCGGTTGACCCGCGCTGATGCCGACCGTGTCCGTGCCTCCGTCGAAGCCGGCGAGAATGTCACCATCAGACTAAAGGACCGGTGGATCTCCTCGGCCACCGTCGATTCCGGTATGTTTGACCGGGCGAACGATTCTACCGCTCGCGGCGTTCACGGTAGCGCAGGGTATACCAAACCCGATGTAGCGGCTCCCGGTACGAGTATCAAATCTGCCGCTGTTGCCGGCGGAAGCGACCCCTCCATTAAAACCGGCACCTCCATGGCAACCCCGCACGTTTCCGGTATTGCCGCCCTGGTCTACGAGGCAAATCAGAGCTACTCGGCCTACCGGGTGAAAGCGGCTATCATGAACTCGGCCGTACACGATATCACCACCGCCGAGGGCGCTGTTCAGCCGGTGGAGCGCGTTGGTTCCGGTCGTGTTGACGGTCTACAGGCCGTCAACCAGAAAGTGCTGGTGTACAACGCTGACCACCCCGATCAGGTGTCGGAGAGCTTCGGTGTTGTGGAGGTGCTCCCGCAGGCGGGTACCCAAACCTACACCCGTGAGCTCATTATTGATAACTCAGACTCAGCATCCCACACCTACGCGGTTTCTTTCGCCGCATCATCTGATATTCCCGGTGTTACGTTTTCAGCTCCCGACACCGTAACCGTTGAAGCCGGTGGTACGGCTCGCATCACCGTGACCGTAACCGTTGACCCCGACCAGCTCGAAAAAAAGCTAGAGGCGGCCAGCGCCGAGGAACAGCTTGGCCGGGCGCGCCAGTACCTCAGCATTGAATCGGGCCGCCTACTGCTGACCGAGGGCAATGTTGAAACCCGGATTCCGCTTCAGATAGCACCCAAACCGGTTGCCGATATGAAAGCTGGTTCGAGCACGATTGAGTTTGGTACCGACCGGAACCAGGCGACCATCGACCTTGAAGGCACCGCTCTGGACAGGGGCGGTTACGCCTCTCTCCTCGGTGCCTATGAGCTGGGCGCAACCTCCGACCGTATCCAGACCTCTAGCCTGGGATCCGTTACCAGCCAGCGGGTAGACCTTCAATACGTTGGTGCTTCATCCAACGTCCCGGGCCTGCGTGCGGCGAACCGGCCCGTTGACGAAGACGGCCGGATGGGTATCGGCATCTCAACCTGGGCCAACTGGGAGAATCTCACCAGCTCCGCCAGTATTGAGGTCGCCTTCGATATGGACAATAACAACCGTGCCGACTATTTCCTGAGCACCGACCGTATCACCGGTTTAGACTACCCGATGGCCACCCTGTCCGGTTACGTCAACGGGGAGCTAAAAGTGCTGGACCGTCTACCCATCAACGGGGCTTTCGGAGATGTTGACACCAATACCTTTGACTCCAACGTTCTTGAGCTGCCCGTGACCCTCTCCACAATGGGTGTTACCGAGGACAACGCGGCAAACCTGCGCTACGCGGTGACAACCTACTCCTGGTACGAGCCCGGCGTCATCGACACAACGTCCTGGATCCCCTACAACCCCTACTCACCCAGCCTCTGGTTTGAGGGCACCGGATCGGCATCAGCCAGCCTGTTTGCTGATACTCCTACCGCAGATATCACCGTCCATCGCTCATCGGCCTCAGTCAGCGACGCCCGTGCCCTGCTCTTACACGCCCACAACGGCACGGGAGACCTCTCGGGTGTTGTACCGGGTGAAGACGGCGCTAGGGCGGAGGTTCTCAACATCTCGGGAACCGGGGTGCCCGAGGTGAGAGATCCTCGGTTCACCGATGTAAAGCCCGGTGACCGGTTCTATTCCGAGATTGCCTGGCTCGCTGACCGCGGCATCACCGGCGGCTACCCGGACGGCAGCTACCGTCCGCTCGCGGAGGTGGAACGCGGTGCGATGGCGGCCTTTTTCTACCGGCTGGCCGGATCGCCCCAGTACACCGCACCGAGTGTGTCGCCCTTTAGCGATGTGCCCACCACCCACCGGTTCTATCAAGAAATTATGTGGATGAAGTCGGTGGGGATAACCACCGGTTACCCCGACGGCACCTTCCGCCCCGAGGCAACGGTTAACCGTGACGCAATGGCTGCGTTCTTCTACCGGTTTGCCGGCAAGCCCGCCTACAGCGCTCCGTCTACTTCACGGTTTGTCGATGTTACTGTCGAGACCCAGTTCTACAGGGAAATTTCTTGGCTAGCGTCGGTTGGTGTCACCACCGGCTGGGAAGACGGGACTTACCGCCCCGTTACTCCCGTTGCCCGCGACGCAATGGCGGCCTTCATTTACCGCTATGACCGGAGTGTAGCGCGTCGATAACCGGGGAGGCCCTGCTCTACGCTGGGTTCTGGATTGTCGGTGGGGCTGGGTCCGGTTCACAGCCGGCCCCAGCCCTAGTCTTTGTTCGAAAAAATGCGGTGGGTTTGCTCGGTGGTCAGTGCCGGCAGGGGGAGAGGGAGCTGATCGGGGCGGCGGCGTAGGGAGTCTAGGATTAGCCAGAGATAGCGGCGGTAGAGCCCGGAGGTGTCAGCCTGGGTGAGTCTGGCTATCGATATGATACCTACCTGCGCAAAAATAAGATCGGTTCCGGTGGCATCTTCGCGCACCAGTCCCGCCTCAACACCGCGGGTAACTACCCGGTTTACTAGAGGAGCAATACGGTCTTTCGCGCTGTCAAAGGCTGTTTTTCCTATGCGGTGCCCGGAGAACAGCTGGGCCATACCCCGATCGCGCACCTGGATGCGCACCGACTCTTCAAGGTAGAAGACAAGACCCTGCCAGGGGTCTTCCATAGCTAAAGCGGTGTGTAGAACCTTTTCGAGTTCTTCAAGCTGCTCCCGGTATATCTCGAGCATGAGTTCTTGTTTGTTGGCAAAGTGGCGGTATACGGTGCCGGTGCCGACCCCGGCTTCACGGGCTATGTCGTGCAGGGTGGCGGAGAAGCCGCGTTCGGCAAAAACCCGTTGAGCGGTTTCAAGGAGCAGTCGCCGATTTTCTTGGGCGTCTCTGCGGAGAAGTTTGGGTGGGGTGGTTGACCTTGGCATGGAACCAGTATGCCATACGGACATGGTATGTCCGTTTAGTGCTAGGCTGGAACATGTACCTAGCGAAAGGAAATACCATGACCACCCAACCCGTGCTCACCCTCAACAACGGCGTGACAATGCCCGCCCTGGGGTACGGCGTGTTCCAGACACCCCCCGAACAAACCGCGGAGGTTGTCGCCCACGCCCTCACAAGCGGCTATCGCGCCATCGACACCGCCGCAGTCTACGGCAACGAACGCGGAGTCGGCGAGGGAATCGTGAAATCGGGTATCCCCCGCGAAGAAATCTTTATCGAAACCAAAGTGTGGATCAGCGACTTCGGCTACAACGAAACCCTGCACGCCTTCGACAAGGCGGTGGGGAAGCTGGGCGTTGACCAGCTTGACCTTTTGATCCTGCATCAGCCTCTGCCCACCCGGTTCGACCTCACGGTCGACGCCTATAAGGCACTGGAAAAACTCTATGCAGACGACAAAGTACGCTCCATTGGTGTATCAAATTTTATGCCCGAGCACCTGGAGAAGCTGATGGGGCAGACCGAGGTTGTGCCCGCGGTCAACCAGATCGAGCTGCACCCCTATTTTCAGCAGCGGGAACTTGTGGCCTTCAACGAAAAGCACGGTATTCTCACCCAGTGCTGGTCACCCATCGGCGGAATTTCTTTCTACCGCGAGGGTGACCTGAAAAATATTATGGAAAACGAAACGATCGCCAATATTGCTCGCGCGCACGGGAAGAGCCCGGCACAGGTGATGCTGCGCTGGCACCTGCAGCAGGGTAGGCAGGCTATCCCCAAGTCGGTAACGCCGTCCCGAATCGAGGAAAATTTTGATATTTTCGATTTCCAGCTATCGCCGGAGGAGCTTGCCGCACTCGATGCCCTGGACACCGGTGTTCGCGGTGGCCCCGACCCGGCCTCACTGACACTTGAAGAATACGGTTTTGAGATACCCGAAGCCTAGGGTAACAGTACTGTGTGGGGCGGGGCGGCCACCGGGCCGTGACCCGCCCCATCTGCCCCCGAGAGAAGCAAAAAAGACAGATTTTTATTCGCTAATAGTTTTGGTCAGGCATTCCAAAACATAAATATTTAAAATATAGAAGAAAACCCCGAATTTTATTTTAGATTAAACCCCATATGTGAAATGGTTAAAGCGTAAGTAATGCTGTGCCGCGCGTTTACGCTAGTCCCACAACGGAGCAGAAACCGCCCCGCTCGAGCTGAGATGCGTCGTCCAGCAGCGCACCACATCGAGAAGAAGCGGGAAGAAAATGAGTACCACCTCAGTAAGAGCTGGCACACCAACTCCCCAGAAACATATCGGCCCCCGATGGCTGAACAACGTTCTGGCAAAATACACGATGGCCTTCACCGGTATCGTGTTTGGGGTTTTTGTGTTTGTGCACATGTTCGGCAACCTCAAGGTCTACCAGGGGCCGGAACACTTTAACGCCTACGCCCTGTGGCTACGCACCCTCCTCGAGCCGCTTCTCCCCTATGAAGGGTTCCTCTGGCTCTTCCGTATCTTCCTGCTGGTCTGCCTAGTCGGGCACGTCTACTGTGCCTGGCTCATCAGTGCCCGCGCCAGAGCACGTCGCGGAAAATTCGCCCGTAAGGGGCTCAAAGGGTTCAGCTCTTTTACCGCCCGGACCATGCCGGTGACCGGTATCGTGCTCCTCTTCTTCATTATTTTCCATATTCTCGATCTCACCGCCGGGGTGGCAGTTGCCCCCCGGGACTTCCAGCACGGTTCCGAGGCGGGAAGTTTTGCCTACGAAAACCTGGTTGCCAGTTTCTCCCGACCGTCGGTGGCGATCTTTTATATGGCGGCCATGATCATCCTCTTTCTGCACCTGGCACACGGCCTCTACGCCGCGGTCAATGATTTTGGTGTGACCATGGGGCAGAGGGTTCGCTCGGCGGTTGTGCTGGTGAGCGGAGTGTTTGCTCTACTGGTCATGCTCGGCGATATCACCATACCCCTGGCGGTTCTGACCGGGATTATAAGTTAGGAAAGCAGTCATGACAGAAATCAATATTTCCTATGGTGAAGACATCAACGGGAAGGTGCCGACCGGTGACCCCGCTACTGCCTGGGAACGTCGCCGCGACGAATACAAGCTGGTCTCCCCGCTCAACCGCCGCAAGTTCAAGGTTATCGTGGTGGGCACCGGCCTGGCCGGTGCCGGCTGCGCGGCGGCCCTGGGGGAGCTCGGCTACAAGGTGTCCAGCTATACGTTTCACGACTCCTCCCGCCGCGCACACTCGGTAGCGGCACAGGGCGGTATCAACTCTGCCCGCGCCCGCAAGGTAGATAATGACTCTATCCACCGCTTTGTCAAAGACACCGTCAAAGGCGGTGATTTTCGCGGACGCGAGGCAGACGCCTTTAGGTTAGCCGAGGAGTCGGTGCGGGTGATCGACCACATGAACGGTATCGGTGCCCCCTTTGCCCGCGAGTACGGCGGGGAGCTGACCACCCGGTCGTTTGGTGGTGTGCAGGTATCGCGCACCTACTATACCCGGGGGCAGACAGGCCAACAGTTGCAGGTTTCGGCCCACCGGGCACTCCAGCGGCAGGTGGGTGCCGGTACGGTTACCCTGCACACCCACCAGGAGATGCTTGACCTCATTGTCAAGGACGGCCGCGCGGTAGGTATTGTTACCCGCAACCTGCGCACCGGTGAGATCAGAGCGGAGACAGCCCACGCCGTGGTGCTTGCCACCGGAGGCTACGGCAACGTGTTCCACAAGTCGACCCTGGCCCGCAACTCCAACTGTACCGCCGCCTGGCGGGCCCACCGCCGCGGTGCCTTCTTTGCCTCACCGGCCTATATCCAGTTTCACCCCACGGCGCTGCCGATAAGCTCCCAGTTCCAGTCCAAGACCACGCTGATGTCTGAATCCCTGCGCAACGACGGCCGTATCTGGGTACCCAAAAAGGCCGGAGACGACCGCCCGGCGAACAGTATCCCCGAAGACGAGCGCGACTACTATCTTGAGCGTAAATACCCGGCATTTGCCAACCTGACCCCGCGTGATATCGCCTCCCGGGCCGCCCGGGAACAGATTGAGTCGGGTCACGGGGTGGGGCCGCTGAAGAACTCGGTCTACCTCGATTTCCGCGATGCTAAAGAGCGGCTGGGGCTGAAGGTGCTCGACGAACGCTACGGCAACCTTTTTGAAATGTACACCGATGCCACCGGGGAGGACCCCCACGAGGTACCCATGCGGATTGCCCCCGGTGCCCACTTTGCTATGGGCGGACTCTGGACAGATTACGACCAGATGACCAACATTCCCGGACTCTTTGTGGGTGGTGAGGCCGGCTGGGGCTACCACGGGGCCAACCGGCTGGGTGCTAACTCGCTTCTCTCCGCCTGCGTTGACGGCTGGTACACCCTGCCCTACTCGGTACCCAACTATCTTGCCGATCACCTGGGGGAGGGGACCCTGCCGCTGGATGACCCCGCGGTGACCTCCACCGTCGCCGAGGTGACCGAACGTGTCAACCGGCTAATGAGTATTGGTGGGAAGACCCCCACCGACCATTTTCACGCTCGACTGGGAGAAATTCTCTATGAGGGCTGCGGGGTGAGCCGCAACGAGGCCAAACTGCGCAGGGCGATCGAGCAGATCCGTGAACTGCGAGAGGAATTCTACCGCGACCTCTTTATACCCGGCACCCCGGAGAACTTTAACCAGGAGCTTGAGCGTGCCGGCAGGGTCGAAGACTACCTCTACCTGGCCGAGCTCATGTGCGTTGACGCTCTAGACCGCAAAGAATCTGCCGGTGCCCACTTTCGTGAGGAGTACCAGACCGCTGAGGGGGAGGCGCAGCGCAATGACGACGAATGGTGCTTTGTCAGCGCCTGGGAAGAGGGCCCGGCCGGCTCCCATATTCGCCACGCGGAGCCGCTCACCTTTGAGGCAATCCAGCTACAGACAAGGAATTACAAGTGAAACTCACCATTGAAGTCTGGCGCCAAGACAATCCCGAGACCGAGGGTTTTTTTGAGACCCACGAGATTGAGGGTGCGCAAGAAGAGATGTCCCTGCTCGAACTGATCGACTACCTTAACGACAGGCTGGTCTCTGCCGGGCGTGAACCCGTTGCCTACGATTCTGACTGCCGCGAAGGTATCTGCGGCACCTGCGGTATCACGGTCAACGACCAGCCGCACGGGCCGGTGCCCAATACGCCGTCTTGCCGGCAGCATGTTCGTTCTTTCCGGGACGGTCAGAGGCTGCGTCTGGAGCCGCTGCGGTCGTCGGCTTTTCCCGTGATCCGTGACCTCGTGGTGGATCGTTCTGCCATGGACCGGGTGATTGCCTCCGGCGGTTTCGTGTCGGTTGATGCCGGGACGGCCGCCGATGCCGATTCTATGCAGATCGGGCATGACCGCGCGGAGAAGGCACTGGATTTTGCCGCCTGTATCGGCTGCGGTGCCTGTATTGCGGCGTGCCCGAACGGTGCGGCTAACCTGTTTGCCGGTTCCATCTTGAACCATCTCTCTACTCTGCCGCAGGGTGGGCCGGAGAGGTCTAAGCGGGCACGGTCGATTGTGGCTGAGGTGGAGGAGTCCTTCGGCCCCTGCTCCGTGTACGGGGAGTGCGCGGTGACCTGCCCGGCGGGTATACCGCTTTCCGCTATTGCGGCGGTCAACCGTGAGCGCGCCAGGGCGGTGTTCCGCGCCGGTAAAGACGACTAGCGGTACCGGCTAACGGGCCGGGGCGGTTGTGCCCCGGCCCGTGGTGTGTGCGGGTACGGGAAAGCAGCCGGTGGATGGAAGTTTCAGCTGGGTAGGGAGGCCCAGCGTTTTATACCGGGGTAAGACCTGCTCAAAGTCTTTGGTTCTGTCCGGTGCTATTCTGGCCCCATGACACGAAATCCGCAGATATTTATTAAGACCTTTGACGAACTTACCGCTTTTGAACTTCACCATATCTATCTCACCCGCGGACTCGTTTTTACCGTGGGCCAGCAGATCACCGAGCAGGATATCGACGATGTAGACCTCCGGTGTGTGCACCTCTACGCCCCGGATACTGACGGCCGTGTGCTGGGTTATCTGCGCATGTTTGACCTGGGGAAAATCAGCGATTCTTCGCACAGCATCACCGAGGGATCCTGGACTATCGGTCGTGTTGCGGTGCTGGACTCTGCCCGTGGTACCGGGCTGGGGCGAAAAATTCTGGATACCGCGGTGTCCTGGATCAAAGAAAATACCGATGCGCAGCGGATTGATCTCACCGCGCAGTCCTACCTCAAAGACACCCTCTATAAAGATTTCACCGTCCACGGCGCAGAGTTTATGGATGCAGGATTGCCGCACTATCACATGAGCCTCGAACTGGATCGCTAGAGACACAACGGTATTTCCCGAAAAGGGATGGAAAGAGGCCCCGGCCCGCGGCGGTTCTACCGCCACAGACCGGGGCCTCCACCCCGCGATCCTAGCCGGTGGTTACCGTAACCAGGTTATCGCCGGGGGACACCTGACCGGTGAGCCCCTCAACGCTCGCAAACTTGACGGTGTTGGTCACCAGCACGGGAGTAGTTAGCGGGTAGCCCGCCTCCTGAATGACCTCGCGGTCGAAGACCAGCAGCTCCTGGCCGGCCTCAACTCGCTGGCCCTTGGCCACCTTCACGTCAAAGCCCTTACCGGCAAGGTTCACGGTATCGATACCCACGTGAATGAGCAGCTCAACGCCGTTATCCAGCTTCAGCCCGATGGCGTGTCCCGAGGAGGGCGCGGCTATCACTTTGCCGGCAAAGGGGGCAACCACGGTGTTTCCGGTGGGTTCGATCGCCGCACCTTTGCCCAGTTTTTCTGCGGCAAAAATGGGGTCCGGAACCTCAGAGAGGGGAATTGCCCGGCCCGTGAGGGGGGAGGTCACCGAAATTGTGGGATCCCCAGCCCAAGGGGCGGACGCTGCGGCGGTCCCCCCGCTCACACCGTCTGCGCCGCCGCTACCGGCAGCTGCGGCCCCGACCGATACCGGTTCTTGAGCCTTCTCCTGCTGAACATCTTCCTGAGCCTGATCCATGGCTTTCTTGGAGGTTCTCGAGTCGTAGCCGAAGATCAGCACAGCGGCCATGCCGCCAAAGAAAGCGATAGCGAGGCCAATCATGTAGTAGTAGGAGGGCTGCATAGCCGGAATGGAGAGTAGAGAGGTGAAGGCGAAGGCGTAAGACCTGACCCCCAGCATCGAAATGGTTGCACCGCCGATAATTGCCGGAACCAGGATCAGGGGGATAACCCTCTTGTAGCGCAGCACGACACCGTAGAGTGAGGGCTCAGAGATACCGCCGAGCAGACCCGAGACCGAGGCTCCCACCGCGGTCTGACGCAGCTCCTTGTTCTGGCGTGCGCGGATAGCGACACCGGTCACCACACCAAAGACCGCAAAGTTGTATGCGCCCATGGGGGACTGGATAAAGTCGAACCCGTTTGATTGCAGGTTGTTGATCATCACGGCGTTCAGCGGCCAGTGCAGGCCCAGCGGAACCATAAAGAGGTAGCTGCCGGCGATCACCGCACCGACCAGCCAGGGCGCATGGTCGTTGACGTAGCTGAAGAAATCAGAAATACCCTGGCCGAGCAGAATACCGAAGGGACCCACAATCAGTGCGGTGAGCGGGACCATGATCAGCAGGGAAATCATGGGTACAAACACCATATGGAGCATGGTGGGAATGATCTTCTTGAGCAGGCGCTCCAGCGGGGCTAGGAGAGCAACCGCAAAGAGAGGCGGAAACACCTGGCCGGTGTAGGAGAAGAGATACAGGGGTACGTCCCAGCTGCCGATGGTGAACAGGGTGATATACCCTTGGTTCTCGGGAAGGATCTCCGAGAGCCCGCGGAAGGCGTCGGTCATGAGAGCCGCGGGTATGGCCGCACCCACCCACATGTTTGCACCCAGCCGCTTGGCCGCGGTTGCACCGATCATGATGGGCATAAAATTCAGCACGGACAGTGCCGCGGCCAGGAGCAGGAACCAGAAAGTGAATTCTCCGCGCCACTGGTTGAGCATGTCGGCGTTGAGGGCGTCATCGCCGAGTTTGGGGCCGTTGACAATATCTTTGTTGACGACTTCGCCGGCAAAGTTGGTGTAGGTGCCAAAGAAACCCAGCTGCTGAAGTAGCACGATCAGGGTCAGGATCATGGAGGAGCCCAGAAGCGCCCACAGGATTGGCCGGAAGGAGTCCGAGAGAACATCGAAAACACGGGTGATGACGTTTGCTTTCTTCTCGTCATCTCCGGCTTCGACGCTGCCTTCACCAACATTTTTCATGCTGGGCAGTTTCACCATTTCGTTGTAGACAGATTCGACCTTATCTCCCAGTACCACCTGGGTTTGGCCGGACTGCTCGATCACGGAGAGCACACCGGGGGTTTTCTCAATTTTCTCCGTGTCGATTGCGCCGCGAGATTTTGGTGTAACGCGGAGTCGGGTTGCGCAGTGGGTAAAGTGGGAAATATTCTCGGGGCCGCCGAGGCCCTCGAGGATTTCCTCGCCCATTTCCTTGTTGTTCATGGTATCCATTTCGTGGTGTACGGAAGTATTTTGGGGAACAAAAAAGACCCTCAAACTACAGTCTGTCCGTGCGTGAACGCGGGGTATGCGCCCACTAACCGCCTACACGGTGGTAGAGGAACACCCATTCTTACCCGGGCTTTGCCCGCGGTATCCAGGGTCTGTAGCTTCGGGTCTTGCCTGCTAACCAGTAACAATCCTGATAATTACCGTGCGCCTATTCAGCGCTTCCGGCAAAGAATTCTACTCTGCCCGGATATTTTCTGCAAGATTTTTCTGTGAGGGGCCGGTTAGCTTGTGGCACGGGCGGCGGCTGCCGCGGCCACCGCTGCCGGATGTTTGCGCGCCAACCAGCGGTTGTGCAGGTGGAGATTGAGCTCAACCAGCACGATCCCCGCCGCCCCCAGGCCCAGTACCCAGGGGGAAAGCTGGGCACCGGGGTCCACAAACCGGTGGTAGGCGGCCAGCGGGGGAAAATACACCGAGACGAGCATTCCCGCATACATGAGCCCAACCAGTGCTAGACGGTAGGGTTTGAGCGGCCTGATAACGGTGGTGATGTTATAAACCCCGATGATGACCAGGGTGAGGAAGGTTGCTGTTTCCACCTGCTGGGTGGATACCCTGTCCCCCAGCGAACGCCCCACAAAGTTTACGGTCACCAGGGTAGTGACAATAATGACCGCTGTTGGGATAGCGTAGTGCAGGGCTCTTTCAAGGAAACCCGAAACGTACTTGCGTGTATTGGGAAACATGGTGATGAAGAAGGCGGGACCACCCACAATCAGCAGGTCTGCTGTGGAGTACTGGCGCGGTAGGAAAGGGAACTCCCAGCAGAGGATACCCAGCAGTACGCCCAGCATGATGGCAAAGCTGGTCTTGGTGAGGAACAGGTTTGTGATCCGCTCGATGTTGGCAATAATTTTACGGCCCTCGGCAAGCACACTGGGCAACCGGTCAAAACGGCCGTCCAGCAGTACCAGGCGGGAGACCGCCTTGGTGGCCGGTGCCGCGTTGCCCATCGCGATGCCGAGATCGGCGTGTTTGAGCGCCAGGGCGTCGTTGATACCGTCGCCGGTCATGGCCACGGTCTTTCCGGCTTTCTGTAGGGCCAGCACCATATTCTTTTTCTGCTGGGGGTTGACCCGGCCAAACACACTGTGGTTGAGGACCGCTTCCTCAAGCTCCCCGCCCTGATCGGGAAGTAGAGATGCGTCAACCGCACCCGCAGAGATATCCATACCCGCCTGCCGTGCGGCAGCGGCCACGGTCTGCGGGTTATCGCCCGAGAGCACTTTGAGCTCAATTCCCTGCGACCGGAAGTAGCGAAGAGTCTCCGGGGCCTCTGCCCGCACCTGCTCACGGAAGATCACCAGGGCAACCGGCTGAGTATCTTCCGGCAGCCGGTTGCGCACTTTCCCGTGCTCGTCACGGGTGAGGGCGGTCGCGCGAGATAGCACCATGGTGCGTAAGCCGCTGGAAGCAAACTCACCGGCCCGTTGACGCTCGGCGGAGCCTTCCACCAGCAGAACCTCGGGCGCGCCCAGGACCCACGCCCCGGTATCCAAAAATTCTACGGCCGAAAAACGGGAAGCAGAGCTGAAAGCAACGGTCCCCGAGGCCGGCTGTGCCGGTAGGCGGGTGAAAGAATCTGCCAGGGCGGCGGCGGTGGGGTTGGCGTTCTCGTCGGCACCGAACCAGGCAAGTGCCTGCTGGGCGGCCTCCGGCACTTCTTCCTTCTCGGTGTCGGGGGTGCCGGCCTCCGCCGGGTTCAGTGCCACCAGTTTTTCAAACCGCACTCCGCCCTCGGTGAGTGTACCTGTCTTGTCGAAACACACCACGTCAACCCGGGCTAGTACCTCTACGGCGGGCTGCTCCTGAATAAGCACATCGTCCTGGGCGAGTTTAACCGCGGCCGTGGCAAAGGAGATTGTGGTCATGAGCGCCAGGCCCTGCGGAATCATGGAGGCAATGGAGGAGACCGCCACAATCATGGCCTCACGCCAGGCGCCGGTCTCGATAGCGCTTGCCCAGCCGCCGGCGGCCACCATCTGACCGTTGAGCACGATAGCGATAATGGGGATAAGCGCCCAGGTAATCCATTTAACCACCCGCTCCATACCGGCGCGCAGCTCGGAGTTAATCACCGAGAACTGCTTTGCCTCGGTCGAGAGCTTTGCCGCGTGGGACTTCGACCCCACCGCAAAAAGCCGCACCCTGCCGGTGCCACCCACCACCGAGCTTGCCGACAGCACCCGGTCACCCTCTTTTTTGGCGACCGGGTCGTTTTCACCGGTCAGCATGGATTCGTCGAGGTCTAGACCGTCGGAGGTGAGTACCGTGGCGTCGGCCGGCACCTGATCGCCGCGTTTGAGTACCACCACATCGTCCTGAACCAGCTGCTCCATACCCAGCTGTGTCCGGGCGCCGTCGCGAATAACCGTCACGGGGTCGCGGCGCAGCAGAGCAATCCGGTCCAGCTTGCGTTTGGCAGAAAATTCTTGCACAAAACCAACCACAACGTTGGCAATAGCCGCCAGGAGAAAGAGCAGGTCGAGCCAGCTGCCCACCAGGATCACCACGGCACCGCAGAGCCCCAGCACCAGGTTGAAGAGGGTAAAGAGGTGGGTGCGGACGATAGTCCAGGTGGAGCGTGATGTTGAGGTATCTTGGACATTGACCAGGCCGGCCTGTTCGCGCTCGTGCACCTGGGCGCGGGTGAGACCTTGGGTGGCAAGGAGGTCTTCGGAACCAACCGTGAGTTCTTGGGAAACAGTACTGGCGTTACGGCCGTGTTTGATCAAGAGATAACTCCGAGGGCGTGAGGTCAAGGGGCTGGGCCTGCTTGAGCTGGGCTAAGCTCTAGCCTAGCCGGGAAAGACCGTAACTTTCCTCATTCCGAGGAATGATTTCAGGGTGATTTTGGATTATTGCCGACGGTGGGGGCTCCACGGGTTATCGTAGCCAGCGGTGGCGGCCCGATACCGTAGCCATGTGCGGCTGGGTTCGGCTGGTTGGCCTACCCGAAATAACTATCCGGCCTCTAGCCTTCGGTGTTCCCCGGCATGTAGCCGGGCTCGGCAAGTTTTGCTAGTCCCGGTCTTATCACCTGCGCGTACACGTGTCCCAGGGCGCGTATCTTGGCCGGATATTGACCGTCATCTACGGAGGCCAGCTCAATAAAGGCTCCGGCAAGACCGTGAACAAGGAAAGTGAAGATACTTTCTTGCTCGGGTGTCAGGGGTTCTCTACCGATAAACTTCAGCTGCACCCACAGTGTTCGCAGGTTTTCTCTAAAGCGTGTAAAAATGTTTCCGGTTGAATCGTGTGCCAGCTGTGTCCCGATATAGCGTAGAGGCCCCAGATTGAGTCGATAAAAATCTTCAATATGGGAGAAACCTCCGGTCTGTAGGAAAGCGAGCATAGGCTCGTATCTGATATCGGAGAGGTAGTGTTGCTCTACCGCTTGCTGGACTCCCGCCAGGTTCTCAAAGTGGTAGTAAAAGGTGGTGCGGGTGCACCCGGAGACCCGTGCGAGGCGCCCAACCGTTATATCTGTGAGGGGCCTTGTCTGCCCCAGAGACCAGCAGGCTTCAATAATTCTTTGGTCGGCTCCGGGGCGCTGACTATCGTGGCGCGGTTCTACCATGGTGTCCTCCGGTATGTGTGCGACAAAGCGGTCTGTATTTGTTCTATTGTAGGGACGGCCGGTGTCTGTAGGCTCGGTAGAGATATTCGCCGCAGAAGGAGAGACAGTGCAACCGACCGTAGAAATTCTTCAAACGGGTACCGTGAGAATTCGGCCCAGTCACCGTACCCAGTCCGCTCACCGGCCGGTACTGCTACGCCGCGCAAGGGTACTTTTTGACAGGCGATGGACAGACCCGCTGCCCATCAACACCTACCTTATCCAGCATCAAGACGGCCCTATTCTTTTTGATACGGGGGAATCGCCGCACGCATCCGACCCCGGCTGGTTGCCCCGCTGGAATCCTTTCTTTCGGTTCTCAGTCGATATTCGGGTGAGGCCCGAGGAGAGTATCGGGTACCTCCTGAGAGAGAAAGGTCTACGTTCCACTGACCTGCAGGCCATTCTCATTTCGCACCTGCACCATGACCACGGGGACGGTATCGGAGAGCTGGCTGAGGGAAATTTTATGGTAACCGATGAGCACTGGGCCGCTTTCAAACCCTCTATTGCTGCAACCATTGAGGGCGCGGTCCCCGAACACTGGCCCAAAAATTTTCAGCCCCGGCAGCTCAAACTTACCGGGCCGGCGGTGGGCCCGTGGAAGAACACCTACCCAATAACAGCCGATAACACTGTGGTGGGGGTACCCACACCCGGGCATGTAGCCGGGCACCTGTCAGTTCTGGTGTTTGCTGAAGAGGCCACCTACCTGCTTGGTGGCGATGTCACCTATGACCAGATTCTCCTCGACAGGGAGCTCACTGACGGTGTGAACAAAGACCCGCACCGGGCTGTGCGCACCCTACGCGAGATCAAAGAATACTGCCGGGATGAAGACGTGATACTTCTGCCGGCTCACGATCCGCAGGCGGGTAGACGGCTCAGCCACCGCGAATTTTATAGGCCAACTTTTCTATAGCGACCGTTAGCGGTTTGTGGGAACACAGGGACGCCCCTAGTCTCTGTGTTCTATGGGGGTGGCGGGGTCGGTGAGCTGGTCGGCTCGTTCTCTGGCTCGCTTGTTTTTGCGGCGTTCGTTGAGCACCTCGATCAGCACGGGAAGGAGGGAGGCAAAGACAATCAGGATCACGATTGCCTCAACATTGTTTTTGACGAAGGGGATATTGCCCAGGAAAACCCCGGCGAAAGTCATGGTGAAGACCCAGAGGATCGCGCCACTAATGTTCCACTTGGCAAAATCACGGTAGCGGTATTTAGCGATACCGGCGGCAAGAGGCACGAAGGTGCGCACGATGGGCACAAAGCGGGCCAGCACCAGGGCCTTACCCCCGTATTTCATAAAGAAGCCCTCCGCCGCGGCGAGGTTGCGGGTGTTGAGAACCCTGGAGTCCGGCTTAAAAAAGCGGCGACCGAACCTGTGCCCCAGATAGTAACCCACCTGGTCGCCTAAAACTGCTGCCAGGCACAGGCAGAATATCATTCCCGCGAGATTCAACCCCAGCTGCTCATGGATCAGGCCCAGGGTAAAGAGCAGTGAGTCACCGGGGAGAAAAGGGAAGAGCACACCGGATTCAATAAAGACGATGAGCGACACAACAGCCAAAGCCCAGGGGCCGGCCGCCTCAAGGATCTGTTCAATGTCGATGCCGAGTATTGCCACGGGTGCGTGCCACCCGCCGGCTGCGGTAGCAAGAGTGAGAAGAGCGCTCATACATGTCTTTCGTTGGTTTGAGTGCCGAGGTCGGCCTGTGCCGGCACTCAAGAAGGAAGGGTAAATCTCAGCCGATTCTACTCTGAAACCTTGTGCATTCCCGCAAAATTCCGGGGCATACACCTGTGGGTTTGACTACGTAGACCGGTAGCCGCCCGATGCTGGATAGTCCGGTACCCCAGCGCCTAGACTGAACCTATGGTCGCTCATACATCATCCCCGCTCTACACCGAGGCACTCGCTCTTCTTCGCCAGCTCACCGGAAGAGAAGACTCCCTCTTTCACCGGGGCCAGTTTGAGGCAATTGAGGCGCTGGTGGAGCAGCACCGGCGGGCGCTGGTCATCGAGAAAACAGGGTGGGGAAAGTCGGCGGTGTACTTTATTGCCGCCCTGCTCCTGAGGCGGCGAGGATCCGGCCCCGCCCTCATTGTTTCTCCGCTGCTGGCACTGATGCGAGACCAGGTGCATGCGGCATCGCGTGCCGGGGTGCGGGCGGCGATGGTCAACTCGGCAAACGTCACCGAGTGGGGGGAGACGCAGGAAGCAATAGGCAGAGACGAAACCGACGTTTTACTGATCGGCCCTGAACGCCTTAACAACCCGCGGTTTCGCTCGGAATGGCTGCCGTCTCTGGTGGACCGGCTGGGTCTGCTGGTGATCGATGAGGCACACTGTATCTCCGACTGGGGTCACGACTTCCGCCCCGACTACCGGCGTATCCGCCACCTCCTTGCCGAACTACCCGACAACACGCCGGTGCTCGCCACTACCGCAACGGCCAACGAGAGGGTGGTCTACGACGTGTCAGAGCAGCTGGGCACAGCCGGGGCCGGCCGTGCACCGGGGCAGGAGGTGTTTGTGCTGCGCGGGCCGCTGTCGCGTTCGTCTCTGCGTCTGGGTGTGCTGGTCTTACGTCAGCCTCAGGAGCGTCTGGCCTGGCTGGTTGAGCACCTTGGCTCTCTGCGGGGGTCAGGGATTATCTATACGCTCACCGTTTCGGCTGCCCAGGATACCGCCGATGTGCTGCGGCGGGCCGGCTACGAAGTGTACGCCTATACGGGTGGCACCGACGCCGAGGAGCGATCGGAGCTGGAGGAATCTCTGCGGGAGAACCGGGTGAAGGCGCTGGTGGCCACCAGCGCCTTAGGCATGGGTTTTGATAAACCGGATCTGGGTTTTGTGGTGCACCTGGGGGCGCCGGCGAGCGCTGTTGCCTACTACCAGCAGGTGGGCCGTGCCGGCCGTGGCGCTATTGATGCTGATGTGCTTTTGCTGCCGGGTGGTGAAGACAGGGAGATTTGGGAGTATTTTGCGACCTCGTCTATGCCGACCGAGGAGGATGCGGGGCAGGTTCTGGGCGCGCTGGAGGAGGAGACGCGGCGGGGAGGGGCACTGTCTGTGTCTGCTGTGGAGGCCCGTGTTAATGTGCGTCGTGGCTCGGTGGAGCTGCTTCTTAAAGTGCTGGCTGTTGAGGGTGCGGCGGAGCGAACCGGTAAGGGCTGGGTTTCGACCGGGGGAGAGTGGTTCTATGATGCTGAGCGTTATCGCCGTGTTGGTGAAGTTCGCCGGGCGGAACAGGAGGCGATGCTGGGCTATGAGGGGGCTAGGACCTGCCGTATGGTGTACCTGGTGCGGGAGCTTGACGACTATACGGCTCAGCCCTGCGGTATCTGCGATAACTGTGCCGGGCCCTGGTATACGCAGCGGGTGGGTGCGGAGGCAATGTCTGTGGTGGGGCAGGGGCTGAATTCCGCGGGCGTGCCGATTGAGCCGCGAAAGCTGTGGCCTCAGGGGCTTAACCGGTTGGGTGTTGCCGGTTCGGTGCGGGGGAAAATTCCTGCGGAGCAGAGGGCCGCTGAGGGGCGGGCTCTGGCGCGGTTGACTGATGTGGGCTGGGGTAACCGTTTGCGAGAAATCTTTGTGCGTGATTCTGAGGGTATTCCGTTTGACGGGCCTGTGCCGGCCGATCTTGGTGAGGCCTGCGTGAGGGTTTTAGCGGAGTGGGAGTGGGATCGGCGGCCGGAGGCTGTGGTTTCTATTCCCTCCCCGGTGCGTCCGCAGCTTGCCGAATCTTTGGCGCGGGGGCTGGCGAAGGCGGGCAGGCTACCTTATCTGGGTGCGGTCGAGGTGGTCTCGGACCCCGAATATTTTGGTGGAAATTCGGCGTTTCGCTGTGCCGGTGTGATCGGTGCCTACCGGCTGGGCGCCGAGATAGAGAACCACTGTGCGCGGCGTGGTGGGCCGGTGCTGTTGGTGAGCGAGTATGTTGATTCCCGCTGGACATTTACCGTGGTTGCCCGGCAGCTGCGTGAGGCCGGTGCCGGATGCGTTTTACCTTTTGCTCTTGCGGTTGCGCGGTAGTTGCTGTGTGGGGCGAGGAATATCGGGATTATCGGCGGGCTAGCAATCCGCTACCTGCCGGATCGGAAGAGTGGATGCGGCAGGCCCTGGGGCAGGCTGAGCTGGCGCTTGCGAGTGCGGACGTTCCGATTGGTGCGGTGGTGGTTGATAGCGGGGGCCGGGTGATTGGGCGGGGGCATAACCGCCGTGAGGCTGACCGTGACCCTACCGCGCACGCTGAGGTGTGCGCGATTCGTGAGGCGGCGCGGTATCTGGGGTCGTGGAGGCTGGACGGTTGCACCCTGGTGGTGACCGTTGAGCCCTGTCTGATGTGTGCCGGTTCTCTGCTGTTGGCGCGCATTCCCCGGCTGATTTTTGGAGCCTGGGAAGAGAAGACGGGTGCGGTGGGTGGCCGTTATGACGTGGTGCGGCAGATGAATCCGTCGGGCTGGGTTGAGGTGTATTCGGGGGTTTTGGAGGGGGAGTGTGTGCGTTTGTTGAGAGATTTTTTTGAGGGGCGCCGATCTTAGTGCGATGAAGCTCCCCGTAGTGCGTTGGGAAGGTCACTCAAATCCAGGCTAACTGACCGGTCGGTTCAAGTTAGTATTGTATCTGTTCACCCAAGCGCGCACTATCGAAGGATTCAATCATGCTGGTCGTTCGCCATATCTGGGCCAAAGGACGCCACAACGCCCTCTTTGGCCCCACCAGTTTTGAACTCGACCGCGGTGAGGTCATCATTATCCAAGCCGACAGTCAGCTGGAAAGAACAGCCCTCTGCCTCACCCTGACCGGCCGCATGAAGCCGTCGGGAGGCACCATAGCCTACAGCACCGGCCAGCGAGTGCGCCGCTCCCTGCCCATGAAGAAGCTGCGGCAGCACTCCGAACTCATCGACTCCCCCGACATCAACGAACCCGAAAACCACATGAGGGTACGCGACTACGTGTCAGAGATGCTCAGCTATAACCTTCCCCCTTTTTCCCGACCCCACAGCGGCAGATGGCTGGCCGAAAACGGCCTGCACGATCTCGACAACCTGTGGAACGAACAGGTGAGCGGTGAACAAAACATTCGGCTGATGAGCGCACTGGCGGCTAGCTACACAAACGCCGACCTGCTTGTTTTTGACACCCCCAGCCGCCACCTCAATCACACCGCCATGTGGCTGCCCCACCTGCTGGCGCTCGCAGAAGACCCCGACCACCCCAGGGCTGTAGTGGCCGTGGTCTCTCACATATCCAGCCAGTGGGAGGGAAAGCGGGCGGTGGTTGGCAGCGCCCACGATAGATTCCCCACCGACTCGCTTGACGAGTCTGCCACGGTGTGGGCAGAAGAACTTGACCGACCATCCACCGATACGGCAGACACAGCAGAGCCGGGAAGCGACTTTCAGAAAGAGAGCATACAGTGAGTATCGTACGAGTGACCCTTGCAGAACTCAGGCGCATGACCGCAGGTGTCCTCCCCAAGCTTGTGCTTGCGGCAATGGCCTGTATTCCGCTTCTCTACGGTGGAATATATCTATACGCTAACTGGGATCCCTACTCCAGTGTCGACGAGGTGAAGGGCGCCCTGGTCATGCAGGATTCCGGTGCGGTGGACTCTGCCGGCAACCGGGTGAACACCGGCCAACAGGTCAAAGAAAACCTTGAAGAGTCGGCCGACTTTGACTGGCATGCTGTGGCGGACCGCGGTGAGGCGGTAGAGGCTGTGAGCCGCGGCGACTATGATTTTGCCCTGGTGATCCCCCAAGATTTTTCGGAGAATCTACAGTCGGCGGGATCTTTTGCGCCGGATGCTGACGGTACGGTGGGGGAGATTGACCCGCGGTCAGCCGGTATCGAGGTCATCACCAACGATGCCAATAACTATATTCTGACCAGTATCGTGACCAGGGCAGGAACCTCTATTCGCGATACGGTTGCTCGGCAGGTGGGGGATCAGACCGCTAACACTCTGCTGGCTAGTTTCACCACTATTCATTCCAGTGTTCAGGAGGCGGCGGACGGCGCTGGAGAGCTTGCCAGCGGTAGCGTGCAGCTTGCTGAGGCTATCGGTCAGGTGAAAGACGGCACGGCCACCCTGGCTGAGGGAACCGTAACTCTCAAGGACGGCACGGGTCAGCTTAAAGATGGGTCGGATCGGTTGGTTGCCGGCCAGCAGCAGTTGGCGGAAGGGTCCGGTGAACTTGCCGGCGGGACCGGTACGCTGGCAGAAGGCGCTGCCAGCGCCGATAACGGGGCCAGGCAGATTGCCGCCGGCGCGCAGAGCCTCAAAACCGGTGTGGAGTCTGCATCGGTGGGGGCCGGTGACCTGTCCAACGGTGCACAGACCCTGCACACGGGCAGTAAAACGCTGGCCTCCGGCACACAGAGTATGGCGGACGGTGCCGGCGAGCTCTATACCGGTGTGCAAAATCTTTCGTCGGGTGCCGATGAGCTGTCCACCGGAACCCAGAGCCTCTCCGAGGGTGCGGATTCGCTGGCAGAGGGTACCGCCGCCCTGAGCACCGCACTGAGCGAATCCGGTCTGGGAGATCTGGCGTCCTCACTCAACGGGGTGTGTGCCGATCTTTCGGCAGCCGAGAACTCTTCTGGTACCGCCTCGGATCTGACCGACAGTGTGACCTCGCAGCTGGCCCAGACAGTAAAAACCGAGCTGTCACCCCTCGTTGAGGCCGGTACGCTAACGCAGGAGCAGGCCGATGGGGTCGTTGCCCGACTGACCAGTGAGAGCACCAAAGAATCACTGACCAGCGTAAACCGGCAGGCTCTTGACAGTATGGGCGGCCAGCTCAGCGCGCTGGGGAGTTCTTGCGCAACCGACGGCACCTCAACTATTGCCACGGACATCACCAACCTCACCGGGGCTGTCAGCGAGATCGACAGCGGCGCGCAGTCGCTATCGACCGGTGCAGAGACCGTGAATACGGGGGCATCGTCGCTGGCTGAAGGGGCCCAGACCTTAGAGGACAACATGAAGGACCTCTCTGAGGGGACGGCCAGTGTCAACTCCGGTGCTCAGTCTCTTGAGGCGGGCGCCGGGTCGCTGGCTACCGGGGCGGCCACCCTGGCCTCCGGTTCCGGCCAGCTCTCAACCGGGGCGGATAGCCTCTCGACCGGTGCGGACTCTCTTGCCGACGGTACCGGTCAGCTCTCAACCGGGGCGGATAGCCTGAACTCTGCGGCTCATAGCCTAGCCGAGGGCGAGCAGAGGGCACTTGAAGGGCAACAGGACCTGAGCAGCGGTATGGCCGGTGTCGATAACGGTGCCGGCGAGCTACAGTCGGGTGCCAGTGAGCTCGACTCGGGTGCCGGGCAGGTGCAGTCCGGGGCGTCGAGTCTTGAGGAGGGCGCGGGTAATCTGTCCGAGGGTCTCTCCGACGGTGTGAAACAGATTCCGTCGCTGAGTGAATCAGATCAGAACCGGGTGGCAGATGTGATGTCTAATCCGGTGACCCTGGGGGAGACGTCTCTGGCGTCCGGCAGTAACTATGGTGAGGGTATGGGTCCCTTCTTCATGGTACTGGCACTGTGGATCGGTGCGCTTATGCTGGTGCAGACCATGAGGCCCGCCAATAAGAGGGCCCTGGCAAGCGGTGCGTCCACCCTGCGCGTGATGCTGGGCAGCTGGGGGCCCTTTGTGGTGGTGGGTGCTGTGCAGGCGGTCTTGCTGTATGCCGTGGTGCGTTGGGGGCTGGGGTTCAGCTTCGCCCACCCGTGGCTTGTGCTGCTCTTCCTTATCCTGGTGTCGGTGGTGTATACCGCAATTATTTACGGGTTCGTGGCTCTGCTCGATGCCCCGGGTAAACTCCTGGCGTTGGTGGTGCTGATCGTGCAACTGGTGACTTCCGGCGGTATGATGCCCTATGAGACCCTACCCGCCTCTATCCAGTGGCTGCACCATCTGCTTCCTATGGGTTATGCCCTGTCGGGTGTGCGCAGGCTCGCCTACGGTATTGATCTTGCCAGTTTGGCGACCGATATAACGGTGCTACTGCTGTGGGGCGTATGCGGTCTTTTCCTTGCGTATCTGGGCACGGTCAAAGGCCGCACCTGGAACCTCAAAAAACTGAACCCGGAGATCACGGTCTAGCACATGAGTAATTCACACACCACCGGTCAGGGGGCCGGGGCGGGGGACTATGATTACCCCGTCCCGGTGGTCGATGCCGGTAGCCGCCGACCGGGGCGGACCAACCGCACCCAGATGAAACTTTTTCAGGCTGCCCTGGAGATTATGAGCGAGAAGGGGCCTTCTGCCACCACGGTCGAGGAGGTGGCCCTGCGCGCCGGCGTCTCTAAGGGCACGGTCTACTATAATTTTGGGTCAAAAAAGACAATGGTGGAGCAGCTGCTCCAGTACGGCGCTAAACTGCTCGGTGACCGGATCCGGTCGGGGGCCGCCAAGAGTGACCCGCGGGAGGCGGTGCGCGCCGGTGTCAGGGCAGCTTTTGAGTATTTGGAGGAGCACCCTGGTTTTGCCCGCCTCTGGATATCCGAGGTGTGGAAGGGGCGGGAGTTCTGGTCTCAGACACTTATGGATATTCGCCGCGGGCTGATGAGGGATATTGAGCAGCTGATTCGTGCGGTGCCGGAGCACTACACGGTTGATACCGCCCAGGACCCGAGGGCTATGGCTATTGCGGTTTTTGGTGCCACCTTTATGCTGTCGATGGACCGTGAGGTGCACGGGGTGCCGCGTTCTGCTGAAGATTCCACCAGAGCGGTGATGCTGATTATCGACTCCTATATAGCGCGGTAGATTTGTGCAGTCCGGGGTGGAACGGGTAAAGTAACCACAGTTGGTGACGTGTCCGAGCGGCCGAAGGTGCAACACTCGAAATGTTGTGTACGGTAACCCCGTACCGAGGGTTCAAATCCCTCCGTCACCGCCATAAGAAAAACCCCGTTTCCCCTAGTAAGAGCTAGAGGGGGCGGGTTTTTTCGTGCCAAAAATAAGGCGGCGCGGGCGGCTGCGGCGCTGTGTGCGGGGTAGGCACTGGTGGTGTAGCCGGTCAGCGCCTGTGCGAGGTGGGTTAGTTCGGTGTCGGTCAGAGCCAGGGCCTGTGCTGGTGTGAGGGTCTACTGCTGGCTGGTGGTGCTCATGGTTCCCAGATTAACAGGGGTAGGCGGAGCGGAATTGTGTTCCGGTCATGGCACTGGCTGGGCTAGGGCTATGAGCTGTGGGGTATTGCCCACTGTTTGAGCTGCTGGGCTATCTGCTCAAAGGTCAGTGAGTGTTCTGCTACCTGAACAACAAACTGTGCTTGCTCGTTATCTTCAAGCACCTCTAGAGGGAGAGTATCCCAGCCGTTCAGATACATGAAAAGGACGGTGCAGGTGTAGGCGGTGCGTTTGTTGCCGTCCGTAAAAGGGTGATTCTGTACCAGCGCTTCTAAGAGGGCTGCGGCCTTGTTGAAGATGCCGGGGTAAAGTTCGTGGCCTGCGTAGCTGGTGGCAGGGCGGGCTAGGGCGCTTTCTAACAGGTGCTCCCCACCGGGTTTGAGGTGCTGGCCGGGTGCTAGGCGGGCGTGTACTGCTAGGGCTTCAGATAGGGTTACGTACCGCATAGGCGGGTGGGTGAGCTACTGAGTAGCCAGGATAGCGTTTACTCCCTCTAGGCGGTCGAGGACGGTTTCTAGCGCGTCTTGAAAGTCCTGGGCGGTGGCTGTGGTTTCGTGAGCGGTTGCGGTCATTGGGGCACTCCTTTCGCTGTTGGTCTGCTGGTGTGGGTTAAGCTTAGCGTTAAGGGCGGGGTGGTGGCTAGGTGCTGGTGGTGCTCCATTGTCTTAGGCCCTGCCGTTGGGGGAGTGGTGGCGCTGGTGCTGGCCGGTGGTTGTGGTAGCTGCTGTGGGGGTGCAATTCTTGCAGATGTAGATTTTGCACCGGGTGCAATTTCTTGCCCCCTCCCCCTTAGACCCCCGCCCCCTGCGCCGGTCAAGTACCGTCCGGCCCGTAGAGTAAGGCGCGGGGCAGAGCAGAAACGGCACAATCACAGGCGGGGGTCTTGCTCTTTCATATTGGTAAACCCTGCCCGGGGTGTGAAGCTCCCCAAAAAGTCCAAGCGCTCTAACGTCTACCTGACCCATGAGCAGATTGGTGCTCTCGCCGCCGCGTCCGGTCGCCCTGAATTTATTTATACCCTGGCTTATACCGGCATACGGTGGGGTGAAGCCACGGGGCCACAGGTGCAAGATGTTGATTTCATGGCCGGGGTGCTGCGTATCTCTCGCAACCTGGTGGAGCTGACCCCGCACAAAGTCCACGAGGGTGCCCCTAAGAACGGTAAGGCGCGGTTGGTGCCGTTCCCGCCGTTCATTAGTGAGCATTTGCGGGCAGCGTGCCGGGGCAAGATTGGGGCGGCTGCGGTGTTCACCGAACCGGACGGCAGCCTGTTGAAGCGCCCTCAGTCTCAGAAAGGTTGGTTTATCAAGGCCGTTGCCGCTGCTGGAATTGAGAAGCACATTACCTCGCACGATTTATGGCACTCTGCTGCGTCTTTTGCGGTGGCTCCGGGTGCGCCGGTGAACTTGATTCAAAGAATGTTGGGCCATGAGTCGGCGGCTAAGACCCTTGATGTGTATGCGGACTTGTTCGAGTCTCAGCTAGGCACGGTGTCGGCTGCTATGGACGCGGCTTATAGGGCGGCTACTGCCCCGGCGGCGAGTGGTGGGGCCATGTAAATGTGCACGAAAAAGGGCGAATTTGGTGTAAACCCTTGTAACTATTATTCCTAGTCAGAGCGGTTTTTGAGGGTCTGACTAGGTGGTGTTTTAGGGTGCAGGTGTAGTTTCTGCATCTGTATAGTTCACTGTGTATGACGGTGAGCAGAGTGAGTGTTTTCTAGCCGGGGAGATGCCATGGCTTACAGGCCCAAATCACGGTTGTCCCGAACTAACAAAGATTCTATGATGTTAGTTAATTTTTATCGAGGTATTGTCTGAATCTCAAACTGGGTATAATATCTATCTCATGAAAGGAGATGGTCCTTATGCCAGGTCCTGAGTATCCCTAAGCCCCCGACCTTCGGGAGCGCGACAGCTCAAGCTGGCGTTTCCCGCGAACAGAGCTTGGTCGGCGGTAGTTTGGTGCAGGGGTGAAGGAAAAATTTTCACCAAAATATTTTTATGTATCACCATAATTATTATATAGATGTGCCAGAAGGGTGCTCTCATGGCGGATAAAAATTTTTCTGTAAAAAATACCGAGTTCAGAAAAACGGCACTGTTGGTTGGGCTGAACGAATTCTCGGGAACGATGTCGTTTACGGTCGTCCCCATTATATTCATTGCCCTCTACGGGTCATACACGCTTGCCAGTACATCGGTTTTTATCTATACATCTTTAGGGATCATATCCCAGATATCTTCCGGCGCGATTGTGGATAGGTTTGGTGCCACAATCGTCCTCCGTATCTGCTCAATAACTCTGGCGGTACTCTGGGCACTTTTCGCCCTTCTCGCACTGGCTCAGAACCTCAACCACTACCTTGCCCTAGCACTGATAGGTGCTGTAGGGTTTTGTTCCAGCTTTGACTATCCGGCAGAACAGCAGGTTATTAAGCGGGCAACAGCAGAAGAAAACCTGGGTAAAGCTGCAACGGTCATTCAGGTGCGGGAATCTTTTGCCGCCACCGCCGCACCTCCCCTGGGAGGCTTCCTGGTCTCGCTAGCAGGGCTCGGTGCGGTACTGGTGCAGGGACTCCTCAACTTTCTCTCCTTCCTGGTATCCCTCTTCTTGAAAAAAATAGGCGGGACCGACACCCGGAAAGAAAATAGTTTTATAGATAACCTCAAAAACGGTTATCGGGTAGTACTCACCGATAGGCTGCTCACGATCTTCGCCCTGGTTGCAGGAATCGCAAATATCACGGTGACAGGTATACCCCTGACCCTGATTTACCACTACTCCAGCCTGGGAAGAAACGAATTTGAGCTGGGACTGGTCAACGCATTTTTTGGTTTGGGTATTATTCTGGGCGGCTTTATCCTACCCCTCTTTCTCAAAAGATTGAGGATTGGCACCCTGGGGGCCCTAGCCTTAGGGATGATGGCCGTAGGAAACGTCCTCATGATATTTTCTAACCCGGATTTATACCTCACCATGGCAGTAATTGTTGCTTCGCTTCTTTTTCTGCCGGCCTTCAACGCGTCCCTAATGATATATACAAACCTGGCATCACCCTCCGAACTCATCGGATCCGTTAGTTCAGCTATGGGTATCCCGGGAATGATTCTCATGCCTGTCGGGTCCCTGCTCTCAGGGATTCTCTACTCCCGGTATGGAGCTGGCCCCACCCTGGCTGTCTTCTCCGCTTTCTCTCTCCTCTCCTTCGCTCTATTGGCCCTCAGTAAGGAGGTGAGGAGCCTCGGCTACGCGCCCCAAGACTAGCCCTCCCGCAACCAGCGTTCGCGGCCCTGTCGGGTGGTAGCGTAAAGGGTATGCGTATTACCGTTCTTGAACACCCGCTGGTCGACCATAAAATCTCTGTCCTGCGGGATAAAAAAACTCCGTCCCCTATCTTTCGTGACCTGGTGGGGGAGCTGGTGAGCCTACTCAGCTACGAGGCGACCCGCACCATTCGCACCGAAGAACGAAAAATTGAAACCCCGGTTGCCGAAACCACCGGGAAAGTGCTGACCAAGCCGCGCCCGCTGGTCGTGCCGATCCTGCGCGCCGGGCTGGGTATGCTGGAGGGAATGACGCGGCTTATCCCCACCGCCGAAGTTGGGTTCTTGGGCATGGCCCGCAATGAGGAAACCCTGGATATTGTGACCTACGCCGAGCGCCTACCCGAAGACCTCACCGGCCGCCAGGTCTACCTGCTTGACCCCATGCTGGCTACCGGCGGAACCCTCATTGAGGCCATCAAATTTTTGCGCCAGCGGGGGGCTGACCACATTAGCTGTCTCTGCATTATTGCCGCACCCGAGGGCGTAAGTGCCCTGGAAAAAGGTGTTGACGGATTTGAGAACATTGATCTTTTTCTCTGTGCTCGGGACGAGCGGCTCAACGACAAAGCCTATATTGTCCCGGGTTTGGGTGATGCCGGTGATAGGCTCTACGGCTTGGCCGAGTAGTCTCGGGCGCCGGTTAGAGTGCCCGACCGGTATCTTTACTACACATGCGCGGGTAGGGTTTTCCCTACCCGCTTTTTGACCAGATCAATGACATATTGATGGTTTTGGTCCGTCCACAGGCTATGAAAAACCAAAAAAATACAAGAAACTCTTGACAACGGTAAATTTTTAGTTTTCTAAAACTTTCTATGTAATTTTACTCAGATGGGCGCCGAAAACACCGGATTCCTGCGAATATAATGCATAGTTTTGGTATAAATATCCATACTGACACGAACGGTAGGAAACCTGTCTAAACCCATTGGTAACTTATTTTTGCGGAAGACTCCTGCAAAAAATTCAAATATTACTTGATTTATCGGCTCGTTGACGTAACGATTAAAGGCGTAAAGAAACACGGCTCCATCTCGCCCGACGGCGCATCCCGCCGGTGAGCTGTTTCCGTATTCCACCCCAGGAAGACAGGTAGAAGAATGTCAGGCGCACCCGGATACGTCCACATCTCACAGCGGGGACGGGGCGCTGCCCAGCAGGCCCTAGAACAGTCGCAGAATCCGTTCTTGAATTCTTCCCCGCAACCGGCAAACCTGCGCCCCATGACCGCTATGCAGCCGGAGCTCAGCCAGCAGCGGGCGCCCCAGCAGGAAAGTGAGGCCCGCGGATTTGTTATCTACGTGGGACTCTCAGAGGAGGCAGCAGCAGCTAACGGTACGTCCCTGGTGCGTATCGTGCAGGACCTCAGGGCCTACGCGCACAATCTCGTGCCAGAAAGTGACTCTTACGCGGCGGTGGCCCTGGCGCCAGAGGGTGCCGAGGGCACCGACCTGGAGGTGGTGCGTAACGCCCTGGGCGATCCCACTGCGGTACACCACCAGCCCGAAGAAATCTATGCGCAGAGCATGAACACGGTCAACCCCAACGACAGCGCGGGAGTGCTCGTTGACCTTGCCCGGCGCGAGGTGTACCTGGACGGGGAGAAACTCACCCTCACCTACAAGGAATTTGAACTTCTCCACTATCTCATTGAAAACAGCGAGCGCACCGTTAAACGCGAAGAGCTCCTGGGCAAACTGTGGCGGCGCGCTGAAGATGTGCCCAATATGCGCACTATCGATGTGCATATTCGTCGTTTACGCACCAAGCTGGGTAGGCTGTCTAACACTCTGAGAACCATACGGGGCCAGGGCTACCGATTTTTTGAGCACCCCGAAGTGGTGGTGTGGGCTGCCCCGGAATACACCATCTAGTGTCGCACTGGGTAGACTGGGCGCATGTCTGTAAACACGCAAAAACGCCATGACACCAGAACACTGATCGTTGTGCGTCACGCTGAGGCTGACTGGGGGATGGACGACTTTAATCGGCAGCTTACCCGCCGCGGCCACGCCCAGGCGCAGGAGGCGGGGCGGTGGCTGGTAGAGAACGACCTTCTGCCCCAGATGATCGTTTCCTCTGCGGCGTTACGTACCCGGCAGAGTACTGCCCGGATCTGTGAGATGCTGGGGGAGAAAGCCCCCACCGCTTCTTTGGATGAGCGGCTCTATAATGCCCAGGAATCCGCCCTGATGGCCGCGGTGAACGCTGCCCCCGAGACAGTTGATTCGCTGCTGCTGGTTGCTCACTTGCCCGGTGTGCAGGATCTTGCCATGCAGCTTATGAGGCCCGACTCGGAGTATGCGGCGAGTATGGAAATCAGCTACGGGTTTCCGCCGGCCTCGGTGGCTGTCTTTGATATTGAGGGAAGCTGGCGGGAGCTGGCAAGGGGCCAAGCCTACCTGAAAAACTTCAAGACTTTCTCGGCGTAAAGATAACTGCCGACCTAGCCCGCCTACTCAATGAAGAAGGTGAGGCGGTCAATGGTAGATGCAGCCCCTACTCGCCGTCGGACGAGGTGGTGTCGAAAGCGAGCAGGTAGGCCCAAAACCAGGCGACGGTCAGGCTCAGAAAAATAGCCCCGGCCAGGGAAGCCTCGGGTTGGAAGAGAGACCGGTAAAAGAACCATACGGCGGTCGAGGGAATGAGGAGCAGCGCAAAAATCGCGAGGAACCTCGGGGAGATTCGCCCGCTAGAGGGGCGGGGTTGTGCCGGACGCTTGTGTGCCATAGAGCCCCCAGTCAGATTCGAACTGACGACCTTTTCTTTACGAGGGAAATGCTCTACCCCTGAGCTATGGAGGCGTGTTCTGCGCGCGGTTTTCACGCTTGAACGAATGCCACTGTACCAGAAGCGCGGCCTGTATAGCCAGTTCACCGGTGGGCGGGTAAACCGCTGATGCGGCAAGAGCTAACACTGTGTGCCCATAATTTTTGGTGGGGTGTGC
Organism: Rothia sp. 18CD1-1; assembly: GCF_055285355.1. Taxonomy (NCBI): domain Bacteria; kingdom Bacillati; phylum Actinomycetota; class Actinomycetes; order Micrococcales; family Micrococcaceae; genus Rothia; species Rothia sp. 18CD1-1. Next base: position 137,589 of record NZ_JBUZLI010000007.1, on the reverse strand, counting down.
AAGCATTGATACTGCCCAGTGTGGTTGCCGGTGGGCTGATACCGGTGTCCACGCACTCGGAAAAATATAGAAAATTAAGGGGTACTTTCATGTCTCATTTCTCGGTCGACCGTCGCAGCCTGTTCGCCGGCGGTGCAGCCCTGGTGGCGCTTGGATTAGCGGCCTGCTCCTCAACAGGGACGGGTAGTTCCTCGAACCAGAGCGAGGGGGCGTCAGAAAGCCCGTCCTTTGCCGGCGGTGCCGCCAGCGAGACGGGGCTTCGTGACAATGACGGCTACCACCTCAACCAGCTCACCGAGGGTGCACCCACGGTGACCCTCTACACCGACTACCAGTGCCCCTACTGCAAAACGGTGGAACCCACCTACCAGGATGCCGCCGCAGAGCTGGCCGGGACCATGAACGTGACCGTTAAAAACTTTCCGCTGACCCGGCACAGGTATGCGGTGTGGGCCTCCTGCGCGGTGCAGGCCGCCGAAAATCAGGGGCAGCACCTGGCCATGTCCAACAGGGTCTTTGCCGAACAGGAAAACTGGAGCCAGGCCCCGGACACCGATGCCGTATACAACGACTACTTTGCCCGCTACGCCCAGGATTTGGGGTTGGACATGGAGCGTTTTAGGGCCGACTACAGCTCCGACGACACGATAGGGGCGGTGCAGGCTGACTACCGAGCCGGTGAAGATGCCGGGGTGCGGGGAACACCCTCCTTTGTGGTTGAGGGAAGCCCCCTTGAGAGCGTTGATTCGTCAACGAGCCTCAGCGATATGGTGGACGCCTTCAAAAGTGCTGCCGGACTCTGAGCAAAATATCCCCTACCCGCCGCTGTGGGGTGAGGGAATAAACCCCGCTGCCCCACCGTTATCGTTGTTGGCACACAAGATATACGAAAACTAATCGAGGAGAGACAGGATCATGGCTACTATTCTTTTGATCGGTGGACACGGTAAGGTGGCCCTGCTGGCAGAACCCAAGCTGGTTGAGGCCGGGCACACCGTGTACGCCGTGATTCGCAAACAGGAACAGGTTGCAGATATTGAGGCAACCGGTGCCCGGGCGGTAGTTCTCGATATTCAGAATGCCAGCACCACCGAGATCGAGAACCTGCTCAAAGAAACGGGGGCTGACACGGTGGTGTGGTCGGCAGGGGCCGGTGGCGGCGATATATCCCGCACCTACGGAATCGATCAGGACGCGGCCATCCGCAGCATTGAGGCCGCCCAGCATGCAGGTGTGAAGCGCTATATCATGGTGTCCTACATTGGCTCCGGTACGGGGCACACCGTGCCCGAGTCGAACGGTTTCTACGCCTACGAAACTGCCAAAGCGGTAGCGGACGCCTACCTGCGCGACTCCGATCTCGACTACACCATTCTGGGGCCCGGCACACTCACCCAGGAGGCTGCGGGCGGTATTGAGGTGGGTAGCTTCCCGGAGAATAATGAGACCTCGCGGCAACTGGTGGCAGAGGTTATCGTGGCCACCATCGCCGATAAATCCACCATCGGTAAGGCTATCGCCTTCTCTAACGGTAGCGAGGATATCGTATCTGGAATCGCCGCAGCACCGGCGAAAAAAGACTTTAAATAGTCGCCCCTGGTGCTGGCTGAGACCGATCTGACAGAATAAGAGCATGGGTTTCCTGAGTATTTTTGACAGGTCGCAGAAAACACCCCCTGCGCCGGCTGAAGCACAGCTTAAAGCTGTGGTACGCGGCCGGGTGCAGGGGGTTGGTTTTCGCTGGTGGACTCTTGGCCAGGCACGCCCCCTGGGCCTCACCGGCTACGCTAAAAACTGTGACGACGGCACGGTAGAAATACTTGCCCAGGGTAGTAGGGCCGGGTGCGATAAGCTGCTGGAGATTCTCAACTCGGGTGACACCGCCGGTCAGGTTGATGCTGTGGAAGCCGATATAACCCGGCCCACCGGCACCTATAAGAGTTTCGGCACCCACTAGGCCTGTCGATGGCAGATCATACACACAGCCACCACGGCGCCGGGAATAGCAGCCGGTTGCTTATCGTGGTCACCATTGCCTGGGCCCTGTGCATTGTTCAGCTGGTAGGTGCCTTCCTCACCGGGTCGCTTGCCCTACTCTTTGACACCGTTCACGTGGCCACCGACGCGGTGGGTGTCAGCCTGGCCCTGGTTGCGGCCAAACTTGCAGCCCGCCCCTCGTCGTTCAAAAGGACCTGGGGTTTTAAACGGGTTGAGGTTATTGCCGCCATGTTTCAGGCGGCTATTCTGCTGGGTATCGGTGTTTTTGTGCTTTATGAAGCCGTTAAACGTTTCTTTTACCCCGAAGAGGTGGCCGGTGCCGAGGTTCTGGTTTTCGGTGTAATTGGCTTGGCGGGAAATATTGTGATGATTGCGGTGCTGGCCGGCGGCAACCGCACCAACTTCAATATGCGGGCGGCTTTCCTCGAGGTGGTCAACGACGCCCTGGGGTCGCTTGCGGTAATTCTTGCGGCAATTATTATCACCGTAACCGGCTGGGTGCAGGCAGACGGGGTGGTGGCACTCTTTATCGGTGTACTCATTATTCCCCGCACTGTTAAACTGCTGCGTGAGACGGTCAATGTGCTCATGGAGTCGACCCCGCCGGGGCTTGATCTGGAGAAGGTGAGAGAGCACCTCGAGTCGCAGCCCCATGTGCTGGCTGTTCACGATTTGCACGCCTCACAAATCTCCTCCGACCTTCCGGTGCTTACCGCCCACGTGGTGATTCGCGATGATTGTTTTACCGGCGGACACCCGGTAAAAATTTTGAAAAACCTACAGACCTGTGTGAGCGACCATTTTGAGGTCAGCATCAAACACTCTACTTTCCAGCTCGAACCGCAGTCTTTGAGGGAAAGCGAACACTACGCGCACCTGCACTAGACTGCCTGCTCCTCAGTGGGAGCTGGGTTCTCCGACAGTCTTACTGGTGAGTTCGGGTTTCACTGAGCGAAATCAGAAAGACTAGTAGGGATGCGGTCAAGAAGAGTAGGGGCAGTGCGGTAAGCACTCCCAGATTAGAAATCAGATAGGCCAAAACTAGCAGAGATGCAACGGCACCCAGACGGGATATGGAGGAGAGCAAAGAGGTAATGCTACTGATATTTTTCATGGAAACCTGCCTTCGCAGTGAGTAGTTGCAGTAGGAGATCAGGACCCAGAACTTAGCCACAAAAATGGAGTAGGGGATTAGGGAGAAATACTCCTCCCAGGTGCTCATTGCCCAGAGTAGGGGAGGGGCGAGAACCAGGGAGGTCGCAGCCAGTTTAAAGATGGGACGCCCTGAGAGCTTATGAACGGGGACATAGCCGGTAAGAATCCCAATGACCTGGAAGAGTACGTAGAGCAAGTAGAAGTTTTCCTCTGCTATTCCTTTTTCGAGGGCGAAAGCCTGCCAGAACTGGAAGTGAGCTTGAAAGAATATTTGAGAAACAAAGATGAAGAGAGCAAAGCGTTTAAGGTTGGCGTTCTGGATAATTTCTTTCAGGCTTCCCCGTATATGATCTGAAAGTTTGTTTGCTGTTGGTGAGGTTTCAAGAATAAGAGGTGAATAAGATACCGCTATATTGGCAGTGGAAAATAAAATGAGTAGAATAGAGATAAGGTAAATCCTCGAATCTATTCTGAAGTAGAGGAAAGAACCTACCAAACTGGCTAGAAGGGTGGCCAGTAGGATCAGTCTGTTGGTGACCCGAGTGAAGCTAGATACTTCCCGATCTAGGATCTGGGCATCATCTGCGTATGCCACTTTAAGTCCATTGATAATATCATTTTCAAGGGTTCCACTAGAAATGGCTGAAGATAGGCCGTAGAGCACCCAGGCTAGGGAGAGCCAGCCCAGTCCTTCTTGTGTGAGAACGATTAGAGAGAAGCAGGCCAATATAAGGTTGGATATAATGAAGAGAAGTTTCTTGCTGTAGCGGTCGGCTAGTACCCCGCTTGGGAACTCGGTAACAAAAATACAGATGCTATAAAACATCTGAATGAGAGCTATCTGGGCTATGGAGATACCTTTGGCTAGTAGAAGAGGGGTGAGGATTGCGTGCGGAAGAGAAATAGATGCCGCTAAAAGTAGGCTGGAGAAAATATAGCATTTCCTATTTTTCTGTACTATTTTCTGCTTAACTCTCACACCACTCACAATTGGTATCTTTCTTGATTGAAATTGAATATTTTGAAAAGTCTAAATTGTCAATACCTATTCGAGCATTTAGCGATTGAATATTCTCTAAATCTCCAGAAAAATAGGAAACAATATCACTGAAAGCCATTGCCGTGGAAAATGAGTTGTTGATAAATGAAGAAGGTGCAGAATATGGAACATTGGAGTCTAGAAGTTCTTCAATTTCATTATTAACCCCGAGTTTCGATCCGCACATTGGGCAAGCTGAATTATTTCCTATCCAAAATGGGCCTATTACGGATATATCATTTAAATATCCTATATTTAAAAATGGGATCCCTAGCTCGGGAAGTTTTCTGCTAGCAGTAGGAATTATATCCGAAGAGTCAGCTGATAAAGCAACGAATTTGTCGCCAGGATATTTACTTATAATTCTATCCATATTGCTTAAATCGAAGCCTACACACTCGGTATCTATATTTAGTAGAGGATTTATTTCCAGTAGACGATCTTTTAATGCATCAACTTTATATCGACCGATGTCCTTGGACGAAAACATCAGCTGCCTATTTAGGTTTGATTCTTCGATTATATCAAAGTCTACTAAAACAATTCTACGGATTCGGTATGAAGATAAGGCATAAGAGAGAAAGTTTCCTATTCCTCCGCAGCCGGCAACTATAAAAGTTGTGTTTTGAAATTTTTTTAGGACTTGTTCAGAATTGTTCGTTATTAAGTCTAGATGTAACCTATTTTTTAGTTCTCTGTTTACTTCTAAGTTTGCATAGTCGGTGCTGTAGGGTATTATTATTTTTGCTTCAACAAGCTTATTCAGATGAGTAGAGTAAGGTCCTTTGGAAATAGTATTAAATTGTTCGACAGTGACCCCACTCCTAAATTTTTTAATTAAGTAACTGTAGACTTTCCAATTTTGATTATTGGAAATAAATTGGCCACGCCCAAGTCCAATTACGTATTTCTCGCCGTCCTTAAAAACACGCACTGTTTTTGCTGTGAAGTAATTTATCATTTTTTCAGTCCTTTCCCGCATGCCCCCAGGAGGCCCTGGGGGCATGCTTAGTTCGGGTTAGTTAATGGGGCGACCAAGCATGGTATCTCCTATCTCTCTGTAGGGAGCCTATCTCCCTGCTGGTTAAAAAGTATCAAACTGTGATGTGCGCGTCAATTATTTATTTGAGGGTATGTCTTAAGTCTTCTTTGGCGACGCGATATGGGCCATGTCATGGCTGGTAAAGTGGGAGCATGCCCCGCACCGTTCAACTTTCTGTCTCCGGCCTCACCGCCCGGATTGCACCCGATGGCTTGAGTGACGACGGACATATCCTCGATATTGGCGGTGCCGAGCAGTCACACGTGCACGGGTCCCACCCCGAGAATATTTTTTACGAGTACCTGCGCAGAATAGGGAACCTGGTCGACCTGCTGGGGCAGCCAGGACAGCCGATCACCGCCGCCCACCTGGGTGCGGGTGCCCTCACCCTGGCACGGTATATACAGGTAAGTCGCCCCGGCTCGCGTCAGGTGGCAGTGGACATAGAGAGGGAGCTGTTCAGCCTGGTACTGGAGGAGCTGCCGCTACCGGAGGGAACCCGGCTACAGACGGTAGTCGGTGACGTGCGAGCCTCGCTACCCGCTCTTCTCCCGGCACTGGGAGCATCGGGTGTGGACGCGGTTATCCTCGATATTTTTTCGGGCCGGGGAGCATCTGCCCACCTGACCGAGGAGGGTTTCTACCGCGAAATACACGGCCTACTGTCCCCGTCCGGGCTACTGGCTGTCAACGTGGGAGACGACCCCGGACTCAGTTTTTTCTCTGCCCAGGCGCAGATCATGCTAGCTGTTTTTGATCGGGTATGGTGCCTCACCGAGGAGCCCATGCTCAGCGGCCGACGAGCCGGCAACCTCATTCTGGTGGGGTCGGGACGGACCCTGGACCCTCAAACCCGTAAACACCTACTGGCCGCGGGCCCCCACCCGGCTGCGGTACTCGATACCTACGAGCTGGGCGATTTTCTAGCGTCACTGACAGGCGGTAAAACTGCAAACTGAGGCAGCCCCAGAACTCCCTGTAGCGGTAACGTGGGGTGACACGGCGGTGAGCTGCCGCTGAGCTGTCGGCGTAGAGGTTCAGAAAAATTCAGCTAAACATGCTTACATATATGTATGTTTGACTCTATGAAGAATGCCTTTGACGCTGACGGTAACCCTAAGCCCGCTCTCACCAGAACGCTTGATACCGTCCTTCGTGTGCAGCGGCCTCTGGTGCTTTCCATGGTCAAAAAGCTGCGGGAAAAACATCCCGAGGAAACACCGGGGCAGATCATACGGCGCCTGGAGAAACAGTATCTGCGCGATGTGACCGTGGGCGGTGGCGCTATTGGGGCCTCAGCCTTTGTTCCCGGTATTGGAACCGTAACCTCCATGGGGCTTTCAGCCCTAGCCGTGGGCGGGTACCTGGAGCTCACCGCCATCTACGCGCAGGCGATGGCCGAGATTTACGGGGTGCACGTGGAGAGCCCCGAGGCCGCTCGCACCATGGTAATGGGCATTATGCTGGGTGAAGACGGCGCTGTACTCATGGGCAGTCTCCTGTCCCAGACAGGCAAGGCTGCGGGGATTTCTAACAAGTGGGGCCTGATGATGGGCAAGCAGGATTCGGGAAAATTCTTCTCCGTCGAGCGCACCATTCGCAATATGTTCATTAAGCGTTTTCTTGCCCGCCAGTCGGGGGCTTTCCTGGGCCGGGCCCTACCCTTTGGTGTGGGGGCCGTGGTTGGTGGTGGCGCCAACCTCGCCCTGGGGAGGAAAGTGGTGGAGTCAGCTCACCGCGCTTTTGGGCAGGCACCGGCCACCTTCCCCGAGTCGCTCTCGCTCACCCCCAGAGCCCCCAAATTCCGCGACCCTCGGGAAACAGACACCGAAGTCTCCGCAGAGCTAGAAGAAAAGAAAAATACCTAGCACCGTTACCCAGCCCGATGGCTTGGGCGCCCTATTTCTTGCTACCTGTGAGGAAAAGCAAAGATAGAGCCGCCATCTCAACTACTGACGCGGTTGATAGACTCTAGCGACCTATAACTACACTCATTGGAGACTCTTTGACCCAGGTAAATATCTCTCGGCCTCTTTTTGTAGCCGGCGCACTCGCAATTGTGCTCGGCCTTATAGCACTGATCTGGCCGGGTATCAGCCTCGCCGTGATCGCTGTACTGTGGGGAATTTTCGCGTTAGCAGACGGTATCGCAAGCTTTTCTCGCGCGCGCGGTGCCCGCGGAGCAGAGCGTTTCTTTCATATTGTTTCGGGCATCATCGGCCTGCTAGCGGGCCTGGTGGTTATCGTGCAGCCGCTGGCGGGTATGGCGGTTCTCACCTGGGTTCTGGGATTCTGGCTGGTGATCCGCGGTATCGTCGAGATCATTGGGGCCTTTAGCCTGGCCGGGGGTAGTTCCAGAGTATGGTTGATTCTCGCCGGTCTTCTGTGGATTATTGCCGGTATTGTGGTAATGGCCCACCCCGGTAACGCCATGGTCGGTATCATGTTCTGGCTCGGTATCCTGGCCATCGCCTGGGGTATCGCTTTTATCGTTGCCGGATTCTCTGCGCGGTCAGCACAAAAAAATATGCGGTAGCGTTTTTATACTTCGCGGGGTCCGGGGATAGCTAGGCTACCCCGGACCCTTGTTGTTTTTTCGTGTTACCTCTGAAACCGCTGTTGAGCCCTTATCCCGAGCATGGCAATCAGCGCGGAGACAAGTAGGGGCCCAAGGGCTGTACCGGGCAGCATAAAAACCATGATGAGGATAACCGCCATCGGCTTGTGCAGGGCTACGGTGGTTGCCGCAACCATACCGGCGGTGAGCACGGTCCCGGTGTCAGCACCGGGGAATAAGGCCAGCGTGAGGGATCCGGCAGCGGCCCCGGCAAAGGCGAGCGGAAAAAATTCGCCGCCGGGCCACCCAGCCACCAGACTGAGCGCGGTCACCAGCCCCTTCATGAGGGCCAGACCCAGCAGAAGCCACCAGGCAGAGTCCTCGGCAAAACCCACAATTTCGGGTAGCTGCGAATGACCCGAAAAACGCAAGAGCGGGAAAGTTGCTAGAAGAATAGCCAGAAGCAGAGAGCCGGCAAGGGTCCTCAGCCAGGGCTTTCCTATTTTCTCCATGACCGCACCACCGCGACGGTGCAGAAAAATAAAAAAGAAAGCCGCAGCGGCCCCCAAAAGAGCCGCCGGAATGGCCTGCCACCAGCTCCCTACGTCGCCGCGCGGTGCTGAGGGAAGCTCCAGAAGGTGGCGCTCTGCCCCCACCAGGTGGAGGGTCACCATGAATAATATGAGCCCGCTGATGGCCGCAATAACAGAGGGTAGTTTTGCCGGTGAGAGAGTGTTATCCTCAAAAGAGGCGGCTGCCGGTGGCGAACCGTAAACCCCGGCCAGGGCTGCGGCGTTGCCGGAGGCACCCACGGCTTTGAGCTCCTGCTCGGTCTGAGCAATTTTTCCCCCGACAAGAATAGACAGCTCAGCAACCACAGCCACCAGCCCGGCCTCGGGGCCGATGGAGGCACCAAAGGCCACGGCAATAATTGCTGACAGGGCAAGAACCGCAACCTTTCTGGCCCGTAAAAGGGCGGGATTGGCCGCCTGCGCGATTGCCTCGTTGAGCCCGTCAACACCGTCTTTACGCTGGAGGGCAGCCAGAAGGACACCACCAACCGTGACGGCGGTGAAGGTGAACAGCCAGCTATCGCCCAGGGCCCAAATACTGTGCTGTAACCCCAGCATTAAAAGCAGGGTGAAGGCGGAGATGACACCGGCTAGTCCCCCGTAGCCGAGCGCGATAAAAAGGATTCTAGGACTCACGGTGATCTCTTTGCCGGGCAAAGTCGACAAGCCGGGGAGCAAGACCCGTGTAGGTTGCCGGGGTGAGCCGGCTAAGACGTTCTTCGGCTTGGGGGGAGAGCCCCAAGCCGGCAACAAACTCTTTGAGCCGGGCAGAATCAACCCTGTGACCACGGGTGAGTTCTTTAAGCCGCTCGTAGGGGTCTTCCATACCCGGCACACCGGCGATAGCCTCAGCTCTCATCACTGTCTGGATAGCCTCGGCTAAGACCTCCCAGTTGTTTTCAAGATCTTCTGCAATCACGTCTTCGGCAGTGTCGAGCCTGCTCAGCCCCTGCGCAACATTGGAGATAGCCAACAGGCTGTGACCAAAGGCCACACCGATATTGCGCTGAGTCGAGGAGTCGGTGAGGTCTCGCTGCCAGCGGGACTGCACCAGGGTCTCCGCCAGGGTGCTGAAGAGGGAGCTGGAGATTTCAAGGTTTGCCTCGGCATTCTCAAAGCGGATGGGGTTCACCTTGTGCGGCATGGTTGATGACCCGGTGGCCCCCGCCACCGGGATTTGGCGGAAGAACCCGATAGAAATATAGTTCCAGATGTCGGTACAGAGGTTGTGAAGCACCCGGTTGAAATGGACGATGCTGGAGTAGAGCTCCGCTTGCCAGTCGTGGTTTTCAATCTGGGTGGTGAGGGGGTTCCACCTCAGCCCCAGCCCGGTCACAAAATCTTGGGAGATTCTCAGCCAGTCGGCATCCGGGGCGGCAGCCAGGTGGGCGGAAAAGGTACCGGTGGCACCGTTGATCTTGCCCAGGAAATCGGAGGTTTCCACGCGGTTTAGCTGCCTGTCCAGCCGGTAGGCAAATACGGCCAGTTCTTTACCGAGGGTAGTGGGGGTTGCCGGTTGTCCGTGGGTCCGAGAGAGCATGGAAAGGGACCGGGTGTTCTCGGCCATCTCGCTTATCTGGGTGACCAGGGCGCGAGCTGTGGGCAGCCAGACCGACCGCACGGCGTCTCGAATGCCCAGGGCGTAGGCAAGGTTGTTGATGTCCTCTGAAGTGCAGCCAAAGTGCACCAGCGGTTTCAGGTGGCCTAAGCCGAGTGGGTCGAGGCGGCGGCCTATATAGTATTCGATTGCCTTGACATCGTGCACGGTGACAGCTTCAATTTCGGCCAGTTCCGCCACAGATTCTTCGTTAAAGTCGGTGACAAGTGCGCGCAGGTCTTTTTTCTGATTCTCGGTGAGCGGTTGCAGCCCGGCCAGTACCCCGTTGTCGCAGAGGTAGATAAACCATTCGATTTCTACGTGGAGGCGGTCGCGGTTGAGGGCGGCTTCGGAGAGGTAGTCGAGCAGGGGAGCGGCGGTTGCCCTGTAGCGGCCGTCGAGGGGGCTCAGCGCGAGGCCCGCGGTGGCAAGTGGGTGGCGGCCGTTGGGCAGGACAGTGCGTTGTTCATGATGGGACATGCTTCTATTTTTGCATGACTGCCGGCCCGCACAGTCCAGGTTCTTGCCGGATGATGGGGGCGGTTTTAAAGGATTTTTGCCGCTATCAGGGGCGATAGCGCAGAGCCGTAAGAGGAGCTCATCGAGTAGAAGCCCACCACGGCACCCCTCCTATTGTCAGGGCCGTATTCGTACTGGGCATTCCACAGGTTGATGGAGAGAATGGTGAGAGATATTTCGCTGATAAATATGGATATTATAGTTAGGGCGAATTTTAAATTAATGTCACCGATGGTAGCGGCTGCAAAGATGGTGAAGGTACTCAAAAGCGATAGGATCAGTGCGGTGGTCAGATTAATATTAATATGTGCAATGGTGAAATATTTTTTATATTTATTAATCACATATTCGGATAATTTTGCGATGGCTATCCCAGCTAAGAAATCGCAGACGAGGACGGTGGAGCCGTAGTGTCCAAGAGCCGGAAGAAGGAAAGGCACAGATGCTCCTCAGATCCCCGCTGCTGAAAATCCCGCCAAAAATATTAGCCAGGTTAAGTTCTTTGACCTGCCGAGGTTGATAAGAGAGAAGGGTTTTTTGGGGGATTCGCTGCGTGCGGGCTTGGGTAGGAGCACGGTTGCGATCAGGCATCCCAGGAAGGTGATGAGGTCAATGATAATAAACAGAATCGAGAATCCGTGCCACTTACCTTCCCACAGGAGGACTATAAGCCACGCTGTGGCTGAGGCGAGGGCTACCGCCACGAGGGTGCCAGATCTCACCGATGCTTTGAATGCGAGTAGATCGTCTTTGGGGAAGTAGGCGGGTGGCAGTGTTCCTCGGATGGGGGACAGCGTTCTACCCAGAACAAAATAAAAGAATATGAAGATGATGGACACCTGTGGATTCGGGGTGAACAGTATTATTGAACAGGTAGCTAACTGAAATGTTTGAACCAGGATCAAAGATTTTTTGCTGCCGAGAATATCGCATAACACTGACGAAAAATAGCTCAGAGAAGTGCCTACAAATACGGCAGCACCCATGCTGAGTAAGATGTCGGAAGGTTTCGACCCTAGATATTGATTGGTGTAGTATCCGATGCCGAGGCCAAATATTGATGTACCGAAAGCGTCAAAAACTATGTTTGCTTTTAGTAAAAATTTCAATTTATCCATTGTGTATACCGTGTATGACACGCTTTTCCGAATGGTAAATCAACCGTGCTTAACCTATTGGAATGAAGCAGTTCTGGGCGGGTTTCCTCGCGGAGCTTCAGCGCGGGAAGCTCGATTGCGCGAGTGTATCCGACCATTCTGCTCACCCCTCTAGATAGAGTCGAGTATACATTAAACACCGTGTTCCATATCTATTGTTGGGGAATTGTCCCTTAGAGTCGCGCCTATTCCCTTGACCTATGTAGGGCTGTTAGTTTCTGCGGTGGTGAGAGGTGGAACCGCTTGCCGGTATGTGAATCTGAGACGGCCGGTCTCGACGGGTCCGCGATGGTGACGAGTTGCACCGGGGTTTCGCGGCGGTTTCACAAGAAACGGGCATAGTCTTAAAAGAAACCGACACACCACCGTACGGAGGGCAGATGGGCACCGAGCAGCACGGGAAGGATCCCTTTGGAATCCCGCCACGCATCCAGCTACTGGACGAGCAGGGGCACATGAGAACCCACAAAAAATACAGTGCCTACACTACCGACATCGACGGCACACAGCTCAAAGAATTCTACCGCCAGATGCTGATCACCCGCCGATTTGACGACGAGGCAACAGCGCTCCAACGTCAGGGCCAGATGGCGCTATGGGTTCCCTCCCGTGGGCAGGAAGCCGCCCAGGTGGGCTCGGCGTTTGCCTACGCGGCCAACGACTATATTTTCCCCAGCTACCGCGAACACGCGCTGGCTTTTGCCCGCGGAATAGACTTTCGCGAACTGGTGCAGGTTTTTCGCGGCCATGACACCCTGGGCTGGGACCCCAAGAAACACAACTTCCACCCCTACACGCTGGTGCTTGCCGCCCAGGTCCCCCAGGCGGTGGGCTACGCGATGGGGCTCACCCTTGACCGAGACCTAGAAGAAGAGACAGGGGTGGCCCAAACCGGGCAGGGGCAGGCAACCGACCCCGCCGGGGACACGGTCAGCCCATCGGTCGCGGTCTACTTTGGTGACGGCTCATCCACCGAAGGCGACGTGCACGAATCCATGGTGTTTGCCGCCAGCTACAGGGCCCCGGTGCTCTTCTTTGTGCAAAACAACGGGTGGGCCATCTCGGTCCCCTTCAGCACACAGTCCCGGGTGCCCCTGGCCACCCGGGCCGCCGGATACGGGTTCGAGGGGATCCGGGTAGACGGCAACGACGTGCTTGCGGTCGCCGCGGTCACCCGCTACGCCATGGAAAAAATCCGTGCCGGAAACGGGCCAGTTATGATCGAAGCGGAAACCTATCGGCTGGGTGCGCACACCACCGCCGACGACCCCACCAAGTACCGCACCGACGAGGAGCTAGCATCCTACGCGGCAAAAGATCCCATGATCCGCCTGGAAAAACACCTGCGGGAGATCGGGGCCGCCACCGAAACATTTTTTACCGAGGTGGCGCACGAGGCCGACGACATTGCCCGCGAAGTACGGGAGAGCGTTCTGACCTCGCAGGCCCGCCCCCTGGACTTCTACCTGGGCAACGCCTACGCCCAACCGCACGCCCAGACAGAGGCCGACCGTGCCTTCTACCGGGACTACCTCGACGGTTTTGAGGAAGGAGAGTAATCGTGTCCGTAGAAAAAATACCGCTCTCTAAGGCCATCACCCGCGCACTGCACCACGCAATGGAGGCCAACCCCAAGGTGGTGGTGCTCGGTGAAGACGTGGGTAAGCTCGGTGGAGTCTTTCGGGTCACCGACGGCCTCCAAGCCGATTTTGGGAGCAGTCGGGTGATGGACTCCCCCCTGGGCGAGTCGGGTATCGTGGGCACATCGATCGGTATGGCCCTGCGCGGTTACTACCCCGTACCCGAGATCCAGTTTGACGGCTTTGTGTTTCCCGCCTTCAACCAGATCACTTCCCAGCTCTCCAAAATCTACGGCAGAACCCGCGGCGCCTACCGGGTACCGGTTACCATCCGGCTACCCTACGGCGGGGCGGTGGGATCGGTTGAGCACCATTCGGAATCTCCCGAAACCTACTTTGCGCACACCCCCGGCCTGAGGGTGGTCACCCCCTCCTCCGCCCATGACGCCTACTGGATGCTGCGCACCTCGATCGAGCACCCCGACCCGGTTATCTTTATGGAACCCAAACGCCGCTACTGGCTCAAGGGCGAGGTCAATTTCAGCGACGAGGACTACGACCCCTTCCGGGCCGCGGTACTGCGTCAGGGCTCAGACCTGACCCTGGCCACCTACGGCCCCCTGGTGCCGGTGGCCCTGGCAGCGGCAGAAGCGGCTACTGAAGACGGCCACGATATCGAGGTTATTGACCTGCGCTCGCTCTCACCGCTGGATACCGAGACGGTGGCGCACTCGGTCGAAAAAACCGGCAGACTGGTGGTCGCCCAGGAGGCAACCGCCTTTGTGAGCGTCAGCTCTGAGCTGGCGGCCGCGGTCACCGAGCGGTGCTTCTATTCGCTGGAGGCACCGGTGCTGCGCGTGGGCGGCTTTCACATTCCCTACCCGGTGCCCGGTGCCGAAGAAGACTATGTGCCCGGTATCGACCGTATCCTTGAAGCGGTAGACCGCTCCTTTGCCTACTAGTACACACCCGCAGGCCAGAACCTAAGGAAATATAGATGTCGCAGATTTTTAAACTTCCCGACGTTGGCGAGGGACTGACCGAGGCAGAGATCCTTGCCTGGAAAGTGGCAGAAGGCGACCGTGTCGCCGTCAACGATGTCATCGTGGAGATAGAGACCGCCAAATCGGTGGTTGAACTTCCCTCACCCTATGAGGGGATCGTTGAAGAAATACTCGTGTCGGCGGGTGAAACCGTGGAGGTGGACACCCCGCTGATCGGTATCTCCGGTGGGCAGGACAGCCCCGAAAGCGGAACCGGCCAGCCTCTACAGGCTCCCGCAGCCGGAGCAGACAGCCCTGAGACGGGGGAGGAGAAAGCCCTGGTCGGTTCCGGCCCCAAGGCCGACCCGGTCAAACGGCGGGCACGTCGGCGTCCCACCGGACTCCCGATGCGGCCGGAACCGGTACAGGATAACCGGCCGGTGCAGCCGGAAAGCAGCCAACAGCAGGACCGCAAACTGCTGCGCGGGCCCCTGGGCGGTCTCACCGAGCGGGCATCGGCCCTCATCGAGGGGGGACTGCGTCGGCTACCCGGCAGCGAAAAAGAACCGGTAGCTGACCATCCCGTAGCCTCCATCCCACGCCGCCCCACCCTGGCCAAACCCCCCGTGCGCAAAGCCGCACAGGACATGGGTATCGACCTGGCCGACGTCACCCCCACGGGCCAGCAGGGGCAGGTCACCAAACGAGACCTCCTCAGCTACGCCGCCCACGTGCGCGACGAGCAGGAGAACCAGCCGGTTCTCCCCGATTCTTTCTGGCTGCCGCAAGAAATAGGCGGCGACCGCATCGAAAGGATCAGGGTGCGCGGGGTGCGCAAGGCAACCGCCAAGGCAATGGTGGATTCCGCATTCAGCGCCCCGCACGTTTCAATCTTTGTCGATGTTGACGCAAGCCGCACCATGGAGTTCGTCAAACGGCTAAAAACCTCCACGCACTTTGAAGGAATCAAGGTCACCCCGCTCCTGATCCTCGCCAAAGCCGCCATCTGGGCCACCGCCCGCAACCCGCAGGTGAACTCAACCTGGACAGACTCAGAGATCCTCATCAAGCACTACATGAATCTGGGTATTGCCGCGGCAACACCGCGCGGACTCATGGTACCCAACATCAAAGACGCCCAAGATCTCTCTCTCCGCGACCTGGCCATCGCTCTCAACGAGCTCAGCCTCCGCGCGCGCGAAGGTAAAACACAGCCGGCTGAGATGAGTGGCGGAACCATGACCATCACCAATATCGGCTCCCTGGGTATTGATACGGGGACACCGATCATCAACCCCGGCGAGGCGGCAATCATCGCTTTCGGCACCATCAAGCAGAAACCCTGGGTGGTGGACGGCGAGGTGATCCCGCGCTGGGTCACCACCCTGGGCGGATCCTTTGACCACCGCATCGTTGACGGCGACCTCTCGGCCCGTTTCATGGCGGACGTGGCGGCAGTCCTCGAAGAACCGGCCCTGCTCCTCGACGAGTAGGCCCGGCCGGGCTGCCCCGGGCCGCGGCCTAGAAGCGCTCCACATTGCCCACCTGGTCTATTTCGATGGCGGAAGGTTCGTCATCTTCGGAATTTCCGTCGTGAACTATCATCACCGCAACCGGGTCATCTGCCGAGAAGGCGCGAATGGTGACGGTTCCACCGGTAACATCTTCGAGCAGGTCAACGGCGCAGGCGGTGAGCGGCTGTACGACCTCCGGCGGCAGGTCCCGGCCGCGTTCGTCGAGAATATCCACCTTGGCTCCGCGACGGCGGGCGCCCAGGGTTGCCTCCAAAATTCTTGGGTTGACGATGTGATGCCCGCGAATGGTGTCGCGCAGGTGGGCCTCGGTGAAACGGAAATTATCTATCTCTTCGCGGGTGACGGGCTCGGGGTTGTAGGCGATACGGTGCAGCATGTCTTCGGTGAGTTCACGCACCTCGGCTACTCGGCGGGAGGCGACGTCGCTGACCCCGCGTTCCTGGGCTTGCCCGAGCTCGGCGTTGCGCAGTAGAACCCTCGACTGTTGGGCGCGCTGGGTGGCGGCCCAAATATGGTGCTTGAAAATATGGCTGGCCACCACCACCGCTGCCGGTATAAGGAATTCCAAAACCACAGAATAGCGGAAATTGTAGAAACCCAGGTGCCACTTGACCACCAGAAGCATGGAGAAGAAGAAAAGAAACCAGGCGGCAACCGCGCAGTTACGCTGTACCATCACCGCGCAGATGAGGGTGATAATCAGCAGCAGCGGCACCAGGGCCGGAATATTGACCCTGGCCGGCAGCTTCTCCAACATGATCTGTAGAAAGATAAGGGTCAGTAGCTGGATCACCGGTACCAGCACGGGCGGTAGGTCAAAAGAATTATTGGGAAAGAAAACCAGGATAAAACTCAGCGCAATATATGCGCTGAGCGGCAGCCACATGCCGTGAGTGTAAAAGTCGTTGATATTGCACCAGAAAATGAAGGCACAGGCGACCAGGGCAAAGTAGATGACCAGGCTGATACGGAAGAAAGGGGTGGAATAGTATTCGTTGGGCATTAGCGATCACCGGGCCACTGTACAACAACCTTGGTGCCGCGGTCGGGGGCGGACTGGATAGACACTTTACCGCCCGCCTCCACCATGCTGTGCACCATCGAAACCCGCACACCCATGCGGCGGATATCGAGACTATTAACATTAAAACCCTGCCCGCGATCCGATACCGTACAGAAAATATAGGGGCGGGCCTCCGAAGACCGTGAGGAGCGGGACGAGCGGCGCATTTCGGTGCGCACACTAATCTGGGTGGTACGGCTACCCGAGTGGCGGGCAGAGTTTGAGACCGCCTCGGTGACAGCGTGCGTGAAGGCGCGGGCGGCAGCGTAGGGTATCTCTGAGGCGGGATCCGCCTTGGGCAGACCCAGCACCGAATCCGAATCTTCAACAAAACGTAGCCGAGAATTCCAGGGGGCCACACCCACGGCAATCTGCTCGGTGAGCTGCTGAAAAGTGATGGGTTGTGCGGGGGAGAGCCGGTTGGTTTCGTCCTCAATCACCGAGATAGCCCGCTGCGCCAGTGCGCGGGTACGGTCGGCAATAGGGCCCTCGGTCCGGCTGGCATCAAGCAGGGCTGCCATCACGTTGTCGTGTACCAGCTTGTTAAATTCTTGGAGAATATGTGACTGGTCGCGGCTGTGCTTGAACTGGAGGTGGGCGGTGAGGGTCTCGGTGTAGAGCACGTCAGAGCGCTCGGCATAGAAGCGGGCGATACAGAAGAAGAAACCAAGAAGGGTGGCGTAGCCGGTAAAAAGGAGGACGAGGGGGAGCACCTGGTTGACGTCGGCACTTTTGCCGGTGACCAGAGCTGAAACCAGCACACTGTAGAAGATGCAGATAATGAAACCAACGGTGTGGGCCAACGTGCGGTAGATGGCGCTGCCCGTGGTGAGAGGCGCAAGGAGACCGTAGAGGCCGATAAAGGCGCACCAGGGGATTAGGGTAGTTGCGGTGCTTTGAATTGCCAGCGGGTAGCTGAGGTAGGCGAGGTAGGAGATCACCAGAGTGGGGGTGACAATAGCCCGTGAAAACTCCCGGCGGATTCCCTTATAAATGAGCCATGTGCTGTTGAGCAGGATGAGCAACACAAAAATAAGGTGCCAGTAGCTAAAATTGGTGCTCTGCTGCGACAGCGGAAAATATGCCTGGAAGATGAGCACTAGACCGAAACAGGCAAAGAATATTTCCAGGGTACAGCAGAGCACATAACTGCTGGGGCCAACAAGAGTTTTTCCGGTGTAGGACCGGAGCCTCAAAAACGACCGGCGGGACGTGCGCAGAGCCTGGGCAAGATCCTTGGTCGCCCCCGTTGTATACGACAATGAGAACCCTCCGAGCGAGTGAACAGGTGGAGATCTACTCTTAAAATAGTATCTCTCAACCCGTTAAAACTGGCGTTCGGCGCTCCTCACATCCTCCATGCTGTCCACCAGGCCGTCTTCGATAGCGCGAATACGCAGATCAATTTTGGTCGGTGCCGGCCGGCCCACGCGGGCGTACTTGTCGCGAATACGGTCAATATTTGTCTTGACCGCAGACTGTTTGATGCCCATACGACGAGCCACCTGCACCTGGGCGTACCCTGAGGCGTAGAGCCGCAGGGTCTCCTGCTCCCGCGGGGACAAAGTTGCCCGCGAAAATTCCTGGTCGCCGTCAATCGCGGCGGCAAGCTCCTTGGTGACCACGGCCCGGCCTTCGGCAATGTTCTTTGCCTCGGCCAACGCCTGCTCGAGCGGCTCAGACTTACGCACCAGCCCCAGGGCGCCCGACTTGAGCGCTTCACGGATCAGAGAAGGGTTCTCGCCAATTGAAAAAATCAGCACCTTAATCTCTGCCTGCCGAAGCAGGTCAACGTTCTCCGAGGGCCGCGACCGATCCTGCAAAGACAGATCGAGCAGCACCACATCGCATTCACGTTTATGCTTGCCCAAATCTGCCACGCTGGGATCTATCGGATTGCGGCCAAGCGCTACCAGAAGCTCTCTCACGGTGGGGGCTGTAGCCACCAGCTGAACTCCCTTAGTCTTTCCGGCAACAGCCCTTAGCCCCTCGCGAACCACCTCGTGATCGTCAACGATCGCAACCTTTGTGTCAACCATATTTCCCCCATAAAAATATCTTCTCACTCCGGCCGGGTAGTGGGCCGACCACCGTGAGAGGTGACTTTATAAAATCTATATCATCTCAATCCGATGTAATTCTACCGTGGACTCAGAAGCAAAATCCCCGAAAGCGAACGATGCCCTAAAAGTGGCTACAAACTGTCTAGCCTGTGGCTAAACCCAGGGCGGCGGCACTGAACTGCCCGGTTTGCGGGCGTTCGTCGGCCCCCACCGTCTTGATAACCCGCGCCGGATTACCCGCCACCACAGCATGGTGTGGAACATCCCGGGAGACCACCGCACCGGCACCGACCACAGCATTTTTACCGATCGTCACCCCCGGCAAAATAATGGCTCCGGAACCGATCCACACATTATCTTCAACGGTAATGGGAAGCCCACCCTCCCAGCCGTCGCGGCGGTCGTGAGGGTTGAGCGGGTGGGTCGGGGTCAGAAATTGTACGTTTGAGCCAACCAGCACCGCATCCCCGATGGTCACCGGTGCGACGTCTAAAATCACGGTGTTGAAGTTGAAAAAACAGCCCGAGCCGATGCTCGTGTTAATACCGTAGTCAACCTGAAGAGTGGGCCGGATCTCCACCGAGTCACCCAGGAAACCAAAAAGCTCTTCCAGCACCTTCCCGCGCGCTGAGTCACCGCGCACGTACAGTTCGTTATAGCGGGCACACAGAGTAACCCCGCGCCGGTATATCTCGGCGCATTCGGTATCGGGCTTGTAGGCTTTGCCCGCCACCATGCGGTCAAAAACTCGTTCGGTCATGTATCTCTCCTCGAATTAGCCGTTATACCACAGGGCGAGAGCGGCAATAATCGCCACACCAAGAAATACCGCCCCAAGGCCCACCAGAATCATTCGTTTAACAATCTGGTGAATGAGAAAACGAACATCGTCTTCGGTGAGCGGGGGTAGTTGTTTTTTAGCCATACTCAAAGTATGGCAGGAAATACCCGCACCGCGGTGCTTCATGGCAGAATCGTGGATATGGATAAAGCTCAGAGCACTTCGCAGACCGACGAAAACTGGCCCCTCATCAACCGGCCCTGGGTAAAAAACTATAGACCTGAAACCGGTAGCGAACTCAACCTCCCCGAGACATCGCTCAGCCATCTCATGGAAGCAGCGGTGCGCGACGTGCCCTCAAAGATTGCCCTACAGTTCTTTGGCGCAAAAACCACCTACGCCCAGCTTGGTGACCAGATTCTTCGGGTGGCCGAGGGGCTACGGCGTGCGGGGGTCAACGCGGGAGACCGTGTAGCAATCGTGCTTCCCAACTGCCCGCAGCATATTGTTGCCTTCTACGCGGTGATCCGGCTGGGTGCCGTGGTGGTTGAACACAACCCCCTCTACACGTCGGCCGAGCTACGGCACATGTTTGAAGACCACCGGGCCAAAGTGGCGATCGTGTGGGATAAAGCGGCAGAAAACCTGGTCGACTTGCCCGCCGATATTCGTCCGGGAATTATATACGCTGTCAACATGATTGCGGCCATGCCCTTTCACATGCGCACGGCACTGAAACTACCCGTGAAATCAATGCGGGATTCTCGCGAGAAACTTGAGGGCCGCGCGCGAGGTACTAGGGCCTGGAAAACCCTGCTCAACAACGAGCCTCTAGAGTCCAGCCACCACCGGCCCACCGCCGCAGATCTCGCCCTGCTGCTTTACACGTCGGGTACCACGGGTGCGCCCAAAGGGGTCATGCTCACCCACCGCAACCTGGAGGCCAACGCCCGCATGGGTGACGAATGGATTCAGCCCGGCGATGACGAGGTTATCTACTCGGTGCTCCCGCTCTTTCACGCCTACGGTATGACACTGGGGCTGACCATCGCCGTGATCTGCCGTGCCCGGCTGGTGATTTTTCCCACCGTCGATATTGATCTGATACTGAAAGCCATGAAGAAAACCGTGCCCACCATTCTGCCGGCCGTGCCCCCGGTGTACCGTAGGCTGCTCGACGAGGCGGAGGCCCGAAATATCTCGCTGGAGGGTATCCGCTATTCGGTATCGGGGGCCATGAACCTGCCACCGGAACTGGTTGATGAGTGGGAGCAGAAATCGGGTGGTTACCTGGTGGAGGGCTACGGCCTGACCGAGTGCGCCCCCCTGGTTGCCTGCAACCCGCTCAACACCACCCGCCGGGCTGGATCTATCGGTATCCCCTTCCCGGCCACCGATATCCGGGTGGTTGATCCCGAGACGCTGACCGATGTTCCCCTGGGTGAAGAGGGGGAGCTGTGGGTGCGCGGGCCCCAGCGCTTTCGGGGCTACTGGAAGCGGGAGGAGGAAACCTGGCAGGCCGTGACCGCCCAGGGCTGGTTGCGTACCGGAGATATTGTACGGCTCGACAGTGATTTCTTCCTCTACATTGTTGACAGGATCAAAGAGGTGATTATTACCGGCGGCTTCAACGTCACTCCCACCGAGGTTGAGGTGGCGCTACGCCGGCACGACTCTGTCCAGGACGCCGCGGTGGTGGGCCTGCCCCGTCAAGGCGGCGGTGAGATGGTGGTCGCGGCCGTGGTCGCGGCGGACGGTTACGCGATTGATGAGACAGAACTGCGCGAGTACTGTTACGGTCAGCTCACCCGCTATAAGGTGCCCCGCAAGATTTTTGAGGTGAAAGATTTGCCGCGTTCGATGCTGGGGAAAACCCTGCGCCGGCAGGTGCGCACACAGCTTGAGGAAACCTACGGGCAGCAGTAAGCGGGCGGGCCGGGCGGATCGCAGGAGGCTGTGTGAAGCAATGTTACGAAATATGACGAAATGTTACAGAATAGTCTGCCCGGCTACGCAAAAAGACTTAAAACTGGCCACGGGCACGCCCGTTTCGTGGTGAACGCGGCGGCATGGTTCAATAAGAAGACATCTCCCAAAAGGGGAGACCGCCACTCATAAACCGACCGGCTCACACGAGTAGAAGCCGAAGTGGCCGCCCATACATATACCCAACAGAAAGATTCATAGCCGTGAAGAAATTTGTTGCCTCCTTAGCTGTCCTCCCCCTCCTCGCGCTGGCAGCTTGCGGCTCCTCCGGCGATCAGGCATCCGATACCGTAACCATCGGGGTGGTGGGTACCGACCCGGTCAACGACAAACTTAAAGAGGTAGCCGCCGACGAGGGCATCACCATCGAATACCGCGAGTTCAGCGACTACGCCCAGCCCAACCCCGCACTCAACGCCGGCGATATTGACATGAACTGGTTCCAGCACATCGCCTACCTCTCCAACTACAACGTTGAGGCAGGAGATGACCTCCAGGTCGTTGGGCCCACCGTCATCTACCCCATGGCGCTCTTCTCCCAGAGGCACGATTCTCTGGAGAGCATCCCCGAAGGCGGCACCGTCGCCATCCCCAATGACACCGTCAACGAGGCCAGGGCCCTGCTCCTCCTCAAAGAAAACAACCTCATCACGCTGACCTCAGACGACATCAGCTCCCCCACCGTTGACGACGTCGATACCGCTAACTCCAAGGTAAGTGTCACCGCCGTCGACGCCGCCCAGACCGTGGTCTCCATGGGCTCGGTAGACGGCTCGGTCATCAACAACGACTTCATCGCAGATGCCGGGCTCAACCCCAGCGAGGCCCTAGCCCAGGACGACCCCGCCAACGAGTCAGCCCAAAAATATGTCAACCTCTTCGTATCCCGGGCCGATGATGCCGATAACGAGACCTACAAAAAAATTGTTGAGCTCTTCCACACCGCAGCGGTCCAAGAAGTAGTGAACGAAGACACCCAGGGCACAGCGGTTGAGGTAACAACCGATACGGGTGAACTCCGCTCCACCCTTCAGAGAGAAGAAGAAAACCTGCGCAACCAGCAGTAATCGCTACAGGGATCAAGCGGTAGCTGACCCCGCCCGCCACGGCGCAGCGTGCTGGCAGGCCGGGGAGGCTACCGCTTAATCCGTCTACAGACCGTAGACATACACCGTCACAGAACCCAACCGATGAAAGCCTAACCATGAGCACAGAAGAAGCGAAGGCAGACCAGCCATCCAACCAGATGGTGGTTCTCGATAGCGTCTCCAAGGTATTCAAAAGCGGTAAAAACACCGTCACCGCGGTCGATGACGTATCTCTCACCATCAAGCGGGGAGAAATCTTTGCGATCATCGGCTACTCCGGTGCGGGCAAGTCAACCCTGGTGCGCCTGATCAACGGGCTGGAAACCCTCAGCTCGGGCACCCTGACGGTTGACGGGTTCACCGTCTCGGGGCAGCGCGAATCTGCCCTGCGGCAGGCCCGCCAAAACATCGGCATGATATTTCAGCAGTTCAACCTCATGAACTCCCGCACCGTTGCCGGCAACGTAGAATTCCCGCTCAAGGTTGCCGGCTACCCCAAGGAGAAGCGGGCGGGGCGGGTCGTCGAAATGCTTGAATTCGTGGGGCTGGCAGATAAGGCCAACCACTACCCTGACCAGCTCTCGGGCGGACAGAAACAGCGGGTGGGTATCGCGCGTGCGCTCGCCACCTCGCCCTCCCTACTGCTTGCCGACGAGTCGACCTCAGCTCTAGACCCCGAGACCACCTCCGAGGTACTCGGCCTACTGAAGAAGGTCAACGCGGAGCTGGGGATCACGGTGGTGGTGATTACCCACGAGATGGACGTGGTGTCCTCGATCGCTGACAGGGTGGCGGTGATGGAGCTGGGCAAGGTGGTTGAGCTGGGCAACGTCTACGATGTGTTTTCCAATCCGCAAACCCCCGTGGCGCAGCGGTTTGTGGCGACCACCGTGAAGCAGGCCCCCACCTCGGACGAGGCGGCTGAGCTCAAAAGCCGCCACCGCGGGTACCTGGTGAACATTGAGATTACCGAGGGGAACAGCGGTATCGGTAGGGTGCTTTCCTATCTGGGCGACCGGGGTATTCAGTTCAATATTGTGCAGGGTGGCCTTGAGACCTTACAGGGGAAAACCTACGGCAATTTGACCCTGGAGTTTATCGGTGAAGTCACCGGCGTGGATGCTGTTATTGCGGAGCTGGGCACGGTGACCCGAGTGAAGGAGGTGCGCTAGATGCAGGCTGTTATACAGGCAGGTCCGGTAGCCGCAGCAAGGGTAAACTGGGAAACCTTTATCCCCCAGAAACTGGTTCCGGCCTTTTTTGACACCGTGTACATGGTGTCGGTGACCATGGTTATTGCCGGCACACTGGGACTGGTGCTGGGTGCGCTACTCTACACCACCAGGCAGGGCAACATCCTGGCGAACCGGCCCGTCAACATTTTT
Source organism: Rothia sp. 18CD1-1 (assembly GCF_055285355.1). Taxonomy (NCBI): domain Bacteria; kingdom Bacillati; phylum Actinomycetota; class Actinomycetes; order Micrococcales; family Micrococcaceae; genus Rothia; species Rothia sp. 18CD1-1. The sequence continues at coordinate 113,489 of NZ_JBUZLI010000007.1, read as the reverse complement.
CTGAACGTGCTCGTGAATTTTATCCGCCCGATCCCCTTTATTATTCTGATCGCGGCGCTGGGGCCGCTCACCATGGCGGTACTCGATACGCGGCTGGGCGTCAACGCGGCGGTTTTTGCCATGTGCTTTGCGGCAACCTTTGCTATCGCCCGCATTGTTGAGCAGAACATGGTGTCCATTGATCCCGGTGTGATTGAGGCGGCCCGCGCCATGGGCGCCTCAAAGTCACGGATCCTGTTTACGGTCATGGTCCCCGAAGCGCTGGGCCCGCTGATTCTGGGCTACACCTTCTTGGTGATCGGGGTGGTTGATATGTCCGCTATGGCCGGATACATCGGCGGCGGTGGCCTGGGCAATGTTGCCCTGGTGGACGGCTACCAGCGGTTCAATGACGCGATCACCTGGGCGGTTGTGCTCGTCATTATTGTGATGGTGCAGCTGATTCAGCTGGTGGGCAACCTGCTCGCCCGTAAGGTGATGCGGCGCTAGCGGCCGGTGACCCAGCCCGAGTCGTAGAGGTCATCGTCGTCCCGGTGCCTGCCACGGGTCGGGTCTCTTTCCAGATGCCTGTCGGCAAAGTCGGTGGGGCGTAGCACTGAGTCGTCGGTGTCCTCGGGGGTGTACACCGCCAGGGCGATCAGGCCGTAGAAGAGTGCTGCCAGGAGCCAGAGCATAAGTGTCAGCTCACCCCACAGGGCCGTATGGCTACGAACAACCTCCGGCGGGGCACCGGCGAAAACCCGCGGAATGATCGCAATTGCCCCGATGGCGGTTGCCAGGCCGGCGGCTGTGAGAAGGTGCGGGAACCAGAACCAGCGCGCCCTCTTATTGCGCGGTAGCGGGTTCTGCCCCGGCAGGCGCAGGGGTGCAAAGGAGCGGCGGCGCACGGCAATCAGGAGTCCGACTCCGGTGAGGGCGACCGCTGCTCCGAGGCTGGCAAGAATCAGGTTTGCTGCGAGCAGGGGAATAAAAGCCAGTAGTAGTCCCACCAGCAGAAGCGTGAAACTTAACCCGGTTGCCATGCGGATACGCGCGGTTACCGAGCGGTGGGCGGGAAGCACATAGCCGGGGTCACCCGCGGTCGGGGGAGGATCCTGCCAGAAGTCGCGATAGTATTCGAGCTCAGCCTCACTCATATCCCGGTAGCGGAGACCGTACTTGCCGGTGGGCTTATTCGTCATAGAATCTTCGGTGTGTCCCATAGCGGTCCTAGCCGAGGTTGACCGTCCCCGGATCGGGGGTGAGACTGGTGGCGGTAGTGGTCATGCCACCATTGTTTCACAGACCGACACCACAGGTCGGGCGAAAAACCTATTCAGCTACCGCAGTGGACCACGGTATAAGATCCGGTGTGCTCAAGCTCCCGCAACGGAAACGGGTGCTGGCCCGGTGTCCTTTGCGATAATAAAGGGGCGGCTCGGCCGGCAGCATCGCCCGGAGACCACCGGGTCCCACCAGCCTTTCCCCGGTAGCGTCCATCCGCCACCGTCAATGTATCTCACCTCACAGGAGCTAAGCGAGGAGTCTATGGTATCACCCGATCTTTCCGGAAGTCTGACCCTGATCCGCCACGGGCAAACCGACTGGAACAAGCGGGGCCTCATGCAGGGCTCCACAGATATTCCGCTCAATGAGCGCGGCCGCGAGCAGGCGAAGCTCACCGGGGACCTCCTGAGGCAGGCTGGCCACCGCTACGATGTGCTGGTGTCATCGCCGCTTTCTCGTGCCCTCGAAACAGCCCGGATCGTGGGTTCTGTTCTGGGGTTGAGCGTATCGGCAACCTATGCGGGCCTGGTGGAACGCCACTACGGTGAGGCCGAGGGCGTAGATATTCCTGCCCCGGCACGGCGGGAGCCCGATGCCTTTTATTCGGGTGTGGAATCGGAGCGGTCGGTTTACCTGCGAGGGGTGGGCACCCTGCGCGAAATCGTTGCCGCGTATCCGGGGCAGCGTATTATCGCGGTTTCCCACGGTTCTCTTATTCGCCGGGTGCTCAGCGCGTCTCGCGGAAAGCCCTGGCCCGGGGAAGTGCCCAACGCCGAGGCGCTGGAGGTTCCACTGACCGGCCTTTTTGCCTGGGACGAATCAACCGAGCCGCTGCTTGAGGGAAAACCCTAGTGGATAACACCTCCGGGGGCTCCGGTTTGGTCCGCCGAGTAGAGCGGTGGCGCGGAGCCTGCCGGGTACTGCTGGTTTTTTACCTGGCCGCGGTGGCCCTGACCGTTTTCTGGCCCCGGCATGTTGACGACAATGGTGGCGGAGCCGGGCTGGTTCAGCTGCTGAACCTGGGGCATTCATCCGGATGGTTACCCGCCTGGTTTGACTATGGGCTGGTGGAGTGGCTGGCCAACCTGGTGATGTTCGTGCCCGGTGGTTTTCTGCTGACCCTGCTTCTGCCGGTGTCCCAGCGTTTTTGGGTTCCGGTGGGAGCGTTTGTGGCCTCGTGTGGTATTGAGGGGATCCAGTATTTTATGCCCGAGCGGACCTCCTCTTATGCCGATATCGCGGCGAATACTGCGGGGGCGCTGGTGGGCTGGATTCTGGCGATGTCTCCGGGGCGGTGGCGGCAAAAACCGCCGTCGACGAGCATCTGAACAAAAATCTGGCACCCGATACGGCGGGCATACATTGACGAAACAACATAAACCCACATAAAATCAAATCGCAAGGGTATATTCAAACTTTTTCCCACACTAGCTAGGTGATTGCTCCCCATGTTCGCAGAAGAACGCCGCGCTGAAATAGCCAAACTTGTAGCGTCGGCCCGCAGGGTCAACGGCGCTGAGCTCGCGCGCCGTTATGAAGTCACCATGGAAACCGTGAGGCGGGACTTGGCCGCCCTGGAGATTGAGGGGAAACTGCGCCGGGTCCACGGCGGGGCCGTGACGGTGGAGCAATCCACCTCGGTGGAGTCCTCCATTGCTCTGCGGCAGAATATGAACACCCCCGAAAAGCAGAAAATAGCCCTGAGAGCCTACGAACTTCTGCGCGACTCCGATGTGGGTGCGGTGATTCTTGACGCCGGCACCACCATCGAGATTTTAGCCGACAGGATATCCGCGGAAAATTTCAGCCTCAAATCGGGTGCTGACCGTTTGATTATCACCCATGCCCTGCACATTGCCGTGAAACTGGCAGAGGCAGACGGTATCGTGCTTGACCTGGTGGGCGGGCAGATCCGCAAAATGACCTGGGCCGCAATCGGTGCCCGGGCGGCAGAGCACTTTGCTGCCATCCGACCCGATATTGCCTTTATCGGGGTCAACGGTCTTGACGCCGGATTCGGTTTGAGCACCCCCGGCCTCAACGAGGCGGTCGTTAAAACGGCTATTGTCAAATCTGCCCGCAGGGTTGTGCTCCTCTGCGACTCCGCTAAATTCGGCCGCGAATCCCTGGTTCGCTTTGCCGGCCTTGAAGACATCGACACCCTTATTACCGATCAAGCGCCCGAGGGCGAGCTTGCGGCAGCGCTTGAAGAATCCAATGTGGAGGTACTCATCGCATGATTGTTACACTAACCGCCAACCCCAGCATGGACCGTACCGTGGAACTGCCCGGTGAGCTTAGGCGCGGGGCCGTGCTCCGGGCTGAGCGCGCGGTGCAGGACCCCGGTGGTAAAGGTGTGAATATTGCCCGCGCCCTGCAGGCCTCAGATTTTGGGGTGGTCGCGATCCTTCCCGGAGATGACCATGACCCCGTACTTTCCCTCCTGCGTGAGGAGGGGGTTACCCACACCAACATGCCGGTGGGGGCCCCTATCAGGTCCAATATCACCGTGGTTGAGCCGGGTGGTACCACCACCAAAATTAACGCACCCGGTGAGCCCCTCGACGATATTGCCCAGCAGCAGCTTACCCGCCTGCTGATTCAAGAGACCCACGATGCTTCCTGGCTGGTACTGGCGGGTTCGCTACCTCCCGGTGTGCAGAGTGACTACTACTCGGTGGTGGGGCGCGCTATCCGCGAAGCGCTGGGGGAGCAGGCCCCGCTCATTGCTGTGGACACCTCGGGTAATGCTCTTCGGGACGCGGTTAATGGTCAAGACGGAATGCCCAACCTGATCAAACCCAATTCTGAGGAGCTTGCCGAGCTCGTGGGGCGGCCGGATTCTGCCGAGGAGCTGGAGGGAAATATCGAGCTCACCGCCGATACCGCCCGGCAGCTGGTGACCCGCGGTGTTGACGCGGTACTGGCAACCCTGGGCGGTGAAGGTGCTGTGCTGGTGACCCCTGACGGCGCCTGGCATGCCAGACACGCGCCGGTGACGGTGCGCAGTACCGTGGGTGCTGGCGACTGTTCCCTGGCCGGTTACCTGATCGCTCACGAACAGGGCAAGAGCCCGGCTGACTGTCTGGTACAGGCTGTGGCCCACGGGTCTGCCGCGGCCGCTCTTCCCGGAACACAGGTTCCCTCACTCGCCGAAACCACCCCCGAGGCGGTCACGCTCACCGAAGTAAACCTGTAAATATGCGGGTAAAAATTTTCATCTATTCATAACACTGAGCGCAGCCCCACGCCCCGACGGGTACATTCCCGTGTACGGGAAGGGCAACGGTGGATGCGCACTAAAAATCCTTTAGAGGAGGAGCGAGCATGTCTGCTCTCATTACTACGGATCTTGTGCTTTTGGACAAGAACCTTGGTGATACTCGCTTTGATGTGATTAGGCATCTAGCGCAAGCCGTGACTGACGCGGGCAGGTCAACCAGTTTTGACGAACTCTATGCTGCCGCGTCGGAGCGCGAGTCGAAAACCGATACCGGCATTCCCGGCGGTATGGCGATTCCGCACTGCCGTTCGGCCGCTGTCACCGAGCCCACCCTGGCTATGGCCCGGCCCAAACCAGCGGTAGATTTTGGTGCTAAAGATGGTCCGGCCGACCTCATTTTCTTTATTGCCGCGCCGGAGGGGGCAGATCAGGATCACCTGAAGATTCTCTCCACCATGGCCCGCTCTCTCATGAAGAAGAGTTTTACCCGGCAGCTGCGTGAGGCACAGACCGAGCGGGAGATCGTTGATGCGGTCAACGGTGCCCTGGGTCTGAATGAAGACGGTACCGAGGCTGTAGCCCCCGCCCCGGAGACCGCACCGGCGTCTACCGGTGGGGCTGAACCCGGTGCGGGTACGGCTGCCCCTGCCCGTCAAAAGATTGTTGCGGTCACCAACTGCCCCACCGGTATCGCCCACACCTATATGGCGGCAGATGCACTCACCTACGCTGCCGAGGAGATGGGCTACGACTTCAAGGTGGAGCCCCAGGGCTCGGCTGGAGGGGACAAGCTCACTCAGGCCGATATCGATGAGGCTGACGCGGTGGTATTCGCTGTCGCCCTTCCGGTGCGGGGCCGCGAACGTTTTGCCGGCAAACCGGTGGTTGAAAGCCCGGTCAAGCGCGGTATCGACGAACCCAAGGCCATGATCGAGGAGGCGCTTGCGGAGGCCGCCAACCCCCGGGGCAAGCGTGTTGCTGCGGGGAGAGTGGATACGGAAGAGACCGCCTCGGCTGAGGGCTCCTGGGGGACCCGAATCTACAAGGCGCTCATGACCGGTGTCTCCTACATGATTCCTTTTGTGGCCGCGGGCGGTATTATCGTTGCCCTGGGCTTTATGCTGGAGTCGATCACCATGCCCAACCTGGGTGATGTTGACCCCCAGATGATCTTGGGTATGAGCGACGATTCGGTCAGCCACCCCACACTTTTTAACCTGGACGGTGTGCCGCTTTCCCTCTATCTGGGTGCCGCCCTGCACTTTATCGGTGGTTTCGGTCTATCCCTCATGGTTCCCGCGCTTGCGGCCTATATTGCTTACGGTCTGGCCCAGCGGCCCGGTATTGCCCCGGGCTTTATCGCCGGTTCTGTGGCCGTGCAGGTTGGTGGCGGCTTCCTGGGGGGTATCGTGGCTGGCCTCCTCGCGGGTCTTTGCGCCTACTGGCTTTCGCTTCCCAAGATGCCGCGCTGGCTGGCGTCGATGATGCCGGTGGTGGTCACACCCCTGCTGGCTACCCTTTTTGCCGGCGGGCTCATGTACTTTATCCTGGGCGGTCCTATCGCCTGGGTGATGGAGAGTCTACAGAACTGGCTGGCCTCCATGTCCGGCAGTTCGGCTGTTTTGCTGGGCATCATTCTGGGAGCCATGATGGGCTTTGACTTGGGTGGCCCCGTTAACAAGGCAGCCTATCTCTTTGCGACCGCCGGTCTCTCTGAGGGGGGTCTGGCCAACCAGCAGATTATGGCCGCGGTGATTATCGCGGGCATGGTTCCGCCGCTGGCTATGGCGCTGGCTACCACGGTTCGGCCGAGGCTCTTTACCGCGCCCGAACGTGAAAACGGTAAGGCCGCATGGCTGCTGGGGGCATCGTTTATTTCTGAGGGCGCTATTCCGTTTGCCACCGCTGACCCCCTGCGCGTGATCCCCTCCTCCGTGGTCGGTGCCGCGGTAGCGGGCGCGATCTCAATGGGTGCAGGTGTGGCCTCCCCGGCGCCGCACGGCGGTATCTGGATTATCGCGCTGGTGACCAACTGGCCCATGATGATCGTGGCTATTGCTGCGGGTACGGTTGTTTCGGCGCTGATCTATGTGGTGCTGAAATCACTGACTTCACAAGCACGTACGAAAGAAGAGGTTGCCGCGTAAACGCGGGTAGACTCTTCTCCAATGAGAGAAAACCTTCAAAGATAGGAAGAGTGATGACTACCTATAAGGGTGTTGGTGTTTATGCCGGCCGCGTGATCGGCGAGGTCTTGCAGATGCCCGAGCAGATTAGGGAGCCTAAAGCGGGACTCAAGCTTGCTGCCGGTGAAACCGTTGAGTCGGCGTCGGCCCGGATACAGTCGGCCGCCGAGGCTGTTAAAGCGGACCTGCTAGAGCGTGCCGAACACGCTAGCCGCGACGGCAAGGCGGTGCTCAAGTCGACCTCACAGATGGCTACCGACCGCGCACTGCTGAAGGGTGCTAAAAAGCTGGTGGAGAAGCAGGGTATGGCCCCCGAGCGCGCTATCTGGGAGGCGGCCACCGATTTTGCCAAGCAAATGGAATCCCTGGGCGGCTATATGGCGGAGCGGGTGACCGATATCCAGGATGTCCGCGCCCGGATTGTCGCGCAGCTTACCGGCCAGCAGGCCCCGGGTATCCCGGTATCCGATAAGCCCTTTGTGCTGGCGGCGGTTGATCTGGCTCCGGCTGATACCGCGACCCTGAGCACCGATACGGTGATCGCACTGATCACTTCGGACGGTGGACCCCAGGCGCACACCGCGATTCTTGCCCGCGGGCTGGGTTTGCCCGCCATTGTTGCGGCCAAGGGTGTTACCGAGATCCCCAACGGCACTACGGTCTATATTGACTCCAACGAGGGGCTGATTGATACTGAACCCACCGCCGATCAGCGGGAAGCCGCGGTGAAGTTTGCCAACCGCAAGCCCCTCCCCGACTTTAGCGGTAAGGGCGAGCTGGCAGATGGCACCTCTGTGCCTCTCTACGCGAACGTTGGCGACGGTAAGAGTGCCGAGAAGGCTGCGGGGCTTCAGGCGGAAGGCGTGGGGCTGCTCCGCACCGAGTTTGGTTTTCTGGGGAATGACACTGAGCCCTCGGTGGAAACCCAGGCCGAAACCTATAAGTCGGTTTTTGATGCTTTCCCCGGTAAGCATATTGTGGTGCGCACTCTCGATGCCGGTGCGGATAAGCCCCTTCCCTTCCTTAATGTGAAGGAGGAGGAGAACCCGGCCCTGGGTGTTCGCGGTTTCCGTACCGACTGGACCGTTCCCGGGGTGCTGACCCGCCAGCTAGAGGCTATTAATAAGGCGGCGGAGGGGTCCGAGGCGGATATCTGGGTGATGGCACCGATGATCTCCACCACCTCTGAGGCCCGCAACTTTAAGAATATGCTTGATCGGGTGGGCATTAAAACCCGCGGGGTGATGGTTGAGACTCCGGCGGCTGCGGTGAATGCCGAGGCTATCCTGGGTGAAGTTGACTTTGTGTCCATCGGCACCAACGACCTGACCCAGTACACCATGGCTGCGGACCGTCTGCTGGGCGATCTTGCTCATCTGAACAACCCCTGGCAGCCGGCGGTGTTGAAGATGATTAAGCTGACCGTTGAGGGGGCTCAGCGGGCTTCCGTGCTGCACGGGACCAAGAAGTATGTTTCCGTGTGCGGTGAGGCGGCAGCCGATCCCGCCCTGGCGGTGGTGCTGGTTGGGTTGGGTGTTGATACCCTCTCCATGAACGCCGGGGCTATCGCGGCGGTTTCTGCGGTGCTGAAGTCGGTGACCAGGGAGAAGGCTCAGCAGATCGCGGTCAAGGCGCTTTCGCAGATCTCGTCTGCTGAGGCTAAGGCTGCGGCCCGTGAAGAACTCCCGATCCTCGATGAGCTCGGGCTATAAATAAAGAAAGCTATAAATATAGCAAGTGGGTGGGTTCGGTGCGTCAAAACGCGCTGAACCTCCTTTAGACTCATAGTGGAAGAGCTTTTCCACACTCTAATCAAGGAGAACTATTATGGCAGAACGTATCGCCACCATCGCAAGCCGCGTTGGCCTGCACGCCCGCCCGGCAGCTATCTTCGCAGAGGCAGCTGGCGACCTGCCCGTAGAAGTAACCATCGCGGCTGAGGGTGAGCCCGCAGACGAGGCCATGGATGCGGCATCCATTCTTTCCCTGATGTCGCTGGGGGCTAAGCACGGTGACCGTGTGGTGCTCCGTGCTGAGGGTGACGGCGCCGAGGAGGCTCTTGACACCCTGGTCAAGATTCTTGAGACCGACCACGACGCTGAGTAGCCTCGGTTTCTCTAGGTCGATCAGGGGGCCCGCTACCGTAACGGTAGCGGGACCCCTTTTTATGGGGGCTGAGGCTTTGAGAAGATTACTAAACTATGAGGATTGGTGTCCTGTATTTTTCTTGCTGGCCGCCAGTATTCTGGCAACGTTCTTGGAATGGAGGCTGTCGCCTATACGCTGTCCAAGTATAGGAGGGTAAAGACGCCTTTTTTGGTCGAGTATCTGAGAGTGGTAGATATCCTGTGGAGACCGATTGAACAATCGTACTTTTGATTCATATGTGAAGCTGCCTCGAAGCCGATTTGCTGATTCGTCTTCGCCCACCCACATGTAGGCTGAATCTTCAATGAGCTGGCGGTCAAGCGCTCTGGTCAGATATCCTGCGACCCAGTCGGCGAACTGAATATTGGAGGATAGTTTGCTATCCAGATGCATAGGGGCTTCTAAGAGTCTGCGCATCTCTGGATAATCAGCAGATCGAGAGAATATGTGTTGGTACATGCGGGCTACTCTCTGAGCCCGTTGTTTTTCATTGATGCTGTCGATGGTTACTAGGATGTTTGAATCTTTTGTCTCGGCGTAGCGAGCTAGACGGTTGAGAGTTTCTTTCATCGCTATTGCTTCCCGTTCTTCCACGTCTAGAGATGTTTGCTTGGGCGTGCCACGTTCTTTCTCATCAATGTAGTAGAAGAGTTTCCCTCCACTTTTTCTCAGTTGATCGACGAGCGAGCAGAAAATACGCAGGTGTTCGGGATGCTGGATAGGAACTTCTCCTCTGAAAATTTCAGAGCCTTTGACCTCCAGGTATTTGATGTCCTGGTCTGGGGCTTTCCCCGAAAAGCGGTTGCGCTTCTCGTTGGTGAAGATGGCTCCAAACCCTCTGGCGTGTTCTTCCGGGATGATGAAACCGGCGTACCCGAAACCGGGGGACGTGTTGTATCTTCGATCATCTCGTGAGATGAAGGCGCCTGGTTCCCCAATTTCGTCAATATAGGCTAAGAGCATACGTTCTCTGTATCCTTCTTTATCACGACAAAAGCTCACGCCGAAACGTGAGCTTTTACGGGATGACGCTCTGAGGACTCTTGGGAGCAGACCCTCACCTCTAGCTTTCAAGACTCATCGTACAGTGAAGTTGACCAGATCGTCAATGACTTGTGGAGAATTTTAACTAGCAGCGAGGATGGTGCTTGTAACCACTTCACCAGTCAGGGGCCAGAGCGAGCGATCAACCGGCCCCATCTCACGTCGGTCCGGCTGTAAACGTTCCCCGTATCTCGCTAGACTTGGGGTGGAGAAAAATCTGTATGGCGTGTAGGAGACGCGCCCGTTGGAAGTTGAGGCCCTTGCAAAAATTTAAAGCGCGTTTTGCCACTGACCAAGAAGTAGCTCACTGGGACGATCACGTGATCTCCAACCCCGGCGGAGGCAACCTGTTACAGTCGGAGTCTTTTGCCTCCGTTAAGGCCAAGCATGGTTGGAAGCCGCTCCACCTGGTCTACGAGGGCACCACCGACATCGACGGTGAGGAGAATCCCTTCACCAGCTACAACCTGGTGCTTGAAAAAAAGGTACCGGTACTGGGCAAAATCTGGTACATGATCAAGGGCCCAGGCGTTGACCGTGTTGAGGACATACCGGCTATTGTCGAGGCAAACCGGGTTTTTATTCGGGAGCAGAAGCTGGGTGTTTTTGCCGTGAAAATTGAACCGGATATCCTGGCAGACGATCACACTAGCGCTGTGCTCTCCGGCAGCGGACTGGTGAAATCCTGGAATATCCAGCCCAACGACTCCACCGCTATCCTCGACACCGACAAGAGCGAAGAAGAGGTGCTCAAATCCCTGCACTCCCGCGGCCGTAACGCGGTGCGCAGGTCTGCCCGTGAAGGCTGCGTGGTGGAGCGGGTGGAGCTCACCGAAAAAAATATGCGCACCATGTACGCGCTCATGGACACCGTGGGGCAGGGGAACGCCAAGGTGCACCTACGCTCCTACGACTACTACCGTGATTTCTGGACACATTTTGCTCAAGCCGGGCAGGGCCGGCTCTACTTCACCTACGAAGACGGAGAACCCTCTGTGGGCGCTTACGTGATCAACTACGGCGAGAAAGGGACCTACAAAGACGGCGGATCCAAGCCCCGCCGTAAGCAGTACGGTGATTCCCACCAGGTGCAGTGGACCGCGATCACCGACCTCATGAAAGAACACGGAATCACAAGCTATGACTTCTGCGGGACCCCTCCCAAAGATCAGCTAAAAAATAAGGACCACCACCATTACGGTTTGGGGCTTTTCAAAACATCGTTTACCAAGACCGTGATCGACTATGTTGGTGTGTGGGACCAGGTGTTGTCTCCGGTCAAATATAAGGTGTGGGTCAATTTTGCGGAGAAAGTGATGCGTGGCCTGTGGGTGCGTAAAACGGGGCAGCCTTTCTACTAGGATAATTTTTCGGTATACAGCGCCCACCCACCGATACGCGGTGAGGTGGGCTATCTTATGAATAGCCGCGCTGCGCGTAAACGGTATGAAAGACAGTCGGAGAGGAGGGCTCGGTGAGCGATTCTGAGAGGAAAGTTTTGCGGCAGACGGCTTACCCTTCTGCCTTTGCGTTTGATCGAGGTGCCGCTGAGCCTACCGCTGAGGGGCAGGACAGCGCTGTCTTTGGTGCCAGTGCACCCCTGCCCGGACCCCAACATCCCCGGGCGACACAGGGCCTCTCTGGGCAGCTGGGGGTTCCGGTGGTATCGCTGGACGAGGTGCGTGACCCCCATCTGCGTGACTCGTTACGGGCCGGTACGGCGGGTGCCGGTGATACCGCAGGTGAAGGTGAAGAGTCGGCTACCGGGCACAGCGGTCAGCAACCGGTGGGGGGTTCGGGGCAGAGCCCTTTTGAGCCGGTGAGTGAGCCGCAGCAGCCGCAGCCTTTAACCGCGGCTCTTCCGGTCATTTCGGCGGATACCCCGCGATCTCCTACCACGGGCGGGGTCGCGCAAGCCGCCTACCCGTCGGCCGAGCTGACCAGCCCCCTGACGGCCCCCGGCCATCTCACCACTGCTAAGCCCGGCTGGGTCAAGTCCTCGTTTAAATCTTTTGTGCACGCTGACCGCTCCCTCACCAAGCCCATGCGGGGTATGGCCAGACTAGCCCAGCGTCAATTTGCCGCAACCCGGCGGGAACGTGACCGCCAAGACTATGTGCGGGAGAAAGAGCAGGCGCGTGAGATTCTCAACTTCACCCTCCGCCTCTCTGAAACCATGTTCCACTACGGGGCAGATACCGTCGATGTTGATTCGGCGATCGTCTCGGTGTGCGCGGCCTACGGGCTCGATAACGTTGAGGTGGATATCACCAACCAGTCGGTCATCATCAACTATGTCTCCGATATCGACGATGTTGACCTGCACACGCGGGCACTTAACACCGTGGACCCCGACGGTGAGGAAACCAAGGAGGAGCGTTTTAGTCACACCGTGATGCGGGTGGTGCGCTCTTCGTCCGATAACTATGCGGCGCTGGATGACATATACAAGCTCATCTACGACATCACCCAGAACCAGCTGCCGCGGGGCCGTGCTGAGCGGCGGCTGCTGAAAATCAACGAGGCCAAGAAACCGTACTCGCCGCTGGTTCTTATGCTGGCAAATATTGTGACCGCGTCATCGCTGACCATTGGTATCGGAGGTTCGCCGGCTGCGGGGGTGGCCGCGGGTCTGGTGTTTTTGGCGATCTATTTTGTGGACCAGCTGATTGCTCGGCTCAATATGCCCAGTTTCTTTAACATGGCGGCGGGCGCCGGGGTGGTGACTTTTTCTGCTATCTACATGTCCGGGGACTCGTCACTGGTTGCGAATATGGGGGTGAGCGTTGCGGCCCCGCACATTGTGGCTGCGGGTTTGATTATGCTTCTGCCCACGTCCAAGCTGGTGTCGTCGGTGCAGGATGCTCTCAACGGTTTTCCGCTGACGGCGGCGGGTAAGGTTGTTTCAACCGGCATGTCATTTCTGGGTATAGTGGTGGGTCTTGCCTCGGCTGTTGCCGTGCTATCAGCGATCGGTATTTCTGAGCTCAATGTTGAAGAGACCGTGTTTGATCCGCCCCATCTCTGGACCAACTATATTTTTATGGTGCTTGCCAGTGTGGCTATCGGGGTGACCATGCACGCCCGTATTCGCACCCTGCTGTGGGTTGTGCTGATCTCAACCTGCGGTATTGCGGTCTATGATCTGTTTACCTATTCTTTTGGGGCCGGGGCGGGGCGAGCTAACACGGCTGTTGCCGCTATGGTCATTGGGCTGCTGAGCACCTACCTGGCCTACCGGCTTCATGCACCGGCCGCTATTTTTTATGTTCCGGGTCTGACTTTTCTGCTTCCCGGCCTCTCTATATTCCGTGGCCTGTATATGTTTACGGTGGAAGCTGACTCCGTGACCGGGGTTCCGGGCATGGTGACCGCGGTGGGGATTGTGGTGTCCATGGCTTCGGGTGTGGTGCTGGGCAGCTACATTATGCAGAATATTGTGCAGCGTGCGCTGCGGCCCCGCCGCGAGGTCGGTGCGCAGCAGACCGGGGCGCACACCCTCGACCGCTAGCCCAGTCTCCAGTCAACCGGTTCAGCGCCCTGCTGTACCAGGTAGCTATTGGTCTGTGAGAAGGGGCGGGACCCGAAAAAGCCGCGCGAGGCCGAAAGCGGTGAGGGGTGGGCAGATTCCACACAGGGGTAGTTGCCCAGGAGCGGGCGGGCATTGCGTGCATCCCTGCCCCAGAGGATTCCTACCAGGGGGCTCCCCCTCTCCGCCAGGGCCTGTATAGCCCGGGTAGTGACAGCCTCCCAGCCCAGGTTGCGGTGTGATCCGGCTTCGCCGGCACCGACCGAGAGCACCCTGTTGAGAAGCATCACTCCCTGCTTACTCCAGGCAGAAAGGTCCCCGTGCTGCGGCGGCTGCACCCCCAGGTCGCTGTGTAGCTCCCGAAAAATATTCTGCAAAGATCGGGGAAGCGGCCGCACATCGGGGTGCACGGAGAAGGACAGCCCCATAGCGTGCCCGGGGGTCGGGTAGGGGTCTTGTCCAATGATGAGTACCCGCACCCGTGCAAGGGGCTGTTGAAAGGCGTTAAAAATATCCCGGGACGGCGGTAGGGTGTGTCTGCCGGCCCGGTGTTCTTCACGTAAAAAATTTCCCATAGCCCGAATATTGGGTTCAACGGGAGCAAGGGCATCTGCCCAATCTGCTGCCATAATGTGATCCAGGGGCTGAGCTGGCACGGTGCACCTCACAAACGAGAAGGGTATGAAAATATGCGTTTCAAGACTAGGCTATCGAAAATAAAGTGACCGGGCAGCCGGTATGCAGAGAGAAAAGGGGTGGGCGCGATGAGCGAGACAGGATCGAAGCCAGAGGAAGCAGAAACCGGGGAGAGTATCGTGGCAGAGGAGTCCCTTGAGGCGGGTATTCTTGCCATCGAAAAACGCCGCTGGAAATATCCCGGTGCCAAGGAGCAGGCAATCCGCCGAGAACTTAAAATGGCGCCCATCGCCTACTATCAGCGGCTCAACACCATGATCGATGACCCCCGGATTATCGCCCGCGAACCAGCACTCACCCGCCGGCTACGTCAGCACCGGCAGGATTAGCACCGCAAGAACACCGTATTCCCGCTAACTTTTCGCATCGCTGCCGGCCAGCAATCAATCCGTGCACGGCGATACCTGTGTACCCTAGAGGGTAATTCAAATATTTCTCTCACCGCATCTTTTGGAGGACCCCGTGACCCAGTATCCCCGCGACGAATTTGATGATGTTCCCGAAGATTCCCAGCGCCGCGGTGCTTACCGCGGTAGGGAAAAACAGGAAAAAACCTCGAGTAAAGGGTTTATCGCTATTCTGGTGGCGGGCTGCCTCTCCCTTCTGGTGGGGGCCCTGATGTTTATCTACCAGCCGCGCAACCTTTCGCCCGAGGCCTCGGCGTCGTCTGCATCGTCGGCGCCGGCCGCCGAGTCGGCGTCCCCAACTGCTGAGGCGAGCGAGGGTACCGCCGCCCAGGAGGTCGAGATCTACAATGGTGGCGCCTACGTCGGTGCCGCCACCGAGGCTCAGCGGGTAGTGGAGGAACAGGGCTACACTGTCACCACCACCGACAACTGGCAGGGCGTGCCGGTAACAACATCGGTTCTGTTCTACTCCGCCGGGAAGGCCGCGGAGGCTAACGCGTTGGCAGACTCCTTGGGTATAGCGCTGATCGAGGAGGACCCGGCCGCGCAGGTGGATTTCTACGCGGTGCTGGGCCCCGATTACACCGGTACAAGCCAAAGCTCCGGGCAGGCTAGTGCGGATACGGGTACGGGAACCGGCACGGACGCGGGAACCGAAACGGGCGCAGATGCAGGGTACGGGAATGGTGCCGGCTACATCGACCCCAACCAGGCCGGCGGCTACACCGGCCAGTAAACAGGCACCCTGTGCGCTCAGGGCGATTAAGTCTGACAGCGGGGTGAAAAGGTTTGCGCTTGCCTTACTCAAGTGCCAATATTGATTTAGCACTCTCGGTGCTTAACTGCTAAATCGCGGTGCTAGATTTTGCGGTGTACCGGGAGAGAAAAAACTTACTTTCACCCTGTGAGGTGCAGGTTCCTCTCGTGAAGATCGCGCAGGGGGCGGCGCCGTCCGTCGCGGGCACAGTTGAAAGAAAAATAACTTCTTGGTCCAGGAGGGATTAAGTAAATATGGCAAAACTTATTGCTTTTGATGAAGAGGCCCGCCGCGGCCTCGAAAAAGGGCTCAACACCCTGGCCGATGCCGTGAAGGTGACCCTGGGTCCCCGCGGCCGCAACGTCGTCTTGGAGAAGTCGTGGGGTGCACCCACCATCACAAACGACGGTGTTTCTATCGCTAAGGAAATTGAGCTTGAGGATCCTTACGAGAAAATCGGTGCGGAGCTGGTTAAAGAGGTCGCTAAGAAGACCGACGATGTAGCCGGCGACGGCACCACCACCGCCACCGTTCTGGCTCAGGCGCTGGTGCGCGAGGGTCTGCGTAACGTTGCTGCCGGTGCTGACCCGCTCTCGCTCAAGCGCGGTATTGAGAAGGCTGTTGAGGCGGTTACCGCTGAGCTGCTGAGCTCCGCGAAAGAGGTTGAGACCGAAGAGGAGATCGCCGCAACCGCTTCTATCTCTGCCGGTGACCCCGAGATCGGTAAGCTTATTGCCGAGGCCATGGAGAAGGTCGGTAAAGAGGGCGTTATCACGGTTGAGGAATCGAATACTTTTGGCCTGGAGCTTGAGCTTACCGAGGGTATGCGTTTTGATAAGGGTTTCCTCTCCGGCTACTTTGTGACCGATGCTGACCGTCAGGAGGCGGTGCTTGAGGATCCTTACATCCTGATTGTGAACTCTAAGATTTCCAATGTGAAGGATCTTGTGCCCGTACTTGAGAAGGTCATGCAGGCGGGTAAGCCCCTGCTGATTATCGCTGAAGACGTGGAGGGCGAGGCTCTGGCGCTTCTGGTGCTGAACAAGATGCGCGGCTCCATTAAGTCTGTTGCGGTGAAGGCCCCGGGCTTTGGTGACCGCCGTAAGGCTCAGATGGCGGATATTGCCGTGCTGACCGGTGGCCAGGTGATCACCGAGGAGGTTGGTCTCTCGCTGGAGCAGGCAACCATTGACCTGCTGGGTTCTGCTCGCAAGGTTGTGGTGACCAAGGATGAGACCACCATCATCGAGGGTGCCGGTGACCAGGCGGCCATCGAGGGTCGTGTGGCTCAGATCCGCGGTGAGATCGCTAACTCTGACTCTGACTACGACCGCGAGAAGTTGCAGGAGCGGCTGGCTAAGCTGGCCGGTGGTGTGGCTGTGCTCAAGGCGGGTGCGGCAACCGAGGTTGAGCTGAAGGAGCGTAAGCACCGCATTGAGGACGCTGTGCGCAATGCTAAGGCAGCCGTTGAAGAGGGTATCGTCGCCGGTGGTGGCGTAGCTCTGATCCAGGCTGGTGCCAAGGTATTTGACTCCCTCAACCTTGACGGTGACGAGGCAACCGGTGCGGCGATCGTGCGGGTGGCTGTTGACGCTCCGCTTAAGCAGATCGCTACCAACGCGGGTATGGAGCCCGGCGTTGTGGTGGCTAAGGTTCGTGAGCTTCCCGAGGGTACCGGGTTGAACGCGGCAACCGGTGACTACGAGGACCTCATGGCTGCCGGCATTAACGACCCGGTGAAGGTGACCCGTTCCGCTCTGCAGAACGCTGCCTCTATCGCCGGTCTTTTCCTTACCACCGAGGCAGTGGTGGCCGATAAGCCCGAGCCGGCCGGTGCCGCTAACCCGGCTGCCGGAATGGACCCCGGTATGGGCGGCATGATGTAAGCAGCCCGCTAGGCCCCTTCGGTACTTAGCGAGAAAACCCCGCAGTAGCCCTACCCGTGATGGTAGAAGCTGGTGCGGGGTTTTCTGCTTTACTATAGTGTGGGTTGTCTGGGCTTGCCGGAATATTTATTGGTGGGCGGGGTGACCGGCGGCCGGTTAGACCATCCCGAGCTCACCGGAGTGTGTATTGATGAGAAGGGACTGCGGAATGGATTTGCAGAGAGTTACTGAAGAGTCGCGTGATATTCGCGCGCAGTACCACCGGCTAGAGGATCTTCACCACGGGTCTCACTGGTCGGTGGAGGAGGACGCCCTGGCGTTCCTCACGGACGCCGGGCTGGTGGGCCGCTACACCATGGCCCAGCAGGGACGCTGGCCCAGTGAAGGTGCGGATGAGTTGGCTTTCAAAATTGGTGAATGCACCTGGTGGTTAGCGGTTTTGGCGGATCGTATGGGGCTTTCATATCGGGAATGTGTTGAAGGTTTCCTAGAGCAGAAGCGGCAACAGTTTAACTAGCTGGACCGGTGGGTAAGGGGCGGTAAGATGGTGAAGCTATGGATTGCCACTACCATCGGGCGGGACTCTGCCACTCCTGTACCCTGATCGAGACCCCCTACAGTCGTCAGCTAGAGGGTAAACAAGAGCGGGCCGAGAGCCTGCTCGCTTCCTGGACCGGTCTTACCTGGCTAGAACCGGTAGCTAGCCCTGAGTCGGCTTTCCGCAACAAAGCCAAACTGGCGGTGGGCGGAGACACTCAAAACCCTACCCTGGGTGTTATCAACCGGGACGGGGAAGGAGTTGATCTCGCTCACTGCGGCCTCTACGATCCGCAGATTACCGCTATGCTACCGGCACTCCGTTCACTGATTCGGCGGGCAGGGCTCACCCCCTACAGTGTTCGGCGGCGAAGGGGAGAACTGAAGAATATTCTGGTGACCGTTGCACCTGGTGGGCAGTCTATGGTCCGGTTTGTGCTGCGTTCTAAAAAACTTTTGGTGCCTATCCGCAGGGAGGTCGACCGTTTAAAGCGGGAGATCCCGGGCTTGCGGGTGATTTCGGTGAACCTCTTGCGCGAGCACGTTGCCCTACTGGAGGGGGCCGAGGAGATTATTCTTACGGAGCAGCAGACCCTACCCATGCGGGTCGGAGGGCTAACTTTACACCTGCGCCCGCAGAGTTTCTTTCAAACCAACACCGCTCTTGCTGAGGAACTCTACCGGCGCGGGCAGCACTGGGTTGCCGAGGTGGCTCCGGCCAGCCTGTGGGATCTGTACTGCGGTGTTGGCGGGTTTGGTTTACACGCCGGGCAGGTACTGGGCGATCGGGCGGAGGTGACCGGTATTGAGATCAGCGAGCAGGCTGTTGCCAGTGCCCGGCGGAGCGCGATAGAGCTGGGGCTTGGGAACGTGCGATTTGAGGTGGGGGACGCTACGGGTTTCGCCCTGGACGCCGGACCCCGCGCGGTGCCCACACCCGAGATGCTGGTGGTGAACCCGCCGCGTCGGGGCTTGGGCGAACGGCTTGCCGCCTGGATTGAGTCGTCGGGGGTTGAAACCCTTATCTATTCCTCGTGTAGGGCCGAAACACTGGTCAAAGATATGGAGTCTATGCCCTCTTACGCGCCGGTGGGAGCCCAGGTGCTTGATATGTTTCCGCAGACTAAGCACTACGAGGTGATAACTCTGCTGAGCCGGCGGTAGCGTCGGTGAGACCTTTGCCCTCGAATTCCTAGGTTTCGTCCGAGATCCTAGGAAATAACTGAGGATCTCGGACGAAACCTAGGATCTGGGTGCGGGTTATCTTTTGCCGTCCACCGCACGGAAATAGTCGACGGCAATCATGATTCTTCATGTGAGAGGGAGCGAAGGTTGATCCCTAACCAGGTGTTGGGGAGAAGGTCGCGGTGGGTATGGGTAACAACGACCATGCAGCGCCCTGCACTGCGTTCGGCCTCAAGTATCTCAACCATGAGCGGGACCGACTCTGTGTCGATGGCTGACAACGGTTCGTCCAGCAGGAGTACAGGAGCGTGGCTGGCGGCAACCGTTGCGGCAAACCACACTTTTTGGGCCTGGCCGGTGGAGAGCTGTGCGCAGAGTTGGTCTGTCACATCTTCACAAATGAGCTGTCGCACCAGGCTCAGGGAATCTTCAGGGTTTCTGCCGTGAGCGGCAGCGTAAAATTCAAGATGCTCGCGCACTGTCAGAAGCCGGAAGAGCGCCGGGTGAGATGTCATGTGCCATCGGGAGCGACGGGCGGATACGGTATGGGCTGGGAGGCCGGCCAGGGTGACCTGCCCGCTATCTGGCCGCAGTGCGCCGGCAAGAAGATTGAGCAGGGTGGATTTTCCTGAACCGTTTGGCCCGGTGAGTACCGCTGCTTGGGCAGCGTCAAGGCTGAGGTTTACGTTTTTGAGGACGGGGTGATCGGGGATGAAACCGAAGTGCAGGTCGGTGATGGAGAGAAGGGGCATTTAGAGTGCTCCTCGCGGGAAATGGGCGGTCAGAGTACAGATGGGGGCGAGAGATGCAGCCCCGACGATCATGATGAATATGGGGATACCAATATGTAAGCCGGCGTAGATAGCCGCACAGATGGACAGGGTGAGACCGGTAGACAGTAGGGTGGCCACCGGGTGTTGTCGGATACGGCCGTTAGAGTTGGCTGGGATCCGTGCGGGAAAGAGACAGTCGGCAAAAACTGTGGCAGGGGAGACGAGGAGGGCCCCGGTGAGCCAGGCAGATAGAGCTGACCCCACCGGCAGCGTGGATGAAAATATAATCATGGGTAATGGGGCCGCACCGAGGAGCGCACAAAGCAAAAAGGTTGAGCAGATGAGTGCGCTTGCCACGCCGCGCTCGCCCAGATGTGAGGCCGTAAGGTGTGGCAGAAGGGACTGGTAGGTGTTGACGGAGCATATTCCGTGAGTGAGTCCGGCCGCTAAGAGGGGACCGGAGGCGGCAATACCCCATGCGGCTTCGGTGGGGAGGACCGGGGCCGCTGATGCGGTCCATAACGCGCCCAGCCCAAAAGCCGCGGTGCAGAGTGCGGCCCTGACCGAGATGAGTATTTCTCCGGTCTCGCTGTCGGGGCGGTCTCGAAGGGTTGTCAATGGTAATGCTATGAGCCTGCCCCAGGCGTTCCGAGGCAGGGGGAGAGCCCGTCGAGTGTGGACCGGTGGGGAGTCTATGGGGGCTTGGCCTCGGGGAAATTTTAACAGTTTCGGCAGGGTGATGGCGGTGGCAAGTAAGAGAGTGGTAAGGATACCGAGTAGGGTGTGGGCTCCTTCTGGGGAAGCAATGAAGTTAAGGGCCCTGTGTAGGGTGGGCTGGAGTTCTTGCCTTCCGGGAAAGGCGGGGAGAAGAAGCCCGGAAAAGGCTACACCGGCTACCGCCGCAACCAGAGTCCAGCAGCCCAAGCGGAGGAGGGTCAGTGATACCCCTCCCATGGCGAGTATACAGAGGAGGGCCGCTCGAACGAGGGCACCGGCTACCGCCAGGGATATGCTCAGTAGGGCCGGTGCTACCAGGGTGCCGGGGGAGAGCTGCCAGCTGTAAAGCGCAAGAATACTGCCCAGGGCTATGACGGTGACCATGGCGAGGGTTTCCAGGGCGATGGGGAGGATAATTCGGGCTACAATGATCTCTCCCTGGGTGTAACCAGCGTGGGTGAGGATTGCAGCATCTGCCGGTGCCCTGGTTTCGCGTGCGGTGCGGCCGGAGATACTGAAGATGTGGTGGGCCAGGAAGATGATCCCGCTACCGTGCAGCATGGCGGTGAGGGTCTGGGACGTGTCTAAGAACTCGATGAGTCGGGGGCCGACGGCCACCAGGAGGGTGAGTATGAAACCGAGGGCTAGCGCGAGGGTAGCAGCTGCCGTGGTGAGGATCAGACAGACACTTCGGGTGATCCGAAAATCCGGTGATACGGTGCGTATGTGGAGGAGCCTGTTGGTCTTTACGATGAGTAGTACCGCGCGCCATCGGGGTGGGACGGCGGTATTCTCGGGTGCATGCGGCCTGTGGGCTATGCTGCCGGTCTGTTCTTTCACAGGTGGGTCCGTTGGGGGCGCTGCGCTAGTTCTATGCCCCCGATAATGAGAAAGAAGAGTAACCAGGATCCGGCTGCCAGCGCGGGGGCGGGCCCCGCTGCCCGGTGTGCCAGTATCGCGGTGGTGGGGGAAGCGGCTCCTCCAATGAGCAGGGCCAGGGCTAGGGGGAGATTGACTCCTAGGCGGCTACTCACCGTGATTGTGTAGGTTATCGCGAGAATGGCGGCCAGACCAAACCACACGTAGATAAGGAAAGTCCAGAAGGCGGCGGCATGATCGGGGAGTTCAGCTGGCGGGGCTACCGTGGCCACGATTCCGACGATTGCGGCTGCCCCGCTGAGGGCTATTCCGCGGACTAGAGGGGTTCTCACCGGGATACTCCTATCAGAAACACGGTTGTAAGGATTATACACAGAGCTAACTGCGCAATAAAACGTATGATCTGGGCACGTTTGGGCAGCATTCTTCGGCTTTCTTGACGCTGTGTTAAGCACCCGGACTTTTGTGAAGCGTTTGTGAAGACACCGTCTTCACGCCCTGTCACACGGCGAAATATAGGCACCTTATCTTGTGGGGCGGTACCGAATCCGCCTATATTGATTTTGTATCTATCAAGAGCGGCCGAGAGAACTGGCTCAGTGACGCCGCAGCAACCTCACCCGATAACACCGGGAGAAGGTGCTCCTGCCAGAGCCGATAGAAGAATCAGCTTTAAGCTTCTGGCATCGTGGCTCTCCTGCGAGGGAGTCCGATGCTGATCTATCGGGCGAATCCACCGGAAGGAGACGCTCTACCATGGCACCTCATACGGCCCTTTCGTATGAACTTTACCCGCCGAGAAGTTCGGAAAGTCGGGATTCGCTTTTGCGAACCATTGAAGAACTATCGGCCACAACACCCGACTACGTGTCGGTTACCTACTCGGGTAGTGTCGAACGTAAACGGCAGACGCTTGCCCTGCTGGACTATCTGGTGCACGAAACCAGGCTGGTACCGTTGGCTCACCTCACCTGCGTGGGGCATTCGGTAGATGAGCTGGAACATGCCGTGCGGCGTATTATCGGCTTGGGAGTGCGGGGTCTGCTGGCCCTGCGCGGGGACCTTCCTCCGGGGGTGCCCCCGGATTCCCTGGAGCTTCCCTTTGCCCGCTACCTGGTGGAGCTGATCCGGCGTGTGGAGCGCGAAGATTTTGCGCACTTTGCCGGGGGACGGCTGGCGATCGGGGTGGCCGCCTACCCGCAAAAACACCCCGAGTCCCTCTCCCTCCTTCAAGACATTGAAATTTTGCTTTCCAAGCAGCGTGCCGGTGCAGATTTCGCTATTACACAGGTCTATTTTGATAGCGACCGCTACCGGAGCCTGATTGATACCGCGGCCGGTGCCGGCGTCAACCTACCGATTATTCCGGGCATTATGCCGGTGACGTCCCTGGGTAGGCTCACACGCCTGTGCGAGCTGGCGGGGCTGGAGATTCCCGCAGACCTCGCTACCGCACTGGAGGGTGCTAGCAGTGAGGCGGAGCGTCACAGGGTCGGTGTGGACTACGCCTACCGGCAGTGTCAAGAGGCCCTGGATTCGGGGGCTAGCGGGCTGCACTTTTATACCTTCAACGAGCACCGCGCCGTGCTCGACGTACTCGACCGGCTGGATATCGCACCCTACACTTCGCGCTACCACACCTCTCTGACACCCTCAGCGTCACAGTAGGATCATCAATATATTTAAAGAAAGGTTTTACCTTGTCAACACATGTTTTTCCCTCAGCAACCATCGTCGGTTACCCCCGTATCGGTCGCCACCGCGAATTGAAGAAGGCGGTTGAGGCTTTTTGGAAGGGCACCATAGATTGCCGGGAGCTCACAGCCCGAGTGGATCGGTTACAGCAGGATAACCTCGCCCGGTTGACAGAACTTGGGCTGGAGGAAGACTACTCGATTCCGGCCTCTTTCTCCCACTACGATCAGGTGCTCGATACCCTGCGGCTGTTCACCGCCGTACCCTCCCGATTTTCCGGTGTGCTGGATCAGCGCGGCCTCCTCCCGCTGGAGGGATATTTTGATCTGGCCCGCGGCACCGCAGAACAGCCAGCACTCGAGATGACCAAGTGGTTTGACACCAACTACCACTACCTTGTGCCCGAGATTGGCCCCGGCACCGAGTTTAGGCTAAACCCCGAGGAGCTGTTCGCCCAGCTTGATACGGCGAGT
Source organism: Rothia sp. 18CD1-1 (assembly GCF_055285355.1). Classification (NCBI taxonomy): domain Bacteria; kingdom Bacillati; phylum Actinomycetota; class Actinomycetes; order Micrococcales; family Micrococcaceae; genus Rothia; species Rothia sp. 18CD1-1. Next base: position 90,088 of record NZ_JBUZLI010000007.1, on the reverse strand, counting down.
GAACGGGGGGTCGCGGTGCGACCGCAGATCGTGGGACCCATCACGTTTTTGGCCCTGGCAAAAACCGAAAACGGTGCCCCCGAAGGTTTTGAACCCATCTCCCGGCTCAAGGACTTACTGGCAGTCTACGAGGAACTTTTCGGGCAGCTTTCCGCACGAGGGCTGGCCTGGGTGCAGCTTGACGAACCGGCGCTAGTCGCCGACCATACCCATATCGGCCGCGAACGCTTGGCCGAGCTGGTCTCAGAGACCTACACGCAACTTGCCGGCCTCAGTAACCGTCCCTCCCTGTTTATCACCTCACCCTACGGAGATTTAGAGCAGAACCTTGAGCCCCTGGTCCGCTCGGGTATTGAAGCCCTACACCTCGACACGGTCTCTGCCAACTACGGTGACCGCCTAGCAGACATTGCCGGACGACAGAACCTCCAGCTTGTTATAGGAGCGGTTAACGGCCGTAACGTCTGGCGCACCGATCTGAGAGAGGTCGTCAACCGGCTGGGCTCTCTCAAGCACCTATCCGTGGCCACCTCAACCTCCTTACAGCACGTGCCCCACGATCTTGAGCTTGAAGAACATCTCGATGGCAATCTCAAAAACTGGTTGGCTTTTGCTGACCAAAAAGTGTGTGAGGTGCTCACCCTGGCTCGGGCCCTGGCCGGGGACCAACAAACAACTGCCGGTGCTATCGAAGCGGCCTCGGAGGCGCAAACCCTGCGCCAAGAATCACCGGGGGTGCGGGTGGCAGAAATTCGTGAGCGCGTGCGCCGGATCACCGACCAGGAGGGAGCTTTCGAGCGCCCGGCGGCAGAGCAGCGGCAGAGAGCGCAAGCCCACCTTAACCTTCCGCTGATCCCCACCACCACCATTGGTTCCTTCCCCCAGACATCGGAGGTGCGCAAACAGCGGGCAGCCTTCCGCGCGGGTAAAATCTCTGCCAAAGAATTTGAGGGCTTTTTGCGCGGTGAGATTGCCTCGGTAATCAGGTTGCAAGAAGAGATCGGCCTCGATGTTTTGGTACACGGGGAGGCCGAGCGTAACGATATGGTGCAGTATTTTGCCGAGAACTTTGACGGCTTTGCCACCACCGTTCACGGCTGGGTACAGTCCTACGGTTCGCGCTGCACCCGCCCCTCTATTCTCTGGGGCGATGTGAAGCGTGCCGGTGCGGGGCTTGAGGGTGAACCTTTTACCGTACCCTGGATCTCCTATGCCAATTCGCTGACCGATAAGCCGGTGAAAGGTATGCTCACCGGACCGGTTACTATTTTAGCCTGGTCTTTCGTGCGCGATGACCAGCCCCGCGCGCAGACCGCCCACCAGGTGGCCCTGGCTTTGGCGGATGAAATAGCAGATCTTGAGAAAGCGGGGATCGGGATTATTCAGGTGGACGAACCGGCCCTGCGGGAGCTACTGCCCCTTCGTGGCGCGGAGCAGCCGGACTATCTGGACTGGTCTGTTTCCGCGTTCCGCCTGGCTACTTCCCAGGTGGCTGACTCCACCCAGATTCACACCCACCTCTGCTACTCGGAATTTAACGAGGTTTTTGAGGCGATTGACGCCCTTAACGCCGATGTGACATCCCTTGAGGCGGCGCGCTCGCGGCTGGAGCTTTTGCGGGATCTTCCGGCAAGTTTTGACCGCGGGATTGGGCCCGGCGTGTGGGATATTCATTCGCCCAGGGTGCCGTCTGTGCAGGAGATTCGTGCTCTGCTTGAACAGGCTGTACAGAGTGTGGCTCCGGAACATGTGTGGAGTAATCCCGACTGCGGGTTGAAGACCCGTGACTATGAAGAGACCCGCGCTTCTCTTGTTAACCTGGTGGAAGCGACCGAGGCGGTGCGCGGACAGGTGCGCTAGGGATACCGTACTTTTTCTCTGCGGGGAGTACGGTAGATGGTGAAACAGGAGAAAGGAGAGCTGATATGGCCAAGAACGAGGACGCCGTGAAGAATGACCCGTTTGGGTTTGGTGAGTCTAACCCGCTGGGGGCATCTTTTGTGGGGGAGTCTTATCTGAAAACGCTGGTTGCAGACCCGGCGGTGAGCGTGAACGTGAGTAATGTTTCTTTTGAGCCGGCCAGCCGAACCAACTGGCATGTGCACACCGAGGGCTATCAGATTCTGCTGGTGACCAGGGGCGAGGGCTGGTACCAGGAGGAGGGTGCGGCGGCGCGCCGCTTGTTTCCCGGCGATGTGGCGGTGGCCCGCAAGGGGGTAAAGCACTGGCACGGGGCCGCCCAGGATTCCTGGTTTAGCCACATTGTGGTTACCGCCGGGGCAACCGAGTTTCTTGAGCCGGTGACCGACGAGCACTACGGGTCTCTCTAGGGTTTGTCTGCGGACTCTTTGAGCGGTGTTCGTATGCCCGCTGTGAACCTCGATGGGGTCTCACAGCGGGCATATGTATGATGGTCGCGTTCGATAGTGCTGGCCGGGTCGGCTTCTGCTGTCCTTGAGCTACGGTTTGAGATTGGAGAGATATGCGCGCCCACTATGATTTGCTGGTGATTGGTTTTGGTAAGGCCGGTAAAACCCTTGCCGGAGCTTATGCCCGTTTGGGTAAGAAGGTGGCCCTGGTGGAGCAATCAAACACCATGTACGGGGGTACCTGTATCAATATTGGGTGTGTGCCCACCAAGGCTTTGGTGCATCGTGCCGATGAGTTCCGCATTCGGCAGCAGGGGGCAGATACTGCTTTTGAGGAGGCTGTTGCTTTCCGTGCCCGGCTCACCGATGCTATGCGGGCTAAGAATAAGCAGATTCTTGAGGCCAATGACACCGCTACGCTGATCGATGGGCATGCTCGTTTTCTCTCCGATACCGAGGTGGAGGTGACCGCGAGGGAAGACCGCATGGTGATTACCGCCGACTACACGGTGATCAATACCGGGTCAACCCCGGTTATTCCGCCCATTGAGGGTGTGCGGGATTCGCGGCGGGTGTACACCTCTACGGAGATTCAGCAGCTACCGGAGCGGCCTGCCCGGCTGGCGGTAGTGGGTGGTGGCCCTATCGGAACAGAGTTTGCCGGTATCTTTGCCGGATTCGGTAGTGCGGTGACTATTTTTAACTCGGGGACCAGGCTGTTTGCTCACAATGACGACGATGTCGCCTCGGTTGCCACCGAGATTTTGAGGGGGCAGGGGGTGGAGGTGGTGAACTCTGCCCGTGTGCTATCTGTTCGCGATGGGGACGGTGAGAGCGTGCTGACCTATGAGGCCGGAGGTGTGAGCGCTGAGCTGTCGGTGGACGCGGTGCTGTTGGCGACCGGGCGCCGTCCGGCGGTTGAGGGTCTGGGGCTTGAGAATACGGGTATTGAGCTGACCGAGAGGGGCGCGATACGGGTTGATGACAGGTTGCGCACCTCTGTTGAGAATATTTTTGCGGTGGGTGATGTGAACGGTGGACCGCAGTTTACCTATATCTCCTGGGATGATAGCCGGATTGTGCTGGGACAGCTGACCGGTGAGGGCGATCGTCGGGTGAGTGATCGTGTAGCTGTTCCCTGGGCTATCTATATGACTCCTCCTTTGGCGGCGGTAGGTTTGACCGAGCGGGAGGCCAGGGAGGCCGGTATGGATGTGCGGGTGGTATCGGCTCCGGTTGCGGAGGTGGCGGTGATGCCCCGGCCCAAGATAGTTGAGAGTCCCGAGGGGATTCTGAAGTTTGTGGTGGAGGCTGGGACCGAGAGGATTGTGGGTGCGCAGCTGCTGGTGGTGGATTCGCACGAGGTGATTAATACGGTGGCTTTGGCTATGCGGGCGGGGCTAACTGCCGGGCAGCTGCGGGATCAGATTTTTACCCACCCGTCGGTGACGGAGGGTATTACGGGGGTTCTTTCTAAGCTGTAGCAAAAATAATTCTTAGGTTACCCTTTGCAAATAGGTTAGGTTGGGCTTATATTGGCTAGGTGCTGTTTTAAAGCACCTAGCCAATACGGTTTTAGATGCCAATGATGTCTGGAGTCTGCCATGTCGCTACCGCTGATCTCGTCCTATCGGGCCTCTTTTGAGGGGGTGAAGAACAGGGTTGATTGGCCGGTTGAGGTGCTGCGGGCAGCCCTTTTAGTGCATGATCTTCAGAATCATTTTGTCAAGGTTTTTGAGCGCGATTCCGGTGGCCAGATTGATTCAGCGATAGCCAACACCGCCCGACTGGTGGCTGCCGCCCGGGCCGCGGGCGTTCCGGTCTACTACACGGCACAGCCGCCGAGGCAGGATCCGCAGGACAGGGCTCTTCTCACCGACTTTTGGGGGGAGGGGCTTCAGGACGACACCGCCGCAGAAATTCTAGCCGATGTGCGGCCGACCTCCGGTGACAGGGTGCTGACCAAGTGGCGCTACTCGGCCTTTGCTCGCACCCGGCTTGAGGAGGAGCTGAGGAGTGAGGGGAGAGATCAGCTGCTCATTACCGGTGTCTACGCGCATATCGGGTGTCTCACCACCGCCCTGGAGGCTTTTATGCGCGATATTCAGCCTTTCTTTATAGCCGATGCCATGGCTGACTTCAGTAGGACTGAACACGAGATGGCCTGCGATTACGCGGCAAAACGGTGTGCCCGTGTGGTGACTGCGGAAACGGTGCTCACCCGTCTGGGGGCCGGTGTGGACGGCGGTGCGGCGTGAAATATGTGGTGGTTACCGGTGCCGCCGGTGGGATAGGTGCGGCCACAGTTGCCCTTTTAGCGGAGGCTGGCTACGGTATTATTGCCGCGGATCTCAGTTTGGACGGTGGAGATGCCCTGGAGGAGGTTGTCGGTGACTCTTCTAGCCTGCACTATATCCAAACCGATGTGGCGGACGAGGAGTCCGTGATCAACCTTGCCTGGAGAATTCGGGCCCTCAATGTTGAGGTGCATGGGTTGGTGTGCTGCGCGGGGGTGGTGCTATCGAGGCCCCTGGTTGAGACTACCTTTGAGCAGTGGCGGGCGGTGCAAGCGGTTAATTCGGACGGTGTTTTTCTCACGGTGCGCGGGATTGCCCGGCTCATGGTGGAGCAGCGGGCTAAAGACCCGGCCAATGCGCGCTCGATTGTGGTGGTGAGCTCTAATGCGGCCCGGGTGCCGAGGGCAGAGTTCGGAGCCTACGGTGCCTCGAAGGCGGCGGCGTCGAGGCTTGCTTCAAGTTTTGGTCTTCAACTGGCCGGGAACGGGATACGGGTGAACACGGTGTGCCCGGGAACCACCCGAACCCCCATGGTGACTGATGGCTGGGCCGGTGAAGACAGGAGTGAGCTGCCTATTGCCGGGTGTGCGGAGACTTTCCGGCTGGGGATCCCTCTGGGAAGAATAGCTGAGCCGCGCGACATAGCGGACACCATCGGTTTTCTGGTCAGTGAACGTTCCCGTCACCTCACCATGCAGGAAATCACCGTGGACGGCGGAGCGACCTTCTAGGAAGTGCCGTGTTTTCGGTGTGTGAAGCATAAAATGCTGAATCGTTAGTGCGTGAGAATAGGTTTAAGAGATTTTTAGGAAAGGCTACCCCGTGCAGATAAAAACAGGATCAGGGTCTAGTTTTGCGCCCTTTCTTTTCTCCACTCCCAGCCGCAGTGTGCGTGCTTCTGGTGCTCTGCGGAGGGTGAACGAAAGTGATGCGCTGGATACAGCACGGCGGGTGGGCACCGGGGTGGTGGGGATTGTTCCCTTTGCGCCGGATGAACCGGCTTATCTTGTGGTTCCCGAACACCTTGACTTTGCTGGGCCCCTGGCGGGGCGGGAACACGTTTTTGCTGCTCCCGGATCTGTTGATGGCGTTGATAGCCCCGGTTTCCGGGCCGCTGTCGAGCAGGCCGTTTTACGCATGGGGCGGGGAGAGTTCGAGAAGGTGGTGCTTTCGCGCCTACTGCACGCCCACTACGATTCCGGGGCGCCGGCCCCGGAAGATATTTTTGAGACCCTGCTGGTGCAGCAGCCGGATGCCTATGTTTTTTCTGCCCGGCTTCCGGGCCGTCAGAGCTATCTGATGGGGGCCTCTCCCGAACTGGTTTTCTGTAGCGAGGGCGGAGAGTTCACCACTTTTCCGTTGGCGGGAACCGCGGCCAGAGGCGCCGAGATAGGCTCAACCGAGGATACGCAGATCGGTGAGCAGCTTCTGCGCTCTACCAAAGACAGGGCTGAGCATGCCACGGTTATCGACGATATTCGGAGGCGGTTGGGGCCTGTTACTCAAGAACTGACGGTGCCGTCTACCCCGCAGCTGCTAGCCACACCGCAGCTGTGGCACCTGGCAACCAGGATCACTGGCAGGCTGGCGGCGGGCATGAGCTCGCTTGACGGTGCCCGGGCGATTCACCCGACCCCCGCTATTTGCGGTTACCCGATGGAGACGGCGCTCGGGGTGGTGAGGGAGCTTGAAGATTTTGAGCGCGGCTATTTTGGTGGTCTTATCGGCTGGATGGATCCCGAGGGCAACGGTGAGTGGGCCCTGGTTTTGCGCTGTGCCGAGGTGGGCGCGAACAGGGTAACCCTGTTCGCCGGTGCCGGGATTATTAAAGATTCTGTACCCGCTCACGAGCATACGGAAACAGGCAATAAGCTGGGCTCTTTTGGCAGGGCCCTGGGAATTTCTACCCGGTAGCTCTATTTTTGTCTGGCAGGAGCGAACGGATCTCGGATAGGATGCAGGCAGATTCAATCTGACGAGTAGAGGTTAGTTGGTAATTTTATCTACGTTAGATTTGTAGAAATACTTCATTACTATTATGGCAATAACTGCAAAAATCAATCCGTATACCGCAGATTCAAGTATTGCCCCAAAATTCCTTGAATTAAGAAAATTTCCATATAAGGTAAATAGGAATATTGAAGAAAAAGCGGTGTAAAATAAAAAAGATGTGTTCGATACCAGTAGGGGAGTGTCTAATTTTTTTCTTAGGAGAACCCCGGAGAGATGTAATAAGAGGTAACCAGATGTCGCGAGTACGGGGAATACGAGAGTCCATCCTTCCAAAGAGTTGTTTAGAAGAGAAGCTTTAATAATTTCCTTGACCGAGCCAATGGAAGCTGCCCCCAGTGACATTACTAAGAACGTATATTTTGAAAACACGATAAACCTACTTCTTGACAGTATCCGTACTTTCTATTAGTGTAACATACATGTTGTAAATTTGAACTCATACGATTTAAATTTACAGAAATTAAACATGCTTAGTATATGACAAGGATGATCACTATGTCAAAGAAGACGGTTGAGACTTTGGTTGTCGCTGCTCTATGCGGCGGCATGATGTTGGGTGGGGGTGTTCCCGCCAATGCTGCTGTGGCTAAAGATGGGGTCACAGTCAGCGCGTCTCCAGTTAGCGCGAATAACCTTATTTATCTCTCGGAGGTAGAGCTAGGTAAGATTGGTTTAACTAAAGAGGATGCAGATAAACTGACTAGTGATATAATTGCCATTATCGAGAGAGAAAAGAGAGAGGGGAATATTTCTGCAAAGGATGCTGATATATTTTTCGATATATTTCTTACCGATAATTTAAATAAAAGAGATAATGAGTTTAGGGCTTTGCCGGTTTGGGCGGCTGCTGCGATTGTAGGCTGTGCAGGCAGTGTTGCGCTAGGTGAGGGCAAAGAGCAGATTAAAAATGCTTTGGAAGAGGGAAAATCGGTAGACGAAACTTCTAATATTGCAATCGGGGTTGCTGTTGACTGTGTATTTGGGGCTATGCCGGGTGGAGCGGTCGGTGCAACTATTAAGAATACTTTAACAAAACCGATTAAAGATGCTTTAAGACCTCATGTAAAGAAAATTGTTTCAGATATGGAAAAACGTTATCGCGAGGGAAATTTTTAGAATATAAATAATATGGGTTTTATGTGTACGCATGAAACCCATATTATTGTGTCTTTTGTGCGGAGAGAATGTTTTTCTCTATTATTTCTCTGACCTCGGTTGGTGTCCTTACCGGGTGGAGGGTCAGCCTGTAGGGAGTATCGAGGGCGGTGGCTAGCAGAAACCGGTCCACGATCTGCCATTGTAACCAGAAGTTTTGCGGTGGTGAGCTGCCCAGTGTGAGCTGCCCTCGGCAGGAAAAACCTGCCACTTGCCGGGGTGTATCCGGTGACCGGGGCAGGGAGATTTCAACAGACTGCGGACCGGCGGTAAGACCGTGACCGGTCGCTTTGAGTACCGCCTCTTTGGCGGTCCACAGCATAAGCCGGGCAAACTGTCTCCGCGTGTCGGGTAAACGAGCCACAGCGGCAGCTTCGTCGGGCGTTAGCGTGAGACGGTCAAAACCGCTAAAAAGGGTGTCTCGTATACCCTCGATGTCGACACCCAGCCGCGGTGATCCCTGCCAGGAAGAGGCATCAAGGCACAGTGCCCCGGCAACCATACCGCGGGACCGCGACATACTGAAATTAACCCCTCGGATACGCGGTTTCCCGTGAGGGTCGGGGCTATCGCAGAGTAGACAGGTGCGGTCAACGGGGATTTCCGGGGCCTTACCCGGCTCAAGCCCCAGCGCACCGGCGGCCAGAGTACGCATGAGAGCCCGGGTAGCCAGATAACCGAGCGCATCAGCACCGTTGCTAAATTGTGTTGCCCGGCTCCGCTCGAAAACTGCCGGGTAGGTGAGCCAGCCGCTACCGGTACGGACTGCGTCAGTGGGGAGGGCAAAAAGCTCGATACTGACCGGTGTCTGCGCGGAAACCATACCGCCAATTGTAGTAGATGCACGAACCCGATGAACCCGTATCGGCCTCGTGGATACCTGGCCCACATGCTAGCCTGATACTAGATGTTTTGTGCCGTATTCTAGGTCCAATCAAACTCACTGAAGAGAGCAATGATGACTGTAGCTGAACCCCTCGTGGCCGCGGCGGATGGGTCGTGCCTGGGTAACCCCGGCCCCGTTGGCTGGGCCTGGTACATCGACGAAAACTGCTGGGCAGCAGGCGGCTACCCGAGCGGTACCAACAATATGGGGGAGCTGAAGGCGGTCATCGATCTTTTTGAATCGAGCGCACACATGGCTGACCGGCCCCTCTACGTGCTGTGCGACTCCCAGTATGTGGTGAACACGGTGACCAAATGGATGCCGGGCTGGAAAGAAAAAGGCTGGAGGAAAGCAAACGGGAAGCTGGTGCACAATCTGGAACTCATCCAGGCGCTGGACGCGGCTCTCGAAGGGCGCACCTATATTTTTAAATGGGTGAAAGGCCACGCCGGGGTGAGACTCAACGAGCGGGCCGATGAGCTAGCACGTGCGGCATCCACCGCTATCCGCGACGGCGAAGAACCCGAGGCAGGCCCCGGTATGGTCACAGCATCGAGGCGGAGAAAGAACGACGCCCGGAAAGCTGAGACGCAGCAGACTGTTTTCGACAGCGAACCCGCAGAAGAGACCGTCGGGGAGGTGCCGGAGGTCAGCCGTGAAGAAGAGCTTGAGGCCCTTGCCCTGGAACTTGAAAGCCTGCCCGCCCGTAAGCGAGAGGACCTCATCGAAACAGAGGCCCTGCTCACCGATGACCTGGTATGGATTACCGCAACAGGCCGCAGAGTTGGCCGCGCCACCGTGCTTGAGTACCGTGAGCGCGCTTTCGCAGATGTTACAGTCCCGAAAATTGTGCGGGTGGAGGAGCTCGGAGACTCGGCCCTGCTGATCTGCACCATGGTAGAAAACGCCAGGGAAGAAGTTATACGCACCAGTATTTGGGTGAAGGCCGCCGGCTGGCAGCTTCATTTCCGGCAGGAAACTGCCTGCTAGCCGCGGTAGAGAGGGAAGCGCACAGTGAACGTTGCGCCCCCGCCGTCGGTTTCGCTAATCTCGACGCTGCCCTCGTGCTGCTCCACGATCCCGGCAACGATAGACAGGCCCAAGCCGGTGCCACCGGTTTCTCTGGTCCGCGAAGTGTCGGCACGGTAGAAACGCTCAAACACCCGCTGGCGTTCCTCACCGTGGATACCGGGGCCGTGATCGCGCACCTGAATCTCTGCCAGCTGCCGGCCCGCTCCATCGACGACTACACCCACGGCAATTTCTAGCGGGCTGCCGGCGGGCGTGTACCGGAGGGCGTTGGTCATCAGGTTAGCAACCACCTGCCTCAGCCGCATCTCATCACCGAACACGGGAGCCTCGGCCGGGGCCTCACCGGGGGTAAGGCCAACCAGGTTAACCTCGCGGTCCGGGGCGGTGGCAAAAGTGTCATTGGCGGCATCGCGGGCGATGTCGAGCAGACTGACCTTGCTATTCTCGGCGGCGCGGCGCTCATCGATTCGGGCCAGGGTGAGCAGGTCCTCTACCAGCTGCCCCATGCGCTTTGACTCGGCCTCGATACGGCCCATAGCGCCGGCAACAGCCTCCTCGGTTTGAAGGGCACCCTGGCGGTAGAGCTCCGAATAGCCGCGAATAGAAACCAGCGGGGTACGCAACTCGTGGGAGGCGTCCCCAACAAACCGGCGCATCTTAATCTCTGAGCGTTTCTGCGAGTCAAAAGCCTTCTCAATCTGCGAGAGCATGGTGTTTAGCGAGGCGGAGAGATGGCCGATCTCGGTGTAGGGGTTATAGTCGTTGATCCGCTGGGAAAGATCACCTGCGGCAATACGGGCGGCGGTCTGCTCAACCTGGGCCAGCGGCTCAAAAGTGCGGGTGACCATCACCCAGCTCATGGCAATGGAAGCAAACAGGGTAGCTAAACCAAAAGTCACCGTGAGCATAGTAACCAGGGCTACCGAACTATTCATCTGACTCAGCGGGGTCGCAATAATCACCGAATAGTTTGTGCCGTCGATACTCACCCGCAGAGGCATAACCCTCCAGGGAGTCACGCCCGAATCCGAGGGCACGTTAAGGCCGGACCCGCTGTACTTCTCCACCTTCTCTACATCCCAGCCCGAAATATCGGGGGCGGAACTATCCGAGGTGATGGAGGTGATGGAGGTGAGCCTATCTCCGCTGTCATTGAGCAGGTAAGCCTGAAAACGGATGAGAGGACCGTCTGAGGGTAACTCGGTACCCTGCACCATATAGGTCGTGAGGGTGGTGGCGTTTGATTTCAGCTCGTCGTCAATCTGGTCTGTCATCTGACTTCGCAGGGCCGAGATAGCCACCAGGGATGTCACCGAGATAGCCAGGGCAAGAAGCATGCCGGTTAAAAGAACCAACTGGGTGCGCAGTGAGAGCGCACCCAGTTGACCAAAGGTTCTTTTGAGTCTTTCCACGGCTATTTGGCGGTGCGCAGAAGGTAGCCTACACCGCGCTTGGTGTGGATGAGCGGAGGCTGGTCAGAGATATTATCGATCTTGCGCCGCAGATAGGAGATGTAGGATTCCACAATAGAGGCGTCCCCATTAAAATCGTATTCCCACACGTGATCGAGGATCTGCGCCTTGGAGAGCACTCGGTTAGGGTTGAGCATGAGGTAGCGCAGAAGCTTAAACTCGGTGGGGGAGAGGTCGATTTCGCGGTCGCCGCGGAAGACCTCGTGGGCGTCGTCGTCGAGCACCAGGTCGCCCACTCGTAGGCGGGAATCGTCTATTTCTGTGGGTTGGGTGCGGCGCAGGACGGCGCGGATACGGGCCACGACCTCGTCGAGGCTGAACGGTTTGGTGACATAGTCGTCGCCGCCGACGGTGAGGCCGGTGACCTTGTCTTCGGTGTCGTCTTTAGCGGTGAGAAAGAGCACGGGGAAGAGGCGGCCGGCGGCGCGCAGTTTGCGGGTGACGGTGAAACCGTCGAGGTCGGGCATCATCACGTCGAGTACCGCGAGATCGGGGTTTTCGGTTTCGGCTTTCTCCAGCGCTTCGCGGCCGTTGGAGGCGGTGACGACCTCGAATCCAGCGAACCTCAGGGAGGTCGCTAGCAGTTCTAGGATATTGGGTTCGTCGTCGACAACGAGTAGTTTTGCTTCGGGCTGGTTAGTGTTCACGGTGTCTATTGTGCCGACGGTTTCTGTGTGTTTGCTGTGCTGATTGCGGGTGATCGCTGATGGCTAACAGGGTGTTGGGTTTTTGCGGCGAATCACGGCGACCAGAAGTGAAGCTGCCATGAGGAGCACCGCCAGAGGGAGCAGGATCATGGCCAGCTGGGTCAGTATGTTCGGTGCCGGTTGGCCGGCCCAGCGGAGTAGGAGCATGGTGATACCGGATACCGCGCCCGCCAGGGCACAAATAAACCCGAGGGTCCCCAGAATACGGATGAGCAGGGCAAGAGTATCCACCTTTTTCTTCTGGCTCATGCTACTAAAATATCAGCTTCGGGTAGGGGGCACGGAGCCTGAGCATATAGCATCTGCCCGGTTGCGCCTAGCTTCTTGTCCCGGGTGTGTTGTCGGTAGGGCTTGTGCTGGGTGTGGGGAGGTTGTCCGGGTTGGGTTTATCGGCCGGGTAGGTGATGGGCTCCTCGGAGGGGCCCTCGTCCCTGTATTTATCGTAGAAGCTAGGGATACAGGGGGTTGAGGCACGAATGACTTCGCCACCAGCACCGGCTAGATATTTAAGGTGTATTCCGGAATCTGTAGTGGTGGTGATCTGTACGATATGGGGGTCTTCTGCTGTGTTGGTGGAGGTGATCTCCCAGCCTCGTGAGGCCCAGTAGGTTTTGACTTTCTCGATAGCCCGAGAGGTTTCTTCAGGGTTCAGTCCTAGGTCTTGGTTGTAGGTGCGGAAGCCTGTGCTAATGTGGGCGATTTCTTCGCCGTTACAGGTGGTGATGGATGGGTAGAAGTCTGTCCATTTGGCTTGTTCGGGGTAGGGGAAGTCTTCGCCCCCGTTGCGCCATTGGTAGCGGTCTCCGTGGACGCTGGCTGCCATGGTTCCGGTGACGGCTGAGTAGTAGTTTTGGAAGAGTTCGTTGGCGGTGGGTTCTGTCATTTTCTGTACTCCTGGGATCAGCCCGCACCCGGCCACCATAAAAAACAGGGCGGATAGACAGGTTATGATTCTTTGTCTGCTCGGGGCTGGCATGGTTGACCACCTTCACTCTGACCCCGGGGTTGGGTTATCAAAACACCGGGGTAAGGGGGCTAGGGTTTCTTGGTTTCTTCTCCTGCTATTCCTTTTCATTTTTCTTTCCTTCTGTGTGTTCGTGCTCGATCTTTTTCTGCCGGTATTTCTTCTCGTCCTCGGTCAGTTCCTGCTCGGTGATTTGCTCCTCCTGCCCCCGAATAATCTGGGCGGTATCCCATAAAGATGAGGTGTTCTCGGACAGGTAACCCTGTTCGGAGTCTCCGTCAGCCCGATACAGATTGTGTCCGTCTACATCCTCACGGCCCCCGGTGGCCTCGGCACTGAATTTGGTGATTCCTTCTACCATGACCGGGGCGTACTTAGCATCAGAAATACGATAACCCCACCGGTGAGTATCGTCCTTGGACGCATCGGCATAGTAGATATTCTTGGCCCCTTCCCTGTTCGGGTTGTCCTCCAGGGCGAGATCAAGCTCGCCCCGGTTATAGGCCTGTACCTGGGTCTTGTCCAGCCCGGCCGAACCGAGGAGGACTGCGGAGTCGGCTTTGGTGTTCATCTCGGTCAGGGCGGAGAAAACCACATCGGTACCGTAAGAATGACCGACCAGATTAGTCCGCACCGTATCGTCCCCGCCGCGGACGGTGTTGAAGGTATCGATATCCTGGGCTAACCGGTGCCCACCGGTATGGGCCCTATCATTGGAACGGACCTCAAGGCTGGGTAGGGCCTGGGGAGCTGAGTAGCTCATCCAGGCTACCGCGGCATGCCCGACAGCCGTTTGAGAATCTAGGTTTTGGTCTTGAACCTGGTCGTAGAGGCTGCCGGCGGCGCTGATCATATGATCAGCGCTTTTCTCAGCGTTATTATCCATCCCGTGCACCAACCAGGAAGAAGTCCCGGCCGAGTCCAGGTTACCAACCGAGACCGCTGTCATAATGTCGTCCCAGGAATTGCTATCACCGGATAGAGTGGAGAACTCCAGATTAATAACCTGGACATCGACGGGCACACCGTGGTTGTCTGTGATGTCTTGATTCTTATCAAGAATTTTGGCTGCGGTGTCCCCGATATGCTGGCAATATCACCCTCCACCGTGTAGGGAATATCCCAATTCTTCTGATCCTCCGGATCCGAAGACACCATGTGTAGCAGGGTCGTATTCGCCACCGACCGATGAGAATACGGCACCCCGTCCAGATTCCCGATCAGCCCCGGGGCATAAAGCATCAATACCTTCCGCTGTTCATAGGTGAGCATGCCATACTCGGGGACCTGCGCGTCTCCCGACGAAATATAGTTCCCCCTCTCATCAAAAGACAGTTCAGCGTTCCACCAGGTCTGGGTCTGCCGAACCTGTTCTATCGTGGTATCTCCCAGCCGCAGAGCATAAAGGGCTCTGTCCTGGTGAGACTCAAAATAGTCAGCCAACTCCTGGGGAGAGAGTTTGGAAAGGAAATTCAGCAGGGCAGTATAGTATTTCTGCGGGTCCTGCTGGGCCCGGTGAAAGGCTATATCCAGTTTCTGGGGATCAAACTCCCAGACCCGGTCACGAACCAGCTGCACGGTCGCGAAAGGGTTAAGAGACTGGACGCCCAAGGCCGTGGTGCTAGCACCGGTCAGCAGAACACCACCGGTGGCCGGGGCCAGCTGCCGGTAGAGCTCTTCCACGCTACGGATACGGTAATCTTCTTGGGTTTGGGCAAGGACCCGCTGGTACTCGTAGCGGATCTCATCGACCATTTCTTGGGCTATGGCAATTTCGGTGTCCAGGCCAAGAAGCTGCTCGCTCAACCCTGCGATCTGGGCGCTGATCATCGGATCGGGGAGGGGATCGGAGGCTGCTTCTTCTGACAGGAAGGTGATCTTGGTGTGAAGATCGTCTTTGTATTCTTGGGCGATCTGTGCTTTGCGCCGGGCATAGTCGGCGCGATCTTGCATGTCGGCCAGCCGGTTGGCCCAGTCCCTAATCACGAAGCCGGCATTCTGGTATTCCCGGAAGATTGACCCCTAAAGTATCTACAGGGGGCAGGTCGCTGTCTGCGGTCACGGCAAAAAGTCGGGGAAATATACGCTGCCGTAGTCTAAAATTTGTGGGTTATATAGGGGATAACCCGGCGGAGGTGCAGGCAGAAAAATTTTTTATATGACGCATTGTTACGCCCTGTTACGTCGGAAACCTGCGGCCCATGCCCGCTGCCCCGCTAAAAATAAACAGGGAGTGGAAGCTTCCGGCCACCAACCCTGTTTTAATAGGGGTATGTCTGAACAGGAAACACAAGAGACACCCCGCATAGGTTCCCCCACCAAACGTCGCCGCACCAGCAAGATTGACACCGTACTGGCTGAGGCCAAGGATACAGCCCTCACCGCGATCCTCGACATTACCGACCCCTCCTCGGTGGGAGCGATCCACCATCTGCGCGCTGAAGAAGACCGGCTCACCACCCACCTTTTCGAATGCACCCTAGCGGGTTACCGCGGCTGGTTCTGGTTCGCAACCCTGGCCCGGGCACCCCGCTCAAAAAAGGCAACGGTCTGCGAGGTGGGGCTCCTCCCCGGAGATGACTCACTGCTTGCACCGGCATGGGTCCCCTGGTCTGAACGACTCAAAAATATTAGCCGGGAAGATCTCGAAGCGCTCGAAGAAAGCAGGGAATACACCGCCGAACTCGACGAACTGGCAGAACTAGCCGCTATCGTGCAGGCTCCCGAGGCCCCGGCAGACACCGCAGGGGAAAACGCCGACGGGCAGAACAACGGGCAGACTAAAAACCGAGACAGCAGGGCAACGGTTAGCAGAGGCTAACGCATACCTTCTACCAGGTAGTCGATACAGCTCAAAAGCGCCGAAACATCGGCCGGATCAATAGCGGTGAACGTGGCAATCCGCAACTGGTTACGTCCCAGCTTACGGTAGGGCTCGGTATCCACCACACCCTGGGCACGTAGGGCCCTAGCAACCGCGGCCGCATCAACACGATCGGAAAAATCAACGGTGCAGATAACGTTTGAGCGCTCCTGCGGGTTGGCAACAAAAGGAGCGGCAAAGCTAGACTCCTCCGCCCACCGGTAGACCCTACCCGCCGAATCGGCGGTTCGCCCGGCAGCAAACTCAAGCCCACCATTATCATTGAGCCACTTCACCTGCTCATTGAGTAAAACCAGGGTAGCCACAGCCGGCGTGTTATAGGTCTGGTTCTTCCGTGAATTATCGGCGGCACTCACCAGATTCAGCGAATCGGGAATCCAGCGCCGGCTTTCGGCAATCTCCCGGGCGCGGGCGATAGCGCGCGGTGAAAAGAGAGCGACCCATAGCCCGCCGTCCGATGCAAAATTCTTCTGCGGAGAAAAATAGTAGACGTCCGCCTGCGAAACATCGACGTCAAGACCACCGGCCGCCGAGGTGGCATCAACAACCACCAGCGCATCATCGCTGATCCCCTCGGGGCGGATCACGGGAGCGAACACCCCGGTAGAGGTCTCATTGTGCGGCCAGGCATAGAAATCAACATCCGGGCGAGGCTCAACCCGCGGCCGGCTCCCTGGCTGCGCCGAAATAATCACGGATTCGGCAAGGAAGGGTGCACCGCTGGTTTCGTGGGCGAACTTGGACCCAAACTCCCCAAAAACCAAATGCTCGGCGCGATGGCGCACCAGGCCGAAGGTGGCGGCATCCCAGAAAGCGGTGGCCCCACCGTTACCAAGTACCACCTCGTATCCTTCCGGGGCACCAAAAAACAGGGACAGACCGTCCCGAATCTCTCCCACAAGATTTTTGACAGCTGCCTGCCGGTGGGAGGTTCCCAGCAGGTCGGTGCTGCCGCGTACAAGAGCCTCCACCTGTTCGGGGCGAACCTTAGAGGGGCCGGCGCCAAAACGGCCGTCCGCCGGAAGAAGATTTTTGGGAATCACGGGAAAATCTGTCACGGTATCTCCACAACGTGTATGCGGTATCTGCTCAGGGTAGACAGCCCGGCACAGGCAGAAGGCAGGAGCGGGCACGCCTATATAGGGTACGGGGCAATCCCCGAGCTTCCATTGTGCACCGAACGGGCTGAACCGGCCAGATAGCGGCCCGGAAACAACACCAAAATTTCGCATGGTGGACTCCGAGCGGGCGCGGAATAAGAAGGAGCAGGTAAACGTTGTGCCCGTACAATGCTCACGGGGACACAAACAACTATGATATGTATACACATTGCTTTGGGCTTGCGACCCCCGCACGGGCACGAGAGCGGCGAACCAGAAAGAACCAGAGAAAGAAGACGCGGTAAACAACGATGACAGATCTCATTGACACCACTGAGATGTACTTGCGTACCATCTTGGAGCTAGAAGAAGAGGGCATTACCCCCATGCGCGCTCGTATCGCTGAGCGTCTAGAGCACTCGGGGCCCACCGTCTCGCAGACCGTTGCCCGCATCGAGAAACACGGGCTGGTCAAAGTTGCCCCCGACCGCTCCCTCAAACTTACCGAGGAAGGCCGCAAGCGCGCCGTTGAGGTAATGCGTAAGCACCGCCTGGCCGAGCGCCTGCTGGCAGATGTTATCGGTCTTGATATCGCCTACATTCACGACGAGGCCTGCCGCTGGGAACACGTGATGAGTGAGCGGGTGGAGCGCCGGCTCGTTAGCCTGCTGCACAACCCCAAATACTCGCCCTACGGCAATGCCATTCCCGGCCTGGAAGAACTCGGGATGGAGAGCGAGAGTAACGACCACCGAACGGTCACAATGTCTATTGCCGCGCGCGACTCGGGCCCCAAGGACCGTTTTACGGTCTCGCGGTTTCCCGAGTTTGTGCAAACGGATATAGAGCTGATGAAGCGGCTGGGGGACGCGGGAATCCAGTATGGTTCCACTGTTTCTATCCTTGATGATGGCGACGGCTATGTGCTCGTTGCCGCCGACGGTGAAGACAGTAGCTTGCGTCTTGCCGCGGAAGTAGCCGACTCGATTGTGGTAAAACGCTAGCTTTTTCTGCCAGAGCATGGGTGCTCGCGGAGTCAGGGCCCCGGTTGCCGGTTGTGCGGTAGCCGGGGCCCTTGCGTGTTTGGGGCTGTCGGCCCGCCCCGCATATTCTTCCCTACCAATTTCTGACGGGGGACAATATCCCCCAAAATGGGGGCAAAAATGGGCTTTTGTCGCCTCCTTGAGGGGAGTTTTGCTCGCGCGAACGCGGTGTGCGCTGTTTCTCAACAAAATTTTTTAAGATTTGTTACCAAAAATTTATGTTGGTTTATCTGTGTATGCTGCCGAAGGGGAGGGGTAAAAATCCTTGAAAAATCGGGGATTCTGCGGAGGGTTGGAAATAATCCCACCGTAACACGTGTGTGTTTTGTGGGTTTATGTGCGATTTTTTGTCACCAAAATACTCCGGGTTTGTTATCAAAGCGTGACATTCGGTGTGCGGGTGTGTAATGTTTTCTTCGTGCCAACCACTGGTCGGAGCGGCACCCTCAGGGACAGATCGCCTAGTTCTGCCACTGTTCATCGCTGAGGAAACACGAAAACAAATACGCTTGGCAGAAGCGGGGGACCCACTTTCCGGGTTCCTCCAAGAGGAGCCCTAGGGGTGAAGCTACACACGTAGCCGAGTGAACCTTCTACTCGAACCCGACAGCTTACCTCGTGAGGCAATGGAGGAAATACATATCATGGCAAAGCACTTGGCACCGAAAAAGTCCAACATGGTTCGCAATGCAGGCATCGCAGCAGTAACCGGTGCAGCACTTGTTGGTTCAATGGTTCCCGCAAACGCATTCGCGGTTGCTACCCCCTCTGCGCCCGCATCCAAGGCGCCGACCCTGGCAACCTACGAGACCGCTTCCTACGAAACAGCATCCTACGAGACCACCTCGTACACCACCGAGGGCGCCACCCAGGAAAACACCGCCAACGTGAGCGCTCAGGCAGCGTCGACCGCTGACCTCACCGGCGCCCGTCAGGCTATCGTCAACGCAGCCTACGACGGCATCGGCGGCAGCTACGTTTGGGGCGGCAAGACTTACAAGTCGTGGGACTGCTCAGGTTTCGTTTCATACGTTTACGCACAGTCGGGCATTAACCTGACCGCCTACACCTATGCAATGGCCGGTGAGCTCACCCCCACCTCCAACCCCCAGCCCGGTGATATTGTCTTCACCAACGGCTACGCACACGTGGGTATCTACGTTGGTGACGGTCAGATGATCTCCGCCCTCAACCCCTCACAGGGCACTCTGCTCAGCAGTGTTGATGGCGGTGGCTACATGCCCGTAGACGGCTACTACACCTACGCAGGTCTCTAAAGACTTTCACTGGAGGGGAGCGGCTGCTCCCCTCCAGCCCTATCCGGGCGCTGGTCAAGTTCGCCGCGCGGGTAGGCAGTAAAAATTCCTTACGCTTCTTTTCTCAAAGGTGGGCTGAGGACATGATCGAGGCGTGAGCACAGCTTACCGTCACTCGGTGAATGCGACCCCCGAACGACCAGCAGCAGGGTCGCATTTTTTATGCCCAAAACTTTTGTGCCGCACCGTATAGTGCATAGAATGGGCACTATGCCAACACAGTTTGAAAGCCCCACCAGCAGCTCGGATCGAGAGTTCACCTATATGGCTACCGGTATGGCTGCCGGAGCTGTACCCGGTATTGTGATCGGCCTGATTATTGCGCTCTTTGTGGGGCATGCAGCCATGTGGGTATCTATCACCGGTGGTGTCGGTATTGTGATTGGCCTACTTATCTCCCGGGTACTCTACCGGAGAAAAACGAGGAAGTAGCGCGGTATTCCAGCTCGTAGCGCAGGTTAGATCGCGCTTTCTCCTCGTACAGTTGTCGACCCCGGTCTGTAGTGTAGATGAAATCGCGGCGTAAAAACCTCTCGAGAAAATCGATCCGCCCCCGCCTAAAGACGGCGGAGGGCAGCCGCGAATACTCCTGTTCAACACCGCGCACATACCTGTTGTAGCGGGCCCTCCCCGCGGCGAGAATCGCCAGTCGGAATCCAGGAAAAAGCCCGCATCGTTGGCCCCCAGGTGCGCTGACACCGTGACGGTGCCGGGGAGGTGGTCGGCGGTCATCTCAATCAGAGCGCGCACGTACAAAAGCTCGTCGGCCCCGAGAGAATGCCCTACCAGCGGCCCCAGCATGGTGGCGGCAAGCTCTGACGATTCAGACTCATCTCGACCGGGACTACCGGTATAGACCGCGTCGTGAAACCAGGCGGCAAGTTGCACGGCGCGCGGAGGTTTGACCGGCGTATAGAACCGATCGAGGGCGGTCAGCATCTCCAGCAGGTGGGCACTGTTATGGTAGGCGCGGTGGCTCTCTTCCCAGCGGTCAAGCAGTATTTCCGCAATCCGGTCGCGGTTGGGCAGCAACCGGGTAAAGCGTCCTCGAAGAGTGTGACGGATCTTGGCGGGGCGTTCTCTGAGGGGAACACGCAGACCCGAAGCAATGAGCCGGCGGGTGAGCTCACTGCCGGTCAGGGCAGTGGCACCGGCGGCAACCAGCCGGTGGTAGAGCTCGGCGGGAACATCGTAGTGGTCGAGGTCAAAGGCACGGTCAGAAATATTGTGAGCGCGGGCAAAAGCGTGAAGCTCACCCATATCGCTGTCCGAGACCAGGTGCGAAAAAAATGTCCCGTGAGCTGGCCAGCGGGGCTCATCAATAAGAATCACTGGGGACACGGCCCTTCTTCACAGGGCCGCCCCGGAACCGGGACGGCCGCCGCAATCACGGTTTACTGTGCCCTCGAATGGATTCGAACCATCGACACCCGCTTTAGGAGAGCGGTGCTCTATCCCCTGAGCTACGAGGGCCAATTACTGCATGTATGGCTCGGTGAAGGGGCTCTTCACCCAAGAAACCACCCTCTTTACTGTACAGCATAGAAACCCGCAACCTAAATCTCACCGGCCACGTACGGGCCTTTCAAGAGGAGATATATCCTTTATCTTTTGAGGGGCGGCGTGCCCGCCCGCCTTCCACGGTGTAGACCCTTTGCCCGCGGTCGAGGTGTTCAAGGCGGTGGGATATCTCAACGATGGTGACGTTCTGCAGCGAATCCACGGTGTTTCGGATTCTTCGCTCCATCTCTGAACTGAGGTGGGCGGTGAACTCGTCGAGTACCAGCACCCTGGGGTTCATGAGTAGTGCACGGGCTAGTGCCAGCCGCTGTAGCTGCCCACCCGACAGTTCACTACCTCCGCTCCCCACCGGGGTGTCCAGGCCCTCTGGCATGGCGGTGACCTCGTCGGCGAACCCGGCTCTATTGAGTGCCCGCCACAGTTGTACATCGCTGGCCGCGGGGGCACCCAGACGGAGGTTTTCGGCGATACTGCCGGCCAGTACCTGCGTCTGCTGAGAAACCAGCACCACCTGCGATCGCAGAGAATCCAGGGTGTAGTTGGTGACCGGTGTACCGTTGAGCAGAACGTGTCCGCTCTGGGGGTCGTCAAAACGCAGCAGTAACTGGGCTGCGGTTGTTTTGCCCGAGCCCGAGGCTCCGATGAAAACGGTGGTTTTTCCGGGCTCGGCGGAGGCGTTGAAACCGTTGAGTGTCGCCGCCGAATCCGGGGAGGCGCCGGGGTAGCGGTAGGTGATATTCTGCCATTCAATGCGGGGCGCTGCGGATAGTTTGAGGGGTGTGGGGCCGTCGAGCACCGTGGGCGGCAGATGACAGAGCTGCCAGAGACGGTGCGCGGCAGCGAGCGAGTGGTCGAGGTAGCCGACGGCGTTCTCGATACCGCGGGGTGCCTCAAAAAGTCTTGTGGCCCCCAACGCCAGGGTTGCTGACCAGACCGGTGGGATACCGCTAGCGGGGCCGATGAAGGCCACCGAAATGAGGCAGATAAGGCTGAGGAGGATGTTGCCGGCGCGGCGGTTGGCGCGTATGCGGGCAGACACCAGGGAGGAGGAGAGCACCCTGTCGCCCAGGGCTTTCATGGTGTCGGCCCGCTGCTGCTGGCGGCCGTAGGTGAGTACCTCTGAGACACCGTGCACAGAATCGCTGGTGTGCACGGTGAGTTTGGCACGGTGGGTGAGGGTGTCGTCGGTGGCGGTGCGGCTTGCCCGGAATCCCGCTGCGGGCACGACAAAGATTGAGATGAGTAGACAGAGAGTCGGCAGCGCGATCACGGTAAAACCGAAGGTGTAGCCGCTGACGGCCAGGGTTAGGGTGGGGACCAGTATCGCCGAGACGAGCGGGGCCAGCGTGTGGGCGTAGACTACCTCGATGCGGTCGACATCGCGGGTGAGCCCGGTGAGTAGGGAGCCGCTGTGCATCGAAGATTCTCGGTCTGCGGGCGCACCCCGGCCAGCCGGTAGCGGAGCCCTGCGCCACAGCTGGGAGAAGGCGTGGCCGCGCAGTAGTTCTAGCGCTTTAAAGGCCACGTAGTGGCCGGTGAACTGTTCACCGTAGTGGGTGAGTGCGCGGGCCAGAGCCAGGCTCGGGAGCAGGATCCAGCCCGCCACGGGGACGCCCAGAAAAACGGCACCGGTATAGCCGCCGACCAGCACGGTGGCCACGCTCCAACCAGCTGCCGCAAAAAGGGCGATATCCAGCAGTTGGGTGAGCACGCGAAGAAGGGTCGAGACGGCTAGTGGCCGGTGTACCGGTGCTGTGATCGAGGCCAGCCAGCGAATCAGCTGCACGGTGGAGGGCCGCTGCGGGGCGGGTGCCCGGTTGTTTCGGTTCACCGCTGACTCCCTTTCCCCGCCGTGTGCGCCGGCTTGCCAGCGGATCCGGTGCTCTTTACCCGGTGGAGGCCCCGCCGATCGAGAAAGAGCACCGTATCGGCGATCTCCAGGAGGGCGGGCCGGTGGGTGACCATCACCAGGGTGGTGTCCGGACCCAGGGCACCGAGGGCCTCAAGAATTTTTTGTTCGGATTCTGCGTCAACCTGAGATGTCGGTTCGTCAAGCAGGAGCAGGTTGCGCCCGGTCAGCAGTGCCCGCGCCAGGGAGATACGCTGTATCTGCCCGCCCGAGAGCCCCAGTCCTTCTTCGCCCACGACGGTGTTGAGGCCCGCCGGTAGAGCCCTCACCTCATCGGCCACCCTCGCCTGTCTCAGGGCATCCCACATCTGCTGTTCGCTGGCACTGTCTCGGGCAAAACGCAGGTTGTCGGCGATACTGCCGGCAAAAAGCCTGCTCTGCTGGGAGAGCAGGGCACTTTCCAGGGGTACCCGAGACGGGTCGATGTCAGCCAGGTTTGTTCCGTTGACCGCCACCGCGCCGTCCTGGATCTGTAAAGTGCCGTGAACCAGGGAGAGGAGGGTGGATTTACCGGTACCGGACTCCCCCAGCAGGGCGGTTTTAGACCCGCGGGGAATATCGAAGCTGAGACGGTTGAGCACCGTGCCCCTGCCAAAGTCGTGGCTGAGCCCGCGCACACTCACCGCAGAGTCAGGGCTGGGCGTGCCGGTGTCGGTACCCCGCGGCGGAGAGGTTGGGGTGATGTTGTCGGCTGCCAGAGCCCGGGCAATAGCCCGCTGTGAGGCCCGCCCACCCATACCGATGTAGAAGAAACCGGCAACCTGGGTCAGCGGCTCCAAGAGCAGGGGAAGAAGCAGAAGAGCGGACAGGGCTCCACCGGTGGTCAGCGCCCCGGTAGTGGTTCGCCAAGAAATAACGAGCGTAGACCAGCAGATGAGAAAGAGAAGAAAAACCGAGTCCATCACAACAATAACCAGCTGGTTTCCGGCCAGCAGCCTCATCACCGCTCGCCGGTTTTCCTCCCCTCGCTCGCGCAGGGTGTTCTCGGTGCGCTCGCCCGCGCCATAGAGCCTGATCAGGGTCAGCTGGCGAATCGAATCGAGATAGGAAACTGTCAGCGCCTCACGGCGGGCCCGTGAACGCGCCGAAACACCGCGAAAAAAGTGAAAAAAGACCCAGAGCGCGGCCGGAACCAGGGGGACGGCAGCAAAGATGCTCAGCCCGCTCACCCAGTCCAGGGCACCGATATACAGCAGAATCAGTAGGGGGCAGATGAGGGCTGCCAGCGTGGAACCCAGGTATATCTGCCGGTAGTCGGCGGTCCTTTCCACCGCATCGGTCATGAGGGAGACAGCGCGCCCCGGCGAGGATGAGGACGCTGATCTCAGATGCGTCGAGAAAAAACTGTGCAGTAGCCTACCGCGCACATCTTTTTCGGCTTCCCTGGCCCCGCGCACGCCGACCAGAATCTCAGCCCGGGCGCAGGCCGCAGCGCCGGCGGCACCAATACAGAGCAGCCACCAGAGATACCCGGGGGCCTCCGCCGGCGAACCACCGTCAAAAGCCTCTGCCAGCGCCCAACCCGCGCTCCCGGCAACCAGAGCAGAAAACGCAACGGTAGCCGTCCGCAGTAGGGCCACCCCGCGAAGGGTTCTCTGCCCACCGGACGTTTTCAGCGCAACGAGCGGTGGGGAAGAAGAAATCAGGGGTCGGACGCCGGTCGGTGAATCGTGCACTGTCTTAGCTTAGCTCACCGCAAAAATCAGCCTCCCTCGAAAACCTGTTCGGTCTACACTGGATAACGCGATGGATAACATGTTTGATGAAGAAGACAGCTTCATGCCCACCCCGGTCTCCGAAGCAGACGCCCGCGGCGATAGTGATACTGGTTACCTTACCGATGGACTCAACACGCAGCAGAGAGAGGCGGTCACCCATTCCGGGTCCCCCCTGCTCATTGTTGCCGGAGCAGGATCCGGCAAGACCCGCGTGCTCACCCACCGGATCGCCTACCTGCTGGCAACCGGACGAGCCCACCAGGGGCAGATTCTCGCGATCACCTTCACCAACAAGGCCGCAGCCGAGATGCGGGAGCGGATCGAACAGCTCATCGGCCCCCGTGCCCGCCACATGTGGATCTCCACCTTCCACAGCTTCTGCGTGCGCCTACTCCGCCGTGAAGCAAAAATACTGGGGCTCAAAACAACCTTCTCCATCTACGACTCAGCAGACTCGGCACGCCTGATCACCCTGGTGGCAAAAGGCCTTGACCTCGACCCCAAACAGTTTGCCCCCAAGGCCATACAGAATAAGATCAGCCAGCTCAAAAACGAACTGATCGACGCCCAAGAATACGCCCGCAGCATCGACCCCACCAACCCCTGGGAACAGGCTGTCAGCCGGGTCTATACCGGCTACACCGAGAGACTGCGTGCCGCCAACTCTCTTGATTTTGACGACCTCATCTTTGAGACCGTGCGCCTGCTGCGTCATCACCCGCAGGTTGCCGACTACTACCGGCGCCGCTTCCGCCATATCCTCGTCGACGAGTATCAGGACACCAACCATGCCCAGTACGCCCTGGTCCACCAGCTGGTAGGCCCCACCCCCGCACCGGCCGACGATCACACCCCCTACCCCGAAAGCACCCGGCCGGCGGAACTCACCGTGGTGGGAGACTCAGACCAGTCGATCTACGCCTTCCGCGGGGCAGACATTCGCAACATCACCGATTTCGAAAACGACTACCCCACCGCCCGCACCATACTGCTCGAACAAAACTACCGGTCCACCCAAAACATTCTCAGCGCGGCAAACGCAGTCATCGAAAAAAACCGGGACCGCCGACCCAAGAAACTCTGGACAGCCAGCGGAGACGGCCCCAAAATTACCGGGTACGTGGCAGAATCCGAACAGGCTGAGGCGCTTTTTATCACCCGGGAGATAGATCTCCTGCGCGATGAACACGGTATCAAACCCGGCGACATCGCTATCTTCTACCGCACCAACGCCCAGTCCCGTGCTCTCGAAGAACTGCTCATGCGCACCGGCCACCCCTACCGGGTGGTGGGCGGCACCCGGTTCTACGAGCGCAAGGAGATCAAGGACGCGCTCGCCTACCTGCGGATGCTGGTCAACCCCGACGACGACGTGAGCGTGCGCCGTATCCTCAACGAGCCCAAGCGCGGTATCGGCGCGAAGACAGAGGCTGCGGTGGCGGATTTTGCTGAGCGGCAGCGTCTTTCGTTTATGGGGGCCCTGCGGGTGGGTGCCGATGTTCCGGGGCTGGGGTCGGCTGCTGTCAAAAAAATTACTCTTTTTGTGCAGCTTGCCCACGATCTTATGAGGTTGGCGGAGAGTGAGCCTGCCGCTGCATGTCTTGAGGCCGTGCTGGAGCAGACCGGCTATTTGCGGGCCCTGCGAGAGTCGGATGATATTCAGGACGAAAGCCGTCTTGAAAATCTGGCTGAGCTGGTTGAGGCGGTACGGGATTTTGAGGTGGATCATCCGGAGTCCGGTCTTGAAGATTTTTTGGAGCATGTTTCCCTGGTGGCCGATGCTGATCAGATCCCCAATAGGCCCAGAGCAGCCGATGAGGGCGGAACCGGTCCCAGTGCCGCCCAGATTGCAGCCGAGGTGGCTGAGGCCCGCAGCCAGGGGGTGGTGACGCTCATGACCCTGCACACGGCCAAGGGGCTGGAGTTTCCGGTGGTTTTTCTGACCGGTATGGAGCACGGCCTTTTTCCCCATCAGAGGGCTTTGACCGATGTCAGCGAGATGAGTGAGGAGCGCCGTTTAGCCTATGTGGGGCTGACACGTGCGATGGGGAGGCTCTATCTGACCCGGGCGGAGAATCGTTCGATGTGGGGGCAGCGGCAGTTTAACCCGCCGTCGCCTTTTCTTGAGGAGATCCCCGAGGAGCTTATTCAGTGGAGGCGGCTGGGAAGCGGGGAGGGCTTCCGTGCCTCGATACCCGGTGGACCGCGCACCGGTTTTTCTCAGCCGACGAGTAGTGCCGTTAACGGTTCTGCGGCTTACGGTTTACGGGCTGCAACCCGCGGGCAGGGGACCGGGCGGGTGCAGCCGCGTCAAGAAATTCCGCGTTTGGCGGTGGGGGACCGTGTGCAGCATAGCAGCTTTGGTGAGGGCACGGTTCTTGCCCTGGAGGGGAGCGGGGATAAGACCGTGGCAAAGGTGGATTTTGGTGATGAGCAGAAGCGTTTGCTGTTGCGTTATGCGCCTCTGACCAAGGTGTAGCTCATTCTGCACACCTCTCATATGCCGCCATAGATGGGGTGTTTTGTGGGCCGTTGTGTGGTGTATGTCGGCGGAGGGGCCACAGCGTGTAACTGCTAGAGGGGATTCATAAGCCTGCATAGTGTCAATAGTGTGTTCTACTGTTGCTCGTTAATCGAGGTATTTTGATGACGTGCAGCCTGCGTATCGAAACCAAATAGATACGTTGAACCCCGATTAGATATTCTAAGGACTGTTTTTGATGAACAAGGCGTTCTCAAAGGGCATGGCTATTGCACCTCTTCTGGTGATGGGCGCAGCGGGTATTACTTCTGCGAATGCTCTGGATAGCACCGCGACCGTTGACGATACGTCAAACCCGGTTTCATCGGTGAGTACCGATAGCACCGCCGGCAGCGCTCAGGCCGATCTTGCGTCGGCCCGGGAGCAGATTTTAGCTGAAACGAATGCTGTGCGTGCTGAGGCTGGGCTGGCACCGGTCAAGCTGAGCGAGTCGCTGAACTCTATTGCGCAGAGCTGTTCTGAGGAGCAGGCGGCTAACCAGCAGATGGCGCACTGCACCGGATTCTATGACAAGTACCCCTCGGGCTGGACGACCGCGAGCGAGAATGTCGCCTACGGTTACAGTCTCGATAAGGTCACCGAGGCGTGGCGGAATTCGTCGGGGCATTACGCCAACATGGTTGATTCTAAGGCAACCCATCTGGGTATCGGTATCGCCTACGATTCGACGGGCACACCCTACTACACCCAGAACTATGCCGGTTACGAGAGTGACCCCGACGGTGATAGTAGTTCGCCGGATTCGTCAACGGATAGCACGGCAACCGTTGATGACACCGCAACGACCGATACCGGTGACGCCACCGATACTGTAACGGAGCAGGATAGCACCGTTACCGACACCGCGGATAACACGACTGTTGATACCGCTGATACCGCGACCGAGCAGGACAGCACTTCTGACAGCACCGATACCACCGATCAGACCACCGATGACTGGGCACAGTGGGATAGCTGGTCACAGGATGACAGCTGGAACAACTGGGACTATTCCTCCTGGTGGGATTACTCCTGGGACTGGTGGCAGGATTATTCGGCTGATACCGGATACGACTACTACGGTGGGCAGGAGAATGCCGGTTGGCACGGTGACAGCGTTGAAGGGGACTACTCTTCTGGTTGGGCACAGTGGGGTTCCTGGCCGAGTTGTGCCTAAAACCTAAAAGAGGTTCGTATCCGGGGAATCGGGTATGAGTCGAAGGTTGCCGGGCCCGCTGCCGAAAGACAGCGGGCCCGGTTTTGTGCTGCCGGTGTCCCGTGTTTTCTCGTTAGAATGGGGGTGCACACTGGTGAGAGTGGGTGAGATGTCGGGGAGGAAGAATAATATATGGTGGGGGACGGTGAGGTTCGTTCTATTGCTTCAGATTTTGCTGTGGCGATGGACCGGGCAAGCGATACCGGTGTTCAGATTCGGGAGGTAGCCCGGCTGACGCTCATTCGTGTTGAGGTTGACCCGTTGTCTGCTGCTGCTCGGCGGGTTGAGCGGGTGCTGGGGGTTAGTTTTCCGCGGGAGGCCGGGGAGGTGACCGGTGATAGTAGCGCCCTTGACATTCTGTACGGTACCCGCCAGATTGTTGCCTGCCTGTGGGTGCACGATGACAGTTTTTTGGTGGTTACCCGGGTAGATGGTGTGAAGCTGGGGCGTGCTTTGAGCTCGGCTTTGGGTGATGAGGCGGGGCTGGTACTCGATGTTTCTGCTAACCGGTCTGTGGTTGAGCTGTCGGGGCCGGAGGCTGAGCGGGTGTTGGAGAAGACCGTGACCTTTGAGTCGGCCCCGGACTCTTTGGGGGAGGGGGTGGCCCTGCGCTGTTGCGTGGGTGCGGCAGAGATGATGCTGTGGCATACCGACCGTCACCAGTATCTGCTGTTGCCCAGGTCGGCAGATACCGCGCCTTTTCTGGTGGCTATGCTCGATGCTATCGACGAGGTGTCCGGAGGCAGAGAGGCGCGGCCTGGAATACCTGGGCACTAGAGGATTGACATCCTTGCTTATATAGCTCTGTCAGCTAGAGTACTTTATAGCATTTGTTTGAGTATAGATATAGTTGCCTGAGGAGAACCGTGGAGCAGATAGTTTCTCTTGGGGGCTACATGATCTTGATAGCTACCTTCGCTCTGCTCTGTCGGGGTATATCGAGTGGATGGCTCACTCCCAACCACATTATTGGAGTCAGAACCAGCCAAACGATGAAGAGCGAGGAAGCGTGGAACCTGGCCCATCGGCACTTTTTCCCATACGCAATAGCTGTAATTATAGTAGCTACAGTATTTTCAATAATTATTGGTACACTAACATTCTTAGATTTTTCGAATAAATATTTTGGGCTAATTTTAATTTCCGGCTACATTCTTATAATGGTAATCACTTTAGTTGGCGGTGTCAGATCGCATTTAGTTGCAAAAAAGTTTAACTCTCGAGGAGTTTAATATGTTTAAAAATATTGTTGGAACTTCGCCAATATATTTTTATGGATCGTTAATTGTAATGTTTCTAGCGGCGTGGACTAGAGCTGCGATCTACCAGCTCAACCGTGATGAGATCCGTGAAATGTCACGAGCGAGTTCGATGGTGGCAGATAATAACCGCGAATTTCTTGTAGCTATCCAAGATCCGCTCAATATTGCCTGGATCCTAGCTCCGGTCATTGTGACGGTCTTGGTGCTGGTGCCGCTATTTTTTGGGGTCGGGCATATGATACTTATTTGGATAACCGGAGTTATTGGGTCCGTACTCTTTGTTACCGGTTTTCTCTTTCCGACAACAATATTATCGAGAACTCTAGCCGTGGTGTTCATGGCAACACTGACAGCTGTTGTTTATTGTGTGGTAGCTGGGGCCGACAGGGAATCCTTATCCACGGGTTCCCGCGCTCCCGCGTAAGTTTATGCTGTCAGTCAATCACTCAGCCGTGGTGCGGGCCTGAGATACTTTGCCGCAGCCGGTTCTTGAATCTAGCGGTGCACAATTTTGGTATATAAGCCGGTCTTTGGGTTAGAGTTTACAGGGAGGGACGTGCTGTGCCCTGGCTCTCGGCGTGAAGGTTGAGCGCACATGAACCGTGACCGGGCAGATGTCGTCTTGACAACAATAAGAAAGCCGAAATACTTTTCGGTACTACTTCAACGAAGAAGGAATCCAGTGGACCTGTTCGAATACCAGGCACGCGATGTGTTTGAGAAGCACGGTGTTCCCGTGCTCAGGGGCATCGTGGCTACCACCCCAGAAGAAGCAAAGGCAGCAGCCGAAGAACTCGGTGGCGTTACCGTGGTCAAAGCCCAGGTGAAAGTTGGCGGCCGGGGTAAAGCCGGCGGCGTTAAAGTGGCAAAAACCGCCGAAGAGGCATACGAATACGCGCGGCAGATCCTCGGCATGGATATCAAGGGCCACACCGTACAGCGCGTGATGATCGCCGCCGGCGCAGATATTGCCGAAGAATACTATTTCTCCCTCCTCCTCGACCGAGCAAACCGGTCTTACCTGGCCATGTGCTCGGTAGAAGGCGGCATGGAGATTGAGCAGCTGGCTAAAGAACGCCCCCAGGCACTGGCCAGGGTTGAGGTCAACCCGGCCGTGGGGCTGACCGCGGATGTTGCCGCAGAGATCGTGAGAGCAGCAGGTTTCCCCGCAGACCTACACGAACCGGTTGCCGAGGTTCTGGTGAAGCTGGGGGAGGTCTTTGATCAAGAAGACGCCACCCTGGTGGAGGTCAACCCGCTGGTCAAGACAGCCGACGGTAAAATTCTGGCCCTCGACGGTAAGGTGTCCCTCGACGATAACGCCGAGTTCCGCCAACCCGACCATCTGGCTCTGGTCGATAAGAGCACGGAGAACCCGCTTGAGGCAAAAGCAAAAGAACACGACCTCAACTATGTCAAGCTCGACGGTGAAGTAGGGATCATTGGAAACGGCGCTGGGCTGGTGATGTCCACCCTCGACGTCGTTGCCTATGCCGGTGAAAACCACGGCGGGGTGAAACCGGCTAACTTCCTCGATATCGGCGGCGGTGCCTCGGCGGAGGTGATGGCTGCCGGCCTCGACATTATCCTCAACGATGAGCAGGTCACATCAGTCTTCGTTAATGTTTTTGGGGGAATCACCTCCTGCGATGAGGTTGCCAGGGGCATTGTGAAGGCTTTGGAGATTCTCGGTGATAGGGCTACCAAACCCCTGGTGGTGCGTCTTGACGGCAATAGTGTTGATGAGGGGCGCCGGATCCTGGCGGAGGCCAACCATCCGCTGGTCCACCAGAAAGACACCATGGATTCGGGTGCTGACCGGGCAGCTGAGCTGGCCCACACCGCACAGGTTGACCGCTAGTAACTGTTTTGAAGAGGGTTTTGAGATGTCTATTTTTCTGAATAAGGATTCCCGGGTTATTGTTCAGGGTATTACAGGCGGTGAGGGTTCAAAGCACACCGCCCGTATGCTGGCCTACGGCACCAACATTGTGGGTGGGGTCAATGCCCGTAAGGCCGGTAGCACCGTGAGTCACACCGATAAGAACGGCCGGGAGGTTGAACTTGAGGTGTTCGGTAGTGTTGCCGAGGCTGTTGCTCAGACAGGCGCAAATGTGTCGGTTGTTTTTGTACCCCCGGCCTTTACCAAGGACGCGGTGATTGAGGCAATTGATGCCGAGCTGCCGCTGGTTGTTGTGATTACCGAGGGGGTTCCGGTGCAGGATTCTGCCGAGTTCTGGGCTCATGCCCGGTCTAAGGTCGATGCTGAGGGCCGGCAGATTACCCGTATTATTGGGCCTAATTGTCCCGGTATTATTACACCCGGTGAAGCAAATGTGGGTATTACACCCGGTGATATTACCGGTAAGGGGAGGCTGGGCCTGGTTTCTAAATCGGGTACTCTCACCTACCAGATGATGTATGAGCTGAGGGATCTCGGGTTTACCACCGCTATCGGTATTGGTGGAGACCCGGTGATTGGTACCACCCATATTGATGCTTTGGAGGCTTTTGAAGCGGATCCCGACACCGAGGGCATTGTGATGATCGGTGAGATTGGTGGTGATGCCGAGGAGCGGGCCGCCGAGTTTATCAGGCAGCATGTCACCAAGCCCGTGGTGGGCTACGTTGCCGGGTTTACCGCCCCCGAGGGTAAGACCATGGGGCACGCCGGTGCGATTGTCTCGGGGTCATCGGGCACAGCCCAGGCTAAAAAGGAGGCGCTTGAGGCGGCGGGCGTGAGGGTGGGGAAGACCCCCTCCGAAGCGGCAAATCTTATGCGCCAGATACTGACCCAGGGTTAGGGCTCGCTGAGGTCCTGTAACCTGATAGGGGTGTTCTACCGTACTATGGTGGAACACCCCTATTTTTATATCCTCCGGTAGAAGGAGAAAAACGAGGAGATAAAAAAATCATACTCCCCGCGAATGATTTTTGCTTTAAGAATGTAGAGGGCCTTCTTCAAGGACACCGTGAAAGAGAAGAAAACGGCGATCACGGATTTACTGGCATCGGTTGTGTGTAATACGGTGATACCGCAGTCATAAATTCTATTATTGTTTAGGTAGAAGTTTTATCCATGAATAGCTCTCTAGTGCAGCTACCGTCGGCGGGGCGGGGTCGTATTGTTGCGGTTGATGTTGCCAGGGCTCTTGCCCTGGTGGGGATGGTTCTGGCTCACCTGTATAGCCCGCACGGGTTGCTGGGAGAGATAACGGAGGGTTTCCCTTCTTCTCTCTTTGCCCTGCTGTCGGGTGTGTCCCTGGCGATTATGGCAGATTCAGCACAGAGAAATAATCTGAGTATTCTGGTTTTTAGGTACCGCACGGTTGTGCGCGGGATACTGCTCCTGCTGATTGGAATGCTTATCGCTCCTTTTGCGGGGGGCATAGAGATTGTTTTGTTTTCCATTGGAGCTGTTTATATTGCGCTTCCCTACGCCCTGGGGCTTTCTAAGCGTGCTCAGCTGGGTCTGACGGCTCTGCTGGCAATATGTTCTGCGGCAATTTATCTGCTTCTGAGCTTTAACCTGATCCCCTACCGGGAGCTTGGTGGATCCTACCCGGTTTTTGCCTGGGCGACCTATGCGCTGGCGGGCGTGGTTTTCTATCGCAGCTTGATGGGACGAGGAAAGCTCGCGCAGAGAGATACCCTGTGGCTGTCCCTGCTCACGGTGGTGGGTTTTGTGGTGACCATCTGGGGCGTGACCCATCGAAGCTGGGCCCCCTACGGTTTACCCTACTGGGTTATCCGGGTGCTTAACCTTGAGGCACATACGGGAAGTTTGGGGGACATTATCTTAACCCTGGCCGGTTCTCTCAGTGTGCTGGGCCTGTGTCTGCTCCTCTTCCGCCTGTCTGTATTGGCCTATATATTCTTCCCACTCCAGGCCCTGGGGTCAATGTCGCTGAGCGCCTATATTGCCCATATTCTCTCTGCGGGAGCCGTGATCTCATCGGTATCGGCTATCCGATACGAGCAAGCAACATGGGCCACCATCGTCTTTTCTCTGGTCATTGCAACGATTATTAAATGCTTTTTCTCTAAAGGTCCGGCTGAGTACTTAATGGCTGAATCCGTTAAGAAACTCACCTCAACAAAAAACTAAGAAAGTAGGAACCGTGAAAAAAACACTTTCAGCTCTTGCTCTTGCCGCAAGTCTCTCATTATCTGCCCTACCCGCCGCGATGGCAATTGATAACAGTAATTTTGCAACTAACCGGGAACAGGCGCAGACTGTGGCTTCTTTTCAGGTGACCAAGGACGGTGACCCCGAGGGCGACTGCACCGCCACCGCAATCTCTCCGCAGTGGGCTGTGACCGCCCACCACTGTGTGCAGGATGCAACAGAGTACGGCGGTAAGCTCCGTTTGGGGGAAGAAGGCAACTACAAGTATTACGATGTTGACTACTGGGAAAGTGCCAAAGACGGCAGTGACCTTGCCCTGGTCCACACCTCTCAGAAAATGGAGCTTGACCACTACGCTGAGGTTGATGACAAGCCTCTGACCCCCGGTGAGGGCGTGCTGTACGGTTGGTCGCCGGGCGGTATGGGTAAAACCGGTAAACTGCCGGAAGCTAAACTTTCTGTTACCCAAGAAGAACTCTCAGAATCCGGCCTGAACGGGGGCTCTTCATCGGGTGAGAGCCCGATACTCTTCACCAACATACCGGGCCAGGCCACTATCCAGCCGGGTGACTCCGGTGGACCATTCTTTAAAGGCAATAAAGTGGCTACCGTCACCACGGGTTCGACTGCTGATACCCCCGGTGCTCAGGCTGTGCTCACCCCGGTGGCTAACCACCACTCGTGGATACAAGAGCGAATAGCTCACGAACCTACCGACCAAGAGAAGGTTCAAGAGCTTGAGGAAAACAAGAAGCGGCAGGAAAGCATGAGCGCAGTAGAGGGTGCGGAGGGCCATGAAGAAGAGGGCGCTGCTGGTGAAAGCAGTGAGCAGGCCGGGGAAACCCAGCAGGCGCAGGCTGCCTCATCGACCGAAACCCCCTCATCGACCCCCTGGATTGTGGGAGGTGTGCTCACGGTCCTTATTCTGGCGGGGTCAATAGCGTTTGCCCGGACGCGTAAACAAAAATAGGGCCTAGCTTGCGTCGGTGCCAAAGAGTAGGCCGAGCAGGTAGGTTACCGCCGCGGCACCCAGCCCGATAGCGATCTGCCTCAGACCCCGCTTGAGCGGTGACGCCCCGGAGAGCAGCCCGACGATCCCGCCAGTTATACCCAGGGCCGCTGAGACCAATACCAGCGAAAGCACGGTAGCCAATACTCCGGTGGCCCCAAAAACAAAGGGAATAATCGGGATCAGCGCACCGGAGGCAAAAAAACAAAATGATGCCGCCGCGGCACCAATATCGGTGCCGAGGGCGGCATTGTTGTTTTCGCCGGTATCCTGCCGGGGGTCCTGCCAAGAGAGTGAGGGGTCGCAGTCGCAGCTGAAATACCCCAGACGCTCCAGGGCTCGATGGTGGGCCGCCTCATGACTCATACCCCGCGCCTTGTAGATGAGTTCCAGCTCATTCTGTTTAATGTCAAGCTGGTGGGCCACGTCGAGGGTCACCTGGGTGGGGGAGGAGGCGTCAAGCATCTCGCGCTGGGACCGTACCGAAACAAACTCACCGGCGGCCATGGAGAGTGCTCCGGCCAGGAGGCCGGCGATACCCGAGAGCAGAACCATCTGCGATGAGGCCCCGGTGGCCCCGATTCCCATAATGAGGGCGAGGTTGGAGACCAGCCCGTCGTTGGCCCCGAAGACGGCGGCACGAAAATTGCCCGAGAGTTTTTCCCTGCCGCTGGTGGAAAGTGCCCGCATGATTTCTTCGTGAATGGCCTCGTCGGCGGCCATGGCTTGGGTGGCGTCGGGGTCTTCGGCGTAGGGGGAGCGCTGTTCGGCTCTCTGGGCCAGGGCCAGCACGAAGACGGTGCCGAAATGTTTGGCCAGGAACTGGAGGGTCCGTGCTGATAGCGAGGGTTTAGGTTCGGGTTCGGCGTGTTGGCCTAGTAGGGTTCGCCAGTGGTTTTGGTGGCGGTGTTCTGCCTCTGCTACCCGGTGTAGAATTTCTGCCTCATGTCCGCTGGCTCGTTCCGCCAGGGTTGCATATAGTGTGGTTTCGGCTATTTCTTCTGCCAGGTAGCGCCGCCAGCGGCGGATCTGGGAGGTGGTGGGCTCCATGCGGTTACCTTATCGTGGGCCGGTTGCTGTGATTGAGCCGCGTGCCGGGCGGGTGCGGCCTCCCACAAGATTCTAGACTATGTGCCGGGTTTTACGACGCCCGCCTAAGCTCGTGCAGGACAAGCCGGGGAATCACAAGCGGTAGCTGATTCGTTGGGAACAAAGTAAGCAACCAAGGTTGTGGATATGAGAGCCAGATACGTAGTTTCAATGGTGTTGGGATAAATTTGACGAAACGTGGATAAAAATACGTGATTTCGTTAGGACTCTTCTGTAAAATTATGATCTGTATTATTTATAAAAATAAACAGCTCTCTAGGGTAAGATAAAGAGTTTTAAGAGGGGGTGGAAGTTTAGTCTGAATGATTGATTTCGACTCGTATATGATCAAGGAGTCAGATTGAGCGAAGAGTTATTATATCTTAATATTTTATTAATTATCCTGGGCTTACTTTGGGTGACGGTAGCATTTTATTCAACGAGAAAAGGTGCAGGTGAGTTTTCTTTTATGGGAGTCACAACTCCAGAGACGACAAAGTCTCCTAAGGCGTGGATGGAGGCTCATCGGTCGATTAAATTCCCCCTGATTATTTTTGGTTCATTGATGTTGTTATCCGGTGCTTTGCTTCTGGTTTTATCACATATAAGCGGTTTGACTTCTATTAGTATAGGCAGGTTTGCACTTTTTACCAATGTGCCTTTCGTGATTTATTGCTACTTTAGGGCAAATGGTGTTGCGAAAAAAATTAATCATTTATGATGTATCTCAATCTTTGAGATTTGGTTTACTTATAGCCGCTGTTCGTGTTTGGAAGGGTAGTGATTTAAGCCGGTTTGATGGGGTACTAAAAAATCAGCGTAAGCAGAGCCCCGGTGGTGAGTCTGCGCCGTAGCAAGATCTGCTATACCGTCGCGGTAAGCTCGTGCAGAGCAAACCGGGCCGCTAGATAGCCGCTCATACCGTGGACCCCTGGCCCAGGCGGGGTGGCTGCCGAGCAGAGGTACCAACCCTTTCTGGGTAGGCTCCAGGGTGCGGCGGCTAGCCTGCTCGGTAGAGTAAACGCCCGGGAAAGAGCCTGCCACCGGGGACTGGCTGCGCCCGTCTGCGGGGTTTCTGCGCGCAGAGTTCCGGAAGTGAGAAGCTGCCAGCCCCGTAGGGCACCGGTGGAAATGTCACCGCCCACATAGTTGGGGTTGTAGCTGGCGAATTCATCTGCCCTCCTACTCGTGGAGGCGAGCACGGTAGCTGAGAAGCCGGGAGCAAAGCGTTCGATTTCTGCCGTGATAATTTCGACCGGGTCCGCAGGCGAGTTGTTGGGCACGTGGGCATAAGCCCATACGGTGTGCAGCCCGGCCGGTGCCCGAGAAGGGTCGAAGAGGGAGGGCTGAGAGACCAGTACAAAGGGGTGCTGGGGTAGGTAGCCGCTATTGACCGCTTCTTCTGCCGCGGAAACGGCAGACCAGCTACCGCTCAGGTGCACGGTGCCGGCTTCACGTAGTCTTGGATTACTCCAGGGAATCGGGGCACTGGTCACGAAATCGGCTTTTGCTGCCCCCGGCCCGTACCGCCTGACCGGTGGTTCCCGGTGGGGGCTGGCAGCCCGTGCCGCGGTCTCTACGTCCGTATCCCAGAGAACCAGATCTGCACCCCGGAGTTCGTCGGGAAGATCGTGTGGGGCGACCGCTGTATTGCATGAAACGCTGCCGCCGTGGGAGCGGAGTGTTGTGAGGAGGAAATCGGCAATGTTCTGGGAACCGCCCCGGGGGATTTTCCAGCCGCTGGTGAGGCCCACCCCGCCCAGGAGTAGGCCGGTTCCCAGGGCCAGGGGGTGGAAGGGCGGAAGCATGGAGTGGGCGGCAACACCGGCAAAAGAAGAGGTCAGGCGGCCACAACGATGCGTGAAGCGGTGGCTTTCTGCGTGATGGTTCGACACTGCCTGGGCCCAGGGTTTGGGAGGGCTGATAAAGTCTACTTCCCGGTGGAGCCCAATACCGCGGAAGAAGGGAGAGGCAAGGGCTAGGGGGTGCACCGCCGAGCAGTGATCGTGCAGGGTCCCGTAGCGGTCGTGACGAAAAGAGCGCAAACCGCCGCCGGGTGAGGGCGCTGCTTCGAGCACTCTCACCCGCAGACCGGCCCGGGCCAGAACAATAGCCGCGGACAGCCCGTTGGGACCCGAACCAATAATAAAGGCTGTCCGCACTAGGATCCTTTGTTGGGTTTATTAGGTTTATGGAAAATAAAATATGAAGGTATAGCAGTAAGTATAGCTGCGAATATAGCACGTGACAGTGGGTGCATATCCCAGCTTTGCACAACCCCAAGGAACATGAGAAAAACAGCTGTCGTGGCAAATACCGCAATAAATTTTTCAAACACTTTCATAGTCCCACCTCTTCTTTGCGGTTAATTTTCCGGCACCGTTGTTACCCGCGAACCCGGTCACGTAGCCGGATGGAGGGTTGAGTGGCACATTCTTGAGAGCCTGCGTCTCTCCAAAAGAATGGGTAATCTCCTGTAGAGATATATTCATGAAAGCTCCTTTGCCTCAGAAAGAATCCAGTAGAAATCGCGTTCTTTACTTTCCTTATCACGGGTAAAAGTCTGCTACCCGGTGCGTTCAAGTGAATACGCATATTTTTTAGTAAGTACCTTTATGGCGGTGGGCGATAGAATATTTTACCGGTTGCCTACGAGTCTATTTGTCAGTATACTGTGCGTCAAGAGTTTTTTGAAAATTTCGTCAAGAATTTTTAAGAATCCGCACATCGGTGGCTGACTCG
The DNA here is from genome assembly GCF_055285355.1 of Rothia sp. 18CD1-1. Classification (NCBI taxonomy): domain Bacteria; kingdom Bacillati; phylum Actinomycetota; class Actinomycetes; order Micrococcales; family Micrococcaceae; genus Rothia; species Rothia sp. 18CD1-1. The sequence goes on along the minus strand of NZ_JBUZLI010000007.1, from coordinate 51,734 downwards.
ACCTGCTTTCCGGGTCGCGCCGGGCAGAGAAAAGCGTCCGTCGGCGGGGGCCTAACGGACGCTTTCTCTCTATCTTTGCCTATAGGTGGTGCGGTGCGGTCTCTTAAATATCGCCCTCTGCGTTTTCGAGGTGGGCGCGAACAAACCACTGGAATTTTTCCAGCTCCGCGGTCTGGCCGATCAGCAGGTCCTCGGTCACGGGATCGATGTCGCCTACCTTAGCGATAGCCGCGCGGTGATCCTCAATTACACCGGTGTAGACCTCGTTGAGAGCCTTCAGGTGAGTCTGGGTATCTGCCCGGCCCACGGAGTAGTCGCTCCAGGAGCGCTTCTTCACCAAATCGCCGGGAGTGCCGTTGGGGGAGACCCCCAGGGTGGCCATGCGCTCGGCGAGTTCGTCGGCAAAATTACGAACCTGGTCAATCTGCGGGTCAATCATCTCGTGAACACTGATGAACGAGGGGCCGATAACGTTCCAGTGGGCGTGCTTGAGTGAAAGTTGAAGATCGTTCATGGAGTGCAGGCGAAGCTGCAATATTTCTGCTACCTGGTGTCCCGATGACTCGGTGAGACCGGGGACGGTAAAGTTTGCTGCTTTGGACACGGATTTTCCTTTCCTTGTACTGCGGTGTTTGGGGCGGAGATAAACGGTGACTACCGCTGTGGGACCTCCCCGCCGGTAGTTATTAGTTTATCAAAATAAGAGCCCAAAAACCAGCTTTATTTTGAGTTATTCAAAATAAGTATTTCCTCAAGGGTAAGCCTGTCGTGGCTAATTCGTAGGTTACCCCTACCTTCGGGAACCGGAACCTCGCCCGGTAAAACAATAACCTTCATCCCCGCCTCGGTGGCACTCTGTACACCCGAGGGTGAGTCCTCAACAGCAATGCAGTGGGTGGGGTCAACCCCCAGCGCCTCTGCCGCCAGAAGATAGGGCTGCGGATGCGGTTTGGGGTGGCTGGTTTGCTGATCGCCGATTACGGCCTGAAAAACGCCGGGAGCCTTAGAGGCAGTATTCTCCGCCACCGCGGTGGTGGCATTGGTGACGATTGCGGCCGGTATACCCGCCTCGCGCACCTCGGCAAGCAGCTGCGGAATACCGGGTAGAAAGTCGTAGGTGGACTCGGAAAAAGCCTCCCGCATATAACCGATGAGTTTCTCTTCGATGTCGGAAAGCGGTAGATCTACCCCCACCTGCTGGAGCCTTTCAAGAGTAACTTGAATAGAATAGCCCAGAACGGCGCGGGTGTCCGCGGTGGTCCAGGTGGCTCCGTGCTCTTCACTGATTTTCTGCTTTGCCCTCTCCCAGATGGGCTCGGTGTCAACAAGGGTGCCGTCGTGGTCAAACAGAATGGCCGCGGGTTTTTCGATGCCAGAATCGGTGAAGCTCATAGAACCACCCTACCGCGAACCGGCACGTTTAGGATTATCTTGTGAGCGTCAAACAAGCTATTCCCCAAACCTTGGATCGTCCCGCACCGAGGGGCGGTATCTTTACCCGAGCGGCCCTGCACCTCTCGGTGCCGGGGGCGGTATTTTCTGCACTGTGGATTACCGCCGGCCGAATACTCTTTGGTGCTGGCGGCGAGCTGGTGCCGATTTTTGCGCTCACCTTCGGGCCGCTACTTTTAGCGGTGCTACTGTGCGCCGCCTTCTATAGCTACCGGGACGCCCGGCGCTACCGGCCGGGTGCGGGTACAACCCCGATGATCGCCTACCTTCAGGTGACTGCCTGGCTGATGGCTTTTATTTTTGGTCTGCTCTGCCCCGACCGTATTGGCGGGCGCACGGTCTCGGCAGCGGCCAACCTGCTGGGAGAGGATTTTATAGGGCTCTCGGCGGGGTTCGGAAACACCTTCGGGATACTCACCTTTGTGGCCGCGTTTGCGCTGTTTTTTGTGGCGCGCGGAGAAGAGGCGCGTTCTCGCAAGCTCAGCGCCGGCATCACCGAGGAAAAAGAAGAGGAGCTTGCCCGCCAGCAGAGCGCATACGACTTCTTGGGCGACTAGTCCGATGTGGTCGGTATGTTTTGGGTGCGCTCCGGCGCCCTTGAGTGTGTGAAGGTGTTTGCGCGGGGCAAGAAAAAGGGATAATCTATATCCATAGATATTAAATATCTATCTCATAGCATTCAGGAGAAACCCCATGACAACCACCCACGTTCTACTCGGCGGCAACGGATACCTCGGCCGCGAAGTCACCCGCCAATGGCTCGCCGCAGACCCCCGGGCTCATTTCATCGCGGTCTCAAGCTCCGGGGCCAATCGGCTTACCGACCCCCGAGTTACCACCATCACCGCAGACGCTACCAGCTATGACTCTCTTGCCGCAGCCCTACCCGAGCACATCGACACGGTCGTCAACTTCCTCGGCCGCCCCGGCAAAAATGACGAAGACAATCGCAGTATCAATATCCTTCCCGTGGAGAACATGCAGAAACTTGCCGCCGAACGCGGTGCCACTGCTCTGGGATACATTGGTGGTAGGCTCGGCCCCAAAAAATTTACCGCCACCAAGGCCGATATGATCGACCAGCTGCGTTCGGGCGACCTCCCCGTCGCCGTGGTTGAGCCCACCCTTATCTACGGTGGTGGACGCTCCGACGCTATGGCCAGAATGGTCCCCGTCTTCAAATTCCTTGGCCTTTTCTCCGCTACCTTCAAACCCGTTGAGGTGGATGAGGTGGCTCGCGACCTCGTAGCCCAGCTCACCCGCCTATACCGCTAGGGATTCTCATGAAGATGAACCGCAGTACCGAGCAGGCCCTCTTTGTCTTGCTCGTGCTTGGCTCCCAGGAGGGGCATGCCCCCGTCAAAAGCGGAACCCTGGCCCGTGTCCTCGATGTTTCAGACTCCTACCTTAAAAAAATCCTCAAACACATGGCGAGCACCCGGCTTATTCGGTCCCTGCCCGGCAGGGACGGCGGCTACCAGCTTGCTCGCCCGCTTGCGGATATCACCTTCGCCAATGTCTTTACCTCCCTTGAGGGGTTTGAGGCCCCCTCTACGGCGGCACTGCTGGCTCGCGCTGTCTTTGAGCCGGGCCAGCACCTTGAAGAGAGTCTGGAGAGGGTGACAACTACTTTTCAGGATGCGGCCCGCGCCTTTGAAGATCGGCTGGGCGCCCTCACTCTCGACCAACTTCTCACCCCCGAGGCCCTGGAAAAGGGAGCCGTTGACTGGGTGTCACACGCAGCTGGCAAACCGCCGAAACGGTAACAGCAGCCATGTCACAGATAACTATTAGCCGCACCTACCCGGCGCCCCCGGATCAAACCTTTGAGTGGTTTGTGGACAGCACCAACTACACTGCCTCACTCATGGTTGCCAAGGTGACTCTCGGTGATCCTGTAAAGCCCCGGGGTCTAGGGGCTGGAAGTCGACGCACTATCTACATGCTCGCCGGAATCTACCGCGAGCAGATAACAGAAATTACTCTCGATCGGTCCATCACCTACCGCGTGGAATCCTCCGTTCCTCCGGTCATACAGGACTTTACTCAAGTCAGGTTTTCTTCACTACCCGAAGGTGGCACCCGGGTTGAATGGGAAATTCATATTGATGTCCCGATTCCTATCCTGCGCCCGCAGGTATCTGCGCTGGCCTGCCGTATTGCGGCTAGACTCTACTCCACTGTTATGAAAGCCGCCAGTCGTAGTCTCGGGTAAATCTCGCCGTTTAACTGCGGGCGGCGGTTTGTGGTCAATCTATGCGGATAAATTTGTGGAAAATAATGTGTCGGTTTCTTGTCAACCTGGGTTGAGTGATATAGACTCAAGTTAGTTATTCTGCTTGGGCGCATGGTGAGGTGGGAAGAACCTGCCGCAACACTCGGCCCGGGCCTCACAGAGAACGTTAGACACAGAGATAGGGAGAAAAATATGGATGCAAAATTTACCACCAAATCGCAAGAAGTTATCAGCAGCGCAAACATGAACGCGCAGACCGCCGGCAACCCCAGTATCGAACCCGCCCACCTGCTCAAAGCCCTCATAGACCAGCGCGAAAGCGTGGCGGTTGCGGTGCTCAAGGCCGCCGGGGTAGATATCGAGGCGGTTTCGACAGCCGCCTCCGGCGAAATCTCAAAACTGGCAAAAACCAGCGGGGCCAGCGTTAACCAAGCACAGTTCAGCCGCGACTCGCTGCGCGCCCTACAAACCGCCCAAACCAAGGCACAGCAGTTCGGAGACACCTTTGTGTCAACCGAAATGATTCTGCTGGGCCTTGCCTCCAACGACGATTCCACCGCGCGAGCCCTAGCAGCGCTGGGGGCCGGTGCGCAGACCATTGAAGAGACCATTCCGCAGGTAAGAGGAGACCGAACCGTGGACACCCCGGACCCCGAAGGCACTTTCCAGGCTCTTGAAAAATACGGTACCGACCTCACCGCGGTAGCCCGTGCGGGTAAACTTGACCCGGTGATCGGCCGCGACTCAGAAATACGACGAGTGGTTCAGGTGCTCTCGCGGCGCACCAAAAACAACCCGGTACTCATCGGTGAACCCGGCGTGGGTAAAACCGCCGTGGTCGAGGGGCTTGCCCAGCGCATGGTCTCCGGCGACGTGCCCGAATCTCTGCGCGGTAAAACCCTCATCAGTCTCGACCTCGGCTCCATGGTCGCCGGCGCTAAATACCGCGGTGAATTTGAAGAACGCCTCAAAGCCGTACTCGACGAAATCAAAAAATCTGAGGGGCAGATCATTACCTTCATCGATGAGATTCATACGGTGGTGGGAGCCGGCGCCTCCGAGGGTTCCATGGACGCCGGTAACATGCTCAAACCCATGCTGGCCCGCGGTGAACTGCGCCTGATCGGTGCAACAACCCTCAACGAGTACCGCGAAAACATCGAAAAAGATGCCGCCCTGGAACGCCGCTTCCAGCAGGTATATGTGGGGGAGCCCAGCGTGGAAGATACCATCGGTATTCTGCGCGGTCTCAAGGAGCGTTACGAGGCCCACCACAAGGCAGCTATTGCGGACTCAGCCCTGGTGGCGGCAGCCAACCTCTCCAACCGCTATATCCCCTCGCGCCAGCTGCCGGACAAGGCGATTGACCTGATCGACGAGGCGGCCAGCCGACTGCGCATGGAAATTGACTCGGCACCCGAAGAAATAGACATGCTCCGCCGGCAGGTAGACCGGCTGACCATGGAAGAGCTGGCCCTCAAAGATGAAACCGACCCGGCCTCCATTGAGCGCCTGGACAACCTGCGCGCCGAGATGGCCGACAAGAAAGAAGAGCTTGACGCCCTCAACGCCCGCTGGGAAGCAGAAAAGGCAGGACTCAACCGGGTAGGAGATATTAAAAACCGGATCGACGAACTGCGGTCCCAGGCAGAGGTTGCCCAGCGGGAGGGAAACCTGGGCGAAGCTTCACGTATCCTTTACGGAGAAATTCCGGCCCTGGAGGGCGAACTGCACGATGCGCAGAAAGCTGAAGAAGACAAGGCCGGCACGGAAAGTATGGTCTCAGAAGAGGTGACCGCCGATGATATCGCCGAGGTGATCTCCTCCTGGACGGGCATACCCGCCGGTAAAATGCTTCGGGGAGAAACCGAGAAACTCCTGCACATGGAAGAGGAGATCGGTAAGCGTCTGATCGGGCAGAAAAAGGCGGTTGTTGCTGTTGCCGACGCTGTGCGCCGCTCCCGCGCCGGGGTCTCCGACCCCGACCGCCCCATCGGATCCTTCCTTTTCCTGGGCCCCACCGGTGTCGGTAAAACGGAGCTGGCCAAGGCGCTTGCCGAATTCCAGTTTGATGACGAGCACGCCCTGGTTCGTATCGATATGAGCGAGTACGCCGAGAAGCACACCGTTTCCCGCCTGGTCGGTGCCCCTCCCGGATACGTGGGCTACGACCAGGGCGGTCAACTGACCGAGGCTGTACGCCGCCGCCCCTACTCGGTGGTGCTCCTCGACGAGATTGAGAAGGCTCACCCCGATGTCTTCGATATTCTGCTACAGGTACTCGACGACGGCCGGCTGACCGACGGGCAGGGCCGCACCGTGGACTTCCGCAACGTGATACTCATTCTGACCTCTAATCTGGGGTCCCAGTTCCTGGTGGACCAGGACCTGGGCCAGGAGGAGAAAGAGAAAGCGGTCATGAATGTGGTGCAGGGGTCCTTCAAACCGGAGTTTTTGAACAGGCTCGACGACATTGTGATGTTTGAACCCCTCAGCGTTCAGGACCTCTCACGGATTGTTGATCTGCAGATCGCCTCCATGGCCCAGCGCCTGGAACCGCGCAGGATCAGCCTGGACGTTACACCGGCGGCCTCCGAATGGCTGGGGCTGACCGGGTACGACCCGGCCTACGGTGCCCGCCCGCTACGCCGCCTGGTGCAGACCGAGGTGGGGGACCGCCTGGCCCGCGGTATTCTCTCGGGAGCAATTCACGACGGAGACACGGCCCGGGTAGATGTCAACCCCGATGTCACCGCCGACGGCCTGGTGGTTACCGCCCTGGAACAAGAGGACCGAGACTAGACCGGGGAAGCCCCCTCACGGGGCGGGGCTACCTTCACTCAGCCCCGCCCCTGTGAGGAGTGCGAGGAGGCCTGGGCGAGCAGATTCTCGTGGGTTCTGCTCAGAGGCTCAACAAGCGGCTCAAAAATTTCGGGGACGTTAACAAAGGTAAAATCACTGAGATTATCGCGCCCCAGCGTGTAAAGAATATGGGGTAGAAGGGGCCTCATCTCCAGGCCCGTGAGCACCTGCTCAAGCTGCTCAGCCGCCAGGTTACCCCCGTGGAAACCGTAGGCAAGGATTTGAGCCGGCTTCCCCTTCCACTCCAGCGAAAGAAAATCGATAGCGTTTTTTACCACCGCGGGGTAACCGTGGTTATACTGCGGGACGACAAAAACAAAACCGTCGAAAGAGTCGATGGTCTGTGCCCATTTCCGCGTGTGTTCGTGCTGATAGTTCTGCATACGGGGCGGGTAGGGTTCATCGAAAAAAGGTAGGTTCACCTCGCGCAGATCGATATAGGTATACCGGGCTCCGGGGTGGGTATTGAGCTCGTCGGTTACCCAGCGGGCCAGCTGCTCACTCAGCCTCCGGGGCCTGGTGGAACCGCCGATAACAGCAATCTTCTTCATGGGGACCCTTCCTATACCTGCTCTTCTAACCATCTATCCAGCGAAGGCTCCAGAATGAGGGCGCTATCGGGAGCATAAAGACTGCCGTCCTCAAGTGCCGGCAGTGGTGCGGAGGTGGCCACCACGGGGCGAGAATCACCGCGGGCCTCCAGGACAGAGCAGGTGAGCTGGGGAAGGGTGAGCTTGTGCGGGCCGGCTACGGTAATTACATCTTCACCGCGGACACCCTCGGCTGACCCCACCAAAAACCCCGCCACAGAGTCCATAGCGGCAGGTTGAATAGCCCAGTTTTGTACCCGCACCTCCGAGTCGGTTTCCACCGTCGCCGCCGGGTTAAGGGCAAACTCAAACCACTGCACGCTGCGCACCACGGTTGCGGGCAGACCGGAGCCCAACACCATATTTTCTTGTTCATAGCGAGAGAGGTAGAAGGGAAACCGCTGTAGGCTCGGCTTCTGCACCCCGTTAATGGAGAGCATAACCAGCCGCTGCACACCGCATTTTTGTGCCGCGGTGAGAAGATGATCGGTGGCCTGCAGAATAGGGGTGCGGGTGTCTTCGGCAAGAGGATCAACCACCTGCGAAACGTCGATGAGGGCATCAACACCGGAAAGAGCCCGGCTAAGACCCTCACCGGTTAATAAATCAATGCCGCCACTCCGCGATAACTCAACCACTCGGTGCCCCCTTGCCCGCGCAATCAGGACCACACTTTTTCCAATAAAACCGGTCGCCCCGGCAACAGCAATCGTAGACATACCTACGAGCATACGTTATTTGAAATAATAGAACCCGTGAATTTTGAATCCTCCCCCCGAGCCTCAAACTACGCAGGGGACCGGGAACCCCTGGACAGACCCGACATAGCGGCCGCCCACCGGTCTGCGCTGCGCTCCATTCAGCGGGTAGTCGAGGAGACCGCCACACCCCAGGACCCGGACACGGCCCGCGCGGGAATTGCCGATATGCTCTCCCGCGGTAAGGTGCTGCTGGTTACCGGCGCCGGGGTTTCCACAGGATCGGGTATACCCGACTACCGCGGCCGGAACGGCTCCCTCAAAGACCACCGCCCCATGACCTACCAAGAATTCCGCTACGATGACAGCGCCAGACAGCGCTACTGGGCACGCTCCTACGTCGGCTGGCGGCGCATGAGACGTGCGGAACCCAACGCCGCCCACTACCTCATTGCCAAGCTGGAGGCCCGCGGTAGCCTGGCCGGGCTGGTCACCCAAAACGTTGACGGGCTACACCAGCGGGCCGGCTCACGCAAGATGGTGGCCCTGCACGGAGACCTGGGGCGGGTTATCTGCCTCATGTGCGGAAAGCACGAGGACCGCGCACAGATGGATCAGCGCATGGAGGCAGCCAACCCCGGCTACCTGGCCCGGCTCGACAACCAGAAACTACGGGTCAACCCCGACGGCGACGTGAACCTGGCGGACTCCCTCATCACCGAATTCACCATGGTGGGCTGCACCCGGTGCGGCTCAAACAGGCTTAAACCCGATGTGGTCTACTTCGGTGAAAACGTGCCCCAAGACCGCAAGGCACGCGTGCAAGAAATGCAGGAAAAAGCCCGCTCCCTCCTGGTGGTAGGCAGCTCTCTTGCCGTGATGAGCGGTTTCAAACTGGTGCTCGACGCCGCCAAGAAAAACCGGGAGATCGGCATCATCAATGGCGGACCCGGCCGGGCCGACACACGCGCCACCTACCTGTGGCGAACCGACACAGCCGCGGCCCTAGCCCAGCTCATCTAGGGCAGAAACAGATATCTCGACCCAAAAATTGTTTTCATAACTGAGCACTAAGCTGGTCATAGGTTCTACACAGCAAATGAGAAGAATCTGGATATTAGGCAACCATTTGCAGCCAGACCCCTAGAATTCGGAGAACTTCTCACATGGACAACTTTTTCATGATGCTAGCCCTCGACCTCGCAGCAATCCTCATCCTCTGCACCATGTACGTGACCCGACACCGCCGCCGCGACCTGGTGGTCTCCTACCTGGTGATCAACGTCGGGGTCTTTGCGGTAACCGTGGCCCTGGCCAACGCCGACGCCACCAGCGCCGGAATGGGCATGGGGCTATTCGGCGTGCTCTCCATCATCCGCCTACGCTCCACCGAGCTCGACCAGCGAGAAGTCGCCTACTATTTTGCTGCCCTAGCTCTGGGTCTACTCACCGGTATCGGCCTTGAACCCGTGAGCATGGCGGTAGTACTTGTGGCACTGATGCTGCTGGTCATGCTGTGCGTTGACTCCGGCAAAATCCTGGCCAACCTGCGCTCGCAAACCGTCACCGTAGACCGTGCGATCAGCGATGAAGCGGTGCTCAAAATCTACCTGCAAGACCAGATTGGCTACGAAATCGTGACGGTCAACGTGAGCGAGCTCGACCTGATCAACGACAAAACCGTGGCCGATATCCGCTATAACGCCGACAAAAAACTACGGCAGAACTCCCGCACCCAGCACGCCGCCGCACCGCAGGTGTAACGGACGGGCTAGAAAAATTTTTAGGGTCATATCTCTGCCCTAAGTCCGCCACAGCTGAGACATAGCTTCGACCACCAGACTTAAAACAAGAGACACATGCTTAGCCCACCGTGCAGCACAACCACACCAAAGAAAGTAGACACATGAATGCCACCGCAGTTCTAACACGGAGACAGCGTTCCGCCCAGACCCCGGCTCTGGTAGCCCCATTCTGGCCCGGTATCAGCCTGGGTGAGCTCAACGCAAAAGCCGCCATGCAGACCAGGACAGACCGCAAGTACATTGTGGACGCCAACTATGCGGCCCGGGTGCTGGCAACGCTTCCAGCCCGGGCGGCGGTGCTGACCATCGACGGTTCGCGAGACTTCGCCTACGATTCGGTCTACTTCGATAACCGGACTCTGGACAGCTACCGGTTGGCCGCCCACGGCAGACGTAACCGGTACAAGATCCGTACCCGCACCTACGTCGATACCGGGGACACTTTTCTTGAGGTCAAAACCGAGGGGGCGCGGGCGGCCACGGTTAAAGAGCGGATCCCCTACCCTCGGGCGGACCGTGACCGTCTCAACACCGCGGGTGCGGACTACGTGGAGGAGGCCCTGCGCGGCATGATCGACTGCCCGGCAACCGAGTTTCAGCCGGTACTGGCCACCGCCTACCGACGCACCACCGTTTTTCTACCCGCCAGCGACACCAACCCGGTGGATTCGCGCATGACCATTGACACGGGCCTGGTGTGGACCCCCCTGAGCGCGCTTGCTCTGACCCCCAATTCCCGATTTGAGGTGGGGGCAGGCTATACCGCCGAGGGCATGGTTATCATCGAAACCAAATCTTCAACCGCCCCTTCGGTAGCCGATAAGCACCTGTGGCGAGCCGGAGTCCGCCCCAGCAAAATCTCAAAATTCGCCACGGGCCTGGCAGCCCTCAACCACCGGCTGCCCTCAAACAAGTGGAATAGGACCATTTCCCGAAACCTCAACCTCCAGCCGGTGGACACCGAATCCGGTGCCACACTGACGAGTCACAATTACGCCGCCTAGGACGGCCCCGGACAGTACAGAGAACCCCAACAGGAAAGAGAATATCAGTGAGATTCAACCATAAAATCACCACGTCGGTTACCGCGGCAGCGCTCATAGGGCTGGTGGGCCTTACCGGCTGCGCCTCCGGCAGCTCGACCAGCGCGAGCGCCACGGCATCGACCGGTACCGCCACTACCACCACCTCCGGCAGCACCGCAACCGAAACAGGGGCCAGCACTATCAAGTACGACACCCACTACGACAGCGATGACCTCACCTGGGACGACTCGTCGGTGACCACCGTTGATCTTTCCAACCCTACTTCCGGCGACGGCGTAACCGTTGACGATAACGCGATCACCATTACCGCCGCCGGTAACTACCGCCTGACGGGCACCCTGACCGACGGGCAGGTCGTGGTCAACGCCGGCGACAACGATACAGTGAGGCTGATCCTCGACAACGCCGCAATCACCAACACGGACGGCTCAGCGGTAGACATTGAAAACGCCGACGAGGTAGTCATCTACACCGTATCGGGCAGCACCAACAGTATCTCTGACGGCTCAAGCTACGCGGCGGCAACCGATGAAGACCCCGATGCGGCTATCTTCTCCCGCGCCGACCTCACCCTGGCCGGAGAGGGCACCCTGAAAGTGTCCGGGAATTATAACGACGGTGTAGCCACCCGCGACGGCCTGGTGATCGCCTCGGGCACCCTGGAGGTCACCGCCCAAAACCACGCGATCAAGGGCAAGGACTACGTTGACATAATCGACGGTACGGTGACCGCGACCGCCACCGGGGGAGACGGCATCAAGTCGACCAACTCCACCGATGAAGAGCGCGGCTGGGTGCGCCTCTCCGGCGGTACCGTGACCATTACGGCAGCCGACGACGGGTTCAAGGCCGAGAAAGAACTCGAAATCAGCGGTGGGGCTCTGACCGTCACGCAGTCAAACGAGGGTATCGAGGCCCAGTACATTACGGTGAGCGGCGGAGAGATAGCGGTAACTTCTACCGATGACGGAATCAATGCCACCGTGCCCGATACCGATGAGACCGGTGAGGAAAGTTCGACAGACACCGGCATGTTTTCCGGTGGCCCCGGGGATACCCCGCCGAACATGAGCGGAAATGCCCCCGCAGATATGGGCGGCCAGGCACCGGCTGACATGGGCGGCGGTATGGAACAGGTGGAAGACGCTTCCATCACCATCACCGGCGGCAGCCTGAATATCACCGCCGAGGGTGACGGCTTTGATTCCAACGGCACCGCCTCCATGAGCGGAGGAGTTCTCACCCTCAACGGTCCGTCAAGCGGCGGCAACGGTGTCTTTGACACGGCCGGCGAGTTTACGGTGACCGGTGGCACTATTGTGGCCGGTGGTACCTCGGATATGTTTGTTGCCCCGAGCAGCGACAACCGGGGATACATTGCAACCACCAACCTGTCCTCAACCTCAACCGGGGACACGGTGACGGTGGTCGATTCCAGCGGTAACACCGTGGCAACCTACACCGTCACCGATAAAGGTACCCGGCTTTTCTTTGCCACCGCAGAGGGGATCACCCCGGGCGGCACCTACACGGTTGAGGTCAACGGCAGCGAGGCAACCACCGTCACCGCTTCCTAGTCGCGAAGGAGGCGGCCGGTGCCGGTTTCCCACCGGTGGGAAACCGGCACCGGGCCCCCGCCCCGTCGCCGACACCCGTGTAACGAAACACATAAAAAATGGTATGGAACAGTCGCCGCGCGGTGGCGGTACCGCAAATATTGGTCAACAGTCCCAAGAAATCTCGGATAGGGAGAAAACATTCTGCATACATTGCAAAAAACATGTACCCTAGACACGGAAAGACTGTAAGAATTCCGGTGGCTACGGCACGGCGGCAGGTCGGCTGTAGACGGAAACGATGGATAAAGAGGGGGTCACGCCATGGGGCGCGGCCGTCAAAAGGCTAAAGCAACACGGCAGGCTCGGGAGATGAAATACTACAGCCCCGAGACCGACTACTCTGCGCTCGAACGCGAGCTCAGCGGAGCTAAGAAGAAAAATTCATCTCAACCAGCCTCGAACTATCGCTACGATGACGAGGACGACTATTCGGAGTATATCGACAAATACGCCGATAAGTATGCGGATGAGGACTAGGGGCTAGACCACCCCTGTACCTCCGGCGCAGGCATGACAGCCCGAGCACCAGTGCACGGGCTGTTTTTGCGTCCCCAAACACCCCCGCGGTGGGCCTCCCGTCGCCGGGCGACCGCGGCACAGGACAGTCACGGTTCTCCTCTGGAGAACCGTGAGGCTAGAGCAGTACCGCCGCACCGCCGTCCACGCCCTTGGCCCCCTGCACATAGTCGGGGCTGTGGGCATGACCGCCGTCATCTTCGGCGACACTACCCAGAATCCAGGCCGGCACCCCGCGCCGATTGAGACGGTCAACCGCCGCCTCCACAACCTCGGGGGCAACCACCGCGACCATGCCAACACCCAGGTTGAGGGTGCGCTCCATGTCGGCCCGCGGCACCGAACCCAGGTCACCCAGCAGCCGGAAAATCGGTGGCACCTGCCAGCTGGAACGGTCCACCAGCGCTACGGTGCCCCGCGGCAGCACCCTCGCCAGGTTAGCGGCAAGCCCCCCGCCGGTCACATGCGAAAACCCGCGAACACCCCCGCCAGGGGCGTGATCCGGGAACGCCTCGATCATATCCAGGCAATCGGCGGTGTAGATGCGGGTGGGCTCAAGCAGCTCCTCGCCCAGGGTGCGGCCAAGCTCGTCAACGTGACGCTCTAGGCCCCAGCCGGCCACATCAATAACCCGCCGGACCAGGGAGTAGCCGTTGGAATGAATCCCGGAGGAGGCCATGGCCACCAGCATGTCGCCTCCGCGCACACGGTCGGGACCCAGCAGCTCGTCCGCCTCAACAATACCGGTGGCCGCCCCGGCCAGATCGTATTCGTGCTCGGACAGAAGACCGGGGTGCTCTGCGGTCTCACCCCCCACCAGCGCGGTGCCGGCAAGCGAGCAGCCTTCGGCGATACCGCGCACAATATCGGCAATCCGCTCGGGCACCACCTTGCCGGTGGCAATATAGTCGGTCATAAACAGCGGTCGGGCCCCGGTCACCACGATGTCGTCAACCACCATACCCACGAGATCCCGCCCAATGGTGTGGTGAATATCCAGCTCCTGCGCGATCGCCACTTTGGTTCCCACACCGTCGGTGGAGGTCGCCAGGTAGGGCCTGCGATAGCCGGAGAGTACCGAGAGGTCAAAGAGGCCGGCAAAACCGCCCACTCCGCCCACCACGCCGGCACCGTGGGTCGCCTGCACAGCACCCTTCATGAGCTCAACGGCGCGGTCGCCGGCTTCCACATCAACACCTGCTGAGGCATAGGTTACTTTCTTGGACTCGCTCATGGTTGGTTGCTCTCCTCGGCGGTAGCGGGCAGGGAATCGGCGGACACAGTATCTTGGGGCAGAATAAAATCCTCCAGCTCGGTATCGGGGCCGGGATTACACTGCCCCGGCGGCTCAACCTCAGAAAAACGCGGGGGAACCTTACAGTCAAAATCTTTGCTACCGGACCGGGTATCAATAGAGACGGCACGGGCGTTTTCGGGTTTGTGGGCGACCGGACGCTCGGCGGTTACCTCTGCGATAGAGCTGGACAGCGGGCCGCCGGTATCGCTACCGGTATCAAAAAGGTTCTTCCCGATCCTCTTCGGGATAGGAATCGGGTAATTCCCGGTGAAACAGGCGGTGCAGAGGTCAGACCGCGGCTGGTTGGTGGCGGCTATCATGCCGTCCTGAGAGATAAACCCCAGCGAATCAGCACCCAGAGACTGACCGATCTCTTGAACGGTTAGACCGTTGGCAATCAGCTCCGATCGAGACGCGAAATCGATCCCGTAAAAGCAGGGCCACTTGACCGGGGGAGAAGAAATACGCACGTGCACCTCGGCGGCACCGGCCTCACGCAGCATACGCACCAGGGCCCGCTGAGTATTACCGCGCACAATGGAATCATCGACAACAATCAGCCTCTTACCCTCCACCACCGATTTGAGCGGGTTGAGCTTTAGCCGAATACCCAGCTGCCGGATAGTCTGAGAGGGCTGGATAAAAGTTCGGCCCACGTAGGCGTTTTTGACCAGGCCATTACCGTAGGGGATACCGGACTCCTCGGCGTAGCCGATTGCTGCCGGCACACCCGATTCGGGGGTGGGCATCACCAGATCAGCCTCCACCCGGTGCTCACGGGCCAGCTGCCGGCCCATCTCCACGCGAGACTCGTAAACGGAGCGTTTGCTAATGGTGGTGTCGGGACGCGCCAGGTAGACGTACTCAAACACACAGCCGGCAGGCTGCGACCGGGCAAAACGCCATGAGCGCAGACCGCCGTCCTCATCGATAGCGATAAGCTCACCGGGCTCAATTTCGCGGGCAAAAGCGGCACCCACAATATCGAGGGCGGAGGTCTCTGAGGCCACCACCCAGCCGCGGTCAAGCCGGCCAAGGACCAGCGGGCGCACTCCCTGCGGGTCACGGGCGGCGTAGAGGGTGTTTTCATCCATGAAGGTGAGGCAGAAAGCTCCTTGCAGGGTGGGCAGCAGGTCCAGCATCGCCTCGTGGAGAGAGCCAAACTCGTGGTTTTCAAGCAGGGCGGTGACCAGGGCGGTGTCGGTGGTGTTACCCCGGGCGATCTCACCGCGGTCGGGTGCTGCTCCGGCATTCTTATCGAGCACCCGGTCGTAGAGGTCTGCCGAGTTGGTGATGTTGCCGTTATGGGCCAGAGCCAAGGTGCCGTGAGGTGTTGCCCCCAGCGTGGGCTGGGCGTTGGCCCAGTGCGAGGCGCCGGTGGTTGAGTAGCGGCAGTGCCCCACCGCCATATGCCCGCGCATGGAGTTGAGCGTGGGCTCATCAAATACCTGGGAGACCAGCCCCATATCCTTGTAGACGCTGATACGACTGCCGTCACCGGTTGCGATACCGGCTGATTCCTGGCCCCGATGCTGGAGGGCATAGAGGCCGTAGTAGGTAAGTTTTGCCACATCCTCGCCGGGGGCCCACACACCAAAAACGCCGCATTCATCTTTGGGTCCGTGGTCGAGGGGGTCGAGGTCGTGCGATAGTTTTCCGTCAGGACGAACCAATTCTTGCCATCTTTTCGAAAGGTAGGGGTGCAATTTTACTGTCTGAAGCCGGTTCCTCTGGGTGTTGCGAACAGAGTTGAACCGAGACCTACAGCAAGTCTAACCGATACACCGTTATAAGGTGTCTGCGGGGTCGTCACCGGGGATAGCGCGCACGGTCTCGGAGCGCCGTAGTGAGCGGCGGTCGATGAGCAGGGCGAGGGCCAGGGCAAGAGCGGCGCCACCGGCGGACAGCGCTACAGCGAGCACACCAAAGACAGAGAAGGTCGAGTACTCCTGAGTGTAGCGGTCTACCGGTTCCCCGCCGCTGAGCAGCCCCTCAGGCCAGGGTGCCAGGCTGAGTGCGGCGGCAAGCAGGACACCGGCGAGAGCGCCGGTGATACCGAAGGCGAGGAGGGAGGGGGCCCTGCGCAGGGTCATGAGCTGGCCGCTGTCCTCTGCGGGGGAGCGGCTCGGTTGCTGGGGGTGCTGGGACTGGGTATTCATCGTTTACCAGAATACAGATAAAGCCGGTGTTCGAGCAGCAAAGGGGCACCGACAGGCCCGAAGGCTAGTGAGCCACCGGGCCCCGGCTATGTGCCCGCACCGTCGCTAGAGCAGCGGCATCTTGTCGGCCAGGTTGGATCTGGCCCCGGAGGCTGAGATTTTACCGGCCGCCGAGTCCCAGGGCAAAAAACCGAGCGCCACCGAGCACCAGGTGAAGGCATCGGTCTCCACCACACTGGGCGGGGTGCCCCGCCTGTGATGCGGGCCGGCTACACACTGGGTTACCCCGTAGGGAGGTACCCGCACCTCCACCGAGTTACCCGGTGCTAGAGCGGCCAGTTCTTCAAGAAGGTAGCGGACCGCTGTCGCCCGGGTAGCCCTGGGCAGGGTAGCAAAGGCAGAGTCCGCCTCGGCTGTGGCGAGGGCAGAGCGCACCGCGTCGATAGCCGCGGTGCCGTCGCGGTGAGAAATTTTTCTGCGGGCTACCATCTCAGCTATCCGCTCCGGTGAGTGAGGAGATCAGCTCCGAGGCATCGACGCCAAGCCCGATAGACCCCACGGGTCTGCCGGCCCCGGCCACCGGGCGCACGGCCAGTTCGATACCGCGGGCAGCGGTTTCGGGGTCTATGTAGCCGCAGGCCTCAAGCAGGCTCAGGGCGATCAGCGCGGTGGGGCGGGACGAACCGTCGAGCACCTTGACCACCGCGGCTGCTCCCGAGCGCAGCCCGATAGCCAGCACCCCCTCCGCGCCGTTCTTGACCACGCCGTTGAGCAGGGTCGAGAGCAGGGTGGCCGGGCGGCCGGGCCCCTGCACATACTCGGGGTAGTCGACCATGGCGGTTGCTACGGTGGCCAGGCGGGCATCGGCGTGCACGTTGTCAATTCCGGCCCCTAGCGCCGAGTAGACGCGGGCCAGCCCCAGCACAGAAAGAGCCGGCGCGGGGGCCCCGCACCCGTCGATACCCGTGAGCGGCGGCTCTTCGCCGGCGAGTTCCACCAGAGTCTCCGCCGTGTATGTGTGCAGGGGGTGGTCGGGGCTGAGGTAGTTCTCGGTATCCCAGCCCGACTTGGTGCAGCCCCACAGCATGGCGGCGTGTTTGCCCGAACAGCTGTGGGCCAGCCGCTGCTTGCCGCGGTGGGCGAGGATAAGGGCGCGGTGGGTTTCCTCATCTTCCGGCCAAACGGGTGGGCAGGCCAGGGAGTCTGCGCCGAGAGAAGCCTCGTCGAGTATGGACTGGGCCACCCTCATGTGGTCCAGGGAGCCGGTGTGGGAACCGGCGGCCAGGGCTATCTGGGCACCCTGAAGTTCAGCACCGGCCCGCATAGCCGCTATGGCCTGCACCGGTTTGAGCGCTGATCGCGGATAGATGGGCGCGGCGGGGTCGCCCAGGGAGGCTACAGGGTCACCGGCGGGGGAGAGCACCAGCGCCGTACCGGCATGACGGGATTCAATCAGGCCGCTGCGGGTGACGGTTGCTAGCTCGGCAGCCTGCGACAGGTCAAGAGTCTGCATACAGAACAGTATTTCACAGCGCTGTAGGCCGCCGCCGCTGGCGCGGTTTTTTCGTGGTTTTGGCCGCGGACATGGGTGTTGTTAGCCCGTCCGCTGAGCATCAAAAGGGGGCCTATCCGGTAGCCTTGAAGAATGAAGGTTTTGGTACTTGGTTCTGGCGGGCGCGAGCACGCAATTATTCGAGCACTTCTCAAGGACCCGAGGGTGCTCCAGGTGCACAGCGCCCCCGGCAACGCGGGGATCGCCGCTGATGTTCCGGTCCACGATATTGACGCGGCCAGCCCCCAAGCGGTGACAGCCCTCGCCGGGGACCTTGAGGCTGACCTTGTGGTGGTGGGCCCCGAGGCGCCGCTCGTTGCCGGTGTCGCCGATACCCTGCGGGCTGCCGGCTTTGCCGTTTTCGGCCCCGACGCAGCGGCCGCTGCGCTGGAGGGCTCAAAAGCTTTCGCCAAAGAGGTGATGGCGGCAGCCGAGGTACCCACGGCTATAGCGCGGGTGGCCACCACCATCGACGAAGCCGCGGAGGCCCTGGACTCTTTTGGCCCCCCCTACGTCGTAAAAGACGACGGTCTGGCTGCGGGTAAAGGCGTGGTGGTGACCGAGGACCGCGATACCGCTATCAGCCACGCCAGGGCCTGTTTTGACGCGGGCAGCTCGGTGGTGATTGAGGAGTACCTCGACGGCCCCGAGGTTTCACTCTTTGTGATTTCGGACGGTACCCGCCTGGTGCCGCTGGCACCGGCCCAAGACTTCAAGCGCATATTTGACGGCGACACCGGCCCCAATACCGGGGGTATGGGCGCCTACAGCCCGCTACCCTGGCTACCCAAAAATTTTGTTGACGAGGTGGTTCAGCGGGTTGCCCGCCCCACCGTGGTCGAGATGGCCCGCCGCGGGACCCCGTTTGTGGGGCTGCTCTACTGCGGGCTGGCCCTTACCCGCCGAGGTATTCGGGTCATCGAGTTTAATGTGCGTTTTGGCGACCCCGAAACCCAGGCTGTGCTTGCCCGCTTGCAGAGCCCGCTGGGGCAGCTGCTGCTGGATGCCGCCCGCGGAGAACTGGACCCCGATACGGTCCTTGCCTGGGACCCTCGCGGCGCGGTGGACGTGGTGATGGCCGCGGCAAATTATCCCGACCGGCCGGCCACCGGGGACCCCGTGGCCGGTGTGGATGCGGCAGCGGCTCTCGACGGGGTGCAGGTGCTGCACGCCGGTACCCGCACCGTTGGCGGGGCGACGGTAACTTCCGGTGGCCGGGTACTCGCCGTCCTGGGGCTGGGTGACACCCTGGGTGAGGCTCGCAGCCGCGCCTACTCGGGTGTGGCACAGATCTCGTGGCCGGGTGCGCAGTACAGAACAGATATCGCCAAGGAAGCGGCAGAGGGCAGAGTGAGTGTCCCTTCAACCGAGGTGTAGACCGTCTCGGTGGCTGTCATCGATAGGGTGTCAGCTGCCGCTTGTGTACCCAACCTTTTGACACACCCTAAATCTATTCATCCAGACACAGGAGAATCATGAGCGCTCAGCAGCCCCCCCTCGATATACCCGGGTGGACCCACATTTACCGAGGTAAAGTACGAGACCTCTATGTTCCCGAGGAGGAAAGCCTTGACCCCACCGGTGTCTCCCTCAGAGACGATGCTGAGCTGCGTGCCGGATCCGTGCTGGTGGTTGCCTCAGACCGTGTGAGCGCCTTCGACCGGGTGATCCCGACCGAGATACCCGATAAAGGCAAAATTCTCACCCAGCTATCGCTGTGGTGGTTTCGCCAGCTCAGCGGTGTGCCCAACCACGTGCTCTCTACCGATGTTCCCGAGCCGGTGGCCGGTCGCGCCATGATTTGCAGGTCTTTAAATATGTTTCCCGTGGAGTGTATTGCCCGCGGGTATCTTACGGGGTCGGGTTTGCAGGCTTACCGGCAGAGCGGCGGTATTGGCGACATTAAGCTTCCGCCCGGCCTGGTTGACGGCTCCCGGCTTGAGGCACCCATTTTTACGCCCACCGGTAAAGCGGAGATCGGTGAGCACGATGAGCTGATTACCTATGACGAACTCTATGCCGAGGTGGGCCAGCCTATCGGCGAGCGTCTGCAAGAACTCACCCTTCAGGTGTATTCGGCCGCCGAGGATATTGCGAGGGACGGCGGAATTATTATTGCCGATACCAAGCTTGAGTTCGGCACCGATTCCTACCGCGGCGAAATCACGCTGGGGGATGAGGCTGTTACCCCGGACTCGTCGCGTTTTTGGGATGCGGCAGACTACCGGCCGGGGAGCCCCCAGAAGAGTTTTGATAAGCAGTTTATTAGGGACTGGCTGAAATCTCGGGAGTCGGGCTGGGACGGTGTGGGTCCTATCCCCGAGCTGCCGGCAGACATTGTTGAAAAAACTCGCCAGCGCTACGCCGAGGCCTTTAGGCGTATCACCGGCCAGGACTTTACCGCCTAAATCACCGGCAACCTACCCGACAGCGGTAAAAGGGGGGGTGGGGGCAACCGGGTAC